>CADCTD010000009.1 GCA_902805545.1 uncultured Craurococcus sp. | reverse complement strand
AGAGGCGGAGGCCCGCGGCGGCCGCGCCCAGCCGCCCGGCCAGCGCCGCGGCGGCCGCCTCGTCGCCATGCAGCAGCACGGTCACCCGCGCATCGCGGCCCCCGGCGGCCCGGCGGATGGCGGCGAGGCAGCGGGCCAGGCGCGCGGCCTCGCCCCGGGTGAAGAGGACGATGCTCCAGTCACAGGCATCGGCGGCGGTGGTCATCGGCTACCCCAGATGGAAGGCGGACATGCTGCCCCAGGACTATTGGCGAATTGCGACCGGGACAGGGCAGGGCGGGCGCGCCGCATAATCCCGCGGCGCCGAAAGGGCAAATCCGCCCGCCCCGCTGCAAGCGCGGCCCCGGCACCCTATCTTGGGAGCCAACAGTCAGGAGATGCGCGATGAGCGGGACGGAACTCGCAACGACCCAACTTGCGACCTTGGGCGGCGGCTGCTTCTGGTGCCTGGATGCGGTGTATCGCGACCTGAACGGCGTCGCCTCGGTCGTCTCCGGCTATGCCGGCGGCCATACCCAGAACCCGACCTATGAGGAGGTCTGCGGCAAGAAGACCGGCCATGCCGAGGTGGTGCAGATCGCCTTCGACCCGGCGCAGATCTCCTATGCCGACCTGCTGCGGGTCTTCTTCACCATCCACGACCCGACCACGAAGGACCGGCAGGGCGCCGATGTGGGGCCGCAATACCGCTCCATCATCCTGACCCATTCGCCGGAGCAGGCGAAGGTCGCCGCCGAGGTGATGGCGGAGATCGGCGCGAGCAACATCTGGGACGCCCCGCTGGTGACTGAGCTGCAGCCGCTCGACCGCTTCTGGCCCGGCGAGGCGGAGCACCAGGACTACTTCGCCCGCACCCCCTGGAGCGGCTATTGCCGCGTCGTCATCGCCCCGAAGGTCACCAAATTCCGCAAGGCCTATGCCGACCGGCTGAAGCGGCCAGCCGCGTAAGGAGCCCAAGCCATGTCCCTCTTCCGCAAGGAAACCGCCCCCGAGGCCGACTACCCGGTGCAGAAGACCGCCGCCGAATGGCGCGCCAGCCTCTCGCCCGAGGCCTATCGCGTGCTGCGCGAGCACGGCACGGAGCGCCCTGGCACCAGCCCGCTGAATGCCGAGAAGCGCCCTGGCACCTTCGCCTGCGCCGGCTGCGGCACGGCGCTTTTCGAATCCGGCACCAAATTCGAGAGCGGCACCGGCTGGCCGAGCTTCTTCGCCCCGATCGAGGGCAATGTCGGCACCACCACCGACCGCAGCTTCTTCATGACGCGGACGGAGGTGCATTGCGCCCGCTGCGGCGGCCATCTCGGCCATGTCTTCCCGGACGGGCCGCAGCCGACCGGCCTCCGCTACTGCATGAACGGCGTCTCGCTCCGCTTCGAGCCCGTTCCGGCGGAGAATTGAACCACTATCAACTTGCCATTTACCGAGCCGCGCTGAATTCCTGGGCGATCCAGTCCTAAGGCACCCAAGAATGCGGCCCTTGCCCGCGGCCCTCGCCCTCGCCCTCGTCCTGCCAGGCCTCGCCCGTGCGAACCTGGTCTACGTGCTCAACTCGGCCGATGCCTCCATCAGCGTGGTGGACAGCATCAGCCGGGAGGAGGTGCGGCGCATCCCCGTGCTGCGGGAGGTGCACCACCTCATCCTCACTCCCGACCGGCGGGAGCTGATGGTCGGCGATTCCGGCGGCAACGAGCTGCTCTTCCTCGATCCCGCCACGGCCGAGGTGACGCGGCGCGAGCGCTTCAGCAACCCCTACCACATGGAGCACAGCCCGGACGGGCGGTACCTGGTCGTCACCAGCCTTCGCCGCGACCAGGTCGACATCTACGAGGCCGGGAGCCACACACTCCTCGCCCGGCTGAAGGTGCCGGACAAGCCGAGCCACCTCGCCTTCTCGCCCGACAGCAGGTTTGTCTACGTCACCCTGCAGGGCGCGCGGCGGCTGATGGCGATCGACCTCGCCGAGCGGAAGCCCGCCTGGTCGGTCGAGGTCGGCTCGCAGCCGGCGGGCGTGATCTGGAACAACGGGCGGCTGCTGGTCGGGGTCATGGGCTCCGACTATGTGGCCGTGGTCAACCCGGCCGAGGCGCGGCTCGAGCGCACGGTCTTCGTCGGCCGCGGCGCCCATACCATCTTCCCAGGCCCGGACGGGCGGGCGCTCTACGTGACCAGCCGGGTCGACAGCCGCATCACCGTGCTCGACCCGCTGACGTTGGAGCCGAAGGCGCGCTGGGACATCCCCGGCGGGCCGGACTGCATCGCCTTCGACCCGGAGGGCAGGCTCTGGGTCACGCTGCGCTGGATCGCCAAGATCGCGGTGGTCGACACGGCGACGGGGCAGGCGGAGACCATCCCCGTCGGCCGTTCGCCGCATGGCATCTTCGTCCAGCCGCGGCGGGAGGCGATGGCGCCCGCCCCGACCGCCGGCCTGCCCGCCCCCCGCCCGACGACCGCGGCGACCGAGCCGGAGGACCTGCAGACCGAGGCCGCGGCGCAGCCGGTGCGGGCGATCCAGGCGGCGCCGGTGCCCGTCCCCGCCGCCGTCACGCCGCATCCCGCCTCGCATCCGCCGGCCGAGGCTGGCTCCTTCTGGCGGCAATGGCTGCGCCGGTGAGGCGGCGGCTGTTGCTAGGCGGGCTTGCTGGCCTGCCGGCTGCCGCGGCCCGGGCCCAGCAGGCCTGCGGCGGCACCGTCTACCTCACCATCGATACCGGCTGGAGCCGCGAGGCGGAGGAGATCGCCGCCATCCTCCGCCGCCGGGGAGTGCGGGCCACGCTCTTCGTCGCCGATGAGCTGACCTTCCGCGGCGACCGCACCCTCGATGACAGCTGGGCGCCCTTCTGGCGCGCCCGGGCGGCGGAGGGCCATGCCTTCGCCAGCCATACCTGGCGGCACTGGTACTTCCGCGGCGACCCGGCGCCGGGCCGGGTGCGCTACGCGAACCGCACCGGGCCGGGCAGCGAGGTGCTGGACCAGCGCGCCCTCTGCGACGAGCTGGAACGCCCGATCGCCCGGCTGCGCCAGATGGCGCCGGAGGCCCGCATCCTGCCGCTCTGGCGCGCGCCGGGCGGTAGGGTGACGCCGAACGCCGTCGCCCTCGCCGCGGCCTGCGGCCTTCGCCACCAGGGCTGGACGGCGCGCGGCTTCTGGGGCGACGAGCTGGACAGCGCCGCTCATCCCAACGCGGCACTCGCCCGCCGCGCCATCGCCGATACGCGGGATGGCGAGGTGGTGGTCCTGCACTGGGGCATCCGCAGCCGCCAGGACCCCTTCGCCCATGTGCTGGAGGAGGTGATCGCCGGCCTCCAGGCGCGGGGCCTCTGCTTCGCCACCCTGCCGCCGCAAGGCCGGGCCTGAGAGAGATGGACGCCTTCACCACCGCCTGGGCCGGCCTCACCGGCTGGATCTTCGAGACCCTGGTGCAGCCCGCCTTCTACGCCCTCGGCCTGATGGACTGGGCGGAGGATGCCTATGACTGGCTGGATTTCGGCCTCTATGGCCTGCTGACCATCGCCATCGTCTACTTGGTCTGCCGGCCGCTCGAGGCCTGGCGGCCGGTGGAGCCGGTCGCCGACCGCCGCGCCATCCGCACCGACATGGTCTACACCTTCCTCGCCCGGCTCGGGGTGCTGCCGCTCCTTGCCTTCGTGCTGCTGGCCTCGCTGCAAACCCGCTGGGAGGGCTGGCTGACCGAGGAGGGGCTGCTGCCGCCGACGCTGGAGGAGATCTTCCCGCCGCTCCGGGCCGCGCCGCTGCTCGCCTTCCTCGTCTATGTCGTGGTGCTGGATTTCGGCGAGTACTGGCGGCACCGGGCGCAGCACGGCCTCCGCTGGTGGTGGGCGCTGCATGCCATCCACCATGCGCAGCGGCAGATGACCTTCTGGACGGATGACCGCAACCACATCCTGGACGATGTGCTGGCCGCCCTCTGGTTCGGCGGCATCGCCCTGCTGATCGGCGTGCCGCCGGGGCAATTCCCCTTCATCCTCCTCGTGCTGCGCCTGGCCGAGAGCATGAGCCACGCCAATGTCCGCCTCAGCTACGGCCGGCTGGGCGAGCGGCTGGTGGTCTCGCCGCGCTTCCACCGGCTCCACCATGGCGAGCTCTCGGCCGGCGCCGCGGGCAAGAACTACGCGGTGCTGCTGCCGGTCTGGGACTGGATCTTCGGCACCGCCGACTGGAACCGCGACGCCTATCCGCGCACCGGCGCCCCGGGCACGGAGGAGGCGATGGCGACCGGCGGCTGGGTGCGGCAGCAATGGGCGGGCTTCCGCCGCGTGGCGCTGGCGCTTGCAGGGCGGGGTTAGGCCGGCGGCCCGCCTGATCTCCGGTTTCCGTGCATTGCGCCGGCGGGGCGCGCCTGCCAACAGGGCAGATTGTTTCCACCTGTTGCAAGGAGCCGTTGCCTTGCCCGACCCCGCCCCCCGTTCGCCAGGCCTCGAAGGCTGGGTGCGCCCGGGTGCTGCGCTTGGCGTGCTCGTGCTCTTCGCGCTCGGCGGCTTCGCGCCGGGCATCGGTACGACGCCACGGATGCTGCTTCTGCTCGCCCCGGTGGTGCTGGCTTCGGCTGGCTTCGGCCTCGCCGTCGGCCTCGCCTCGGCGACGCTCGGCTTCGCGCTGATCCTCTGGCAGGGGCTGCGGACGGCGGGCGGCATCGGCCTCGAGGCCTTCATCGATGCCTTCCTCTGGTTCGCCGTTGCCAAGCTGGCCGCGTCGCTGATCGCCGTGCAGCGCCGCCAGGTGCGGCGCCAGGTGGCGGCCCGGCGCGAGGCGGAGCTGGCGGCCGAGCAGCAGGGGCTGCTGCTCGACGAGATGTCCCACCGTGTCCGCAACGACATGCAGCGGCTGATCGGCATGCTCCAGGCCCAGGCGCGCACGGACCCGCAGGCGGCGCAGGCCCTGCAGCGCGCGGCCGGGCGGGTGCAGGTGCTCGGCCGGCTGCACCAGCGGCTCTCGCGCCGGGCGGAGACGGCGGTGGTGGACAGCAAGGTCTTCCTCGAGGGCCTGGTCGAGGATCTCCGCACCGGCATCGAGCCGGGGCGGCCGGTCGCGCTCACCGTCAATGCCGAAGCGCATGCCCTGCCGCTCGCCATGGCGGCCGATCTCGGCCTCGTCGTGAACGAGCTCGTCACCAATGCGCTGAAGCACGGCTTCCCGACGAATCGCAGCGGCGTGATCCGCGTCGCCTTCGGCCAGGATGACGGACTCTACAGCCTTGTCGTCGCGGATACCGGCATCGGCCTCGCGGCGGAGGAGCCGCGCCAGGGCACGGGGCATGGGACGGGGCAGCGGCTGATCCAGGCGCTGGCCTCGCAACTTGGCGGGCGGATGACGCTCGCCCGGGGCGAGGTGGGCGGGACGCAGGTCAGCCTCGTCTTCCCCGCGCAACGGCCGGAGGGTGGAGGAGCGCTGCCCGAGGCCCCGCCATCGCCCCCGCCGCTGGCGGCCACCGGCACCGAGGGCGATACCGGCCGCTAAGCGGCCCCGCTATGCTCGCCGCCGACCCGACACCGGAGAACTCCTCCTCGATGCAGTGCCGCCACCGGCCGGCCGCGGCCGCTGGCCTCGCCTGATGTCCCATGACGCGATCATCCTCGGCGCCGGCGCGGCCGGGCTGATGGCCGCCATCAGCGCCGGGCGCCGCGGGCGGCGGGTGCTGGTGCTCGACCATGCGCCGGAGGCGGGGCGGAAAATCCTTATCTCCGGCGGCGGGCGGTGCAATTTCACCAACCTGCACTGCGCGCCGGACCGCTTCCTCTCCGCCAACCCGCATTTCGCCCGCTCGGCGCTGGCGCGCTACACCCAGCACGACTTCGTCGCCCTGGTGCGGAAGCATGGCATCGCCTTCCACGAGAAGACGCTCGGCCAGCTCTTCTGCGACGGCTCGGCGCGGGCGATGGTGGCGATGCTGCTGGCGGAATGCGCGGCGGCGGGGGTGGAGCTGCGGCTCGGCGCGCGCATCACGGGCGTGGAGCGGGCCGATGGCTTCCGCGTCTCGACCGAGCGCGGCGATGCCGCGGCGCCCGCCCTCATCCTGGCGACGGGCGGCCTCTCCATCCCGAAGATGGGGGCGACCGGCCTCGCCCACGACATCGCCCGTCGCTTCGGCCTGCCGCTGGTCGCGCCGCGGCCGGGCCTGGTGCCGCTGACCTTCGAGGGCGACCCGCTCGCGCTGATGCGCCCGCTCTCCGGCCTCGCCCTGCCGGCCATCGCCCGCTGCGGCAAGCGCGCCTTCCCGGAGGCGATGCTCTTCACCCATCGCGGGCTCTCGGGCCCGGCGATCCTGCAGGTCTCCTCCTACTGGCGGGAGGGCGAGGCGATCGCCCTCGACCTGCTGCCGGAGCTCGATGCGGCGGCGGCGCTGCGGGAGCGCAAGCGCACCCGCCCCCGGGCCGAGGCTAGGACGGTGCTCGGCGAACTGCTGCCCGGGCGCCTGGCCGCCGCCCTGGCCGAGGCGCACCTGCCCCCGAGGCCGATGGCGGAGCTGCCCGACCGCGCCCTCGACGGGCTCGCAGGCCTGCTGAAGCGCTGGGAGCTGCGGCCCGCCGGCACGGAGGGCTATGCCAAGGCGGAGGTGACCCTTGGCGGCGTCGACACCGCCGCGCTGTCCTCCCGGACGATGGAGGCGAGGGCGGTCCCCGGCCTCTTCGTCATCGGCGAGGCGGTGGACGTCACCGGCTGGCTCGGCGGGTATAATTTCCAATGGGCCTGGTCGAGCGGCTGGGTCGCCGGCGAAGCGGTGTGACCGGCACGGGGCGGCGCATCCCGCCCCCTGCGCTCGCCCGGCAAGGGACCGGCCTCCCCGGCTGCCGCTCGCGCCCGGCGACGCCGGACTGAGGGCAGTCCCCGCGTCAGCCAGGGGCTTCCGAGTAGGGCGTGAGCTGCAGCACCCGGCTCTCGATCCGGCCGACGAGCGCGCCATGCCGCGCGGCGGTCTCGTCCTTGATGCGGGACCACTCTTCGTCCGCCATGAACTCCGCCCAGCGCGCCGTCATCGCGGCCTCGTCCGGCCAGCGCAGCAGGTAGACGAATTCGGGCCCGGCCTCGCCGCGTGCCTCCCACATCGCCGCGATGTCGAAGCCGTGCCGGCGCATGATCCGCGCGGCATGGTCGCGGAAGCGGTCGTGGAAGGCGGCCTTGTTGTGGTCGAAGATCTGGTAGATGCGCAGCTGGTGCATGGGTGTCTCTCCTCTGGCTTCGGCTGGGCCGGTTCCGCCGGCGGCAATCGCCAGGGCGGTCGCAAGGACGGCACGACGGGTGGGGGTGCTCCTGCTCATCACTCCTCTCCGGTATTGCGGGTCATGGCCCGGGGCGGGTGGGTTGCCGTCTCGCAGGGCGAGCCGGCGACGGGGCTCAGGCCGCCATGGGTCCGTCAGCCGGGCCGGCGCGCGGATCCCGCCGCGCCGGGCGTGGCTCGGACGGTGCGGTCGCGATGACCGGCCAGGCCGCAGCGACGGCCTCGGCATCGGCGGCTGCGATCCCCCTGATGTCGCCGGGGTAGTCGACGCCCTCGGCCTCCACGGCACGCGTGGCGACGAAGTGGCCGTTCGCGGCGCGCAGCACCCAGCCGCTCGCCCGGCAGGCGGCCGAAACCAGGTAGAGCGCCCCGGGGGCGACCGCCTCGGGCCTGAGGTCATCCGCCTCGCCCGAGACGCCCCACATCCGCGTCCTGGCGACGGGCGAGACGGCGTTGACGAGGATGCCCTCCGCCTCGCCCTCGCAAGCGAGGATGTTCACGAGGCCGATCGCCGCCATCTTGGCCGCCGCATAGGCGGCGAGGCCCGGCTGGGCATAGGCCGGGTAGATCGCACGGTCGGAGGTGGTCAGCAGGATGCGGCCATGGCGCTGCCGCCGCATCGCCGGCCAGGCGGCCTGCGCGAGCCAGAGCGGCGCGTCGATGCCGAGGCGGAGCATCCGGTCGAGAAAGTCGGGCGTCAGCGCCTCGATCGCCTGATAGCCGACCCATCCGGCATTGTGGATGAGGATGTCGAGCCGGCCATGCTCGGCCAGGATGCCCCCGACCAGCCGGTTGCAGCCTTCCCGCGTGTCGATCGGCCCGCAGGCCGCACCGGCCCGCCCGCCGCGCCGCCTGATCCGTTCCGCTGCCGCTTCGGCCACGCCCGGGTCCCGGCCCGTGCCGTCCCCGGCCGCGCCGACGTCATGCACGACGACGAAGGCGCCGCGGCGCGCCAGGCCCTCCGCATAGGCCCGCCCCAGGCCACGGCCGGCGCCGGTGACCAGCGCCACTTGTCCGGTGAACTCCATCATCCCCTGCACCTCCTCATGGCCTGGAGGTGGAGAGCGCCCTGCGATAGGGCCAATACCGTTTGCCAGCCCCGGCGATACTCAGCGCCTATCAATCAGGGCCGCGAAGAGGACCAGCGTCGCCGGTGCGGCGCCCGCCTCCCGCCGGCAGGCGACATGCTCGAAGGCGGCTGCGTCCTCCGGCAGCGGCACGTAGCGAATCTCGACGGGGCGCACCGAGGCCATGGCCGCCGGCACGATCGACACGCCCGCCTCCACGGCGACGAGCGAGAGGACGGCATGCATGCCATGCGCCTCCTGCACGACCTCCGGCACGAAGCCCGCGGCGGCGCAGAGCCGGATCACGCGGTCATGGAAGCCGCGGCCCTCGCGGGCCGGCCAGAGCACGAAGGGCTCCCCGGCCAGGTCGGCGAGCCGGAGCGCGGTCCGGCTGCTCAGCGGATGCGCGGCCGGAAGGGCGATCGCCAGCCGGTCGGCATCGAAGGCCTGCACATGCAGGCCGGCCTCGCCGCCGAAGGGTGGGATGACGATGCCGATGTCCAGCTCGCCCGCGTGCAGCGCCGCCACCTGCGCCGCGGTGGTCGCCTCGCGCAGCTCCAGCCGCAGGCCGGGGTGGTGGCGCCGGAGGGACCGGATCGTGGCCGGCAGGCGGCCATACATGGCGCTGCCGACATAGCCCAGCCGGACGATGCCGAGCCGTCCCGCCGCCGCGTCCCGTGCGGCGAGCACGGCATGGTCCGCCTGGCGGAGCAGCGCGCGCGCCTCCTCCAGCAGGGTCGCGCCGGCCGGGGTGAGCGCGACGGCCCGGTTGCCGCGCTCGAGGAGCGTCGCGCCGATCTCGGCTTCGAGCCGCTGGATGGCCGCGGTGAGCGGGGGCTGCGACATCGCCAGCCGGCGGGCGGCGCGGCGGAAATGCAATTCCTCGGCGACCGCCACGAACTGGCGGAGCAGCCTCAGGTCGATCGCTGATGCCGGGTGCGGGGCCACGGCCCATCATGGCGGCTGAGGCGGGCGCCGGCCACCGGCGCCGCCGCCATCACCCGCCGAACCCCGACAGGAGCCAGTCCGCCGCCGGCTTCAGCACCAGCCCGGCCAGCGCCGTGAGGCCCAGCGTCTGCACCACGCCGAGCTTCATGCGGAACAGCGCCACCCCCGCCAGCACCGCCAGCAGCAGCGCCAGCGGGTCGAGGGTCGCAGGCACCGGCACCTCCAGCCGCATCGGCCCGAGCGGCACCTCGAGGATCACGCCGAACAGCACCCGCAGCCCGAACCACAGCGCCAGGTTGGCGATGACGCCGACCACCGCCGCCGTCACCCCGGCCAGCGCCCCCTTCAGCCGCTCCACGTCGTGCAGCCGCTCGACATAGGGCGCCCCGAGGAAGATCCAGGCGAAGCAGGGGGCGAAGGTAACCCAGAGCACCAGCAGCGCCCCGGCCGTGCCGCCCGCCAGGTAGCCGACGAATTGCAGCACGAGGATCAGCGGCCCGGGCGTCGTCTCGGCGAGGCCGAGCCCGGCCAGCATCTGGCCGGCCGTGAGCCAGCGATAGCCCTCCACCGCCTCCTGCGCCACATAGGCCAGCACCGCATAGGCGCCGCCGACGGTGACGACGGCCATCTTCGAGAAGAACCAGGCGAGGTCGCCGAACAGCCCGCCGGCCTGCATCAGCAGCGCGACCGGCCAGAACCAGAGCGCCAGCGCCGCCAGCCCGGCCCACCGTGCCGCGGCGCCCATGCGGGCGATGCGCCCCGGCTCCGCCGCGATCAGCGCATCGAGCAGGGCAGGGGGGCCGTCCTGCGCCCGCCCATGGCCGCCGCCGGCGAAGGCCTGCGGCATCAGCAGGCCGGCCAGCGCCGCCCCCAGCACCACCAGCGGGAAGGGCAGGGCGAAGAGGAAGAGCGCAGCGAAGGCCGCCCCCGCCAGCAGCCAGGGGATCGTCCCCTTCAGCGCCCGCCGCGCGACCCGCAGCAGCGCCTCCACCACCAGCACCAGCACGGCGCATTTCAGGCCGAAGAACAGCGCCGCCACCAGCGGCACCTCGCCGAAGGCGACGTAGATGGCCGAGAGCGCCAGCATCACCAGCGCGCCGGGCAGGATGAAGAGCAGCCCTGCGGCAAGCCCGCCGCGCACGCCATGCATCAGCCAGCCGAGATAGGTGGCGAGCTGCTGCGCCTCCGGCCCCGGCAGCAGCGTGCAGAAATTGAGCGCATGCAGGAAGCGGGCGTCGGAGATCCAGCGCCGCTCCTCCACCACCTCCCGGTGCAGCAGGGCGATCTGGCCGGCGGGCCCGCCGAAGGAGAGGCAGCCGATGCGGAACCAGACGCGGAGCGCCTCGGCGAAGCTCGGGAAGGAGGCAGGCGGCATCGAGGCATCCACCGGATCAGGAGGTGGTCCCATAGCCGAGATGCCGGCGCCACGCATCCCGGCTGCGCCGCCGCTCATGCCGCCCTCGGCGCCGGCCAGTCATGCGTTTCCCCCGTCGCGTCCCGGGCCCAGCGGTAGAGGGCGTCATAGACCGGCATCGCGGCGTCGAGCTGCGCCAGGTCGTCGCGCAGCATCCGCGAAAGGCCAAGGGAGATGGCCAGCAGCCCCGCCGCCTCGGGGGCGAGGTCGGGCCGCGCCGTGTCGGCGCCGCGGACGATCCGCGCCAGCCGCGCCAGCGGCTCGGTCAGCAGGCCGAGCTCCTCCAGCATGACATCGAAGGTGCAGGCCTCGCCGCGATGGCTCCAGAACACCCCCTCGATGTCGAAGGGTGTGGCGCCGAAGCGCTCGGCGACCGCCGCCACCTCGGAGGCGGCGACGAAGAGGAAGACCGCGCCGGGATCGACGAAGCGGCGGATCAGCCACGGGCAGGCGATGCGGTCGATCTTCGGCCGCGCGCGGGTGACCCAGAGGCTCCGCCCGGCGGCGTCGCGCGGCGGCAGGCGGTCGGGGAGGAGGAGCGGCAGGCCCGCCTCGCGCCAGGCGAGGAAGCCGCCTTCCAGGACCTCGGCCCCGGCCCCGGCATGGCGGAGCCAGGCGGCCGCGCCGTGGGAGAGCTTCAGGCCGCGCTGGCAGACCAGGACGGCGTGGCGGCCGGCGAAGCGCGGGGCCCAGTCGGCGACGGCGTCATGGCCGAGGGCGATGCTGGCCGGGAGGCGGCGCGGATCGGCCCCGGAATCCTCCGGCAGGCGCAGGTCGATGACGACGGGCGCCTCGGGCGTGCCGACCAGGCGGGCGAGCTGGGATGGGGTGATGGTGTTGGGCGAGGGCATGGTGCGTCCACTCCTGACTGCGGACGCGATCCTTGGGCTGTCGCCTCACGGGGTGGTCGCGGTACCCCGGCCGCATTCATCGGCCGGGGTACCGCGCCCTGTCAAGCGGTCAGGCGACGCTCGGCGTGCCGCCGGCCAGCGGGTCGTTCGCCGCGATAGGGGAGGCGCCGATCTGGTCGGACTGCGCGCCGCTGTCCGGCCGCGGCGGCGCGAGGGTCGGCACCCCGCCCAGCGGCTCCGACTTCATCGGCGAGAACTGGCCGCGGCCGTCAAGCGAGGCGCCCTCGGTCCAGCGCCCGGCCGGCACCTGGCCGTCGATGCGATGGCCGAAATAGGCATAGGAGAACTGCCCCGCCTCCTGCTCCTGCGGGAAGCTGTTCGGGATCGGCAGGTTCGCGGTCGAGCCGCCCAGCTCCTCGATCACCGCCAGCCACTGCTGCTGGTGCATGGTGTCGCGGGCGATGAGGAAGGAGAGCATGTCCTTCATCCCCGCATCCTCGGTCATGTTGTAGAGCCGCGTCGCCAGCACGCGCCCGGTCGCCTCGGCGGCGACATTGGCGTACATGTCGGCGGCGATGTTGCCGCTGGCGTAGACATGGCTCGCGTTGAAGGGCACGCCGTTGCTGTTCTCGGGCGTCGCGGCGAGGCCGGTCGAGAGGATGTGGCGCATGTTGATGCCCGACAGCACCGCGCCCGCCACCGGATCGGCCGCGACCTCCTCCTGGAAGGAGAGCGGCGCGCCCTCGAGGTTCAGCGCGACGGCGGTGGAGAGCATCTCAATATGGCCGATCTCCTCCGTGCCGGTGTTGATCAGCATGTCGCGGTACTTCTGCGGGCCGCGGCTGCCCCAGCCCTGGAAGAGATACTGCATCATCACGCGGATCTCGCCCTCGACGCCGCCGATCGCCTGCTGCAGGGCGCGGGCGAAGACGGGGTTGGGCCGCTCGACGCGGACGGGGTATTGCAGCTTGCCATCGGTGTAGAACATCCGGACCTCCAACTGGGTGGTCCCTGCCGAACCGATGGCTCCGGCCTGGGTTCGGACCGAGCCCGGCAACGAGCCGCGCCTCTCCGCCTTCCGTGAAGCCCCCCGTGCAGGGCGTACGCTTTCGGCCTATCGCCGCACGCGCAAGAGGATGTCCCCGATGACCAAGGAAGAGTTGACCGCCTGGGCGATGGCCAATGGCTGGGTGATGATCGCCGGCAACCCGAGCCTCACCAAGCCCTCCGCGCCGAAGGAGGCGATCGTGCGCATGGTGCTGAAGGCGACCGTCGTGCATATCGAGGTGAAGAAGCCCGCCGGCAAATGGGAGAAATTCACCGGCGAGAGCTATGCGAAGGTCACCGCGGACGAGGAGACCGGCATCCCGCTCGGCCTCGGGCTCGACACGATCCCGGGCTTCCGCATGCTGATGCAGGAGAACCGGGACCGCGCCGTCTTCGCCAGGATGACGGGGAAGGGGTAGGCGCAGAAACCGGGCCCCATGAAGCCGCGAAGCGGCTTCATGGGGAGTCACTCCGCGCTCGCCTCGTCCAGCGCCGCGACCTGGGCCGGGCTGAGGCCGAGCGCCGTCGCACCGAGCAGATCCTCGAGCTGGTCGAGGCTGGTGGCGCTGGCGATCGGTGCCGTCACCACCGGCTTCGCCAGCAACCAGGCGATGGCCACCTGCGCCGGCGTCGCCGCCACCTCGCCGGCGACCGCATCGAGCGCCGCCAGCACCCTCAGCCCGCGCGGCGTCAGGTACTTGCCCATGTTGCCGCCGCGCTTGCTCTTGCCGAAATCCGCCTCCGACCGGTACTTGCCGCTGAGGAAGCCCGAGGCCAGCGCATAGTAGTTGACGACGCCGATGCCCTCCGCCTGGCAGAGCGGCCCGAGCGCCTCCTCGAAGACCCGGCGGTCCATCATGTTGTAGAGCGGCTGCAGCGTCTCGTAGCGCGGCAGGCCGTCCCTCGCGCTCACCTCCAGCGCCTGCTTCAGCCGCGGCGCCGAGTAGTTGGAGGCGCCGATGGCCCGCACCTTGCCCGCCTTGACGAGGTCGGCGAAGGCGCCGAGCGTCTCCTCCAGCGGCACCGTCTCGTCGTCCTTGTGCGCCTGGTAGAGGTCGATGACGTCGGTCTGCAGCCGGCGGAGGCTGGCCTCCACCTCCTTCATGATCCAGTCGCGCGAGAGGCCCTGGTCGCCGGAGCCCATCTTCATGCCGACCTTGGTGGCGATGACGACCTGGCTGCGCTTGCCGCTCGCCTTCAGCCACTCGCCGATGATGGTCTCGCTCTCGCCGCCCTGGTGGCCGGGCGCCCAGGCGGAATAGACATCCGCCGTGTCGATGGCATGGAGGCCGGCATCCACCAGCCGGTCGAGGATGCGGTGCGACTGGGCCTTGTCGATGGTCCAGCCGAAGACGTTGCCGCCGAACATCAGCGGCGGGACCTTGATCCCGGATCGGCCGAGGCTGCGCTGTTCCATGCCCTGTCTCCCTTGTCCGGGGAGGAGCATGGGAGCGCGCCCCGCCGAAGTCAGCCCTTCATCAGCCCGGCCGCCGTCAGCGCCTTGCGGATCACGCCGTTCGGATCGATGGAGTCGAGCTTGATCCCGCCCAGGGTGAAATCGTCCGCCGCCTTCTCCGCCCGGTTCCCCTCCTGGTCGATGATCGGGCGGGGGGAAGGACCGCTGGCCGGGCGCGCCTGGCCTTGCGCCTTGCCCTGCGGCTGGCCCACCGGCAAGCCGAAGAACTCGGCGATGGCGGCGGTGGAGCCGATCCCGGCCTGGAGGAAGAAGGGCCCCGCCTGGCCGATGCCGCTGGAGTCGAGCGGCACGCCATGCGCCATGCCGGCGATGGTGTGGTGCTCCAGCACCACCTGTCCCCCGGCATCGCGCCAGGCCAGCGCCCGGTGCGTGCCGCTGCCCGTCTGGACCGGCGCCCCGGTGGTGCCGTGCAGCGCCGCCCATTGCCGGGCGAGCTGTTCGGCATTGACCGGCCGCACGGTGGTATCGGCATCGCCCTGCCAGATGGAGACGCGCGGCCAGGGGCCCCGATGCGGGGAGGCCGCGCGGACCAGCGCCGCCCATTCGGCCGCGGCGCGGGGCTTGCCGGAGGCCATGGCCTCGAAGGCTTCCGGCATGCTGGTCGCCGCGCCATAGGGCAGGCCAGCGATGACGGCGCCCGCGGCGAAATCCTCCGGATAGGTGGCGAGCAGGTTGGCCGTCATCGCGCCCCCGGCCGAGAGCCCGGTGACGAAGACCCGCTTCGGGTCGATCCCCCGCGTCGCCACCATGTGCCGGATGGCGGAGTGGATGGAGGCGACCTCACCCTGGCCGCGGGTGGAATCGCCCGGCTCGAACCAGTTGAAGCAGCGGTTCGGGTTGTTGGCCTGGCGCTGCTCCGGCAGCAGCAGGGCGAAGCGCCCGGCCTCGGCGAGCGCCATCCAGCCGGTTCCCGCGGCGTAGCCCGCCGCGGTCTGGGTGCAGCCATGCAGGGCGACGACGAGCGGAGCGCCCTGGGGCAGCCCCTCCGGCAGATAGGCGAGCATGCGGACGGAGCCGGGGTCGGGGCCGAAGCCGGCCAGCTCGACGAGGTCGCCCGCCTCCGTCGCGGCGCCGGCCGCGGCGCTCATCCGGGCCTGCTGCTGGCGAACCAGGTCGGACAGGCGGCTGCGTATCTGGTTCAAGGGCTAATCCTTTCGGGCGATGAAGCGGAATGGCCCGCGTCTGATGCGACCCCAGCGTGCCGATGCGGTCCGGGTTTCGCTGCACTGCAACATAAGCCTCGGCCGATCCGCATTCCAGGCTGCAACGCCTGCTTGTCATGAACGTTAAGGGAACACGATCCTGAGGAGCAACGCTGACCATGACCGAGAACCCGAAGCGAGACCCGGAGCCCGGCTCCAACACCATCAAGGACCCGGATGACTGGACCACCGGCGACCAGAAGATGACCGGCGCCCAGGCCAGCTACCTGAAGACCCTCAGCGAGGAGGCGGGCGAGGAATTCGACCCGGAGATGACCAAGGCCGATGCCTCCCGCCGCATCGACGAACTCCAGGCCAAGACCGGCCGGGGCACGTAACCGCCCCGCTTGTCCGGAGCCATCCCCCCATGCTTAAGCAGGGGGGATGATCCCGGATAGGCAACCGACCAGCCGATGAGCCCGCTGAATGCGCGACGGCTGGCGAATTTCCGCGGCAACCGGCGCGGCTGGTGGTCCTTCTGGATCTTCGCCGCGCTCTTCCTCGTCACCCTTTTCGCCGAATTCATCGCCAATGACCGGCCGCTGGTGGCGCGGGTGGAGGGCCAGTGGTTCGTCCCCGTCCTTGCCGACTATGCCGAGAGCGACATCCTCCCCGACGGCCTGCCGACCGAGGCGGACTGGCACGACCCGGCGCTGGTCGAGGAGATCGCGCAGCGCGGCGGCTGGATGCTCTGGCCGGCCATTCCCTATTCCTACGCGACGGTGGTGCGCGACCTCGGCCGGCCGGCGCCCTCGCCGCCCTCCGCCCGCAACTGGCTCGGCACGGACGACCAGGCGCGGGACGTGCTGGCGCGAGTCATCTACGGCTTCCGCATCTCGGTGCTCTTCGGCTTCACGCTGACCATCCTCGGCTCCGTCATCGGCGTCGCGGCCGGGGCGGTGCAGGGCTTCTACGGCGGGCTGACCGACCTGCTCTTCCAGCGCTTCATCGAGATCTGGTCGGGCATGCCGCAGCTCTTCCTGCTGATCATCCTCGCCAGCATCATCCAGCCGAGCTTCTGGGTCCTGCTGGCCTTCCTGCTCGCCTTCTCCTGGATGAGCCTGACCGGCGTGGTGCGCGCCGAATTCCTCCGCGGCCGAAACCTCGACTATGTCCGCGCCGCCCGCGCGCTCGGCGTGTCGGACACGCGGCTGATGGCGCGGCACATCCTGCCGAATGCGATGGTGGCGACGCTCACCTTCCTGCCCTTCACCCTCTCGGGCAGCGTCACCATCCTCGCCTCGCTCGACTTCCTCGGCTTCGGCCTGCCGCCCGGCTCGCCCTCGCTCGGGGAGCTGCTGAGCCAGGGCAAGAACAACCTCCAGGCCCCCTGGCTCGCCTTCACCGGCTTCATCGTGCTCGGCGGCGTGCTGACCCTGCTGATCTTCGTCGGCGAGGCGGTGCGCGACGCCCTCGACCCGCGGAAGCTCCCGGGCGGCGGCCGATGACGGCGCCGCTGCTCTCGGTCGAGGACCTCACCATCGCCTTCGGCCCGCGGCCGGTGGTGCGCGGCCTTTCCTTCACCCTGCGTGCCGGCGAGACGCTCGCGCTGGTCGGCGAGAGCGGCAGCGGCAAGTCGCTCTCCGCCCTGTCGACGCTGCGCCTGCTGCCGCCGGCGGCGCGCATCCTTTCCGGCCGCATCACCCTCGACGGCACCGATGTCCTTGGGGCCGATGAGCGTGCCCTGCTGCGGCTGCGCGGCGGCGTGGCGGGGATGGTGTTCCAGGAGCCGATGACCTCGCTCAACCCGCTGCACGGCATCGGCCGGCAGGTGGGGGAGGCGGTGACGCTGCACCGCCCGCTCGCCGGAGCCGCCCTGCACGCCCGCGTGCTGGAGGTGCTGCGCCTGGCCGGCCTGCCGCGCGCCGAGGAACGCCTCAACGCCTATCCCCACCAGCTCTCCGGCGGCCAGCGCCAGCGGGTGATGATCGCCGCCGCGCTCGCCAACGACCCGAAGCTGCTGATCGCCGACGAGCCGACCACGGCGCTCGACGTCACCATCCAGGCGCAGATCCTCGAGCTGCTGGCGGATCTCAAGGCGCGGCTCGGCATGGCGATGCTGCTCATCACCCATGACCTCGCCATCGTCCGCCGCCATGCCGACCGGGTGGTGGTGATGCGCGACGGCGAGGCGGTGGAGCAGAACACCGCCGCCGCCCTCTTCGCCGACCCGCAGCACCCCTATACGCGGATGCTGCTGGCGACCCAGCCCCATGGCCGCCCCGCGCCGGTCGCCCCCGCCGCGCCGCTGGTGGCGGAGGTGGAGGGCTTGCGCGTCCATTTCCCCATCCGCCGCGGCCTGCTGCGCCGCCAGGTGGGGGCGGTGAAGGCGGTCGACGGCGTCTCGCTCGCGGTGCGGGAGGGCGAGACGCTCGGCCTGGTCGGCGAGAGCGGCAGCGGCAAGACGACGCTCGGCCTCGCCCTGCTGCGGCTGGAAGGGAGCGAGGGCGCCATCCGCTTCGAGGGGCAGGACATCCAGCCGCTCTCCCGCCGGGCGCTGCGCCCGCTGCGGCGGCGGATGCAGGTCGTCTTCCAGGATCCCTATGGCTCGCTCTCGCCCCGCCTCTCGGCCGGGGAGATCATCGGCGAGGGGCTCGAGGTGCATGAGCCCGGCCTCACCCGCGCCGCCCGCGACGCGGCCGTCGCCGGCGCGCTGGAGGAAGTCGGCCTCGACCCCGCCATGGCGGTGCGCTACCCGCACGAGTTCAGCGGCGGCCAGCGCCAGCGCATCGCCATCGCCCGCGCCTTGGTGCTGAAGCCCCGGCTGCTGGTGCTGGACGAGCCGACCAGCGCGCTCGACGTTACCGTCCAGGCCCAGGTGGTGGAGCTGCTGCGGGCGCTGCAGGCGCGGCACCGGCTGGCCTACCTCTTCATCAGCCACGATCTGCGCGTGGTGCGGGCGCTGGCGCACCGCATCATCGTGCTGAAGGATGGCCGGGTGGTGGAGGAGGGCGAGGCGGAGCAACTCGCCACCGCGCCGCGCGAGCCCTATACCCGAGCCCTGATGGCGGCGGCGTTCGATCTGCGCGCCTCCGGCGCAACTGAGCTGAGGACCGAGGCGGGGGCATGACGGAACTGGAGAGGCTGCGCGGCCTGCTGGAGGCCGGGCAGGTGAAGCTCGGCGTGCATATTCGGCGGATGAATTCGCCGGGCAGCCCGGTCTATCGCGCCAGCGAGAATGTGGTGCCGGCGGCGGCCATCCTCGTCCTCTCCTTCGGCGCCACCGTGCTGGTGCATTTCTATCTCGGCGCCGCGGTCCTGGCGGCCGGCTGCTGGTGGTGGCTGACGAAGCAGATCCCGCGGGTGAAGGACGGCGTCTTCGACCGCACCGCCGCGCTCGTCCTCGCCGATGAGAGGCAGTTCGATTTCTGGTGGTCGCGGGGGGTGCTGAGCCTTTATGCCCGCCTTGCCGATGGCGAGGAGCGGGCGGCGACCAGGCGGCAGGATTGGCGCGCCTGGGTCAGCGCCCTGCCGGAGGGGCTGCAGGTACTCGAGTCGAAGGGACTTTAGGGATGGCCGTGCTGCTCTCCACCAAGGCCTCCACCATGGAGGATTGGCGCGATGCCCTGCTCGAGGTGGATCCGGGCCTCGAGATCCGCCTCTTTCCCGAGGCGGGCGACCCCTCCGAGATCGAGGCCGCGGTGTGCTGGACGGCGCATGACCTGGCCGAGCTGCGCCGCTACCCGAATCTGAGGCTGCTCGTCTCCATGGGCGCCGGCGTCGACCATCTGCTGCGCCCGCCTGGCCCGCCGCCGGGCGTGCCGGTGGCGCGGTTGGTCGACGAGCGGCTCACCCAGGGCATGACCGAATGGGTGCTGCTCAACGTGCTGCGCTTCCATCGCCAGGACCTGGACTATCGCGCGCAGCAGGCCGCGCGGGTCTGGCGCGAGCTGTCGGCGCCCGACACGGCGCGGCGGCGCATCGGCATCCTCGGCCTCGGCGCGCTCGGCGGTGATGCGGCCCGCGCCCTGCTGGCGCTCGGCTTTCCGGTGATGGGCTGGTCGCGCGGGCCGAAATCCCTGTCCGGCGTCGAGTGCTTCCATGGCGAGCAGGGCCTTGCCGCCATGCTCGGCCGCAGCGACATCCTCGTCTGCCTGCTGCCGCTGACGCCGGAGACGCGCGGCCTGCTCGATGCGGCGCGGCTGGCCCTGCTGCCCGAAGGCGCCTTCCTGCTGAATTCCGCCCGTGGCGGCCACATGGTCGCGGCGGATGTGCTCGCCGCGCTGGATAGCGGCCGCCTCGCCGGCGCTGCGCTCGATGTCTTCGAGCCGGAACCGCTGCCGGCGGAGCATCCCTTCTGGGCGCATCCGAAGGTGGTGCTGACGCCCCATGCCGCCAGCATCACCATTCCCCGCAGCGCGGCACCTCAGGTGGTGGAGAACATCCACCGGTCGCGTGCGGGCCTCACGCCCTTGAACCTGGTCGACCCCGCCGCCGGATACTGAAGCCTCCCCCGGCAAAACTCCCCCGACAAAACCGCTGCGCAGTTTCGCGGGGGTTGGAAGGGAGACCGCTCAGCCGGCCTTGCGGTTCTCGCGCGAGGACTCGGCGTTGGCCGCCTCGTTGGCGACTGCCGGCATCTCGTGCGTCGTGGTCTCGGCCTCGGACATGATCTGGCGCATGTCGCGCAGGAAGGCGGTGCCCTTCAGCGTGCGCTGCACGATGACGCTGCGGCGGTCCATCGGGTCCACCTTGCGGCGCGCGAGATCGAGCTCGCCGAGCCGGTCGAGTGCCCGGGTGATCGCCGGCTTGGAGACGTTCAGCTCCGCCGCGAGGCCGCGCACGGTATGCGGGCCGTCGGTCAGGTAGACCGTGAGGAAAACCCCCAGCTGGCGCGCCGAAAGGTCGGGACCATCGCGCCGAACCAGGGCGACCACCGTGTCCCGCAGAATGCCGACCAGCTGGTCGGGGTTGCTCTGTACCGCCATTGCTCCAATCCCCTCGCCCCTTATGGGCCTTTGAACATGTCCGGTGCGCAGGCCCTGACCCACTGACCGGGATAGACACTTTCGAAGTAGCTTCAGTCTTGGATAACGCTTGCCCGCTCATGCATCAGAGCGGCTAGACCTAAAAAGTTTCCCCACCATCTCGTTCTCGTTACCGGAGCGGCCCTCTTCCTGGACCGAACAGAGCATCGAGGCCGTGTGCCAGGGCCCGTAAAGCCTGGGCTTCTCCCCCTTCTGGCCGTCCAGGACGGGTGGCGTCGTTCCAGGCGTAGAGGTCGAGATGCGCCCATCGGACGCCTTTGGGCACGAAACGCCGCAGAAACAATCCAGCAACGATCGCCCCCGCCATGGGTCGAGACGACACGTTGTTCATGTCCGCTACCGTACTATCCAGCCACGAATCGTAAACGTCATGCAGAGGCAGGCGCCATACTGGATCATGGGTCGCCAGCCCCGCGGCCAGTAGCGTTTCCGCGAGCGCATCGTCAGGGGTGAAAAGCGCGGGTAAATCGGGCCCGAGTGCAACCCGCGCGGCGCCCGTCAGCGTCGCGCAATCGATCACCAGCGCCGGCTCCCGCTCTGCCGCATAGGCGAGCAGGTCGCAGAGGACGAGCCGCCCCTCGGCATCGGTATTGCCGATCTCGACGCTGATGCCGGCGCGGGTGCGGAGCACGTCCATCGGGCGGAAGGCATGGCCGGAGACGGCGTTCTCCACCGCGCCGACCAGCACCAGCAGCCGCACCGGCAGGCGCATGCGCATCACCAGCTCGGCCAGGCCGATCACGGTGGCGGCGCCGCCCATGTCCTTCTTCATCCGCAGCATGCCGGTTGGCGGCTTCAGGTCCAGCCCGCCGGTGTCGAAGCAAACGCCCTTGCCGCAGAGCGCGACCAGCGGCGCCCCGGGCTCGCCCCATTCCAGCATGGCGAGGCGCGGCGCGCGGGGGCTGGCCTGGCCGACCGTGGCGAGGGCCGGGAAGCCATCCGCCAGCGCCTCGCCCTCGATGATGCGCCAGGTGGCGCCATGCGCCTCGGCCAGCGACCGCACCTCAGCCGCCAGCTCGGCCGGGCCCAGCAGGTTGGCGGGCATGTTGATGAGGTCCCGCACCCGGGCGGTGGCCTCGGCGGTGGCGATCGCCTGTTCGGTGCCGGGCGGCGGCACCAGCCGCGCCGGCACCCGCTTCGGCGCCTTGAACCGGGTGAAGCGATAGGCGCCGAGGCACCAGCCGAGCACCGCCGGCTCGGCATGCGTGGCCTCGGCCAGCCGCCATGCGCTGCCGATCGGCAGGGCCTGGGCCAGGGCGCCGAAGGACCAGGGCGTGACCGCCCCCTCGCCGAGGCCGAGCACGGCGCCGGCAATGCCGTCCTCGCCCGGCAGGAGCGCGAGTTCCTGCGCCCGTCCGGCGAAGCCCGTGGCCTTCAGGAAGCCGCTCGCCGCGGCCGGCAGCTGCGCCAGCAGGGTGCCGAGTCCAGCCGGGCCGATGCAGTGCAACGGCGAGGCAGTCTCATCTGGCTTGGCGAGGCAATCGAGCATGGGGTGTCCGGCATCCCGCTGGAATGAAGACAGGATCGACGAGCGCTTTGCAACCCTGACGTGTAGCTTTCGGTTTAACTTGCGCCGCTTGCCGAGCAATGTCCAGTAAATCGCAACAGCACAGTAACGAATTGGCCTGTCATCCGGGTGTTGCCAAGCCATCCAGGTGGGCGCGGATCACGGCGGGCGGGCAGGGCGCCTCCGCCGGCACCAACGCCGGCCAGCCCGCCACCCCCGGCAGCCGTCCCGGATTGCGCCGCACCAGCTCCGTCTTCAGGAAGGGGAAGCCGAGGCGCCGGGTCAGCGCCGCCCATAGATGGTGCGTCGGGTTGAGCGGCTGCTCCGCCAGCAGCGCCGCCCGCGCCTCCGGCGTCATTCCCTCCAGCCCGCGCAGCAGCGGGTGCGAGGCGGCGAGCTGCGCCCGCTCCGCTGGATCGGCGAGCACCGCCCCGACCAGCCGCCCATAGCCGAAGAGCGCCGCGACCCGGTGCCCGCGGCCGCGCATCCAGCGGGCGAAGCGCAGCTCGCCGCGTTGCACGACGAGCCATTTGGAATGGCTGATCCGCATCTCGGCGAGGAACAGGTGCAGGTCGCCGACCGGCGCGGCGCCTCGGGCGAGCAGCATGTAGCTCTGCAGATGCGGCCCGCCCTGGATGCTCTCCGTCATGCCGAAGAGGCCCTCGCCGCCGCCGCGCAGCGCCGCGATCACCGGCCCCATCGGGCGGATCGGGCCGAGCACGCTGTCATTGGCGAGCATGAGTTCCTCGGCCCCCGGCCAGCGCCGCGCCGCCTCCGGCGCGAGGTCCCGCCATGCGCCGAAGTCGAGGCCGAAATTCCGCCGCTGCGCCAGCAGCGCGGCCTGGGCGCGCATCGCCTGCCAGTCCGCCTCCGGCACCGTGGCGGCCATGGTGATGAAGACGACGGCGAAGCCCTCCGCCGCCAGCGCCGCCACCTGCCGCCGCACCATCTCCGAGATGCGGCCGGAGGCGGCGTAGTGCACATAAAGTGCTACGCTGCGCGCCCCGGGCCGCGCATCCTCGCCCGGCTCCAGCCGCAGCAGGGGCGATGGGCCGGGGCGGCGCCGGCGCCAGGCATCGCGCGGCAGGCTGCGGCCGACCTCGAACCCGACCTCCAGGGCCCGTTGCGCCAGCCGGCTCCAGGTGCCGGCGGTGCTGTAGCCATGGATCGCGCGGCGCAGTCCGGGCGGCTGCTCGGTGAGTGCGGTCAGCCGGTAGGGCTCGGGGGACATGGGCGGGAAGGGGCAATCCGGCAGAGAAGAGGGGCAGGGCTTGGTCGGCGTCCATCGGGATGCCAAGACGGCGCCGTCTTGCACGAATCGCAGCCGAGGACCATGCGATGCGCCTCACCTCCAGCCGGACCCTGCGGCGCCTCTGGCGCGGGCTATGGGCGCTCATGCCGGCCTCCGCCCTGCCGTTGCGGCTGCGTCTGGGCGGTCTGGCACGGCGCGCGGTGCGGCGGTTGCCCTGGCTTGCTCGCGAGAACTTGCAGAAAGCGAACGATCCTGCTGCCTATCGCGCCTGGCTCGCCCGCCAGGCCCCGGCGCCCGCCGTGAGGTTGCGGGCGCGGCCGGTGATCTCCCTGGTGATGCCGGCGGCCGGGGCGGCGGAGGAGCAAATCCTGGCCGCGATCGAGGCATTGCGCGGCCAGCGCTACCCGCATTGGGAGCTGTGCCTGGTCGCGCCGCAGGCCTCGCCAGCCCTGACCGAGGCGTCGGCGGCCGATCCGCGGATCAGCCTGCTGCCAGCGGGGCCGGTTGCCGGCCTCGGCCGCGGCGAGTTCCTCGCCGCGCTCGATCTCGCCGACCGGCTGGCGGAGCATGCGCTCCAGGCCGTCGCGGCGGAGCTGGCGGCGCATCCCGATGCGGCACTCGTCTATTCGGACGAGGACGGAATCGACGCCGCCGGGCTGCGCCACGGCCCCTGGTTCAAGCCGGACTTCGATGCGGTGCTGCTGCGGCAGCAGGACTATGCCTCCCGCCTCGGCGCCGTCCGGCGGGCACTGCTGACGGAGGAGGACCGGCTGGACCATGCGCTCGCGCAGCGCATCGCCGCCGCCTGCGAGCCGGCACGCATCCGCCACATCCCGCAAGTGCTCTACCACCGGCGGCGGGAGCCCGGGCCCGAGCCGGCTTGGCAGCCGCTATCGATGGCACTGCCGCAGCCGGCGCCGCTCGTCTCCGTCATCATCCCGACGCGGGACGGGGCGGCGATGCTTGAGACCTGCGCCACCGGCCTCCTGGAGCGCACCGACTATCCGGCGATCGAGCTTCTGGTCGTCGACAATGGCAGCGTGGCGGCGGAGACCTTCGCCCTGTTCGACCGGCTGCGGGGGGATCCGAGGGTGCGCATCCTCCCCGCGCCAGGGCCCTTCAACTACTCGGCCCTCAACAACCAGGCTGCGGCCGAGGCACGGGGCGAGGTGCTCCTGCTGCTGAACAACGATATCGAGGTGATCGGGCCCGGCTGGCTGCGCGAGATGGTCGGGCTGCTGCTGCAGCCGGGTATCGGCGCGGTCGGGGCGAAGCTGCTCTATCCGGACCGCACCTTGCAGCATGGCGGCGTGGTGATCGGCCAGGGCGGCGTCGCCGGGCATTACCTGCCCCAGGCGGCACGCGGCGCGACCGGCCATGCCGGTTCGCTTGCACTGGTGCGGGAGGTCTCGGCCGCAACCGCCGCCTGCCTGGCCCTGCGGCGGGAGGTATTCGAGCTGGTGGGCGGGCTGGATGCGGAGGCGCTGGCCGTCGCCTTCAACGACATCGATCTCTGCCTGCGGATCCGCGAGGCCGGCTGGCGCATCCTCTGGACGCCGCTCGCGGAGTTGTACCACCACGAATCCGCCAGCCGCGGCGATGACGTGACCGGGGCGAAGGCGCGGCGCTTCGCCGGCGAGATCGGCCACATGCAGCGGCGCTGGGGTGCTGCGCTGCGGCGCGATCCCTTCGCCAACCCCAATCTCGACTACAGCCACCCGGTCCCGGTGCTGTCCGACACGCGCCCGGGCTGAGCGGCGAACCACCCGGCCACCGCGGCGACCGAGGGCAGCACCAGCGTCCCGGCCGGCGCCCGCGCGATCTCGGCGGCATCGTCGCTCGCCAGGATGCGGGTGGCGATGCCGGCCGCCAGCGCTGCCTCCATGTCGCTCGCCTTGTCGCCGAGCATCAGGGAGGCGTCGAGCGCGATGCTGTGCGCCGCGGCCGCATCCACCAGCATCCCCGGCCCCGGCTTCCGCCTCGTGCTCTCCCGCCGGTAGGGGCCGATGCCGTGCTGCGGATGGTCCGGGCAGTGCTCCACGGCATGCAACGGCGCGCCCTCGCGGGCGAAACGCGCGCCCATCCAACGCATCAGCGCGTGGAAGTCGTCCTCGGTGTAGAGTCCCCGGCCGATGCCCGACTGGTTGGTGACGACCACCAGCAGCAGCCCCCGCGCCACCGCGAGCCGGCACAGCGCGAAGATGCCGGGGACGAACTCAACCTGCTCCGGCCGGTGGACATAGCCGTGATCGATGTTGATGATCCCGTCGCGGTCGAGGAAGAGCGCGCGCCTCACGCCTCGCCCAGCACCTCTGTGACGGATCCATCTTGTGCGATGCGGCCTGCGTCGAGGCGGATGACGCGGTTGCACCACTCGCGGACGATGCTCATGTCGTGGGTGGCGAG
>CADCTD010000008.1 GCA_902805545.1 uncultured Craurococcus sp. | reverse complement strand
GGGGCGGTGGCGGCCGCCGCCGGACCTGTCCCGCGCGGCCGGCGGGTGGGCGTCATCACCGTCTCCGGCGGCGCCGGCGCCTTCCTCGCCGACGCGGCGGCCACCGAGGGGATGGAGTTGCCGCCCTTGCCGGACGAGGCGCAGGCGGCGATCCGCGCGCTGGTGCCCTTCGCCGGCCCGCGCAACCCGGTCGACTCCACGGCGCAGATCGCCAACGACCGCACGCTGTTGAATCGCATGCTGCGCATCATGCTCGAAGCCGGCCGCTTCGACGTGCTGATCGCCTTCCTCGGCTTCACCGGCGAGAATCCGGCGCGGATCGCGGAGCTGATGCCGGAGTTGGAGGCGCTGCGCGCGGCGCATCCGCGGACGCTCTTCGTGCTCTCCATGCGGTGTTCCCGGGCGTTGCGGGGCGAACTGCTGGACAAGGGTTTCGCGACGGTGGAGGAGCCGGCGGACGCCATGCGCGTGGCCTCCGCGCTCGCTTGGCTGGGCGAACGCGCCGCGCCGGCGGAACCGGCCGACATCCCGGCCGGCGCGCCCCTGCCGCCAGGCGACCTGGACGAGGCGGCGGCGCGGCGCATCCTGGCGGAAGCCGGCATCCCCTTCGTCCCCGCGCGGGTCGCGCGCACCGCGGACGAAGCCGCGGACGCCGCGGCGGCGCTGGGCTTTCCGGTGGCGATGAAGGTGCTTTCGCCCGACATCGCGCACAAGTCGGATGTGGGCGGCGTGCGCCTTGGCCTGCGGGACGCCGCGGAGGCGGCCGCGGCCTACCGCGCCATGCTCGCGGAGGTTCAGGCGGAGGCGCTTGCGGCCCGGGTCACCGGTGCGCTGCTCTCGCCCATGGTGACCGGCGGGGTGGAGACGGTGCTGGGCGTGGTCCGCGACCCCGTGTTCGGGCCGCTGGTCATGTTCGGCCTGGGCGGCGTTTTCGTGGAAGCGTTATGCGACGTCGCGTTCCGCCTCGCCCCGGTGGACCGCGCAGAGGCGGTGTCCATGCTGCGCTCCATCAAGGGAAGCGCGCTGCTCCGGGGCGTGCGTGGCCGGCCCGCGGTCGATGAGGACGCCTTGGCCGACGCGCTCGTCGCCTTGTCGCGCTTCGCCGTGGCCCAGGAGAGCCGCGTGGAGAGCGCGGAGATCAATCCTTTCCTGGCCCTGCCGCGGGGCGGGATGGGTGTGGACGCGGTCGTGGTCCGTCGCACGGCGTAGCCCCCTCGCTTCGGCTGGAACAGGAGCATCGCCATGGCATCCGAGACCGTCACCCTCGAAGTCGCAGACCACGTCGCCGTCGCCACGTTGAACCGCCCGCCGGTGAACGCCGTGAACTGGGAGATGCGGGAGCGGCTGATCCAGATCTTCGACGAGGCCACCGACCGCGAGGACATCCGCGTCGTCGTCCTCACGGCCCGGGGCAAGGTCTTCTGCGCCGGCGCCGACTTGAAGCAGCGCCCCGATCCAGGAAAGCCCGGACAGTACTGGTGGCACAACCGGCTGACGCGCGAAACGGGCAACGCCATCAAGGAATGCGCGAAGCCGGTGATCGCCGCGGTGAACGGGGCGGCGCTGGGGGCCGGCTTCGGACTGATGGCCGCCTGCGACATCATGCTCGCCGCCGAGGAGGCTGTGTTCGGCATGCCGGAGATCGACGTCGGCTTGGCCGGCGGGGCCGCCATGCTGCGGGAGCTGTTCGGCAAGTCGAAGACGCGGCGCATGATGTTCACGGGCCAGAGGCTGCCGGCGGCGGAGCTGTACCGCTTGGGCGTCATCGAGGCCTGCCTGCCGGCCGAGCACCTTCTGCCGGAAGCGATGAGGATCGCGGCCGAGATCGCCGGCAAGAGCCCGCTCGGGATCGCCCGTGCCAAGACGTCCTGCAACATGGTGGAGTTGATGCCGCAGAAGGACGCTTACCGCTTCGAGCAGAACTTCACGTACGAATTGTCGAAGACCGAGGACGCGGCCGAGGCGCGGCGTGCCACGCTCGAGAAGCGCAAGCCCGTGTTCAAGGGGCGGTAAAGGGAGGACCGGATGCGCAGACGGGATCTGCTGGGCGTGGCGGCGCTGGCGGCCGCCGTGCCCCCCGGGGGGGCCCAGCCCGCGTGGCCAAGCCGGCCGGTGGAGATCGTGGTGCCCTACGCAGCCGGCGGTCCCACCGACCGCTACGGGCGGGAGTTCGCCCCGCGCCTTTCCGAGCTGTGGCAGCAATCCGTCGTCGTCAGCAACAAGCCCGGCGGCGCCTCCGCGATCGGCACCGCCGCCGTCGCGCAAGCGGCGCCGGACGGCCACACGCTGCTGCTGGCGAGCTTCGGGATCGTCACCAACCAGATCATGCTTCGCAACCTGCCTTACGAGCCGAGGGCGCTGGCCCCGCTCTGCCGTGTCGCGCTGGGCGGCGGGATCCTTTACGTCCATCCTTCCGTGCCGGCGACGAACCTCCAAGATTTGGTGGCATGGGCGAAGGCGCACCCTGGCGGATTGCGCTTTGGTTCCGCCGGTATGGGTTCCTCACCGCACATCTCCGCCGAGCTCTTCGCTTGGCGTGCCGGAGTCGAGGTGCTGCACACGCCCTACCGCGGCAGCGGACCCGCGCTCACCGATCTGCTCGCCGGCCACATCAACGCGCTGTTCGACAGCCCGACCACGATGCGGTTCGTGGAGGAGGGCAGGCTGCGCGCGATCGCGATCACCCAGCCGGCCCGCTCCGCCGTGGCGCCGTCGGTGCCGACCATGGCGGAAAGCGGCTTCGATGTAATGGCGCGCACGTTCTACGGCTTCTTCGCCCCGGCCGCGACGCCGGCGCCGCTGCGCACGCGCATCGCGGGCGACTTGCAAGGCGTGGCGGGCAGCGAAGGCGTGCGCCGGCTGATCCGCGAGGACGGGCTGGAGCCGCAGGCGGATGACCCTGACGCCTTCGCGCGCTGGCTGGACGAGCAACTCGCTTTCTGGACCCGCGTCATCCGCGAACGCAACATCACCATGTGAGGATGTGCGACTCAGCGCGTGAGCCGACGGTGTTTAGGAATGGGCCCGCTGGGAAAGCTGATAACCCTTTGGCACGTGCCAGTGGGATTCGCCTGATGAGCGGAGCGGGGCGTCTTTTCTCCGATCCGAGTGAACGAGGGAGGAGAAACGCATGATCACGGTCCAGCCAACAGGCAAGATCCTGGGCGCCACCGTCAGCGGCATCGACCTGTCCAGGCCTATGAGCGAGAGCGATTTCAGGACCATCCTGACCGCCCTCGGCGAGCACGGCGTGCTGCGCTTTCCGGGCCAAGAGCTCGATGCCGCCGCGCTCAAGGCCTTTTCCGAGCGCTTCGGCCCGATCCAGGGCTCGGTCACCGGCAAGTTCCACGATCCGCAGGTGCCGGAGGTCGGCATCCTCTCGAACATCGTCGAGAACGGGCAGCCCATCGGCTTGGCGGACGCCGGGCAGGATTGGCACACCGACATGTCCTACAACCGGACGATCGGCTTCGTGAACGTGCTGTACGCGGTGAAAGTGCCCCGGCGGAACGGCCAAGCGCTCGGGTCCACCGTCTTCGCCAATATGCGCGCGGCCTACGACGATTTGGATCCGGCGCTCAAGGCGCGCCTGGGCGGCATGACGGTCACCCACGACTTCAACAAGTTCTGGGAAGCGATGCGGCAGCGCCCGGGCAGCACGCGCGGGCCGCTGACGCCGGAGCAGCGCGCCAAGCGTCCGCCCTCGGTGCACCCGATCTTCTTGGTGCATCCGATCACCGGCCGGAAGGTGCTCTACGCCAACCCCGGCTACGCGATCCGGATCAACGAGCTGGGCGAAGCCGAGAGTGACCGCGTGCTGGAAATGCTGTTCGAGCACCAGCTCCAGCCGAAGTACCAGTACGTCAATGAATGGACCGAGAACGACCTCCTCATCTGGGACCACATCGGCACGCTGCACAACGCCATCCCGGATTACGGCCCGGACGAGCATCGCCTGATGCAGCGCTGCCAAGTGATGGCGGATTGGATCTTCGATCCGGAGTTCCAGCGGAAGTCGCTGTCCCAAGTAGCAGCGGAGTAGCCACGGGCAGAACCTGACGGGCGCCGCAATGCCCGCGGGAGGGTGTGGTCGGACGGGCCGGGCGGAGCCATGGCCACGCCGGAAGAAGGATGAGTGCCGGCATGCGTATCGCGAGCTTTCTGACGCCCGAAGGGCCATCCTTCGGACTTGTCGCCGGCAGCTGCATGACCGCCCGCGACACGACTTCCGCCACCGGCGCCGCCGTTTCCATACGCGGCCTGACCCGCCGCTTCGGCGCCAACACCGTGCTGCACGGGCTGCATCTCAAGCTGGAGCCCGGCTCCTTCACGGCCCTGCTCGGCCGCTCCGGCTCCGGCAAGACCACGCTGCTGCGCACCCTGGCCGGGCTGGACCCGGTGCCGGCGGAGGCCGACGTCGCCCTGCCCGGTGCGGTCGCCGCCGTGTTCCAGAAGCCGCGCCTGCTGCCCTGGAAGAAAGTGTGGCAGAACGTCTCCCTCGGCCTGGCCGGCGACGACCCCCGGGGGCGTGCGGCGCGCGCCTTGTCCGAGGTCGGCCTGTCCCGCCACGCCGACGCCTGACCCGCCACCCTCTCGGGCGGCGAGGCGCAGCGCGCCGCGCTGGCCCGCGCCCTGGTGCGCGAGCCCCGGCTGCTGTTGCTGGACGAGCCCTTCGCCGCGCTGGACGCGCTGACGCGCATCCGCATGCACGCCCTGGCGCTGGAGCTGTGGCGCGCCCACGGCCCGACCACGCTGATCGTCACCCACGACGTCGACGAGGCCGTGCTGCTGGCCGACCGCGTGCTGGTGCTCGACTACAAGACCAACCGCCCGCCGCCCGCGACGCCCGGGGAGGTCGCGCCGCTTTACCTCCGGCAGATGGCGGCCTACCGGGCGGTGCTGCGCCAGGCCTTCCCCGGCCGGGCGGTGGATTGCGCGCTCGTCTGGACCTATGGCGCGCGGCTGATGCCGCTGCCGGGCGAGCTGCTCGATGCGCATCTCCCCGCGTCCGCGGCATAGCCGCCCCGCGGAGGGACCGGCCTTGACCCGGACGCGCCGTGTGACGAATTCTTACGCCACGATGGGGCCTTCCCGGCCCCAGGAGCGAGGCGCAGAACGATGAGCGAACTCACCAAGGCCGTGACCGACGAGAGCTTCAAGCAGGATGTGCTCGATGCCTCCGGCCCCGTGCTGGTCGATTTCTGGGCGGAATGGTGCGGCCCCTGCCGCATGGTCGGCCCGATCCTCGACGACATTGCCCGCGAGTACGACGGCAAGCTGACCATCGCCAAGGTCAATATCGACGAGAATCCGATGACGCCGAACGAGTATGCGGTCCGCGGCATCCCGACCATGCTGCTCTTCAAGGACGGCAAGCTGCTCGACACCAAGGTCGGCGCCCTGCCGAAGACGGCGCTGAAGGACTGGATCGCCGGCAAGATCGACTGATGGCGGCGGGGGGTCCCGGTTTGGCCGGAGGCCCCCATCTCCGTGGGATGAAGCGGATCCTGCGGACCTTCCTCACCCTTCCCATCGCTCTCCCCTGGGCCCTGCCGGCCGCGGCGCAAAGCCCGGCCGGTTTTCGCGTGGCGGAGTTCGCCACCGGCCTCGAGCGCCCCTGGGGCGGCGCCTTCCTCCCCGATGGACGCCTGTTGCTGACCGAGAGGCCGGGCCGGATGCGCCTGGTCGGGCGGGATGGCGCGGTCTCCCCGCCGCTTGCCGGGGTGCCGGCGGTGGAGGCGCGCGGCCAGGGCGGGCTGCTCGACGTCGCCCTCGCGCCTGACTTCCAGCAGACGCGGGAGGTCTATCTCTGCCAGGCGGCGCTGGCGCAGGGCGGCGCGCTGACGCGGCTGGTGCGCGCCCGGCTCTCGGCGGATGCGACCGCGCTGGAGGGGGCGACGCCCATCCTCGATGCGACGCCGCCCCAGGAGAGCGGGCGCAACCACTATGGCTGCCGCATCACCTTCGGCCCGGATGGGGCGATGTATCTCGCGACCGGCGACCGCTACACGACCAAGATGCGGGCGCAGCGGCTCGACGATCTCGGCGGCAAGGTGCTGCGGCTGGCGCGGAACGGCGCGGCGCTGGCCGACAACCCCTTCGCCGGGCGGCCCGGGGTGCGGGGGGAGATCTTCACCTATGGGCATCGCAACCCGCAGGGCCTCGCCTTCAACCCCTGGACCGGAAGCCTGTGGGAGGCGGAGTTCGGCGCCCGCGGCGGGGATGAGGTGAATGTCCTGCGGCCGGGGCGGAATTACGGCTGGCCGGTCGTCACCAAGGGCGTCGACTACGATGGCAGCCGGATCGGCGAGGGCGCCTCGCGGCCCGACATGGAGGAGCCGGTCCATCACTGGGTGCCCTCGGTCAGCCCCTCGGGCATCGCCTTCTACACCGGCGACGCCTTCCCCGCCTGGCGCGGCAGCCTGTTCCTCGCGGCGCTGAACCCGCCGGGCCTGGTGCGCCTCTCGACCGAGGGCGACCGGGTGACGGGGGAGGAGCGGCTGCTGCAGGGGCGGGCGCGCTTCCGCCAGGTGCTGCAGGGGCCGGACGGCTTCCTCTATCTGCTGACGGATGAGGGCTCGGGCCGGGTGCTGCAGCTCCGCCCATGAAAAAAGCCCCGGGGATCGCTCCCCGGGGCCCGTCCTCTCGCCTTGCGGCGGAGATCAGTTGTCGCTCTGGCGGACGCCCATGAACTGCATCATCAGCTGGAACAGGTTGATGAAGTTCAGGTAGAGGCCCAGCGCATCCAGCACGCTGCGCTTGCCGGCCAGCTCCGTGCCCTCGGCATAGGCGTGCTCGACATAGTCCGCCTTGATCCGCTGCGTGTCATAGGCGGTCAGCCCGGTGAAGATCACCACGCCAAGCACGCTGATGGCGAACTGCAGCGCCGTCGAGCCGATGAACATGTTCACCAGCCCGGCGATGATGATGCCGATGAGGCCCATCATCAGGAAGCTGCCCATGCGCGTCAGGTCGGCCTTCGTCGTGTAGCCGTAGAGGCTGACAGCGGCGAACATGCCCGCGGTGATGAAGAAGGTGCGCGCCACGGAAGCGCCGGTGAACACCAGGAAGATGTGCGACAGGCTGGCGCCCATCACCGCCGCGAAGGCCCAGAACAGCGCCTGCGCCGTCGTCTTCGACAGGCGGTTGATGCCGAAGCTCAGCACCAGCACGAAGGCGAGCGGCGCGAACATGGCGATGTAGGCCAGGATCGTCGGCTGCACGGCGGCGCCGCGCGGCGTCATCACACGCTGATAGAAGAGCGCCTGCAGTTCCGGCACGTTGGCGATCATGTAGGCGACGATGCCTGTCAGCACCAGCCCCGAGGCCATCCAGTTGTAGACCCGGAGCATGTACGCCCGGAGCCCGGCATCGACGGCGACCGCGTCGGCGGTCGACGCACGACCCCAGCCTGGCGCACCCGTCGTGGTACGATAGTCGGGTTGAAGGGCCATAGGTGTCTCGAACCTCCCAAAGGGGGTTATCCCCGCGATGCGGTTTATATGGACAGGTCGTAACCCGTTTCAACGGGATTCGGGAGCGGCAAGTCGGTGGCCGCCTCACAACCTCTCCGGCCGGCGGGCGAGGGAGCCACCGGCTCCTGTTATATGAGCATGCCGCGGCCCAGGTTCATGTGACGAAGTGTCCATCCGCGCCTATTCGTTCCGCAACAGCGGGGCAGGCCGGGCACGGAGCGCAAGCGCGGTGCCGATCTGGCCGCAGAGCAGCGTCAGCAGGGTGCAGCCGAGCACCGTGATGGCCAAGGTTCCCGGCAGCGGGGCCCAATTCGCCTGCATCACCAGGGTGACGACGGCCCAGGAGGCGGCGCTGCCGGCGATCGCCGCCAGGACGCCGGCGACCAGGCCAACCAGCGCATACTCCACGAGCCAGGCGGCGCGGATCTGCGCGCGCGTCGCGCCGATGGTCTTCAGCACCACCGCGTCGCGCACCCGCTGCCGCTGGCCGGCGGCGACCGCCCCCGCCAGCACCAGGCCGCCCGCCAGCAGCGTGACGCCACCGACCGCCGACATCGCCGTGCCGATACGGCCGAGCAGGGTCGCCACCGCCTCCAGCGCATCCCGCACGCGGATGCCGGTGATGTTGGGGAAGGCGTCGGTCAGCACCCGGAGCACGGTCGCATCCTGCGCCGCATCGCCGCGGAGGGTGGCGATGTGGGTGTGCGGCGCCGCCTCCAGCAGGCCGGGCGAGGCGACCATGGCGAAGTTCAGCCCGAGGCCGCGCCAGTTCACGTCGCGCAGGTTGGCGATGGTGAAGTCGATGTTCCGGCCGAGGATGTTGAGCGTGATCACGTCGCCGATCCCGACCCCCCAGCCCTTGGCGATGTTGGCCTCGAAGGAGAGCAGCGGCGGGCCGCGGTAGTCGGCCGCCCACCACTGGCCGGCCGTGAGGCGGGTCCCCTCGGGCGGCGTCGGCGTGTAGGTGAGGCCGCGGTCGCCGCGCAGCGCCCAGGCAGTCTCCGGCGTCGTCTGGAACTGCTCGGCGGGGATGCCCTTCACCGCGGCGACGCGGGCGCGGAGGCTCGGCACCCGCTTCACCTCCTCCATGCCGGGGATGCCGCGGGCCAGCGCGTCGAAGCGCTGCACCTGGTCCGACTGGATGTCGATGAAGAAGAAATTGGGCGCATTGGCCGGCATCTCCCCGGCCAGCTCGCGGCGGAGGTTGCCCTCGATCTGGGCGATGGCGGCAAGCGTCGTCAGGCCGATGCCGAGCGAGACCACGAGCAGCACGGTCGGCGCGCCGGGACGATGGAGGTTGGCGAGGCCGAGGCGGAGCGCCGGCCGCCGCAGATGGCCGAGGCGCCGGGCGAAGGCCATCAGCCCGGCGGCGCCGAGGCGGAAGAGCAGCAGCGCGCCGATCGCGGCGCCGCAGAAGCCGGCGGCGAAGAGCGGGTCGCCCGAGCTGCGGATGACGAGGCCGATCAGCGCCAGGGCGGCAAGCGCATTGAGGGCGAGAACCGGCCAGCCCGGGCGGCCGGCGGCGGGCTGCACCGCATCGCGGAACAGGGCGGCGCCCGAGATCCGCGCCGCCCGGCCGAGCGGCCACAAGGCGAAGGCGAGCGCGGTGAGGACGCCGTAGAGCGCCGCGCCGATCAGCGGCCGCGGATAGACGGCGAGGCGCGGCGGCACCGGCAGCGAGCCGGAGAGGGCCTGGGCCGCCGCCCAGGTCAGCCCGTAGCCCGCGGCGAGGCCGATGGCGATGCCGAGGGTGGCCAGCGCCATCACCTGGATCAGGTAGGTGAGGAAGATGACGGAGGACGGGGCGCCAAGGCAGCGGAGGGTAGCGATGGAGCGGGCCCGCGCCTCGAGCCAGGCGCGCACCCCGGTGGCGACGCCGATGCCGCCGACCAGCAGGGCGGTGAGGCCGGCGAGCGTCAGGAAGGAGGCGGAGCGGTCGAGGAAGCGGTTCACGCCCGGCTCGGCCGCATCGGCGGTGCGGACGCGCCAGCCCTCGGCGGCGAAGTCGCGCTGCAGGGTCTCGGCGACCTGCTTCGGGTCGGCGCCGGCAGGCAGGCGGAGGCGCAGGTCGTTCTGGTAGAGGCTGCCGGGCTGGATCAGCTGCGTCTCGGCCAGGGTGGCGGCGGCGATCAGGGCGCGGGGGCCGAAGAGGGCCGGGGTCGCCACCTTGTCCGGCTCCACCTTCACGGTGGCGGCGAAGCGAAGGCGGGCCTCGCCGATCCGTACCTCGTCGCCGGGGACGAGGCCGAGGCGCTCGGCGACCAGCGGCTCGAGGGCGAGCATCCCCGGCGCGAGGTCGACAGGCGGATCGAGCTCGAGCCGGCCGATCAGCGGATAGGCGCCATCCACCGCCTTGAGCTCGACCAGCATGCGCTCGCCCCCGGGCGAGACGGCCATGGCGCGGAGGGTGGTGACGGCGGAGGGGGCCATCGCGCGCGACCGCACCCAGTCGAACAGCGCCGGCGGCAGGGGCCGCGAGCCGCCGCGGACCTCGACGTCGCCGCCGAGGATGCGGGCGCCGTCGGCCCTGAGCCCGGCCTGGATGCCGGCGCGCAGCGTCCCGACCGCGGCAATGGCGGCGACGCCGAGGGCGAGGCAGGCCAGCACGATGCGCAGGCTGCGCAGCCCGCCGCGCAGCTCGCGCCGCGCCAGGACGAGGCCGAGCCTCGCTTGGCCGAGGATGCCCAAATATCGTCTCCGCAATGGGGTTGTGCTGAGGAGGTGGGGCGGGCAGAGCCGGGTCCAAGGCCCAGCGGCAACGCCGGTGGTGAAGAAGCGTTACGCCGCCCGGCCGGGAAAGAGGATCCAATGGAAAGCGAAATCATCGTCGCGCTGGTGGCGCTCATCGCGATGGAGGTGGTGCTCGGCATCGACAACCTCGTCTTCATCGCCATCCTCTCCAACCGCCTGCCGGAGGCGCAGCGGGTCAGCGCGCGGCGGATCGGCCTCGGCCTCGCGGTGCTGATGCGCTTCGCCATGCTGGCGGGCGCCTCCTGGCTGCTGTCGCTGACGCGGCCGCTCTTCTCCGTTGCCGGGATGGAATTCTCGGGCAAGGACCTGATCCTGCTTGGCGGCGGGCTCTTCCTGATCGGCAAGGCGGTGATCGAGATCCATCACCGGGTCGACCCCGACAGCCAGGAGGCGGCACACCAGGCGGATACGCGGGTGGCGGGCTTCTGGCCGACGGTCATCCAGATCCTACTGCTCGACCTGGTCTTCTCGGTGGACAGCATCCTCGCCGCCGTGGCGCTGACGCGGGAGTTCTGGATCATCGCGACCGCGATCGTCATCTCGGTGCTGGCGATGCTGCTCTCGATGGATGCGCTCTCCCGCTTCATGGAGCGCAACCCGACGGTGGTGATGCTGGCGCTCGCCTTCCTCGTCATGATTGGGATGGTGCTGGTGGCGGAGGGCTTCGGCGTGCATGTGCCGAAGGGCTTCGTCTATGTCGCCATGGCCTTCGCGGCGGGGGTAGAGGGGCTGAACCTGCTGGCGAAGCGGGCGTCGCGGCGGAAGAAGGGGGCTATTCCTTCGCCGGGAAGCGATTGAACAGGAAGGCGCGGAGGCCGGGCGGGAGGCTGCCCGCCAGCCGCGCCGCCAGGTAGAGCGGCAGCGGGTAGGCGATGCGGGTGCGGCCGGCGGCGATGCCGGCCAGGGTCCGTCGCGCCGCCTCCTCCGGCTCCATGAGGAAGGGCATGGGGAAGGCGTTGCGGGCGGTCATCGGCGTGCGGATGTAGCCGGGGCAGACCGCGTGGAGGCGGATGCCGCGGCGCCGCTCGCTGGCATCGAGCGCCTCGGCCCAGCGCTGCACCGCCGATTTGCTGGCGCAATAGGCCGGCGCGCCGGGGGCGGCGACGAAGGCGGCGACCGAGGCCACGACCGCGACATGGCCGCGCCAGCCATCCGCGCCGGGCGCCTGGGCGGCCATGGCCTCGAGCGCCGGGAGGGCGGTGTTCAGCATGCCCGTCACATTGGTCTCGAAGACCGAGCGGGCGACATGGGCAGGCTCCACCCGGCCGCCGGTGCCGGCGGAGATGCCGGCATTGGCGAGGACAAGGTCGAGGCGGCCGGCGGAGGCGACCCAATCGGCCATCGCCGCGGCGTCCCGGACATCGACCACCCGCGGCCGGGCGGTGGCGCCGGCGGCGCGGCAGGCCTCGGCCACCAACTCCAGCCGGGCCGCGTCGCGGCCGCCGAGATGGAGCACCCTCCCCTCCCCAGCGCAGGCGAGCGCGAGCGCCCGCCCGAGGCCGGAAGAGGCCCCAGTGATCAGCACCTGCCGCCACGCTGCCATCGCTTGCATCCCGCCGCGCCGCGCGGGACAAGGCGCGGCGATGGGCACTCTTATGAGCATGACCGGCTTCGCGCGCGAGAGCGGCGTGCTGGCCGACGGCACCGGCTTCGTCTGGGAACTCCGCAGCGTGAACGGGCGGGGGCTCGATCTCCGCCTCAGGCTGCCGAACGGGCAGGACGCGCTGGAGGCGGGGCTGCGCGAGGCACTCACCCGGCGGCTGAAGCGCGGCAACGTCTCGGCGACCCTCAGCCTGAAGCGGGAGGAGCGGCCCCGGCTGGCCGTCGATCCGGCGGCGCTCGACCAGGCGCTGGGGCTGGCGCTCGACCTCGCCGCGCGGATCCCGGGCAGCGCGCCGCCGCGGGCGGAGGCGCTGCTGGCGCTGCCCGGCATCATGCGGACGGAGGTGCCGGAGCCTGACGAGGCGCTGGAGGAGGCGAAGCGGGGCGAGCTCGCCGCCGCCTGGGGCCGGGCGCTCGACGGGCTGGTCGCGGCGCGGCGCGAGGAGGGGGCGAAGCTGCAGGCCATCCTCGCCGGGCTGCTGGACGAGGTCGCGGCGCTGCGCGAGCAGGCCATCGCCGAGGCGGCGGACCAGCCGGAGGCGCAGCGGCGGCGGATGATGGACCAGCTCGCGGCGCTGCTCGGCGAGGCCGGCACGGCACGGGTGCCGGAGGAGCGGCTGGCGCAGGAAGTGGCGCTGCTCGCGCAGAAATCCGACGTGCGGGAGGAGCTGGACAGGCTCGGCGCGCATATCGAGGCGGCCCGCGCCCTGTTGCAGGCGGGCGAGGGCGCGGGGCGGCGGCTCGACTTCCTCACCCAGGAATTCGTGCGGGAGGCGAACACGCTCTGCTCGAAATCCGCCTCCGTCCCCCTCACCCGCATCGGGCTGGAGCTGAAGGCCGCGATCGAGCGGCTGAAGGAGCAGGCGGCGAATGTCGAATGATGCGTAAGGGCTGCTGCCTCGTCCTCGCGGCAGCGCCGGGGGGCGGCAAGACCAGCGTCTCCCGCGCGCTGCTGGCGCTGGAGCCGGAGCTGCGCCTCTCGGTCAGCGCGACGACCCGGGCGCCGCGGCCGGGGGAGCAGGAGGGGGTGCACTACTTCTTCCGCAGCCCCGAGCAATTCTCGGCCGGCGTCGCGGCGGGCGAGTTCCTCGAGCATGCGAGCTTCCTCGGCCGCTCCTACGGCACGCCGCGCGCGCCGGTGGAGGCGGCGCTGGCGGCCGGGCGGGACGTGCTCTTCGACATCGAGTGGCAGGGGCACCGGTTGCTGAAGGCGGCGATGCCGGAGGATGTCGTCGGCATCTTCCTCCTCCCGCCGAGCCTCGCCGAGCTGGAGCGGCGGCTGCGCGGCCGCGGCCAGGACGCCGAGGAGGAGATCGCCCGGCGCATGGCCGCCTCGCGCGAGGAAATGCGGCACTGGGACGAGTTCGACCACGTGCTGGTGAACGACGACTTCGCCACGACCGTCGCCGCGGCGCGCGCCATCCTGCACGCCGCGCGGACGCGGCGGAGCCGCCTGCCCTGGCTGCCGGGCTTCGTCGCCGGGCTGCTCGGCGAATAGGGTGGGGGCGGTCCTCGAGGTCGTCGGGCCGGTCTTCCTCATCATCGGCCTCGGCTGGGCGATGGCGCGCCGGGGCTTCATCGACGAGCCGGGCTTCGGGACGCTGAACCGCTTCGTCTTCACCTTCTGCGCGCCCTCCCTCCTCTTCCTCGGCGGGACGAGCGGGGCCTCCGGCGGCGGGCGGGCGGCGCTCGCCTTCTTCCTCGGGACGGCGGTGCTCTACGCGGGCGTGCTGGTGCTGGCCAGGCGCCGCATGCCGCTTGGCCAGGCGGGGATGCTGGCCCTCGATTCCACCTTCGGCAACACGGTGATGATGGGCATCCCGCTCATCCTCGCGGCCTATGGCCAGGCGGCGCTGGCGATGCTGCTGGCGATCCTCGCGCTGCATTCCATGCTGCTGCTCGGGACGGCGACCGTCGTCGCCGAGATCGGGCTGCATGCGCGGGCGCCCTGGCGGCGGGTGCTGCGGGCAACGCTGCTCGGCGTGGCGCGGAACCCGATCGTCATGGCGGTGCTGGCGGCGCTCGCCTGGCGGCTGGTCGGCCTGCCGCCGCCGCCCGGCGTGCTGCGGCAGACGCTCTCGCTGCTCGGCGGTGCGGCCCCGCCGGTCGCGCTGTTCTGCCTGGGCGGGAGCCTGGCGCGCTTCGATATCGCCAGCGCCTGGCAGGAGACGGTGATGGCGACGGTCCTCAAGCTGCTGGCGATGCCGGCCCTGGTCTGGCTGGCGGGGCTCGCGGTCGGACTCGGCCGGCTGGAGATGGCGGTCGCGGTGACGGCGGCGGCGCTGCCGACGGGCGCGAATGCCTTCCTGCTGGCCGAGCGCTACCGGATCGGCGCGGCGCGCTCGGGGGCGACGGTGCTGGCGAGCACGCTGCTCTCCGTTGCGACGCTCGCGGCGCTGCTCGCCTGGTTCGGCGTCGGGTGATCGGAGCATTCTCAGGTCCGGCGCGGAACGCCGGACGACTCGGAAAATGCGACCAAACGCTCACCGCATGGGCGGGGCGAATTGCAGCCCGCCCTTGGTCCAGAGCGCGTTCGGGCCGCGCTCGACGCCCATCGGGGTGATCGAACGCTCCCACATCTCGCCGTAATTGCCGACCTGGCGGATCGCCTCATAGGCCCAGCGGTTGTCGAGGCCGAGCGCCTCGCCGAGATTGCCCTCGCGCCCGAGCAGGCGGCGGATGTCGGGGTTGGTGCTGGCGTCGTGCCTGGCGAGCTCGGTGCTGCGGACCTCGAGCACCTCGGCGGTCAGCAGGGCGAAATGCACCCAGCGCACCACGTCGAACCAGCGGTCATCGCCCTTGCGGACCATGGAGCCGGAGGGGCCGGTGCTGATCATCTGCGGCAGGATGCGGTAGGCCTTCGCCCGCTCCGGCCCGAGCCGCCAGCGGAAGCCAGCGAGCTGCGAGGCATCGGTGGTGAAGGCGTCGCACCGGCCGGCGAGGAAGGCCTCCTGCACCTCGGTCACGCCGCCGATCATCACCGGGGTGAAGCGCATGGAGCGGGTGCGGAAGAAGTCGGCGAGGTCGAGCTCCGTGCTTGTCCCCGGGCGGACGCAGACGGTCGCGCCGTCGAGCTGGCCAGGCTCCGTCACGCCGCTGTCGGCGCGGACGATGAAGGTGGTGCCGTCCCAGAAATTCGTCGCGGCGAAGAGCAGGCCGAGATTGCCCTCGCGCGTCAGCGACCAGCCGGTGTTGCGGATCAGCACGTCGATCTCGCCCGACTGCAGGGCGGTGAAGCGGGTCTGGGCGGAGAGGTTGACGAAGCGGACGCGCTTCGCATCGCCCAGCACCGCGGCGGCGATGGCGCGGCAGTAGTCGGCATCGAGCCCCTGGACCTCGCCGCGGCTGTCGGCGAGCGAGAAGCCGGCGATCTCGCCGGAGACGCCGCAGGCCAGCTGGCCCCGCGCTCGGACCGCGTCGAGCGTCGCGGAGCCGCTGGGCCGGGGCTGAGCGGCGGCGGGCCCGGCGGCGAGGAGGCCAAGCGCGAGCAGGGCAAGGAGGCAGAGGCGGCGCATCGGGGGCTCCTTCGGTCAGGCAGCGCGGCGGGTGGCGCGGGCGAAGCGCTCCAGCCGGAAAGGCGCCGGGTCGACGACCGGCGAGGCGCCGATGGCGAGCTCGGCGGCAAGCCGCCCGGCGCCGGGGCCAAGGCCGAAGCCATGGCCGGAGAAGCCGCTCGCCAGGATCAGGCCGGGCAGCGCCGCGACCGGGCCGATGACGGGCACCGCATCGGGCGTCGCGTCGATCAGCCCGCCCCAGCTATCGGCGACGCGCATCGCCTTGAAGGCGGGGAAGTCGCGGGCAAGGTTGGCCTGCGCCTCGGCGAGGATGCCGGGCGCGGGGGCCGGGTCGAGCACGCGGACGCGCTCGAAGGGCGTCACCTCGTCCATCGACCAGCGGCGCGGCATGCGCCATTCCTCGAGGAAGCGGCCGCCGACGCGGAGCCGCAGCTCATGCCACTGCCTGCGGAGCGAGGGCAGGAAGTCGCCCATCAGGCGGAAGCTGTCGGGCACGATCTCGGCGATGCTGGCGCCGCGCTGCGCCACGGTGTAGCCGCCGTCGCGCCGCTTGCGGAAGGCCCAGTCGGAGGCGCCGACCGCCATCTCCGGCAGGCCCTCCAGCGGTTCGGTGCGGAGGACCGAGCCGAGGATCTTCAGCTGCGGGAAGTCGACGCCATGGTTGCCGAGGAAAAGGCGCGACCAGGCGCCGGCCGCCAGGATCACGCTGTCGCAGGCGATCCGCCCGCGCTCGGTGACGACGCCGGCGACGCGGCCGCCCGCCATGTCGAGGCCCCGCACGGCGCATCCGGTGAGGATCGCGGCGCCGGCGCGGCGGGCGGCCTGTGCCATGGCCGGCACCGCCAGGGAGGGCTCGGCCCGGCCGTCGCTCGGGGTATGGAGGCCGCCGGCCCAGCGGCGGGTGGTCTGGGGAAACATCGCCGCCACCTGGTCCGGCGTGAGCAGGCGGGCATCGATCTGCCATTCCCGCGCATGCTCGAGCCAGGCCTCGTGCACGGCGGTGTGGCGCGGGGTCTCGTGGAGGTAGACGACGCCGGCGCGGCGATAGCCGGTCGGGGCCTCGAGCCGCGCCTCCATCCCCTCCCACTGGCGGAGCGCTTCGAGCGAGAGAGGGATCTCGGCCGGGTCACGGCCCATCTTGCGGCACCAGCCCCAGTTGCGGCTGGACTGCTCGCCGGCGATGCGGCCCTTCTCCACCAGGGCGACGGAGACGCCGCGCTCGGCGAGCGTCAGCGCCGCCATGACGCCGATGACGCCGCCGCCGATCACCACCACCGCGGCCCGCGCCGGCAGCGCCTCGTCGCCCTGGAATGAATCAACGGCTGCGGCCATGCGTCACCTCGACGATCGTTCAGCAGAGTGACGAGCCGTCCCCGCGCGGCCAAGGCCCGTTCCCGCGGCGCAACAGGCTCAGGCCCGGGCGAGCAGCGCCCTGGCCAGGCGGTCGAACTCGGCGATGCTCAGCGTCTCCGCCCGGCGGTCCCCGGCGATCCCGGCCGCGGCGAGCAGGCCCTCGGCATCCCCGAGCGACCTGAGCGCGCCGCGCAGCATCTTGCGGCGTTGGCCGAAGGCCGCGGCGGTTAGGCGTTCCATGGCGCGGAACAGCGCATCGCCGGGATCCTCCCCATGCGGGACGAGGCCGACCACGGCGGACCAGACCTTGGGGGCTGGGCTGAAGGCGCCCGGCGGCAGGCTGAGCAGCATCTCGCAGCGGCAGCGCCACTGGGCGAGGACGCCGAGGCGGCCATAGGCCTCGGTGCCCGGCGCGGCGCAGATGCGCTCGGCGACTTCCTGCTGGAACATCAGCGCCATGCCGGTCAGCGCCGCCGCATGGCGCAGCCAGCCGACCAGCAGCGGCGTCGCCACGTTGTAGGGCAGGTTGGCGAGGATGGCGCGCGGGGCGGGCACCAGCGCCGCCACGTCGACGGTGAGCGCATCCGCCTCGATGATGCGGAGGCGGCCGGGATGGGCGGCCTCCAGCTCGGCCAGCGCGGCGATGGCGCGGCGGTCGAGCTCCACCGCCGTCACCGTCTCGGCCGGCCCGGCGAGCAGGGCGCGGGTCAGGCCACCGGGGCCGGGTCCCACTTCCAGCACATGCCGGCCCGCGAGGTCGCCGGCGAGGCGGGCGATGCGGCCGCAGAGCGCCTCGTCCAGCAGGAAGTGCTGGCCGAGCGACTTCCGCGCATCGAGCCCGTGGCGGGCGATCGTCTCCCGGAGGGAGGGAAGCGCCGTCAGCTCCGCATCTCGATCACCGCGCGGCGGCGCAGGTCGCGCTGGAGCTGGCGGGAGAGCAGCTCGATCCGGTCCCGCAGCATCTGCTGCTTGGCCTGGTCCGGCGTCAGCTCCGCGAGGTTCTTCTGCTCCCGGGAGCAGACCATCATCACCAGCACGCCATCCGGCGTGAGGATGGGCTGGGAGGGCTTGCCGGGGGCGAGGCCGGCCAGCATGGCGCGGAGCGGCGGCGGGTTCACCGTCTCGAGGCGGATCTGGCCGGGGTCGGTCGCGCGGTCGGCTCCGCCGGCGCCCCTGGCCGCGGCCTCGACGGCGTCGCAGCTGCGGGCGCTGGTGGCGAGGCGCTGGGCCTTGTCCACCTGGTCGCGCTGCTGCTGGGTCGGGTTGTTCGGGTCGAGCGTGCCGGCGAAGGGGAAGTAGGCCTGGCGGACGCTGATCATCGTGGCGAGGTCGCGGCCGCTCTCGCGCTTCTGGCGGAGCGTGACGATCTGGTAGCCGCCGGGCACCTTGATGGCATTGCTGACGGCGCCGGGCGGCATGCGCTCCGCGACCGCGGCGACGGCCGGGTCCAGCTCCTCCTTCCGGGTCCAGCCGAGATCGCCGCCCTGCAGCGCGGTCTGCGCCTGGCTGAACTGCGTCGCGGCCACCGGGAAGGGAATGCCGGCGCGGAGCTGGCGGATCACCTCATCGGTGAAGCGGTTGACCTCGGCCTCGTTCCGCGGGTCGTCGAGCGGGATGAAGATCTCGGAGAGCAGGTATTCCGGCTGGCCGACGCGGGCGGCGGCGGCGCGGATGGTCTCCTGCACCTCGGCATCGGAGGGGATGGCGGTGGGGCCGAGCTGCTGGCGCAGCAGCCGGGCCCAGCCGATCTGCGTGCGGATCTGGTCGTAGAGCACGCGGGGCTGGACGCCGACCTGGCGGAGCTGCTGGCTGAGCGCGCCCTCGGGCAGGTTGTTGCGCTGCTCGAGCTCCTTCACCGCCTCGGCGACATCGGCATCGGTGACGGGGATGCGGCGGCGCTGCACCTCCTGCAGGCGGAGGCGCTCGTCGATCAGCAGGCGCGTCACCTGCGGGGTGAGGCGGTCGAGCGTCTCCGGCGCCACGGCGATGCCGGCATTGAGGGCGAAGAGCCGGGCGCGGCCGACGATGTCGGCGCGGCTCACCACCTCGCCGTTGATGACCGCGACGATGCGGTTGGCCTGCGCCGCGGCCTGGGATTGCGGCGGCAGCTGCGCGCCCGCCGGCAGGGGCAGGGCGGCGGCCAGCAGCAGGGCGAGAGCGGCAGGACGGATGGGGCGCGGCATGGAGGCGTTCCTTAGCCGGGCTGCGACGGTAATGCCAGGGCCATGCAGGACGGTCGTGAGAACCAGGCCTCGAAGGCGGCGAAGGTCTCGCCGGCCCCCGCCTCCATGCCGGCGAGGCCGCCGGGCTCGGCGCCGCAGGCCTCGATGGCGGCGCAGCAGGCCCGCCACATCGCCCCGTGGCGGGCGCCATGGCCGAGGAGGAAGCCCCTCCCCTCCCCCGCGGGCAGGAGGTGGTCGAGGCCGCGGGCGAGATGGCGGCCGCCGAGGGTGGAGCCCTCGGTCACGTAGAGAGCGCCGAGGGCATGTGCGGCGGTGGCGAAGGCCGGGACGGGGGCGAGGGGCGCCTCGACCGGGGCGCCGAGATGGGCGAGGTCGGCCCGCAGCAGCGGCGCGCGGCGGCGCTCGGCGAGGTCGATGCCATAGGCGGCAAGCGAGGGGGCGGCGGCGAGGGCGGCCTCGATCGCCGCGTGGAAGCCGAGCAGGCGGCGGAGCAGGGCGGCATAGCCGGCCCGGTCCAGCCGGCCCTCGGCCAGGGCCTGGAAGGCGGGGACCTGATGCAGCCGCTCATGCACCGCGGCGGTGGCGGCGCGAAGGGCGAAACGGGCGGGCTCGGCGGCGATGGGGGTACGGGGCCTTCTCGGGGTGGGATTCCGGATTAGGCCGGGCTTTGCGCCGACGCAAGGACGGGGCGGCGGCGCGGGTGCAGCCTCCCTGCCATGACCGACCCCGCCCTGCCCTCCCGCCTGCTCCTCGCCGAGGCGAGGGTGCCCCGCTACACGAGCTATCCGACGGCCGCGCAATTCGGCCCGCTGGAGGAGGTGACCTATCGCCGCTGGCTGGCGGAGCAGGTCGGGCCCGGGGATGCGCTCTCGGTCTACGTCCATGTCCCCTTCTGCCGCGAGCTCTGCTGGTACTGCGCCTGCCACACCCGGCCGACGCGCTCCGCGGCGCGGATCGAGGCCTATCTCGCCGCGCTGCTGGCCGAGGCCGGGCTGCTGGCCGCGGCGCTGCCGGCGCATGGCGGCATCGAGCACCTGCATCTCGGCGGCGGCACGCCCTCGATCCTCGGGCCGGAGGGGCTGCGGGCCCTGGTCGGGCGGCTGCGCGGGCGGTTCGGGCTGCGGGCGGGGGCGGAGCTGGCGGTCGAGCTCGACCCGAGGCTGCTCGATGCGCCGCTCGCCGAGGCGCTCGGGGAGCTCGGCTTCACCCGGGCGAGCCTCGGCGTGCAGGATGTCGACCCGGAGATCCAGCGGCGCATCGGCCGGGTGCAGCCGGCGGAGCAGGTGGCCGAGGCGGCACGGATGCTGCGCGCGGTCGGCATCGGCGGGGTCAATCTCGACCTGATGTACGGGCTGCCCGGCCAGACCGAGGCGCATGTGGCGGCGAGCGCGCGCTTCGCCGCGGCGCTCGGGGCGGACCGGCTGGCGGTCTTCGGCTATGCGCACCTGCCGGGGGGCCGGCCGCACCAGCGGGCGATCGACGCCGCCACCCTGCCCGGCACGGCCGAGCGCATGGCGCAGGCCGAGCGGGCGGAGCGGGAGCTGGTCGAGGCGGGCTATGTGGCGCTCGGCCTCGACCATTTCGCCAGGCCGGAGGATCCGCTGGCGCTGGCCGCGGCCGGGCGGCGCCTGCGGCGGAATTTCCAGGGCTATACGACCGATGCGGCGCCGGTGCTGCTCGGGCTCGGGGCCTCGGCCATCGGCTCGCTGCCGGGCGGCTTCGCCCAGAACCTGGCCGATGAGCGGCGCTATGCCGGGGCGGTGGCGGCGGGGCAGCTGCCCGTGGCCCGCGGCCTCGCGGTGACGGCGGAGGACCGGCTGCGCGCCGGCCTGATCGAGCGGCTGATGTGCGACTTCGCCCTCGACCTCGACCGGCCGGAGGCCGCCGCGGTGATCGGCAAGGCAACGCCGCGGCTGGCGGCGCTGGAGCGGGAGGGGCTGGTGCGGCGCGCACCGGGGCGGCTGGAGGTGACGCCGCTCGGGCGGCGCTTCGTGCGGCAGGTGGCGGCCTGTTTCGATGCCCATGCCGAGCCGGGGACGACGCGCTATTCCGTCGCCGTCTGAGCGGATCTCGTCCGGCGCATGAGGGCGGCGAGGCGGGGCTCCGCCGCACGCTGGGCGGCACGCTCGATGGCGCGATAGTCGGCGACCAGGCTGCGCCCGGCCTCGGTCAGCGTGGCGCCGCCGCCGCGATGGCCGCCGGGGCTCGCCGCCACCGCCGCCTGGCCGAGCAGCTTGTTCAGCGCATCGACCAGGTCCCAGGCGCGCTTGTAGCTCATCCCGAGGGCGCGGCCGGCGGCGGAGATGGAGCCCTCGCGGTCGATCGCCTCGAGGAGGTCGATCTTGCCAGGGCCGATGCGGCCCTGCGGCAGGTCGATGCGCAGGCTGAGCAGGCCGGCATCCCCGGCCGTGTCGGAGGAGGCATCGACGGTCATGCCGCCGAGAGTAGCGCCTTCCGGGCGGGCGGCTGCGGGAAAATCGGCCTCAACGGGCGAGGGAGAAGCCGAAGCGTTGCCAGGCCGGCGCCGCTTCCGGCCCGGTCAGGAAGGCGAGCAGGGCACGGGCCTCCGCATTGCCCTCGGCCCGGCGGGTCAGGGCGAAGGGATAGGTGACGGGCGGGTGGCTCTCTGCCGGGAAGGTGCCGACGATGCGGACGCCGCTGCCGGCGGCGGCGTCGGTCGCATAGACGATGCCGTAGGGCGCCTCGCCGCGCTCGACCAGCAGCAGGGCGGAGCGGACATTGTCGGCGCGGGCAAGGCGGGGTGCGATCGCATCCCATTGCCCCATCCAGGTCAGCGCGGCCTGGGCATAGCGGCCGACCGGCACATGCGCCGGGTCGCCGGTGGCGATGCGGCCGCCTGGGCCGAGAAGGCTGGCGAGGTTGGTCTCCCGGGTCAGCGCCACCGGGCGGGCGGCACTGGCGGGGGCGACGAGGACGAGGGAGTTGCCGAGCGGGCTGCTGCGCGTCCCGTCCGCCAGCAGGTTGCGCTGCTGCAGGTAGTCGGCCCAGGCCTCGTCGGCGCTCATGAAGAGATCGGCCGGGGCGCCCTGCTCGATCTGCCGGGCGAGGGCGGAGGAGGCGGCAAAGGAGAGGCGCGGCGCCGGGCGGCCGCGCGACTGCCATTCCGCGGCGAGGGCGCGGAGCGCATCGGTCAGGCTGGCGGCGGCGAAGACGGTGACGGGCTCCTGCGCACGGGCGGGGCCGCCGGCGAGGGCGAGGGTGCCGAGCAGGGCAAGGCGGCGGCGCATGCGGATCTCCCGAGGCGTCATATCCAGCCAGAGATAGCGCCTGATCCGGCCGCCGTCCATCCTCGCCGGGCAGGCTTGGCGGCGCGCGGCGGGATCGGCTGCGGGGGATGCGGCGGGCCGCATTCATTTTCCTGGCATCCATCCATCGGGCACCGGTTGCTGGCCGGCGCGGAACGCCGGATGCGGCGCCGGCCCGGCACCCGGAGCCGGCGGGCCGACGAAGATTGCCGGAAACCCTTGGCAGATTGCTGCTTTGGCGCTGCATGGCAGCCAGCAATGAACGGGACCGAGACGAGTCGTTTGCCCAGCAGGCTGCGCTGGCGAAGTTCGGCGAGCTCGCCCTCAAATCGAACGATCTCGACGAAATCCTCGGCGAAGCCTGCCGTCTCGTGGGCGAGGCGCTCGGGACCGACCTGGCCAAGGTCGTGGAACTCGATGTCGATGGCGAGACGCTCCGGCTGCGGGCGGGCGTCGGCTGGCGACCCGGGATCGTCGGCCGCATCATGACGCATATCGCCAATCCCTATCCGGAGTCGCTCGTCCTGCGGTCGCATGAGCCGATCGTCTCGGCGGACCTCGCGCATGAGAGCCGCTTCACGATCCCTGACTTCGTCGCGGAGCACGGCGTGACGGCCACGGTCTGCGTCCTCATCCCCGGCATCGACAGCATGCCGCCCTATGGCGTCCTCCAGGTCGACAGCCGGGACCCGCGCGACTTCGGCGAGGAGCACATGGCGTTCCTCAGCACCTATGCGAACATGCTGGCCTCGGCCGTCGGCCGGTTCCGCGCGGCCGGCGAGCTGCAGCGGCGCGCGGACGAGAACGAGAGGCTGCTGCATGAGGTGCAGCAGCGCGCCGACGACAATGAGCGGCTGCTCCGCGAGCTGCAGCATCGCGTCAAGAACAACCTCCAGGTCATGGTCGGCCTGGTCGAGGTCCAGTCGCGGCAGGTGAATGCGGGGTCGACCAGGCTGGCGCTGCGCGCCATCGGCCGGCGAATCGAGGCGCTGCGCCTCCTGCATGACAAGCTGCATCTGGGCGGTGATGTCGACCGCATCGACCTGAGCGACTATCTCAGCCAGCTGGCAGCCAGCCTGCTGCGCTTCCACGAGGGCGAGGCCAAGCGGATCAAGCTCATCCTGGATGTCGAGCGGGGCCTGATCGCCTCCCCGGACCAGGCGGCGCCGATCGGGTTGGTCGTGAACGAGTTCATCACGAACAGCCTCAAGCACGCCTTCGACGGCAACCCGGGCACGATCGGCCTCCGGCTCGGCACGCTCGGCAGCAGCGACGTCGCGCTCGATCTCTCGGACGACGGCAAGGGGCTGCCGCCGGACGCATCGGCGCAGGGCGGCACCGGAATGCGCCTCATCACGAGCCTGGCCCGGCAGCTCCGCACCCAGGTCGAATGGGCTCCGAGCAAAGGGCCCGGAACCCGTCTCCGGATCCCGCTCCACTTGCGGCGCATCTGAGCCGGATGGTGTCCCCGGCGGGATTCGAACCCACGGCCCCCAGATTAGGAATCTGGTGCTCTATCCTGCTGAGCTACGGAGACCCGGCCGGAGCCTTACCACATCACCCGCGCCGCCGGAACCGCTCCACCGCGCTCACCAGCGCCGTGCGCACGCCGGGCTCGAGGGCGGAATGGCCGGCATCCGCCACCACCGTCAGCCGGGCGCGGGACCAGGCGGCGGCGAGGTCGAAGGCGGACGCGGCCGGGCAGACCATGTCGTAGCGGCCTTGCACGATCTCGGCCGGGATATGGGCGATGCGGTCCATATGGCCGAGCAGCCCCGCCTTCGGCAGGAAGAGGTCGTGGGCGAAGTAGTGCGCCTCGATCCGGGCAAGGCCGAGGGCGGTGCGGTCCTGGGCGAAGCTTGCCACCGTCTCCGGGCTCGGCAGCAGGGTGGAGCAGCTGCCCTCATACTGGCTCCAGGCCCGGGCGGCAGGCAGGTGGACCATCGGGTCCGGGTCACACAGGCGACGCAGATAGGCGGCGAGCAGGTCGCCGCGCTCCTCCGGCGGCAGGTGCTCGGTGAAGGCCGCCCAGGCATCGGGGAAGATGCGGCGCAGGCCGGTGAGGAACCAATCCACCTCGCTTCGCCGGCCGAGGAAGACGCCGCGTAGCACGCAGCCCGTCACCCGCTCCGGATGGGCCTGGGCATAGGCGAGGGCGAGGGTCGAACCCCAGGAGCCGCCGAAGAGCAGCCAGCGCTCGATGCCGAGGAAGCGGCGCAGCGTCTCGATATCCTCGACCAGGTGCGGCGTCGTGTTCTCGCGCAGCTCGCCGAGGGGCCGTGAGCGGCCGGCGCCGCGCTGGTCGAAGATCACCACGCGCCAGTGGCTGGGATCGAAGAAGCGCCGGTGCACGGCCCCGGCCCCCGCCCCCGGCCCGCCATGCAGGAAGAGCGCGGGCTGGCCGCGCGGATTGCCGACCTGCTCCCAGTACATGACGTGGCCGCCGGATAGCGGCAGCAGGCCGGTTTCGAAAGGTGCGATATCGGGGAAGAGGTCGCCGCGGGGCATGGCCCAATATCCGCGGCCAGGGGCGGCTCGGCAACTGCCCGCGCGCGGCCCGGGCGTGGGGATTGCGTCGCATGGCACCGGAAAGTGACAGATTCCCGGCATCGCCGAGGCGCGCGGCGTGCGCCGCCCCTTCGCCTTTCGCCGGAGCGTGCCTAACTTGGCGCCAATGGCCATGTCATCGCCCGCCAATTCGCGCCCGACGGCGCCCGAAGCCCTGCCGCGCTGCGCCGTCTGCGGCACGGGCAGCCGGCAACCGCCCTTCCGCCCGGGCCCGCCGGAGCAGGCGCCCGACCTCGACCTGCGGCCGGGTGAGCCGGTGCGCTCCACCATGGCGCGCTGGCTGCAGCAATGCCCGAGCTGCGGCTACTCGGCGCCCAACATCACCCGCGCCCATCCGGCGGCGGCGCAGGCGGTGGCCGCGGCGCCCTTCCGTGCACTGATGGCGGAGGCCACCTATCCGCCGCTGGCCCGGCGCTTCCTCGCCTGGGCGCATGTGCTGGAGGAGACAGGCGCGCTGCATGCCGCGGCGGAGGCGACGCTGCAGGCCGCCTGGGTGGCGGACGACCTTGGCCAGGGTGAGCTGGCGCGGCTCTGGCGGCTGGAGGCCGTCGCGCTCTGGCGCGGCGGGCCGCCGGTCGACCAGGAGCAGACGGTCCGCATCATCGACGCGCTGCGCCGGGCCGAGGCCTGGGAGGATGCGCGGACGACGGCCCAGGTCCTCGCCCAGTCCGACATGCCGGAGGCGGTGGCGCAGGTGGTCGGGCTCGAGATGCGCCTGGTCGCGGCGCAGGATGCCGGGCGGCACACGGTGGCGAGCGCCCTGCCCCCGCCTTCGCGCCGGCCGCATGTGACGCATCAGCGGAGCCAGCCCAAGAGCGGCGAGGGCTTCCTCGGCCGGCTGCGGCGCTGGTTCGGCAGGGGCTAGAGCAAACAACAGGCTAAGGCGGATTCCGTGAGCCGGGTCGAACGGAAACCGCGCTAGCGGAGAACCCTGCGGATCATCGCCCGGGCGCGCTCGGTGCGCGGAGGGTCGAAGAGGCGGGAGAGGCTCCAGCCGCCATGCGAGACGCGGGCGCGGAGGTTGCTGAACTCGCGGAAGC
>CADCTD010000007.1 GCA_902805545.1 uncultured Craurococcus sp. | reverse complement strand
CCTGCCCGCCACCCGCGCCGCCGCACCGCGCACCGCCCGCGCGCCGGCGCCCGATTCGCCGCTCGCCGGCTGGCGCCGCTGGCTCTGGGTCGGCGTGCTCGTCCTCGCCGTGCTGATCGGCCTGCCGCTGGCGCATGCGCTGTTCGGCGAGGTGGTGGCCCTGCTCGGCGGGATGCTGCTGCTCGGCTTCCTGCTCGGCCGCTGGACCGCACCCCGCCGCTGACCGCTACTCGATGACGATCCGCGGGCCGGCCGGCGCCTCCGCGCCGTTCAGCTTGGCCCAGAGGCGGGCCGCCATGCGGCGATAGGCCTGCGCCTCCTCCGTCTCCGGCCGGGCGGCGACGATCGGGGTGCCGGCATCGGCGAGGGTCCGGATCTCGAGCTTGAGCGGCAGCTCGCCGAGGAATTCGACGCCCATCCGCGCCGCCTCGGCCCGCGCGCCGCCATGGCCGAACAGCTCGTCCCGGTGCCCGCATTTGGGGCAGCAGTAGTAGGACATGTTCTCGATCACCCCGAGCACGGGGACATGCACCTTCTCGAACATCTTCACCCCGCGCCGGGCGTCGATCAGCGCCACGTCCTGCGGCGTCGAGACGATGACGGCCCCGGCCAGCGGCACCCGCTGCGACATGGTGAGCTGCGCATCCCCGGTGCCGGGCGGCATGTCGACCACCATGATGTCGAGCGCGCCCCACTCCACCTGGCCCATGAGCTGCTCGAGCGCGCCCATCACCATCGGGCCGCGCCAGATCATCGCCGTCTCCTCCTCGACGAGGAAGCCGATGGACATGGCCTTCAGCCCCCAGCGGCTGATCGGGATGATCCGTTGCCCCTCGGTGCGCGGCCGTTCGCGGGTGCCGAGCATCTGGGGGAGGGAGGGGCCGAAGATGTCGGCATCGAGCAACCCGACCCGCAGCCCCTCGGCGGCGAGCGCGACGGCGAGGTTTACCGCCGTGGTCGACTTGCCGACGCCGCCCTTGCCGGAGGCGACGGCGACGATCTTCCGCACCTCGGGCAGCAGCATCGGGCCCTGGCCGGCCGGGCCCTTCGGGCCTTGGCGCTGCGGCGGGGGCGCGGCGGGCGCGGCCGGGGCCGGGCGATGGGCGGTCAGCACCGCCGTCGCGCTCAGCACGCCGGGCACGGCGGCGGCGGCCTGTTCGGCGGCGAGGCGCAGCGGCTCCATCTGTGGCGCCCGCTCGCGCGGCACGGCCAGGGCGAATTGGACGAGCCCGTCCCGCGCCGCCAGGCCCTGCACCATGCCGGAGGAAACCACGTCCTGCCCGGTCGCCGGATCCCGCACGGCCTGCAGCGCATTCCGCACTGTGTCGACCAGTTGTTCGGACATCGCTTGAAAACCCTCCGTTTCCGGCCAATATCGCGCCCGCCTGGGGCGCTGTGCAGCGTGCGGGCACCCGTCGCCCGGCCGGGCGTGTCATATGGCCGGGCGCCGTCGCGCATCCAGCCCCAAACGTGCCCCAAGGCGCGTTCAGGCTCCTGCCGGCGGCCGAACGAACAGTGGAGGCCGGACCAAACGATGGCGTTGAACAGTGGCGGACCCAGCCCCTGGGGGAATCCCCGTCCGGGCGGGCCGTGGGGGACACCTCCACCCGGGCCTCCGGGGGGCGGCCGCGGCCCGGGCGGGCCGGGACCCGACCTCGACGACCTGATCCGCCGTGCGCAGGACTGGGTCCGCGGGGTGGTGCGCTCGCCGCGGGGCGGCGGCACCGGGCGCGCCGCAGCCCTGCTGGGCGTGCTCGTCATCGGCGTCTGGGCGGCGAGCGGCTTCTACCGCGTCCAGCCGGACGAGGAGGGCGTGGTGCTGCGCTTCGGCGCCTATCACCGCAATGCCCCGCCCGGCCTGAACTACCACATCCCCTGGCCGGTCGAGACGGTGCTGACGCCGCGCGTCACCACCGAGAACCTGGTCTTCATCGGCTTCCGCTCCGCCGATGCCAGCGCCCCGCGCGCCGGCGCCGGCCGCGACGTGCGGGAGGAGTCGCTGATGCTGACCGGCGACGAGAACATCATCGACATCGACTTCGTTGTGCGCTGGCGCGTGCGCACCGCGCCCGAGTTCCTCTTCAACACCCGCAACCCGGAGAACACCATCAAGTCGGCCGCCGAGAGCATGATGCGCGAGGTGATCGGCCGCACGCCGATCCAGCCGGCGCTGACCGAGGCCCGTGCCCAGATCGAGACCCAGGTGGCCCAGGGCACCCAGGCGATCCTCGACCAGTACAGGGCGGGTGTCGTGGTCACCCAGGTGCAGCTGCAGAAGGTCGACCCGCCCTCCGAGGTGATCGAGGCCTTCCGCGACGTGCAGCGCGCCGCCGCCGACAAGGAGAGGCTGCGGAACGAGGCCGAGGCCTACCGCAACGACATCATTCCCCGCGCCCGCGGCGAGGCGGAGCGGATGATCCAGGAGGCCCAGGGCTACCGCGACAGCCAGGAAGCCCGCGCCAGGGGTGAGGCGACGCGCTTCATCAGCGTGCTCGGGGCCTATCGCCAGGCCCAGGACATCACCATGCGCCGGCTCTATCTCGAGACCATGGAGGACATCCTGCGGCGCAACCCGAAGGTCATCGTCGATGACCGGCTGCAGGGGCTGGTACCCTTCCTCAACCTGACGGACCCGCCGGCCCGCAGCGGCAACCGCCCGGCCCCCGCCCCGTCCTCGGCGCCGCCGACGCTGCCGGGCATGCCCCGTGGCGCGCAGATCCAGGGAGGCACGCGATGAACCGCCTTGCCATCCCGGCCGTCGTGCTGCTGGTGCTGCTCTTCGCCGTCGTCTCCTCGCTGTTCACCGTGCATCAGACCCAGCAGGTGCTGATCACCCAGTTCGGCGAGCCGCGCCGGGTGGTGCGGGACCCGGGGCTGAACATGAAGGTGCCCTTCATCCAGACGGTGATCCCCTTCGACCGCCGCCTGCTCGACTTCGACGCGCAGGGGCAGGAGGTCATCCTCGGTGACCAGCGGCGGATCGTGGTGGATACCTTCACCCGCTACCGCATCACCGACCCGCTGCGCTTCTACCAGACCGTCGGCGCGACGGAGAACGGCATCCGGCTGCGGCTCGGTCCCATCGTCTCCTCGACGCTGCGGAACACCCTCGGCAGCGAGACCCTGCTCGCGGTGCTCTCGGCCGACCGCGCCCGGATCATGGGCGAGATCCGCCAGCGGGTGAACACCGAGGCGCAGAGCTTCGGCATCGAGGTGACGGATGTGCGCATCCGCCGCGCCGACCTGCCGGAGGAGAATACCCAGGCCATCCTGTCCCGCATGCAGTCGGAGCGCGAGCGCGTCGCCCGGGAGCAGCGGGCCGAGGGCGCCGAGCAGGCCCAGCGCATCCGCGCCGCGGCCGAGCGCGACCGGACGGTGCTGATCGCCGAGGCGCAGTCGCAGGCCGAGATCCTGCGCGGCCAGGGCGAGCAGACCGCCATCCGCATCTTCGCCGACGCCTTCCAGCGGGACCCGGAGTTCTTCCAGTTCTGGCGGACGATGCAGGCGATGCGAGAGGCCTTCTCCGATGGCGAGACGCGGCTGCTGCTGAGCCCGGAGAGCGACTTCTTCAAGTATTTCCGCAGCATCCCGACGCCGGGCGAGGCCCGGACGCCCTGACGGAGCGGGGGCACGGTCCCGGGCCGCGCCCCCGCCCCTTTCCGGCTGGCGAATCATGCGTTCGCCCCCAATTAGCCTGAACCACGACCCGCAACCCACGAGTCCGCGGATCCTGGGCCAGCCTGCCGTCCAGCCGCATGATCCGCGCCCGCGGCCGTTTCGGCCCTCGGCGATCATGCGCTAGCCTGTGCTTCAGCCCTTCCGGCGGGTGCCGCGTTACGGTGCTGCCCTTTCGCAATCGAGGTGTCCCCGATGCGCCTAGCCCACCCCGTCCTCGCCCTGCTGATCGCCGGCCTGCCGGCACTGGCCCAGGGCCAGCCCGCACCGGTCGCGCCCGGGCCGGTCGCGCCGCTGCCTGCGCCGCCGGCCGGGGCGCCGCCCACCAATGCGCCGCCGGCGATGCCGATGCGGGACGTGCCGCCCTCCTTCGCCCCGCTCGCGCGCCAGCTCCTGCCGGCGGTCGTCAACATTTCGACCACGCAGAACTCCCAGGCCCGGGCCAACCGGCCCGATGCGCCGGACATGCCCCAGGCGCCGCCCGGCAGCCCCTTCGAGGAGTTCTTCCGCGACTTCTTCAACCGCAACCGGCCAGGGCAGCCAGGCCAGCCGGGGCAGGGACCCGAGCAGCAGCGGCCGCGCCGGGCGCAGTCGCTCGGCTCCGGCTTCATCATCGACACCAGCGGCATCGTGGTGACCAACAACCACGTCATCGACGGCGCGGACGAGATCAACGTCATCCTCCAGGACAACACGTCGATCCGGGCGGAGCTGCTGGGCACCGACCCGCGCACCGACCTCGCCGTGCTGCGCATCAGGACCGACAAGCCGCTGCATGCCGTCCAGTTCGGCGACAGCGACTCGGCCCAGGTCGGCGACTGGGTCCTGGCGATCGGCAATCCCTTCGGCCTCGGCGGGACCGTCACGGCCGGCATCGTCTCGGCCCGCGGGCGGGATATCCGCCAGGGCATGTATGACGACTTCATCCAGACCGACGCCGCCATCAACCGCGGCAATTCCGGCGGGCCGCTGTTCAACCTGGATGGCCAGGTGGTCGGCATCAACACGGCGATCTACTCGCCCTCCGGCGGGTCGATCGGCATCGGCTTCTCCATCCCCGCCAACCTGGCGCGCAACATCACCGCCCAGCTCCGCGAGACGGGCAAGGTGCGGCGCGGCTGGCTCGGCGTGAACATCCAGCAGGTGACGGACGAGATCGCCGAGAGCCTCGGCCTGCAGGGTGGCGGCCGCGGCGCGCTGGTGGCACGCGCCCAGGAGGACGGGCCGGCGGCCAAGGCCGGCATCCGCAACGGCGACGTGGTCCTCCGCTTCAACGGGCAGGAGGTGCGGGAGATGCGCACCCTGCCGCGCATCGTGGCGGAGACGCCGGTCGGGCGGCCGGTGCCCGTGGTGCTCTGGCGCGACGGGCGCGAGCAGACGGTCAACGTCACCGTCGGCGAGCTGCCGGCCGAGCCGCAGCAGGCCGCGGCGACACCGGCCCCGCAGGCGAACCGGCCGACGGAGCTCTCCGGCCTCGGCCTCCGCGTCGCGCCGATCTCGCCCGAGACGCGCGAGCGTTTCAGCCTGAAGCCGGACCAGCGCGGCGTGGTCGTCATGGAGGTCGCGCCCGACAGCCCCGCCGCCGAACGGGAGCTCCGCCCCGGCGACGTGATCGTCGAGGTGCAGCAGGAGCGGGTGTCGACGCCGCAGGAGGTCCAGGCGAAGCTGGAGCAGCTCCGCCGGCAGAACCGCCCGAGCGCGCTGCTGCTGATCGAGACGGCGCAGGGCCAGCGCTTCGTCCCGCTGCGGCTGCGCGGCGAGCGGGGCAGCCCGGGCTGATCGGCCTGCCCGTCGCGGGCTGGGCTCAGCCCGCGACGATCTCCTCCGCCCGGTAGCCCTGGGCGAAGAGCAGGGCGCGGAGATCGGCATGCTCGACCCGCGTCCGCGCCGCCGCCGCGACCACTGGCTTGGCGCGGAAGGCCACGCCCAGCCCGGCCGCCCCCAGCATGGCGAGGTCGTTCGCCCCATCCCCCACCGTCAGCGCGGCCGAGAGCGGCAGGCCGAGCTCGGCCGAGAGGCGCTTCAGCGTCGCCAGCTTGGCGTCGCGGTCGAGGATCGGCTCCTCCACCTGCCCGGTCAGCTTGCCATCCGCCACGCCGAGCGTGTTGGAGTAGTGGGCATGGAAGCCGAGCCTCTCCGCCACTCGCCCCGTGAAGAAGGTGAAGCCGCCCGAGACGATGGCGCAATGCGCCCCATGCGCCCGCATGGTGGCGACCAGCGCCTGGGCGCCGGGGGTGATCTCGGTGGCCCTCCAGGTCTCCTCCAGCGCCGTGGCGTCGAGGCCGGCGAGCATGCCGACACGCTCCGCCAGCGCCTGGCGGAAATCCAGCTCGCCATTCATCGAACGCCGGGTGATGGCGGCGATCTCCTCCTTCAGCCCGGCGAAGGCCGCCAGCTCGTCCAGCGTCTCGCTGGTGACGATGGTGCTGTCCATATCGGCCAGCAGCAGGCGCTTGCGGCGGCCCTCGGCGGGGAGGGCGATGGCGTCGACCGGCGCCTCCCTCAGCGCGGCGCGGGCGGCGGCGGTCGCCTGCTCCGGCGAGAGGCCGGCGAAGGGGATGTCGGCCGCCTCCTCCGGGGCGAGCCAGTCCGGCGTGCCGGCATCGGCGCCGAGATCGGCGAGCGCGGCGCGGAGCCGGGCGAGGGCGGCGGCGGCGAGGCCGCCGGCGGGGGCCACCAGGGTCAGGACATGGGACATGCGGCGCGGGGTATGCCGGGGCCGGCGGCATGACGCAACGCCGGCTTGCGCTGCTCATCGCCGGGCCGACGGCGAGCGGAAAGTCGGCCCTCGCCCTGGCGCTGGCCCGGCGCTTCGGCGGCACCGTCATCAACGCCGATTCCATGCAGCTCTACCGCGAGCTCCGTGTCCTGACGGCGCGGCCGACGCCGGCGGAGGAGGCGCTGGCGCCGCACCGCCTCTATGGCATCCGCCCGGCGGCCGAGGCGGCGAGCGTCGCCTGGTGGCGCGAGGCTGCGCTGGCCGAGATGGAGCGGGCCGCGCTGCCCATCCTCTGCGGCGGGACGGGCCTCTATTTCCTGTCCCTGACTGAGGGGCTGTCCGCCATCCCGCCGGTGCCGCCCGAGGCGCGGGCGGAGGCGCGGGCGCTGCTCGCCACGCTCGGCGCGCCCGGAGTGCATGCGCGGCTGGACGCGGAGACGGCCGCCCGGCTGCGCCCCGGCGACAGCCAGCGCATCGCCCGCGCCTATGAGGTGCTGCGAGGGACGGGGCGAGGCCTCGCGGCCTGGCAGCGGGAGGCGCCGCAGACCGGGCCGGCGCCATGGCGCTTCGCCGCCATCCGCCTCGACCCGCCGCGGGAGGTGCTGCGGGAGGCCATCGCCGCCCGGTTCGATGCCATGCTGGCCGGCGGCGCGATGGAGGAGGTGCGGGACCTGCTCGCCCAGGATCTCGATCCCGCCCTGCCGGCGATGCGCGCCCATGGCGTGCCGGAACTGGCCGCCGTGCTGCGCGGCGCCATGGCGTTGGAGGCGGCACGGGATCGGGCCATCCTCAACACCGGGCAGTACACCAAGCGGCAGGCGACCTGGTTCCGCCACCACGAATTGGCCGCCCCGAGCGGGGCGCATATCATCCATGCGCGAATGGCGGGCCGTGCGCAATTTCAGGAAAGCGAATTGGCGGAAATCTTCGCATTTGTTGAAGGGCGGCGTTGACCTGCCTGGAGGAGGGGTCTATGCCTCCCGCTCCGCCGCGACCCGGGGTCCAACCCGGCGGGGCGATGCATGTTCGAGGAGCCCGCCATGTCCGCCACCCTGCAGACCGCCGAGACCCGCACCATGACCGGTGCGGAGATCGTCCTCCAGGCGCTGAAGGACAATGGCGTCGAGGTCATCTTCGGCTATCCGGGCGGCGCCGTCCTGCCGCTCTACGATGCGCTGTTCCAGCAGAATGCCATCCGCCACATCCTGGTGCGGCACGAGCAGGCGGCGGTGCATGCCGCCGAGGGCTATGCCCGCTCCACCGGCAAGGTGGGCGTGGTGCTGGTGACCAGCGGGCCGGGGGCGACCAATGCCGTCACCGGCCTGGTGGACGCGCTGATGGACAGCATCCCGGTCATCTGCCTGACCGGGCAGGTGCCGACGCATCTCATCGGCAACGACGCCTTCCAGGAGGCGGACACCACCGGCATCACCCGCCCGGCGACCAAGCACAACTACCTGGTCAAGGACATCCGGAAGCTTGCCTCGACGGTCCACGAGGCCTTCTACGTGTCGAAGTCCGGCCGGCCCGGCCCGGTGGTGATCGACCTGCCGAAGGACATCCTCATCGGCAAGGGGCCCTATAGCGAGGCGCCGCAGGCTCCGCACCGCAGCTACCGGCCGCAGACCGAGCCCGATGCGGCGAGCATCCGCGCCGCGGTGCGCCTGCTGAAGGGGGCGAAGCGGCCGGTCGTCTATGCCGGCGGCGGCGTGATCAATTCCGGCCCCGAGGCCGCGCGCCTCCTCGGCGACTTCGTCCGCATGGCGAACATGCCCTGCACCAACACGCTGATGGGCCTCGGCGCCTTTCCGTCGGAGGACCCGCAATTCCTCGGCATGCTCGGGATGCACGGGACCTATGAGGCGAATCTCGCCATGCATGGCTGCGACGTCATGCTCAACATCGGCGCCCGCTTCGACGACCGGGTGACGGGCCGGCTGAACGCCTTCTCGCCGAACTCGAAGAAGATCCACGCCGATATCGACCCGTCCTCCATCAACAAGAACGTCAAGGTCGACGTGGCCGTCGTCGGCGATGCCGGGGCGGTGCTCAAGGCGCTGATCGAGTGCTGGCAGGCGGAGGAGCAGCCGCAGGACAAGCCGGCCATCGCCGCGTGGTGGCGCGCCATCGATGGCTGGCGCGGCAAGGGCTGCCTGCAGTACCGGCAGGAGGGCAGCATCATCAAGCCGCAGCATGCGGTGAAGCGGCTCTACGAGATCACCCGCGAGATGGGGCGCGAGACCTTCATCACCACCGAGGTCGGCCAGCACCAGATGTGGGCGGCGCAGTATTTCGGCTTCCAGAAGCCGAACCGCTGGATGACCTCGGGCGGCCTCGGCACCATGGGCTACGGGCTTCCGGCGGCGATGGGCGTGCAGATCGCCCACCCGGATGCGCTGGTCATCGACATCGCCGGCGAGGCCAGCATCCTGATGAACATCCAGGAGATGGGCACGCTCGCGCAGTACCGGCTGCCGGTGAAGGTCTTCATCCTCAACAACGAGTACATGGGCATGGTGCGGCAGTGGCAGGAACTGCTGCATGGCAGCCGCTACTCGGAAAGCTATTCCGAGGCGCTGCCGGATTTCGTCCGCCTCGCCGAGGCCTTCCACGCCCGCGGCATGCGGGTGACGGAGGCAGGCCAGCTCGACGATGCGATCCGCGAGATGATCGCCCATCCCGGCCCGGTCATCGCCGATATCGCCGTCGCCAAGGACGAGAATTGCTTCCCCATGATCCCCTCGGGCGCGGCGCATAACGAGATGATCCTGGCGCCCGGCCAGGAAGGCGGCGTCGCCGGCGTGACGGATGAAGGCATGGTCCTGGTCTGACCGTTTCGGCCTTGTGATCACCTTGTGGGGCGGCTGCGCCCCACCCGCGCCCTCCTGCCGATTGGCTGCTCCATGCCCGACCTGGCCGAAATCACCCAGCGCAACGCGACCATTGCCGTGCTCGTCGAGAACGAGGCCGGCATCCTGGCGCGCGTCGTCGGCCTCTTCTCCGGCCGGGGCTACAACATCGAGAGCCTGACCGTCGCGCCGGTCGATGCCGACCGGCGCCTCTCGCGCATCACCATCGTCACCTCGGGCACCGACATGGTGATCGAGCAGATCAAGGCGCAGCTCGACCGGCTGGTGCCGGTCCACAAGGTGAGCGACCTGACGCTCGAGGGCCCGCACCTCGCCCGCGAGCTGGCGCTGATCAAGATCGTCGGCAAGGGCGAGGCGCGGATGGAGGCGCTGCGCCTGGCGGACGCCTTCCGCGCCCGCGTGGTGGATGCGACCATCGAGAGCTTCGTCTTCGAGATGACCGGCTCGGGCGACAAGCTGGATGCCTTCATCGCCCTGATGCGGCCGATTGGGTTGACCGAGATCTCCCGCACGGGCGTCGTCGCTATCGCCCGCGGATCACGGGGCCTCTGAGAATGCCTGACGAGCTGTCGACCAAGGATCAGGTCGACTTTCTGCAAAAGTACATCTTTGAGATGCACACTATGGCGCGGCATCAAGAGACAATCCGCGCTACCGTGCTAAGCGCGATCCTGGCCCTCAGTTCACTCATGCTCGCCTTTACCGGTTTGCAGCTACAAACCGCGAGCTCCACTGTAAAGCAGTATGTCTTGGTTGCAGGCGGAAGCTGTGTGGTAATGCTTGGTGCCTGTGGTCTTATCTATTTCTTGGAGAATTACCGGCAGTACCTGATGTGGATGAAAGCAGCATCAGATCTCCGTACTTTTGTTGTACAAATGAAAGGGACGGGGAGCATCGACGCTTGTGACATGTTCTATCAGAGGGCGGTGCTTGATTTGCTGAAGCCGAAGAAAGGTAAGTCGGTCGGAATCCACCTGCGAGTTGGGTATGCGTGGATGTCCATCTACGCAATCATCGCCTTCTTTGGCGTTGCGCTTGTCCTGGCGGGCGTCTTCGCTGGCGACCGCCTCTTCCAAACAAAGTAGCAGGAGAGAAAAATGCGCGTGTACTACGATCGCGATGCGGATGTGAACCTGATCAAGGCCAAGCGGGTCGCAATCATCGGCTTCGGCAGCCAGGGCCACGCGCATGCGATGAACCTGCGCGACAGCGGCTGCGCCGATGTCGCCATCGGCCTGCGCCAGGGCGGCTCCTGGCAGAAGGCCGAGGCCGCCGGCTTCAAGGTGATGACGCCCGCCGAGGCCGCGAAGTGGGCCGATGTCGTCATGGTGCTGACGCCGGACGAGCTGCAGGGCGACCTCTACCGCGAGCAGCTCGGCCCGAACCTGAAGGACGGCGCGGCCATCGCCTTCGCCCATGGCCTCAACGTGCATTTCAACCTGCTCGATCCCCGGCCGGACCTCGACGTCTTCATGATCGCGCCGAAGGGCCCGGGCCATACCGTGCGCTCCGAGTATCAGCGCGGCGGCGGCGTGCCCTGCCTCGTCGCGGTGGCGCAGAACCCGAGCGGCAATGCGCTCGAGATCGCGCTCTCCTACGCCTCGGCGATCGGCGGCGGCCGCGCCGGCGTCATCGAGACGACCTTCAAGGAGGAGTGCGAGACCGACCTCTTCGGCGAGCAGACCGTGCTTTGCGGCGGCCTGGTCGAGCTCATCAAGGCCGGCTTCGAGACGCTGGTCGAGGCGGGCTACGCGCCCGAGATGGCCTATTTCGAGTGCCTGCACGAGGTGAAGCTGATCGTCGACCTCATCTATGAGGGCGGCATCGCCAACATGAACTACTCGATCTCCAACACCGCCGAGTATGGCGAGTACGTCACCGGCCCGCGCATCATCACCGCCGAGACCAAGGCTGAGATGAAGCGGGTGCTGGACGACATCCAGACCGGCAAGTTCGCCCGCGACTGGATGCTGGAGAACCGGGTGAACCAGGCCAGCTTCAAGGCCACCCGCCGCCGCCTGGCCGAGCACCCGATCGAGGAGGTGGGCGAGAAGCTCCGGGCGATGATGCCCTGGATCAAGAAGAACGCCCTGGTCGACAAGGCGAAGAACTGACCCGGAGGGGCGGGGGACCTCTCCCCCACCCCACCTGTTTCACATCCCGCCGTTCTTGTGGATCGGGTCGATCCACAGGACCGCTTCCGGCTTCTCGACCGGCTCGATGTCGAGATTGACCACCACCGCCTCGTTGTCCGAACGCACCAGGACGCAGCGCAGCGTCTCGTCGGTGCTCGCGTTGATCTCCTGGTGCGGCACGTAGGGCGGCACGAAGATGAAGTCGCCCGGCCCCGCCTCGGCGACGAATTCCAGCTTCTCCCCCCAGCGCATGCGGGCACGGCCGGAGACGATGTAGATCACGCTCTCCAGCGCGCCGTGGTGATGCGCGCCGGTCTTCGCATTCGGGTGGATGTGGACCGTCCCCGCCCAGATCTTCTGCGCGCCGACGCGGGCCGCGTTGATGGCGGCGGCGCGGTTCATGCCCGGGGTCTGCGCCGTGTTGGTGTCGAGCTGGTCGCCGGGGATGACCCGGACGCCGGTATGCTTCCACCCGTCATCCGGGGGCGTGTCGTGCCCAGGGGGGTGGTCATGGTGGCCGTCATGCGGCATGGCGCGCGCTCCTCGCTGTCCTTCCCATCATAGACCGGCGAAGAGCTCCGTCGACAGGTAGCGCTCGGCGAAGGAGGGGGCGATGCCGACCACCAGGCCGCCCCGCATCTCCCGCGCCACCTGCACCGCCGCATGCAGCATGGCCCCGGAGGAGATGCCGACCGGCAGCCCCTCGAGCTGCGCGCAGCGGCGGGCGGCGGCCAGCGCCTCCCGCTCGGCGACCCGCATCACCCCATCGAGCCGGTCGAGCTCCAGCACCGCCGGCTTGAAGCCGGCGCCGATGCCCTGGATGCCGTGCGGCCCCGGCTCGTCGCCCGAGAGCACCGCGCTCTCCGCCGGCTCCACGCCGATGACGCGGAGGCCCGGCTTGCGCGGCTTCAGGGCCCGGGCGATGCCGGTCAGCGTGCCGCCCGTGCCGAGGCCGCCGATGACCACATCGACGGCGCCGTCGGTATCGGCCCAGATCTCCTCCGCCGTGGTGGCGGCATGGACACCGGGGTTGGCGGGGTTGTCGAACTGCTTCGGCATCCAGGCACCGGGGGTAGCGGCGAGGATGGTCTCGGCCCGGGCGATGGCGCCGGCCATGCCGCGGCGGGCCGGCGTCAGCTCCACCTCGGCGCCCATCAGCCGGATCATCTTGCGCCGCTCGATGCTGGCGCCGTCCGGCATGACGACGATCAGCCGGTAGCCCTTGGCGGCGGCGACGAAGGCGAGGGCAATGCCGGTATTGCCCGAGGTCGGCTCCACCAGCGTCGAGCGGCCGGGGGCGATCAGCCCCTCGCGCTCGGCCGCCTCGACCATGGCGAGGCCGATGCGGTCCTTCACCGAGCCGAGCGGGTTGAAGAACTCCAGCTTGAGGGCGAGGTCGGCGCCGAGCCCTTCGGCCGCTCTCAGCCGCGGCAGCCGCACCAGCGGGGTGCCGCCGACGACCTCGAGGATGCTGTCATAGACCCGGCCGCGCGGCGCGAGGGGGGCGTTGTCTTTCACCATGGCGGATGCGCCTACCATGATTCCCCCGCCAGGATGAGGGGAAATGGGGCGCTACCCAAGCGCCGGCAGGCCATGCCAAGCTGGCGGCGGAGGAAACGGAGCCGAGACCATGGCCCATCCGGATGCCGCGCCGCGCCTCGGGCGCCGGCTGCTGCTCGCCAGCCCGCTGCTCGCCGCGCCGGCGCGGGCACAGGGCACGCGGGCGATCACGCTCATCGTCCCCTATCCGCCCGGCGGCAGCAGCGACAATGTCGCCCGGCCGATCCAGCAGCCGCTGGCGGATGCGCTCGGCCAGCCGGTGCTGATCGAGAACCGCGGCGGTGCCGGCGGCTCCATCGGCGCGGCGATGGTGGCACAGGCGAGGCCCGATGGGCTGACGCTGCTGGTCTGGCCGACCGCGGTGCTGACGATCAGCCCGCACATGATGCGCCTGCCCTACGACCCGCTGCGGGACTTCACCCCGATCGCCATGCTGGCCGCCTCGGACGGGGTGGTGGCGATGCACCCCTCGGTGCCGGTGCGGGACATCAGAGCCCTCGTCGCCCATGCGAAGGCCAATCCCGGCAAGCTCCGCTTCAGCTCCGCCGGCAACGGCACCATCACCCAGATGACGGGCGAGATCTTCGCCCATGCCGCTGGCATCCGGCTGGAGCATGTGCCCTATCGCGGCTCCGCGCCTGCGCTCACCGCCCTGCTGGCCGGGGATGTGGAGCTGCAATTCGACCCGGTCGCCACGCCGGCGGTGAAGGACGGGCGCCTGATCGGCCTCGCCACCACCGGCGAGACGCGGAGCCCGGAGCTGCCGGACCTGCCGACGCTGCGCGAGCTCGGCCTTTATGGCGAGGGCGGCCTCGCCTTCTTCGGCCTGGCCGGGCCGGTGGGGATGCCGCCGGAGCTGGTGGCGCGGCTGGTCGCGGCGCTGGAGCGGGTGCTGGCCCTGCCGGAGGTGGCGCGGGCCATGGCGCCGGTCGGCCTCCGCCCGCAGCTCGAGGCGGGCGAGGCCTTCGCCGAGCGCATCCAGCGCGACAGGGCGATCTTCGGCGAGGCGGTGCGCCGCACGGGAGCGAGGGTGGAATGAGCTTCGAACACATCAAGGTCTGGGATGACGGCCCGGTCCGCATCGTCGCGCTCAACCGGCCGGACAAGGGCAATGCCATCACCCGGCTGATGGCGGAGGAAATCCAGGCGGCGATGCAGGAATTCGCCAGCTCCGACCAGCGCGTCGCGGTGCTGACGGGCATGGGGGAGAAGGCCTTCTCCTTCGGCGCCGATGTGGGGGAGCCGCCGGAGCTCTGGCGCGCCGTGCCCAATGTCGGCTGGCAGACGGATAAGCCGCTGGTCTGCGCGGTGGAGGGCTGGTGCATCGGCGGCGCGCTGGTCCTCGCCATGATGGCCGACCTCGCCGTCTGCGGGTCCTCGGCGAAGTTCTACTATCCGGAGGCGAAGCTCGGGCTGACGGGCGGGATGATCGCGGCCCTCCCCTCGCGCATCCCGCATAAATTCGCCATGGAGCTGACCCTGCTCTGCCGGATCTTCGACGCGGCGAAGTCGGAGCGCGTCGGCCTGGTGAACGAGGTGGTGCCGGATGGCGGCGCGCTGGCCAAGGCGATCGAGTGGGGCCGCGAGATGGCCGGCTTCGCGCCGATGGTCACCGGCGCAATCAAGCGGATGGTGCTGGACGACATCCTGCCGCGCGGCCCCTCCGAGCAGTGGGCCCTGCAGGGCCAGCGGCTGAACGGCATCCGCCAGTCGGAGGATTTCCAGGAAGGCGTCGCCGCCTTCCGCGAGCGCCGCCCGCCGCAATTCAGGGGGCGCTGAGGCCCATCAACCCGCGCCAGTGCCGCGCGATGTCCATCCGCCGGGCGATCCAGACGCCGGGCTGGCGGGTGACATGCTCCAGCAGCATCTCCAGCCCGCGGATGCGGCCTGGCCTGCCAATGGTCCGGAGATGCAGCCCGACCGACATCATCCGCGGCTGGGCCGCGGCCTCGCGCATCAGCCAGTCGAAGGCGCCGATGCAGTATTCGGCGAAGTCGCGCGCCTGGACGAAGCCCTGGCCCGGGGCGAAGCGCATGTCGTTGGTGTCGAAGCTGTAGGGCAGGATGACATGCGGCCGGCCGGCCACCTCCACCAGCCGCGGCAGGTCGTCGTCATAGGCATCCGAGTCGTAGAGGAAGCCACCCTCCTCGATCAGCAACCGACGCGTGTTGACCGAGGGCGCGGACTTGGTGTGCCAGCCGACCGGACGGGTGCCGGCGGCCCTGGCCAGCACGTCGACGGTCGCGGCGATGACGGCCCGCTCGGTCGCCTCCGCCATGCCGGCCAGCGGCTCCCAGCGCCAGCCATGGGCGCTGATCTCATGCCCCGAAGCCGCCGGCGCGGCGGCCAGCGCCGGCGTCACCGCCACGGCGCGGCCGCAGCAGGAGAAGGTCGCCTTCACCCCGAAGCGGTCGAGCAGATCGAGGACGCGCCAGAGCCCGACCCGGGAGCCATAGGCGAAATGCGTCTCCATGCAGGGGTCGAGATGCCCCTGGACCAGCTGGTGGCTCTCCGGCACGTGCTCATTGTGCTCGTCGCCGCTGGCGAGGGAGAGCTCCGCCCCCTCCTCCACATTGACGACGAAGGAAAGGGCAAGGCGGGCTCCGCCCGGCCAGCGCGGATCGGGCGGGGTGCGGCCATATCCGGCGAGGTCGCGCGAGGCAGGTGGCATCCCGCCCGGGAGGTCCGTCATGCGGTGCTCCTTGGGTCAGAGCGAGGCGGCAACCGGCCTGCCAGCCTCAGGCAACCACCGCCCTCGATTCCGGCCCGAGCGTCGCCTCGAGCGCCGCCAGCGTCTCATCCGCCACGACGAGAACGGAGTCGCGCAGCGCCATGGCCTCCGTCGGCGGCAGCCGCCGTGCATCGGCCTGGAACTGCCGCGCCGCGGCTGCCAGCCGGCTCGCGCCGAGCGTCGCGGCGGAGCCGGTCAGGCGATGCGCCGCGGCGATCGCCTCGCCGATCATTCCGGGTCCTGCGGCGCGCAGCACCCGCGTCTGCTCGGCGATCTCCTGCAGGAAGACCGGGGCGAGCTTGCTGGCGGCCGCCTCGTCGAGGCCGGGGATGGAGAGCTTGCCATCCGCCCCGCGCCGCGCCAGCAGCGGCAGGTCCGACTCCGTCCGGGACGCGGCCGGGGCGGCGGCTGCGGTGGGGGCTGGGCTCGCCGGCTGGGCCGTGGCCCCGCCGGCGGTCAGCCGCTCGATCGCTCCCATCAGCGCGTCCCGCTCGATCGGCTTCGCCAGGTGCGCATTCATCCCGGCCGCGCGGCAGGCGGCGATGTCCTCGGCGAAGGCGCTGGCGGTGACGGCGAGGATCGGCACCTGCCCGGCCGGCGCCGGCAGCTGGCGGATGCGCCGCGTCGCCTCAAGCCCGTCCATGCCGGGCATCATCACATCCATCAGCACCAGGTCGTAGGGCCGCGCCGGCGCCGCCCTGGTCAGCGTATCGAGGGCGAGCGAGCCGTCCGAGACGCAGTCCACCGCATGCCCGCCCGATTCCAGCAGGGCGCGCGCCACCGCCAGGTTGGCCGGCACGTCATCCGCCACCAGCACGCGGAGCGAGCGCTGCTCCGCATCCGGCACCGGCTCGGCGGGCTGCGCCTCGGCCGTGGCGAGGGCGAGCAGCGGCAGCTCTATCCAGAAGATGGCGCCATGCCCGGTCGGCGAGGCGAGGTTGTCGGTGCAGCCGATGCTGCCCTCCATCTGCGCCGCGATGCCGGCGGCGATGGCGAGGCCGAGCCCGGTGCCGCCCGCGCGCTCGCCGCGGTCGAGCTGGATGAAATCGCCGAAGACGACCTTGCGCTTGGCCTCGGGCACGCCGGGGCCGGTATCCCGCACCTCGATCCGCACCGGCTGGCGGCCATCCGCGCCGGGGCCGCCGGCCAGCCGGGCGGCCAACTCCACCATTCCGCCGGCCGGGGTGAATTTCACCGCATTGGAGAGCAGGTTGAGCAGCAGCTGGCGCAGCCGGGTCGGGTCCGCCTGGACCACCGCCGGCAGCTCCGCCGCGACATGGACGCGGAGCGTCAGCTGCTTCTCCTCAGCCGCCGGGCGGATGAGCGTGGCCGCGCTGTCCAGCAGCTCGCCGAGGCGGGTCGGGCCGAAGCGCAGCTCCAGCCGCCCGGCCTCCACCTTGGCGAGGTCGAGCACGTCGTTGGCGACGGTGACGAGGTGCCGACCCGCCTCCTCCAGCGTCCGCGCCCGGGAACGCTGCTCGCCGGACAGCGCCGGGTCCCGCGCCAGGGCCTGGGCAAGGCCGAGCACGCCGTTGAGCGGGGTGCGCAGCTCGTGGCTCATCTGGGCGAGGAAGCGCGACTTGGCCGCCGTCGCCGCCGCCGCCTGGTCGCGCGCCTGGGCGAGGTCGCTCATCGCCCGCTTCAGCGCGGTGATGTCGGTGCGGATGCCGACCGTGCCGCCATCCGGCGTCCGCCGCTCGGTCACCATCAGCCAGCGCCCGTCGGGCAGCAGGCGCTCCATGCTCGGATGGTTGCCGCGGTGCCAGGCGGTGATCTCGGTGACGAAGCGCTCGATGTCCGCGCCTGCCTGCGGGTACTGGCCGCGCCGGGCGCCCTCGCGGATGATGTCCTCGAACCGGGCGCCGACGGTGATGAAGGGCGCGCTGACGGCGTAGAGCTCGCGGTAGCGCTGGTTGCAGATCACCAGCCGGTCCTCGGCATCGAACATGACGAAGCCGTCCGGCATGGTCTCGATCGCGCCTTCCAGCACCGCGCGGGCCCGAGCCCGCTCGGCATCCACCCGCTCGCGCTGGCGCAGCGCGTGGTAGAGGGCCGCGGCGAGGGCGACCAACAGCAGGCCGAGGCTGGCGGCGGTGATGATGAGCCGCCGGCGGTCCTGCTGCCAGGTGGCGAAGGCGGCGCCCTCGTCGTAGCTCGCCACCACATACATGTCCCGGTAGAGGATGGACTTGGCGGCGGCCAGCACCGGCGCATCCTGGAAGCGGCCCAGCATCGACGCGGCGCTGCCATCCGCCGGCAGGATGGTGGCGGGGCGGGCGAGCGGCCGGCCCATCCGCGTCTCGTCATGCGGCAGCGAGGCGAGCACCCGCCCATCCGCCCGCTCGACGGAGATGCGCAGCCCCGGCACCTCGCCGATCGGGGCCAGCAGGGTGGAGACGAGGGAGACCGGCACCTCCGCCACGCCCACCACCGGGCCGACGCCGGGCAGCTCCATGGAGCGGAGGAACATCAGCGACCACTCGCCGGTCAGCGGGTTGCGCGCCGGCCCGCTGATGACGGCGGCGCCGAGCCCGGCGGCGCTGGCGAGCGGCGCCGGCTCGATCGGCAAGGGCCGGCTGCGCGAGGCGGCGAGCGCCGCGGCCCAGGGGCGGCCATCCGGCAGCACCAGCGCGAGGTCGCGGAAGCTGAAATTCTGGAAATTCAGCTCGCGCAGCATCCGGTTGGCCGCGGCGGCCTCGATCCGGCCGCTGCTGGCCACCTGGTTCATCAGGGCGGGCAGCCCCGCCAGCATGCCGTCGACAGCGAGGAAGTGCCGGTTGACCGTGCTCTCCGCGACGCGGGCGACGCGCTGGACGGTCTGCCGCGCCGCCTCCTCCGCGGTGCGGTGCAGGCGCTCGATCAGCATGTTGGTGCCGAAGCCGAGCGCCGCCAGCAGCAGCACGGCGATGAGCAGGACGGCGTGGCGGAAGCGGCGCTGATGCATGCTATTCGGGCCGTGCCAGGATGCCCCGGCTCGGGGCCATGGTGGTGTTCCAGGTCTCGACGCAGTCGCTGCCGCAGCGGCGCACCCAGCCCGGCAGGATCACGTCGCGCAGCAGCTGGGCGCGGCGCTGGCGGTCGCGCGGCTCGTCGTCCAGCACCACCATCTGGCCACGCGTGCCGTTGACGCATTCCGGCCGGCCGGCATTGCAGGCGAAACCCTCCTCCGTCTCCTGCTCCGCGGCGCGCCAGATCTGCTCCTGCAGGTCGACGAGGCCGGCCTGCAGCTGGCGCCGCACCTCCTCCGGCAGGGCCGCCCAGGCGCCGGCATTGGCCGCGAAGACGGAGACGCCCCAGCTGATCGCCTGGCGGGAGACATAGGTGGCGATGCCTGGCAGGCCGAGCGTGTTGCCCGAGAGGCTGCCGGTCACCGCGCATTCGACGATGCCGTCGCGCAGCGCCGCCGGGATGCCCGCGAAGGGGATCACCACCGGGGTGGCGCCCAGCGCCTCGAACAGCTCGCTCTGCCCGACCGAGGAGACGCGGACGCGCCGCCCGCTGAGGTCGCCGAGGCCGGAGAAGGGCTGGCGGCAGAACACGACCTGGGCCGGATAGGTATAGACGGCGAGCAGGACGACGTTGAAGCGCTCCTTCAGCAGGGTCTCGAGCCGCGGTCGCAGCAGCCCCACCGTGCGGCGGAGCGTGGCGATGTCGGGGTTCAGCACCGCCAGGTCCACGGCGTTGATCTCCGGCTCGTCGCTCGACGAGACGGAGAGCAGCACCGTGCCGAAGGGCACCACGCCGAGCCGCATGAGCGGCAGCATCTCCGGCCCGCGGATGCCGCTGCGGTCGAAGGGGGCGATCTCCGCCCGGACGCGGCCCCGGGTGAGCTGCGGCACCTGCCCGGTCCAGAAGGGCATCTCGGAGCGGGTGTACTGGCTGACCCCGCCGAGGCCGCCGACGATCTTCAGGCTGATCGGCGCCTCATCGGCCAGGGCCGGCACGGTGCGGGCCAGGGCCAGGAGGGCGAGAACCATCCAGGCGGCGCGCCGACATGCTCGTCCGGTCAGGATGCGTCGGCGCAGAACCATCACGACCTCTTCCCCCCGGCGCCGGCTTGAGGCGGCGCACTATCATGGGCGGTGCCCATCAACCTCATGTTGCTTGCGCATTCGTGAATTTAGCCGCTTCGATTCGCTTCGTCTCCATCATATCCGGCCCGGTCACGGGATTCGACAACATCCGCAAGCCAAGGGTGCCGGGCGCGGCGGCTCCTGCCGGGGCCGTCATGTCGCGCGGGCGGGGCGGGAAAGCGATCGGCCCCGGCCGCACGACCCATGCTGCCAGGCGATCGCGGCGACAGTCTCGCCTGTACCGGGACCGGTGGGGAGCGGATCACGCGGCATGATGTCTGGATCGTCTTCAAGCCTGCATCGCGGGCCGCGAGGGCCCCGACATGCGGCCAGGCAACCAGCCGGAGCGGTTCCGTCCGCGGATGGCGGGGCCGAGCCCGCTCCCGCCGAGGTCAGCCCCGCCGGAACCGTGCCGCCGTCACCGCATCCCCGCCGAGGGCCGCCAGCACCTGCGCCCGTCCGGCGGCGCTGCCAACCAGCGCCACCACCTGCTCGAACCAGGCGCATTGGCCGCGCACCCGCGCCTGGAACAGCCGGTCCAGCGCCGCCGCCGCCGCGGGACGGCCGGCGCAGCAGGCGCAGGCGGCGGCATGGGCCTCCGCGGCCTCGAAAGCCTCCTGCGCCACCCCCGGGCGGGCGGGGGTAGGGGCCTCCGCCAGCACCGCCGCCGGCCGCCCGGCCGCGAGCGCGGCCTGCAGCCCCGCCTCGTCCTCCACCAGCACCAGGGGGATGCGCGCATCGAGCGTCCAGGCCATGGCAGCCTCCTTCAGCCACTAGACATAAGGATATCTTTATGTGATATCCAGCGCCATGGATGAGCTTCTGGCCCAGCTGCGCGCCGCTGCCGAGCCGACCCGCCTGCGGCTGCTGGCGCTTTGCGCCCGCGGGGCCTTCTGCGTCTCCGATCTCTGCGCCGTGCTCGGCCAGTCCCAGCCGCGCCTGTCCCGCCACCTCAAGCTGCTGGTCGAGGCCGGGTTGCTGGAGCGTCTGCCGGAGGGCGCCAACGCCTATTTCCAGGTCCCCGGCGGCGCCGGCATCGTCCACCAGCTCCTCGCCCGGCTGCCGGAGGAGGACCCGCTGCTCGCCGCCGACCGGCGCCAGGCCGCCCGCCTTGCCGCCGAGCGCGCCCGCATCGCCTCCGACGCCTTCCGCCGCCATGGCGCCGACTGGGACGAGATGCGCGCCCTCGGCCTGCCGGCGGAGGCGATCGAGGCCGCGCTGCTCGCCGCCCTGCCCGAGCGCATCGGCCGCATCCTCGATATCGGCACCGGCACCGGCCGGCTGCTGGAGCTGCTGGCCCCGCGCGCGGGCGCTGCCCTTGGCATCGATGCCAGCCGGGACATGCTGGCCCTGGCCCGCGCCCGCCTCGCCGAGCGCGGCCTCGGCGCCCATTGCGCCGTGCGCCAGGCCGACATGTACCGCCTGCCGCTGCCCGATGCCGGCTTCGACCTGGCAACCATGCAGATGGTCCTGCATTATGCCGAGGACCCCGCCGCCGCGCTGGCCGAGGCCGCCCGCGTGCTGCGCCCGGACGGGCTGCTGGTGATCCTCGACCTCGCCCCGCACGACCGGGCGGAGCTGCTCGACCGCCACGCCCATCGCTGGCCCGGCTTCGACGATGCCCTGCTTGCCGGCTGGCTCGGCCCCGCCGGCTGCGCCCCGCTGCCGCCCGTCACCATCCCCGGCCCGCTCGCCGTCCGCCTCTGGCCGGCCCGCCGCCTCGCCGTGCCCGTCGCCGCCCTGCCGGCCCTCTCCTTCTAGGAATCACCGATGCCCCGTCCCCACCTGCTCCAGGCGCTCCGCGACCGCGTGCTGCTCTGCGACGGCGGCATGGGCAGCCGCGTGCAGGCGCTCACCCTCGATGTCGACAAGGATTACTGGGGCAAGGAGAACTGCACCGAGGTGCTGAACCTCTCCCGCCCCGACCTCGTGCGCGAGATCCATCGCGGCTATTACGAGGCCGGCGCCGACATGGTGCTGACCAACAGCTTCGGTGGCTCGCCCATCACCCTCGGCGAGTTCGAGCTGACCGAGCGCGCCTTCGAGATCAACAAGCTGGCCGGCGAGCTGGCGCGCGAGGCGGCCGAGACCTTCGCCGACCGGCGGGACCGCTGGGTGATCGGCGATATCGGCCCGGGCACCAAGCTGCCCTCGCTCGGCCATATCGAATACGACCGGCTGGAGGCGGCGCTCATCGACCAGTGCCGCGGCCTCATCGCCGGCGGCGTCGATGCGCTGCTGACCGAGACCAACCAGGACACGCTCTACATCAAGGCCGCGGTGAACGCGGCGAAGGCCGCGATCCGCGAGGCCGGCGTCGAGATCCCCGTCTTCGTCCAGGCGACGGTGGAGACGACGGGGACGCTGCTGGTCGGCCCCGACATCGCCGCCGCGGCGACCGTCACCCATGCGCTCGACGTGCCGCTGATGGGCCTCAACTGCGCGACCGGCCCTCAGGAGATGGCCGAGCATGTCCGCTGGCTCAGCCAGAACTGGCCTGGCCTGATCAGCGTCCAGCCCAATGCCGGCCTGCCCGAGCTGGTCGACGGCAGGACCCACTACCCCCTGCAGCCGGATGAGATGGCGAGCTGGATGGAGCGCTTCGTCCGCGAGGACGGGGTGAACCTGATCGGCGGCTGCTGCGGCACCTCGACCCCGCATATCGCGGCCCTCGACGCCATGCTGCGCAGGCACGATGCCTGGCGCCCGGCACCGGTCGCCCGCAAGTACCACTGGGTGCCCTCGGTCGCCTCGCTCTACGGCGCGGTCTCGCTGCGGCAGGAGAATGCCTATTTCTCCATCGGCGAGCGCTGCAACGCCAATGGCTCCAAGGCCTGGCGGGAGCGCCAGGCGGCGCATGACTGGGATGGCTGCGTCGCCATGGGCCGCGAGCAGGTGGGCGAGGGGTCCAACAGCCTCGATATCTGCACCGCCTTCGTCGGCCGCGACGAGATGGCGGAGATGAATCAGGTCGTCACCCGCTTCACCTCCTCGGTCAACGCGCCCCTGGTGATCGACTCTACCGAGACGCCGGTGATCGAGGCGGCGCTGAAGCTGCACGGCGGCAAGCCGATCATCAACTCTATCAATTTCGAGGATGGCGAGGGCGCGGCGCAGGACCGCCTGGTGCTCGCCAAGAAATTCGGCGCCGCCGTCATCGCGCTCACCATCGACGAGGTCGGCATGGCGAAGACGGCGGAGGACAAGCTCCGCATCGCGCGCCGCCTGGTCGACTTCGCCTGCAACAGGCATGGGCTGCCGCAGTCCGACCTGCTGATCGACCCGCTGACCTTCACCGTCGCCACCGGCAACGAGGATGACCGCAAGCTCGGCCAGTGGACGCTGGAGGGCATCCGGATGATCAGGGACGAGTTCCCTGACATCCAGATCATCCTCGGCCTGTCCAACATCAGCTTCGGCCTCAACCCGGCCGCGCGGCATGTGCTGAACAGCGTCTTCCTCGACCATGCGGTGAAGGCCGGCATGACCGGCGCCATCGTCCATGTGTCAAAGATCAAGCCGCTGCACCTCATCCCGCCGGAGGAGGTGGAGGTCGCCGAGGACCTGATCTTCGACCGCAGGCGGGAGGGCTACGACCCGCTGCAGAAGCTCCTCGAGATCTTCTCCGGCCGGAAGGCGGCGGACAACGTCAAGAAGGTGCGGGCCGAGACGGTCGAGGGCCGCCTCAAGGACCGCATCGTCGACGGCGACCGCAAGGGGCTGAACGAGGAGCTGCAAGCCGCCCTCGACCAGGGGCTGAAGCCGCTCGACATCATCAACGAGGTGCTGCTCGACGGCATGAAGGTGGTGGGCGAGCTCTTCGGCGCCGGCAAGATGCAGCTGCCCTTCGTGCTGCAGAGCGCGGAGACGATGAAGGCCGCCGTCGCCTATCTCGAGCCCTTCATGGAGAAGATCGAGGGCCAGGAGAAGGGCACCATCGTCCTCGCGACGGTGAAGGGCGATGTGCATGACATCGGCAAGAACCTGGTCGACATCATCCTGACCAACAACGGCTATCGCGTGGTCAATCTCGGCATCAAGGTGCCGCTGGCCGACATGGTCGCCGCCGTTCGCGAGCACCGGGCGCATGCCATCGGCATGAGCGGCCTGCTGGTGAAGTCGACCGTCGTCATGCGCGAGAATCTCGAGGAGATGAGCCGCATCGGCCTCGACGTGCCGGTGCTGCTCGGCGGCGCCGCGCTGACACGGAACTATGTCGAGGACGACTGCGTCCGCGCCTATGCCAATGGCGAGCCGACCGGCCGCGTCGCCTATGCGCGGGATGCCTTCGACGGCCTTCACCTCATGGACAAGGTGACGGGCAACGGCTTCGACGACTACCTCGCCGCCATCCAGTCGAAGCGCCGCGGCAAGCCCCGCAACGAGGCCCGCACCCTCGGCACCGCCGACCCGCGTGGCTTCGCCCCGGTCGATGTCGCCTATGCCGAGGCGCGCCGCCGCCGCCTGACCGCGGAGGAGCCGGTGCCGGCGCCGCCCTTCTGGGGCGCCCGCGTCATCGAGGCGGCGCCCAAGGCCATCATCCCCTTCATCAACGAGCGCAGCCTCTACCAATTCCAGTGGGGCTTCCGGAAGCAGGGCCGCTCGCTCGACGACTTCCTCGGCTGGGCGAAGCAGGAGCTGCGCCCCGTCCTCAAGCGCATGCTGGCCCTGACCGAGGCGGAGGAGATCCTCCGGCCACAGGCGATCTACGGCTACTGGAAATGCGCCGGCGCCGGCAATGACCTCATCCTCTTCGAGGAGGATGGCGTGACGGAGGCCTGCCGCTTCACCCTGCCGCGCCAGCCCAAGCAGGACGGCGAATGCATCGCCGATTTCATCCGCGACATCGGCGACGGGCCTGAGCGGCGCGACGTCATCGGCCTGCAGGTCGTCACCGTCGGGCAGAAGGCGAGCGACGTGGCGCGCGTCTGGTTCGAGGACAACCGCTATCAGGACTACCTCTACCTGCACGGCCTCAGCGTCGAGATGGCGGAGGCCATGGCGGAATACGTACACAAGCGCATCCGCGCCGAATGGGGCTTCGCCGGCGACGACGACCGCGACATGGACAAAATGTTGCAGCAGGGCTACCGCGGCGGACGCTACTCCTTCGGCTATCCCGCCTGCCCGCGGCTCGAGGACCAGGCGCCCTTGCTGACGCTGCTCGGGGCGGAGCGCATCGGCGTTTCGATCAGCGATGAGTGGCAGCTTCATCCGGAGCAATCGACCAGCGCGATCGTGCTGCACCACCCGCGCGCGAAATACTTCTCGGTGTAGTCGTCGGGCAGTTCCCTCGCCCGGCTTGGGCTCCCGTGGCTTTGATCCGATGCGCCGGCATAGGCATCGCGCCCTACCGGCGCAGGGCCTAGGATGCGCCAGCGATGGGCCTTGGGCCTGAGGAGCGCAGTGTGCCAGAGGAAGGCAGAGGAGCGGCACCCGATATCGATGCGATCCGCAGCTTCGCCGAGCTTGCGCCGCATCCGGTTGCCGTGGTCGCTGGCCCGACTCATCGCCTGCTCTATGCCAACCCGGCCTTCGCCGCCGCCTGCGGCCAGGACCGTGCCGAGCTGGAATGCCGCCCGGCCGCCGAGCTCTTCCCCGCCCTGGCCACGGGCGGGCACCTCGCGCCGCTCGACCTGGTGCGCACCACCGGCCAGCCCTGTCGCGCCGAGGGCAAGGCGCTGCCCTTCGGCGGCACGGACCGGCTCTGGGATGTCGAGGCTTCGGCAATCCGCGCCCGCGACGGCATCATCACCGGCGTCCTCGTCCAGCTCCGCGACGTGACCGCGCTGCGCGGCCGGCTGCGCAAGGCCGAGGCCGCCGCCGCCGTGCTCGATGCGGTTCTGGAGCATGCGCCGCTCGGCCTCGCCATCGCCGGGGCGGAGGGGGAGGTGCGCCGCCTCAGCCGCCATGGCCTCGTCTCCTCCGGCCGGGAGGCGGCGGAGCTGCTGGCCGGCGGCGCCTCGGCGATGGGCTGGACGATCCTTCGCCCCGATGGCCATCCGCCTGCCGGGCCGGCGGAGCTGCCTCTTGCCCGCGCCCTGGCCGAGGGCGAGGCGGTCGCCCGCGAGCCTTGGGTCCTGCGCGCCTGGGATGGCGCCGAGCGCAGCCTGCAATGCAGCGCAGCCCTGGTGCGCGACCCTGCCGGCCGCATCGCCGGCGGCATCCTCGCCTGGACCGATCCGCCGGAGACCGGCATCGCCCTCGATGCCCGCTACCGCGCCCTGGTCGAGGCCGGGGCGCTCGCGGTCTGGACCGCGGCGGCGGATGGCACGATCGTCAGCATGGGCGGCTGGGCACCGCTCACCGGCCAGACGCCGGCGCAATCCGCCGGCTGGGGCTGGCTGCAGGCGCTGCATCCCGAGGATCGCGGCCGGGTGCAGGAGCGCTGGATGGAGGCCGTCGCCACCGGCGGCAGCTACGAGGTGGAGTACCGCCTGCGCGCTCCGCAAGGCCGCTGGCGCTGGACCGCGGCCCGCGCCGCGCCGTTGCGCGACGCCGCCGGCCGCATCGTCGAATGGCTCGGCGTCAACACCGACATCGACGCGCGCAAGCGGACCGAGCGGGCGCTGCGCGACAGCGAGGCGCGCTTCCGCACCCTGGCCGAGGCGATGCCGCATCTCGTCTGGCAGACCGATGCGAATGGCGAGCCGGACTACGTCAACTCCCGCTGGAGGGAGCTGACCGGCCTCGACCTCGACCGGCTCCGCGGCGGCGGCTGGGCCGATCTGGTGCATCCGGAGGACCGCGCGGGCCTCGCCGCCGCCTGGGCCACGGCACGCAGCGAGGGCCGGGACTACGACGTGGACGCCAGGCTGCGCGACCGCGAGGGCCGCTATCGCTGGCACCGGGTCAAGGCCGCCCCGGTCTGCAACGCCGCGGGCCTGGTCCGCCATTGGGTCGGCACCTGCACCGATACCGAGGAGCGCCACATCGCCGAGGACCGGCTGCGCGAGGCGCTCGCCGCCCGCGAGCAGCTGGCGCGCGAGGCCGACCACCGTATCAAGAACAGCCTGCAACTCGTCGCCGCCCTGCTGCGCCTCCAGGCCGGGCGGGTGGAGGAGCCGGCGGCGCGCGAGGCGCTGGAGGCCGCGACCGCCCGCGTCCAGGCCGTGGCCGAGGCGCATCGCGCCCTGCAGCAAAGCCCGGATTTCCGCAACATCCGCCTCTCCGACATGCTGCGCGAGCTGGCGGCCGGCGCGGCGGTGCATCACCCGGCCGCGGATATCCGCACGGCGGCGCCTGAGGCGCTGACCCTCGATGCGGAGCGCGCCATCCCGCTCGCCCTCATCCTGTCGGAGCTGGTGACCCAGGCGCTGCGGCATGGCGGCCCGGTGCAGCTCTCCGCCCGGCTCGACGGTGACGCCATCCTGGCCGAGGTCGAAGGCCATGGCGGCAGCGTGGGCTGCGGCGGCAAGCCAGGGCTGGGCCAGACGGTGGTGAAGGCGCTCGCCCGGCAGATCGCCGCCGAGGTGACGGAAGGGGAGGGGAGGGTGACCCTCCGCCTCCTGCAGGAGCCGAACTAGGGCAAACTCCGGTCAGGTGGAATTGCCCGATCGGAGTGATTGTCCCGACCGAACAACCCGCCCTAGCCCTCGCAGCCCTCGTCGAGCAGCAGGCGCTCGACCGTCTCGGGCGGCACGTCGCCGGTGGTGAAGGCCTCGCCCGGGCCGCGCAGCAGCACGAAGCGCAGCGCCCCGTCGCGGGCCTTCTTGTCCTTCCGCATCCGCCCGAGCAGCGCCGCAGCCGAGAAGGACCGCGGCAGGTCGCCGATCCGCGCCGGCATGCCGCAGGCCTGGAGATGGGCGATCACCCGCCCCGGCAGCTCCTGGCTGCAATGGCCAAGGCGCGCCGAGAGGCTGGCCGCGAGGCCGAGCCCGACCCCCACCGCCTCGCCATGCAGCAGCATCCCGCCATAGCCGCACTCCGCCTCCAGCGCATGGCCGAAGGTATGGCCGAGATTGAGCAGCGCCCGGCCGCCCTCCTCCGTCTCCTCCCGCTCGTCGCCGGCGACGACGGAGGATTTCAGCCGGCAGCTCTCGAGCACGGCCGTCACCAGCGCCTCCCGGTCGCCCTCGACCAGGGCGGGCCCATGCGCCTCGCACCAGCGCCAGAGCCGCTCGCCGGAGAGCAGGCCGTGCTTCGCCACCTCGGCGTAGCCCGCGCGCAGCTCCCGCCCCGGCAGGGTGCCGAGCGTGCCGGTATCGGCCAGCACCAGCCGCGGCTGGTGGAAAGCGCCGACCAGGTTCTTGCCGAGCGCCAGGTTCACCCCGGTCTTGCCGCCGACCGAGCTGTCGACCTGGGCGAGCAGCGTCGTCGGCAGCTGGACGAAGGGCAGGCCGCGCAGCGCGATCGCGGCGGCGAAGCCGGCCAGGTCGCCGACGACCCCGCCACCGAGCGCCAGCACCGCCGTCCGCCGGTCCGCACCCGCGCCCAGCATCCGCTCCAGCAGGTGCTGCACCTGGGCGAAGCTCTTGCTCGCCTCGCCGGCCGGGACGGTGATCTCGGCAAGGATGGCGGTGCCGGTCTCGGCGAGGCCGGCCCGCAGCGTCGGCAGGTGGAGCGGCCCGACCACCTCGTCCGTCACCACCACCACCCGCCGGGCCGGCAGCACCGGGGCGAGCAGCGCGCCCGCCCGCGCCAGCAGCCCCTCGCCGACCAGGATGTCATAGCCCCGCTCGCCGAGCGGGACCGCGAGCCGGGCCGGGGGCTGCCAGCCCTCCAGCGCCTGCTGCACCCGGCGGGTGGTGACCTCGGGGCTCTCGTCGGAACAGGCGATCACGATATCGGCCTCGGCATAGAAGGGGTGGCGCGCCACCATCAGCCGCTCCAGCACCTCGGCCGGATCGGCATTGACGAACATCGGCCGGTGCTCCCGCCCGGCGACGCGCCTCAGCAGCGTCGCCATGCGGCAGTGCAGCCAGACCGAGACGGCCCCGGAGGCGCGGATGGCATCCCGCGTCCGCGCATCGACGAAGGCGCCGCCGCCGGTCGCCAGCACCAGCGGCGGGCCGGCCAGCAGCCGGGCGATCACCCGGCGCTCGCCGTCGCGGAAATGCGCCTCGCCGTAGCGGGCGAAAATGTCGGTGATGGGCAGGCCGGCGGCCGCCTCGATCTCCGCATCGGCATCGAGGAAGGGCAGGCCGAGTCGCAGCGCCAGGCGCCGGCCGATGGAGGTCTTCCCCGCCCCCGGCATGCCGACCAGCACGATGCTGCGCTCCGGCCGCCGTGCAGGCAGAAGCCCGGGCCCGGAAGGGCCGGTCCAGATGGCAGCATCCCGGGCCTGGACTGCGCCCTGTGGAACGATGGCGTTGGCGGTGTTGCGCGACACGATGCCAAGAGGCTAGCACACCGCGGCCCCGATGCGATGGGGCCTGGTTCGTTACAGGAGCCAGTATCTTCCCAAAGCATGCCTGCCGCTCGCTGAGCGGCGATCATGCTCTGGATTTTCGTCGTGCCGCATGATTCACGCCTATGGCCGTTCCAGCCTCCGGCGATCCTGCTCTAGGAGCTCAGCCGCCCATGTTCCGCCGCCCCATCCTGCTGCTGGCCGTGATCCTGCTTGCCTTGGTGGCGGCAGGGCTGCTGGCGCTGGGCGCCTTCCCGCCGGCCGCCACCCCGACCGCGGTTGAGCGCACGCTGCCGAACGACCGCTTCCAGACCCGCTGACCCCTTGGCCGGTGCCCTCCGCGAGGCCTTCCTCGAGATGCTGGCAGCCGAGCGCGGCGCCGCCCGCAACACCCTCGCCGCCTATGCGACCGATCTCGAGGATTTCGCCGCCTTCTGCGCCCGGCACGGCCTGGCGCCGGAGGCCGCCGGGCCGGAGCCGCTCAGCGACTATCTCCGCTCGCTGGCCGATCTCGGGCTGAAGCCGCGGACGGCGGCGCGGCGGCTGTCGGCGCTGCGCCAGTTCTACCGATTCCTGGCCCGCGAGGGCATCCGCCCCGACGACCCGACCGAGCTGCTGGACGGCCCCCGCCCGACCCCGCCCCTGCCCCGGCCGCTGGCCGAGGAGGAGGTCGCCGCCCTGCTTGCCGGCGCCGCCAGCCTGCCGAAGGGCCGCGGGCCGCTGGCCGTCGCCGCGATCGAGCTGCTTTACGGCGCCGGGCTGCGGGCGACGGAGCTGGTCACGCTCCCCGCCTCGGCGCTGCGGGCCGACCAGCCGATGATCGCACTGCGCGGCAAGGGCGGGCGGGAGCGGCTGGTGCCCATCTCCGCCCGCGCCCGGGAAGCCGCCGCCGAGGCCCGCGCCGGCGTGGAGGAGGCACCCCCCGGCGACCGCCGCCGCCGCTGGCTCTTCCCCTCCCGCGGCGCGGCCGGGCACATGACGCGCCAGGGCCTCGGCCTGCTGCTGAAGGAGGCGGCGATGGCGGCCGGCCTCGCCCCGGAGCGCGTCTCGCCGCATGTCCTGCGGCACTCCTTCGCCAGCCACCTGCTGGCCCGCGGCGCCGACCTCCGCAGCCTGCAGATCCTGCTCGGCCATGCCGACATCGCCACCACCCAGGTCTACACCAAGGTGATGGAGGAGCGGCTGCGGGCCCTGGTCGAGGCGCATCACCCGCTGGCGGAGGCCGACCCGCCGCCCCCGCTTCCGCCCTCGCAGCTTTTCGGCTAACCCCGCCCGCCATGCGCCACTTCCTGGATTTCGAGAAGCCGATCGCCGAGCTGGAAGGCAAGATCGAGGAGCTGCGTCGGACCTCCGATGCCGGCGGGATCGATGTCGCCGAGGAGGTCGCGCGCATGCGCGACAAGGCGCAGGCCCTGCTGAAGACCACCTATGCCAAGCTCTCGCCCTGGCAGAAGACCCTGGTCGCCCGCCACCCCGACCGGCCGAAATGCCTCGACTACATCCGCGCCCATATCGAGGAGTGGACGCCGCTCGCCGGCGACCGCGCCTTCGCCGACGATGCGGCGGTGGTCGGCGGGCTCGGGCGTTTCCGCGGCCGCGCCGTCGCCGTGCTGGGGACGGAGAAGGGCAGCGATACCGAGAGCCGCGTCCTCCACAATTTCGGCATGGCCCGGCCGGAGGGCTACCGCAAGGCGCGGCGGATCATCGAGCTGGCCGGCCGCTTCGGCCTGCCGATCCTGTCCTTCGTCGACACCGCCGGCGCCTTCCCCGGCATCGAGGCCGAGGCGCGGGGCCAGGCGGAGGCCATCGCCCGCTCCATCGAGGCGGGACTCGAGGCGCCGGTGCCCTTCGTCGCCACCATTATCGGCGAGGGCGGCTCGGGCGGCGCCATCGCGCTGGCCGCCGCCGACCGCATCCTGATGCTGGAGCACTCGATCTATTCGGTGATCAGCCCCGAGGGCTGCGCCAGCATCCTCTGGCGCGACGCGGCGCAGGCCTCGACCGCGGCCGAGGCGCTGAAACTCACCGCGGAGGATCTCCGCCGCCTCAACCTGGTCGATGCCGTGGTGCCGGAGCCGATGGGCGGCGCCCATCGCGACACGGGGGCGGCGCTCGCCGCCGTCGGCGACAAGGTCTGGGAGAGCCTGGAGCCGCTGCTGGCCCTTGACGGCGCCACGCTGCGTGCCCGGCGCCGGGAGAAATTCCTGGAGATGGGCCGCAACAGCGTGGTGTGAGGGCTCAGGCCTGGGCTGGTGCCACGCCGAGCGGCGGCGGCGCCTCCGGCCGGGGCGCCGGCGCGGTGAGCACCGGCGGCGATGCCGTGCCGCTCGCCTCCACCGCGAGGTCCAACGCCTCGGTCAGGCTCATCGCCAGCTGCAGCGGCGCCGACTCGCCCTCCGCCCGCAGCGCCCTGGCGAGCACGCCCTCGCTCTCCTCCGTCCCGCCCGGCGACCAGGCGAGGGCGATGGCCGGCACGCCCGGCAGCCGACGCCGGGCCCGGCGCAGCAGGTAGCGGGCGGTCGCGCTGCTGCTGCCGCCCTCGAGCAGGCAGAGGCAGATGAGCCGCGGCGGCGCCCCCGGCACGGCGCTCACGCCCCCGACCTGCACGCCGAAGCCGCGCCGCGCCAGCACCTGGCCGAGCATGTTGGCGGCCAGCGCATCGAAGGGCCCGCGCCCGGGCAGGCAGAGCACCGCGCCCGGCACATGCCAGGCCGCCGGGATGGCCTCCGGCGGCGCCTCGCCCTCGGGCGGCGGCGGGTCCTCCTCCTCCTCCAGATCCTCGATCAGCAGCTCGACGCTGCGCAGCAGGGCCTCGCGCCGCTCGGGCCGCAGCGCGCCATGCACCGCATCCGCCTGGGCAAGGCGCAGCGCCGGGAGCGCCACGGCGTCCAGATACTCGGCGAGCGGCCTTTCCGTCAGGCAACGCTCCGCCTGTTCGGCCAGGGCATTGGCGTCGCCGGCCAGGGCCCGTTGGTAGAAGGTCTCCTCCGGGTCGAGCGGCGGCCGGTCGCCGAGTATCACCTCGAGGAATTCCAGCCGGTCCACATGCCGCCCGAGCACGACGAGGCAGACCGTCAGCGGCACGGCCAGCAGCAGCCCGACCGGCCCCCAGAGCCAGGTCCAGAAGGTCGCCGCGGCGATGACGGCGATCGGCGAGAGGCCCGTGGAATGGCCGAAGACCATCGGCTCGACCACCTGGCCCATCAGCGTCTCGGAGATGCCGAACAGCACCAGCACCCAGATCAGCGTCGCCCAGCCCGGATCGACGGCCAGCGCCAGCAGGATGGGCCCGCTCACCGTGATGAAGACGCCGATGAAGGGCACGAAGCGCATCAGCCCGGCGACGAAGCCCCAGAGCAGCGGGTTGGGGATGCCGATGATCCAGAGCGCTGCTGCGATGAAGAGGCCGAAGACGGCATTCATCCCGGTCTGCGCCAGGAAGAAGCGGGAGAGGCGATAGGCCGCATCGTCCATCGCGGCCATGGTGCGATGCAGGTCGCGCGCCCCGGCGAGGCGGATCAGCCGGTCGCGCAGGTCCTCCCGGTAGAGCAGGATGAAGATCACGAGGATGACGACGATGCCGGCCGTCGCCAGCGGCCCGAGCAGCGGTTCCGCGACGCGGCGGAGCATGTCGACCGGCGTCGGGTCCGGCGTGCGGATCTCGACCGGCATGGGCGGGCGGGCATCGCTCTCCGGAGCGGTGCGGGCGGTGGGCGGCTCGGTTGTCCCGCCCATGCCATGGCCGACCGCCTGGACGGCGCCGCTCACCCGGTCGATCCAGCTGCTCGCGCCCTGAAGGCCGGAGAGCTTCTGGCGGATGGTCGCCTGATAGGTCGGGATGTTCTCGGCAAGCAGGGTCGCCTGCCGCCCCATCAGCCCGCCGATGCCGAAGATCAGGGTGCAGGCCAGCAGCACGCTGACCACCACGGCCGCCGAGCGCGGCAGGAGCACCCGCCGCAGCAGCCGCACCACCGGCGCCAGCACGAAGGCGAGCAGCACGGAGAGCACCAGGGGCACCAGCAGGTCCTGGCCGAAATAGAGCACCGCGATGACCAGCAGGGCGCCCTGGAGCATCTGGAGGCCGGAGGCGGGCGTGGCTGCCGCGCTCAGGCCGCGGGTGGGCGCTGGGGCTGGTCGTGGTTCGGGCATCCGGCCTCGGTTCCGTGATCCTCGGGCCTCGATCGGCCCGCCCCTGGCGAACGCCGCGGCGCCGGTTCCGTTGCGCTCGCCTAGCCTTTCATCGGAGCGAGCTCCCGCTCCACCACCGCGGCCAGGATGCCCGCGCCATAGGGGATTGCGGCGTCGTTGAAGTCGTAATGCGGGTTGTGCACCTCGCAGCCGCCCGCCTCGCCCTCGCCATTGCCGACGAGGATATAGGCGCCCGGCACCTCGGCCATCATGTAGGCGAAGTCCTCCGAGCCCATGGCTGGGATGCGGTTGCGGTCGACCGCCGCCTCGCCGACCATGGCGGCCGCGGCATCAGCGATCATCGCCGTCTGCGTCACGCCGTTCACCACCGGCGCCGCCACCTCGCGGAAGTCGAGCCGCGCCTCGGCCCCGAATCCTTCGGCGATGCTGGTGGCGAGCGCCTGCATCCGCCGCTCGATCAGTGCCATGGTCTCGGCCCGGAAGGCGCGGACGGTGCCGCGCAGCGAGACCTGGTCGGGGATGACGTTGTAGGCGGTGCCGGCGCTGAAGCCCGTCACGCTGACGACGCCGGTATCGTTCGGCGCCACGTTGCGGCCGATGATCGACTGGTAGGCGGAGACGATGGCGGCGCCGCAGACCACCGGGTCGACCGTGCTCTCCGGCCGGGCGCCATGCCCGCCCTTGCCTTGGATCACCAGATCGAAGAAGGCGCAGCCCGCCATCATCGCGCCGGCGCGGATGCCGTATTGCCCGACCGGCATGCCCGGCCGGTTGTGGAGGCCATAGATGGCGTTGCAGGGGAAGCGGCGGAACAGGCCCTCCTCCACCATCGCCCGGGCGCCGCCCTGGCCCTCCTCGGCCGGCTGGAAGATGAAGTGGACGGTCCCGTTGAAGTTGCGCGTCTCGGCGAGGTAGCGGGCGGCGCCGAGCAGCATGGTGGTGTGCCCGTCATGGCCGCAGCCATGCATCTTGCCGGGGACGGTCGAGCGATGGGCGAAGCCGTTCGCCTCCGGCATGTCGAGCGCGTCCATGTCGGCGCGCAGCCCGACCGCCCGGTCGCCGTTGCCTGCCCGCAGCACGCCGACGAGGCCGGTGCGGCCGATGCCGCGATGCACCTCGATCCCCCAGGATGCGAGCCGCTTGGCCACCAGGGCGCTGGTCCGCACCTCCTCGAAGCCGGTTTCCGGATGGGCATGGAAATCCCGGCGCCAGGCGGTGAGTTCATCCTGGTATTGGCGGATCTGCTCGATGGGATTCACATCGGTCTCCTGCGGTTGAGGTGGGCAAGCCCCACCGCTCTGCGCTATCCCTATCGGGCTAAGCCTGTGACAGCATCGGGTCAACAACGTGGCGACCGAACATCAGACGGAGGACATGGCCAAGCCCCGGCGCGTGCTGCCAGCGCCGCACGGCCTCTCGCGCGGGGCGCCGGTGCCGTGGTGGATCAAGCTCGGGGTGAAGCTCGGCCTCGCCGCGGTCGGGGTGCATGGCGCCCGCGCCCGGGCGCTCGGCTTCGCGCGCCCCTCCTATGACGCGCGCGACCCGGCGAAGCTGCTCGGCGCGCCGCCGGCCTGGATCGGCGATGCGACGCGGCTGATGGGGCGCCGCCCGCGGACCATCCTCGAGGTCGGGCCCGGGCGGATGGTGCTGCGTGCGCCGGTGCTGGCCGGGCTCGGGCTGGAACACATCTGGTTCATTGACTCGGCCGACAGCGCCCCGGCCGAGGCGGCCGCCTATCAGCAGGTCGCCGCCCTTGCCCGCAGCCAGGGCGTGCCCGTGCCGGACCTCGCCGGCTGCACCGACCGCGCGGCAGTGCTGCAACGTTGCCATGCGACGCTGCTGCATGGCGGCCCCTCGGCGCTCGGCGCCATTCCGGACGGGGCCATCGACCTCGTCGTGAGCGAGGCGGTGCTCGAGCATGTGCGGCGCGATGAGATAGGGCCGCTGCTCGCCCAGCTCCGCCGGGTGACGGCGCCGGACGGCATCGGCCTGCACCGGATCGACTTCCAGGACCACCTCGGCGGCGGGCTGCAGCATCTGCGGTTCAGCGATGGCTTCTGGGCGAGCCCGCTGGTCGGGCGGGCAGGGATCTATGTGAACCGGCTCGGCCTCTCGGCGATGGTCGGGCGCTTCCGCCGCGCCGGCTTCCAGGTGGAGGTGCCGGAGGCGACGGTTTGGTCGCGCCGCCCGCGCGGCCCGGCCCGGCCGCACCCGGAGGCGATGCGCCCCGCCGCCGACGACCTCATCGCCCGCGCCGTGCTGGAAGTCCGGCCGCGGCGCTGATCGCGCGGGTCCGGGAACGGCCGGCTTCCGGTGACGCCGCCGTGTAGCCCGGCTGGGTTGCAACCCATGGTCGCCCCCGGACCGATTGGTTATCCTGTCGGACGGTCTTTCCGGAGGATGGCATGTTGCGTCGCATGGTGTTGGTCGCTGCCTTTGGCTTGCTGGCCTGGACGGGTCCCGGTCAGGCACAGTCCAGCGACCCCTCCTTCCGCGTCGTCAACAACACCCCGAATGTCGTGAACGAAGTCTACGCCTCGGCGACCAACGAGCGGAGCTGGGGCCAGGACCGGCTCGGCAATGAGGTGATCGCACCCGGCGCCTCCTGGATCGTCCGCCTGCCGGCCGATGGCAACTGCACCTTCGACATCCGCATCGTCTACCAGGGCGGCACGGCCGAGGAGCGGCGGAACGTCAACACCTGCGCCATGACGGACCTGGTGCTCGGCCAGCCGGGCGGCCCGGCGCCGCGGACCCAGCGCAACCAGCAGCAGGGGAACACGCAGCAGGGCAACCCCTCCTTCAACCTGCTGAACCAGAGCGGGCGGGTGATCGAGGAATTCTACGCCTCGCCCTCCTCGCAGCAGAATTGGGGCCCGGACCGGCTCGGCGAGGATGTCGTGCAGCCCGGCGCGACCTTCCCGGTCCGCCTGCCGCAAGGCGAGTGCAACTATGACCTCCGCATCGTCTTCGCCGGCGGCCAGGCGCAGGAGCGGCGGAACGTGAATGCCTGCGCGCTGACGAACTACACCGTCAGGTAGCATTCCTGCCGGGGGCGGTGCCGGTCAGGCATTCGCCCCTTCCAGCGCCGCGATCACCGCGGCGGTTACCTCGGCCGTGGTCGCGGTGCCGCCGAGATCGGGCGTCAGCACCTGGCCGCGCCCCGTGACCGCCTCCACCGCCGCCATCAGCCGCCCCGCCGCGCGCGGCTCGCCGCAATGCTCGAGCAGCATCGCCGCCGTCCAGAAGGCGCCGAGCGGGTTGGCAATGCCCTTGCCCGTGATGTCGAAGGCCGAGCCATGGATCGGCTCGAACATCGAGGGCCGCTGGCGCGACGGGTCGATGTTGCCGGTCGCGCCGATGCCCAAGGACCCCGCCAGCGCGGAGGCCAGGTCCGAGAGGATGTCGGCATGCAGGTTGGTGGCGACGACGGTGTCGACCGTCCCCGGCTTCATCACCATGCGCGCGGTCATCGCATCGACCAGCATCTTGTCGACGGTGAGCTCCGGGTATTGTGCCGTCACCTCGGCGCAGACCTCGTCCCACATCACCATGCCGTGCCGCTGCGCGTTGGACTTGGTGACGACGGTCAGCAGCCTGCGCGGCCGGCTCATGGCGATCTCGCAGGCATGGCGGCAGATGCGCGCCACGCCCTCGCGGGTGAAGACGGCGACATCCATGGCGACCTCGAGCGGCAGGCCGCGATGCGCGCGCCCGCCGACGCCGGCGTATTCGCCCTCCGAATTCTCGCGCACGATCACCCAGTCGATCTGCCGCCCGAGCTCCTCCCGCAACGGCCCCTGGACGCCGGGAAGCAGGCGGGTAGGCCGCACATTGGCGTACTGGTCGAAGCCCTGGCAAATGGCCAGCCGCAGCTCCCAAAGGGTGACGTGGTCCGGGATGTCGGGGGCGCCGACCGCGCCGAAGAAGATGGCGTCGAAGCCTTCGAGCCGGCGGAGCCCGTCCTCCGGCATCATCCGCCCGCTCGCGCGGTACATCGCGCTGCCCCAGTCGAAGCCCTGGAATTCGCAGGCGAAGCCGCCATCGGCCCGGGCGGTCGCCTCCAGCACCCGGCAGCCGGCCTCGATCACCTCGGGGCCGATGCCGTCGCCGCCGATGGCGGCAATCCTCAGGCTGCGCATGCCGGGCTTTCCTCCGATTCCTCGGCCGCCATGAAGCCCGGGAGGACGGGCCGCATCAAGCCAGGATGAAGTCGGACCTCGCCAGGGAGTGCTCCCCGCTCAGGGTGAAGCTCGCGCTGGGGCCGCCCGGTGCGCCGGTCTGGTTGTAGAACGGGACATAGACCTCGACCACCGTAAGCCCGCTCTCGACCTTCGCCCGCACCTGCATGTGGGTGGCGTCGGTGAAGGCGCCGGTGCCGAGGAAATCCACCGCCGGCTTGTCGTAGAAGGGGGCGAGGAAGGCCGTGAGATCCAGCTTGTCCTCGCCACTGCGGAAGTCGGTCACCACGTCGCCGGTGGTGTCATAGACCGGCAGCTTGGCCTGGCTGTGGGTGCTGCCGAAGCGGAAGACATCATACCCGCTGCCGCCGGTGAGCGTGTCGGCCCCGACGCCGCCCACGAGCACGTCGTTGCCGGCCCCGCCCCTCAGCAGGTCGTAGCCGCCGCCGCCCATCAGCGTGTCGTGGCCATCGCCGCCGTAAAGGCTGTCGTTGCCATCGCTGTCCCGGGCCTGGGCGCTCTGCCACTGGTCGGTCCCGGCGACGAAGCCGTAGCCGTAGATCAGGTCGTTGCCGCTGCGGCCCCAGACATGATCGCTGCCATAGCCTGCATAGACCGTGTCATTTCCCTCGCCGGCATCAATCCAGTTGGCGTTGATGACGGGGCCGGGAAAAGGTTCCGGGAAGATCGGGGGGCGGGGTCCATTCAGCCCGTCGCCATAGATCAGATCGTTACCACCCCAACCCTGGATGCCATTTTCGCCGGCATCGCCGAGAAGGGTGTCGGCCCAGGCACCGCCGTTGATGTACGTGGACATGACTTGCTTTGTCCTATTACGCGTCAAACTGAATACAATATTCATGTTATAGGCGAAGCGGTCCCGTCACATTGCACAAACCCGAGAGGCGCAAACCCGAGAGAAAGACGGGCAAGGCGGCGATTGACCCGGGGCCCCTTCGGCACGACCTTCCCGCCATGCCCGACGACCTCGCGCCCCCGCTGCTCGACCGCCTCTCCGCGCTGCTCGGCCCGCGCGGCATCCTGACCGAGGCTGCCGATCTCGAGCCGCATCTCGCCGACTGGCGCCTGCTCTACCGCGGGCGCACCCCCTGCGTGCTGCGCCCGGCCAGCACTGCGGAACTGGCCGAGGCGGTGCGGCTCTGCGCGGCCGCCGGGATGCCGCTGGTGCCGCAGGGCGGCAACACCTCCATGGTCGGCGGCGCCACGCCGGACGAGGGCGGGCGGCAGGTCGTCGTCTCCCTCGCCCGGATGAACCGCATCCGCGACCTCGACCCGCTCGACATGACGATGACGGTCGAGGCCGGGCTGGTGGTGAAGGCGGCGCAGGATGCAGCGGCCGAGGCCGGTTGCCTCTTCCCGCTCTCGCTCGGCGCCGAGGGGACGGCGACGATCGGCGGCGTGCTCTCGACCAATGCGGGGGGCAACACCACCGTCCGCTACGGCAATGCGCGGGAGCTGATGCTCGGCCTCGAGGTTGTGCTGCCGGACGGGCAGGTCTGGAACGGCCTCCGCCGCCTCAGGAAGGACAATACCGGCTACGCGCTGCGCCATCTCTTCGTCGGCGCGGAGGGGACGCTCGGCTTCATCACCGCCGCGGTGCTCCGCCTCTTCGCGCGGCCCAAGGAGAGCGAGGTCGCCCTCTGCGCCGTGCGCGACGAGGAGGCGGCCCTCGGACTCTTCCGCCGCTTCCGCGACCGCGACGAGACGGCGGTGCGCGCCTTCGAGTACATGTCCGGCACCGGCGTCGGCTTCTATGCCCGGCTGATCGAGGGCGGTACCATCCCCCTCGCCACGCCCGCCGAGCATTACGTGCTGGTCGACCTCGCCTCCACCCGCCCCGATGCCGGGCTGCGTGCCCTGCTCGAAGCCGTGCTGGAGGAGGCGCTGGAGGCGGAGGAGGTGCTGGACGCCGCCATCGGCGAGAGCGAGGCCCAGCGCGCCGCCATCTGGCGCATCCGCGAGGAACACCCGGAGGCGCAGAAGCGCGAGGGCGCCTCGGTGAAGAACGACGTCTCCGTCCCCGTCTCGCGGACGCCGGAGCTGATCCGCCGCGCCTCCGAGGCCTGCCGCCGCCTCATCCCCGGCATCCGCCCGGTGCCCTTCGGCCATATGGGCGACGGCAACATCCACATGAACCTGCAGCAGCCGGAGGGGATGGATGCCACCGCCTTCCTCGCCCGCAGCCACGAGATCATGGCGACGGTGAACGAGGTGGTCCGCGAGCTCGGCGGCAGCTTCAGCGCCGAGCACGGCATCGGCCGTCTCAAGACCGACATGATGGAAGGCTGGCGCGGCGGGCCGGAACTGGCGGTGATGCAGCGGATCAAGGCGGCGATCGACCCGCGGGGGATCATGAATCCGGGGAAGGTGTTGCCCTGAGGGCAACCTCGGGCCGCCACCGGTCCGACGTCACCCCCCAATCCTTTCCCCCGCCACCGGCAGCGGCTAGGGTGCGCCCCCGTTTCCATATGACCCGGTGATGAGTCGCCTCGACCGCTACATCTTCCGCCAGCTGGGCGTCGCGCTGCTGGCCGTGACCATCGGCCTGGCGGCGCTCGTCTGGTTGACCCAGTCGCTGCGCTTCATCGAGCTGGTGCTCGACCGCGGCCTCTCTTTCACTGTCTTCATCGAGCTGACGGGCCTGCTGCTGCCGAGCTTCTTCGCCATCATCCTGCCGATCACGACCTTCGTCGTGTCGCTCTTCATCTATGTGCGCCTCGCCTCGGACCGGGAGCTGGTGGTGATGCGCGCGGCCGGCCTGTCGCAATGGCAGCTGGCGCGGCCGGTGCTGGCGATCGCCGGGCTGGCGATGCTGCTTTGCTATGTGCTCAATCTCTGGGTGGTGCCGGCCAGCCAGGCCGCCTTCCGTGCCTGGCAGTTCGAAATCCGCAACGAGTTGGTCGCGATCCTTGTTCAAGAAGGCGTGTTCAGCTCCATCGGCGGCGACCTCACCGTCTATGCCCGCTACCGCGACCCGGACGGCACGCTGCGCGGAATCCTGGTGCACGATGCGCGCGAGGCGGGTGCGCCCGTCACCATCCTCGCCGAGAGCGGCCATATCGCGCCGGGCCCCAACGGCCCTCGCGTCACCCTCGAGAACGGCCAGCGCCAGCAGGTGGAGAAGGTAGCGCCGCCGCCCGGCTCGCCGCCCGGCACGGCGCAGCAGCTCCGCCTTTCCGTCCTCTCCTTCAGCGAGAACAGCGTCGACCTGGCCCGTGCCCGCAGCTCCGAGGCCGACAGCCGCTACCGCAACGCCCAGGAACGAACCCTCGACGAGCTGCTCCACCCCGACCCGGCAGAGCACATCCCCGAGCGGGACCTGAGGCGCTTCGCCGCCGAGGCGCACCAGCGCCTGACCAGCCCGCTGAATGCGGTCAGCTACGCGCTCGTCGCCCTGGCGACGGCGCTGACCGGGCAGTTCCGCCGCCATGGCGGCAGCCTGCGTCTCTTCACCGGGATCGCGGTGGTGGTGGCGCTGCTTGCCTTTGGCCTGACGGCGGGCAACCTGGCCGCGCGGACGCCGCGGCTGATCCCGCTGATCTGGCTGAACACGCTGCTGCCCGGGCTGATCTCCGCCTGGGTGCTGTCCGGTGCGCCGGGCTGGCCGCAAGGCTGGTGGTTCGGCCGCCGCGGCGCGGGCGTCACCGCGCCATGATGATGGCGCTGACGCTGACGCGCTACGTCGCCCGCCGCTTCGTCGGCGCGACGCTGGCCATGCTGGCGGGGCTGACCCTGCTCGTCTCGCTCTTCGACTTTATCGAGTTGCTGCGGCGCGCCGCGACCCGGCCGGATGCCGGCTTCGCCCTGGTGGCGACGATCGCCGGGCTGCGCCTGCCCTTCGTCGCGCTGCAGATCCTGCCCTTCGCCATCCTGCTCGGCGGATTGCTGGCCTTTTGGCGCCTGACCCGCTCCTCCGAGCTGGTGGTGGCCCGGGCGGCCGGCATTTCTGCCTGGGGCTTCCTCTCCGGCCCGGTGGCGGTGGCGCTGCTCGTCGGCGGGCTCGGCACGGCTGCCATCTCGCCCCTCTCCTCGGTGATGCTCGCCCGGGCGGAGCGGCTGGACTACGCCTATCTTCGCACCAGCGCCGGCATCACCGCACTCGCTGGCGGCCGGCTCTGGCTCCGCCAGGCCGATCGCGGCATCGAGGAGCAGGGCGTCGCGATCCTCTCCGGCCGCCCCGTCTCCGACCGCGAAGCGGCAGGGCAGGGGTTCAGCATGACCGACGTCTCCCTCTGGCGCCTCTCCGCCAATGACCGGCCGCTCGGCCGGATCGAGGCGCCGCGAGCCCGGCTGGTGCCCGGCCGCTGGGTGCTGGAGGAGGCCGTCACCTTCAATGCCGACCGCAGCGCGGGGCCGAAGCAGGAGCTCAGCTTCCCGACCGAGCTGACGCCCGACCGCATCGAGAACAGCTTCGCCTCGCCGGATACGCTCTCGGTCTGGGCTCTGCCTGGCTTCATCGCGGTGCTGGAGGCGGCCGGCTTCTCCGCCGTGCGGCACCGGCTGCATTTCCAGAGCCTGCTCTCGCTGCCCGTCCTGGCCGCGGCCATGGCGCTGCTGGCGGCCGGCTTCTCCATGCGCTCCTCCCGCCGCGGCGGGGTGGCGCAGATGATCGGGGCCGGCGTCGCGGCCGGCTTCATGCTCTTTGTGCTCGACAAGATCGCCAATGAATTCGGCGAGGCAGGGACGCTCCCGGTGCCTCTCGCCGCCTGGGCGCCAACCATGACCGGGCTGCTGCTCGCCCTCGCCCTGCTGCTGCATCTGGAGGATGGATGAGCCCTCGCACCGCACGCCGCCGGCGCCTCCTCCTGGGCTGGGCGCTCGCGCTGCTGCCGGCCGGCCAGGCCCTGGCGCAGCTCGAACAGCCGAGCGTGACGCCGCTCGACCCCTCCGTCCGCCCCTCGCTGGTGGCGCCGGCGCCCGGCACCGGGCCGGGCGGGAGCGCCCCGGCGAGCCCCTCGCTCGGCGGCCTCGTCGGCGGCGGCCAGCCGGTCGACCGCAACGCCCCCGTCACCTTCACCGCCGAGGAGGTGGAGTACGACCGCGACAGGGGCCTCGTCATCGCCCGCGGCCGGGTCGAGGCCTGGCAGGGCGAGCGCCTGCTCCGCGCGGACGAGTTCACCTATGACCGCAATACCGGCGTCGCCACCGCCCGCGGCAATGTCCAATTGTTGGAGCCGGACGGCTCCGTCCTGTTCGCCGACGAGGCGGAGCTGAAGGACCGCTTCCGCGACGGCGTGCTGGAGGGCGTCCGTGCGCTGCTGGCGGCGAATGGCCGCATGGCGGCGAACGGCGCCCGCCGCACCGGCGGCACGATCAATGAGCTGGCCCGCGTCGTCTATTCCTCCTGCGACCTCTGCGCCGACGACCCGACGGCCCCGCCGCTCTGGCAGGTCGAGGCCCGCCGCGCGACGCAGGACAAGGGCGAGCAGCGCATCACCTACCGCGACGCGACCGTCCGCCTCGGCGGCGTCCCGGTGCTCTACACGCCCTATCTCTCGCATCCCGACCCGAGCTCGCCGCGGGCCTCGGGCTTCCTCTTCCCGACGCTCGGCTATACCCGCTTCCTCGGGGCCTTCGTCGAGACGCCCTATTTCTGGGCGATCGACGATACCTCGGACCTCACCATCATCCCGATCCTCTCGTCGCGGCAGTACCCCAATCTCGGCCTCGAGTACCGGAAGCTGTTCAATTTCGGCGAGATCACCGGCAGCGCCTCCATCGGCGGGCTGAACGGCCGCGATACCGGCGGCAAGGAGGAGCTGGCCGGGCACATCTTCCTCAAGGGCCGCTTCACCATCGACGAGAACTGGCGCGCTGGCTTCGACCTCAACCGCGCCAGCAGCGAGCAGTACCTCCGCACCTTCCGCTACGAGTACCGCCGGGTGCTGACCAGCCAGGCCTTCGTCGAGGGCTTCTGGGGCACCGAGACCTATGCGCGCATCGATGCCCGCGCCTATCAGGGCCTGCGCAGCATCGACGACACGCGGCAGATTCCCTATGTCCTGCCCAATGCCGTGGTCGAGCATGCGCCGCGCGGCAAGTATCTCGGCGGCTTCCTGACCGTCGATGCCGGGCTGCTCGGCATCAGCCGCGACATCGGCAGTTCCACCCAGCGCCTCTCGAGCCGGGTCTCCTGGCAGCGGCCGGAGACGGACCGCTTCGGCGGCCTCTGGACGGTGAAGATCCAGGCCGATGGCCTCGCCTATCGCTCCCAGGGGCTGCAGGAGCCGCCGACCAACCTGCCCGAGGCCAATGGCGACCGCTTCAACGGCAATATCCGCGCCGCGCTCGACTGGCGGATGCCCTTCGTCCGCTATGCCGGCGCCTGGGGAAGCCAGACCATCGAGCCGCGCGTGCAGCTCGTCACCGGCCCGCGGACCGGGCCGCAGTACAGGGTGCCGAACGAGGACAGCATCGACTTCGAATTCACCGATGCCAACCTCTTCGCCCTCAACCGCTTCACCGGCCGGGACCGGCAGGAAGGCGGCACCCGCGTCGACGCGGCGATCCGCGCCGCCTGGGACTTCCCCAATGGCGGGCAGGTGGAAGGGCTGATCGGCCGCTCCTTCCGCCTGGACGACCAGATCTCAAGCCCCTATGTCGGCTCCGGCCTCGACCGCCGCGCCTCGGACTATGTCGCCCGGCTGCGCATCGCGCCGACCACCTGGTTCGACACCATCGGCCGCATCCGCCTCGACGGCGAGAACTTCACCGAGCGGCGCCTGGTCGACACCATCGCCAATCTCGGCCTCGGCCGGGTGACGGTCTCGGCGGGCTACCTGTACTCCCCGCCGCTGCCCTACCTCGTCCCCAGCCGCTCGCGCGACGAGGTGAGCGCCGGCTTCACCGCCCGTATCGGCGAGTACTGGCGCGTGGCGGTGAGCGGCAAGTACGATCTCGGCCTCGGCCGCGCCGTCCTCGTCCAGGGCTCGGCCGGCTACGAGGATGAGTGCTTCATCCTCGAGGGCCGCTTCATCAGGCGATTCGCCGAGGACCCGACCACCCAGAGCCTCTACGCGTCGAACACGGTCATCCTGTTCCGCCTCGGGTTCAAGACGGTCGGCGAGTACTTCTTCCGCGCGATCTGACGTCACGCGGCGCGCAGCCCCTCCAGCAGGGTGCCGAGCGCGCCGCGCAGCGTGCCGCCCTGGCGGGAGACCTCCTCCGTCGTCTGCCGCATCGCCTGCAGGGCATTGGCGGTCTCCCCTGCGCCGGCGCTGACCTCGGCGATGGTGGCGGAGACCTCGGTGGTCCCCGCCGCCGCCTCGGCGACGCTGCGGGCAATCTCCTGCGTCGCCGCGCCCTGCTCCTCCACCGCGGCGGCGATCGCGGCCGCCACCTGGTCGAGCTGGGCGATCACGCCGGCGATGCCCTTGATGGAGCGCACCGCCTCCGCCGTCGCGCCCTGGATGGCGCCGATCTGCTGGCTGATCTCCTCCGTCGCCTTCGCCGTCTGGCCGGCGAGCTGCTTCACCTCGCTCGCCACCACGGCGAAGCCCTTGCCCGCCTCGCCGGCCCGCGCCGCCTCGATCGTCGCGTTCAGCGCGAGCAGGTTGGTCTGGCCGGCGATGTCGCCGATCAGCCGCACCACGTCGCCGATCCGGCCCGCCGCCTCCGACAGGCCGCCGATGGTGCCGTCCGCGGCCTCCGCCTCCGACACGGCGCGGCGGCTGGCCTGGGCGGCCTCGGCCACCTGCCGGCTGATCTCCTGCACGGAACTCGCCAGCTCCTCCGCCGCCGCGGCAACGCTTTGCACATGGCCGGTCGCTTCCTCCGCCCGCTCGGCGGCAGTGCCGGCCCGCCCGGCGCTGCGATCCGCCTGGCCGGAGAGGGTGGCGATGCTGCCCTCGAGCGTCGTGGCGGAGGCGGAGAGCCCGGCCAGCACGGCGCCCAGCTGCGACTCGATCCCCGCCGCCAGCTCCTGCCGCTGGCGCAGCCGGGTGGCCTCGGCCTCCTGCCGCGCCGTGGCGGCTTCGGCTTCCAGCGCCCGGGCCTGGCGCGCCGCGGCCCGCAGCGCCTCCAGCCCGCGGGCGATGGCGCCGACCTCGTCCCGCCGCCCGGTATCCGGCGTCGCCTCGTCCAGCTGCCCGGCCGCCAGCGCATCCGCCCGCCGGCCGAGCCGCGCCAGCGGCGTCGTCACCCGCCGCAGCACGATCCAGAGCGTGAGGCCGAGCGCGGAGAGGATGCCGCCGGCCGCGAGCGTGCCGAGCCAGATCCGCGCCTCGACGACCTTTTCGCCGGTCTGCTGCGCCATCTCGCGGATCAACCCCTCCGTCCTCTGCTCGATCGTCCGCAGCTTCTCACGGATGGCCTCGATCTCCGGGGCCGCGGCGAGGGCAAGGCGCATCGCCTCCTCAAGCTTCCCGGCCCGGGCGGCCTCGGCGATCGCCTGCTGCTTCACCCGGTAGCTGGCGATTCCGGCCATCGCCGTTGTCAGGTCGTCCCGGTTGCTGGTCACGACAAGCGTCTGCTGAAGTTGCTCCAGCCGTTGCTCCAGCCGTCGCAGCGCATCCGCGGCGACGCCCTCCCACCGGCGCCGTTCCTCCTCCGGCATGGCGGTCGGCAGGAATTCCGTCGCCCTGGCGAAGGCGAGCAGGTTCGAGGTCGCCCGCCCGACGGCGATGGCGCGCGTGGTATACTCCGCCGCCGTCGCGATCCGTCCGGCTTCCGTTGCCAGCATGCGATCAGCGATGAGCGGGAGCGCTGCGGCCACTGCCGCCAGCAGGCCGACCGAAACCAGCAGCCGCGGCGCCAGGCCATGCCAGGCCTGGGCAAGGCGAGAACTCAACATGACCAATGTCCTCCTGATGACGCAGGAGGCTGAGGCCAAATCGATAAAAAGCCGTAACCGCCAGCCGGATGGTTGCGCGCCGGCCCTGCTGCCGCGACCATGGCGGCAACGGCCCCGAGAGGCCGCACCGGGAGAGAGAGCCATGCCCATCCGCCGCCGCAGCCTGCTTGCGACCTCCTTCGCCGCGCCCTCGCTCGCCACGCCGGCCATCGCGCAACCCGGCTTCCCCAGCCGCCCGATCCGCATGCTGGTGCCCTGGCTGCCGGGCGGTTCCTCCGACGTGCATCTTCGCGTGCTGAGCGAGCTGGCGGGCGCGAGGCTCGGCCAGCCGGTGGTGGTGGAGAACAAGCCCGGCGCCTCCGGCACGCTCGGCGCGCTCGCCATGGCGCAGGAGTCGAAGGGTGACGGCCATCTGCTCGGCCAGATACCGATCACGGTCTTCCGCCTGCCGGCGATGTCGCGCCGCCCGACCTTCGACCCGGCCAAGGATTTCAGCTGGATCCTGCACCTGACCGGCTATGTCTTCGGCGTCGTCGTCCGCGCCGATCAGCCCTGGCGGACATGGGGCGAGTTCACGGCCTATGCGAAGGCCAATCCCGGCAAGGTCACCTACGGCACGCCCGGCGTCGGCAGCACCCTGCACATCACGATGGAGCGCATCGGCGAGATGCTCGGCATCGAATGGCTGCACGTCCCCTTCCGCGGCGGCGCCGACAACATCCAGGCCGTGCTCTCCGGCCAGACGGTGGCGAATGCCGACAGCACCGGCTGGGCCCCGCTGGTGCAGGACGGGAAGCTGCGCCTGCTCGTCGTCTGGACCGCGGAGCGCGCCCGGCGCTTCCCCGAGGTGCCGACGCTGCGCGAGGTCGGCATCGACATCGTCGCGGACAGCCCCTTCGGCCTCGGCGCGCCGAAGGGCGTCGACCCCGGCATCGTGCGGGCGCTGCACGATGCCTTCAAGGCGGCGCTCGTCGACCCGAAGCATGTCGAGACGCTCGACCGCTACGACATGCCGCTGCGCTACATGAACAGCGAGGACTACGCCGCCTTCGCACAGAAGCTCTACGCAGAGGAGAGCGCCGTCATCCGCAAGCTCGGCCTGCGGATGGACTGAGCTTCCTCAGGACAGGATGAAGTCCGCGGCGGTCAGGTTGTACTCGCCGGCGAGCTCGATTTCTTCGGACGGTCCCGATGGCGTGGATGGCGGGATGCTCGGGCCCGGGTCACCGTAGGAGGTGGCGAGCTCGATGATGGTGCGCCCATCCTCAACCACGCTGCGGATCTGAAGGTTTCGGGTCGCGCCGAACGCGGCTTCGCCGAGGAAGACCGATTTCGGGTTCTGAAGGAAGTAATTCCCGTAGCTGCTGAGGTCGATCCGGTCCACGCCCTGGCAGAAGTCGAGGATCACGTCCCGGGCGCCAGGGCCGACGCCGGATTCCGGGCCGCCGAAGGGAATATCCCTGACATAGACGAAAAGATCGGCGCCGGCCCCGCCGGCCAGCTGGTCGGCCCCTTCGCCGCCGCGCAGCCGATCCACCCCCGCGCCGCCATGGAGCTGGTCAGCACCGGTGCCGCCATTGAGGACATCGTCGCCCACGCCGCCGCGGACCTGGTCGGCGCCGCCGCCGGCATTGACGGTATCGTTGCCCGCGCCGCCGAAGAGAAGGTCCGCTCCGTCCGCTGCAATCACCCCGATGCTGCCGGACGGACTGCCGGGGAAGAAGCCAAAGCCGTTGATCGAGTCGTTGCCATCGCCGCCGAACACCGTGTCCATACCGAAGCCTGCGCCAACCAGATCGTTGCCGGCACCGGCCAGGATCAGGTTACGGCCGGGCAGGATGCCGCTGGAATTGTACTCTCGTGGCAGCGGCCCGCCGGAACGATCCTCTCCGAAGAAATTATCCCCGAAGATCGTATCGTTGCCGGTGCCTGCGAGGATGACGTCATTGCCCGGCAACCCCTCGATGGTATCGTTTCCGGCGCCGGCGAGGATCAGGTCGTTGTCCGGCGTTCCAAGCAGCCTGTCGGCCCCCGCGGTGCCGTTGCGCAAAGCCATGATGTCCTCCCCCGACCTGTGCGCGAGCCTAGGACGGCCCAGGCAGCCCCCGCGATGGTCTCGATGACACGCTTGCGCGACGCCGTTGCCGCTTGCGCTCGGGCGGCAAAGGGGGGTGGCGCGGGGCTGCGGTTCCGTCGCATGCTTCGCGGAGAGCGGCCGACCAGGCCGGCCGGAGACGGAGGAAAGGCATGGCCGGACGGCTGCGCGACACGGCATCCGACAGCGCCCAGGGTCAGGCAGGTCCGCGCCGCCGGTGACGCCGCTGCTGCATCTCCGCTGCGGCGACGATCTCCGCAGCCGCCTGCAGTCGGCCGCAATCGCCGGTGAGTATCTTTGCTTCGCCGACCCGGTCTGCGTCGGCCCGGCGCAGGATGACGGCGACCTGATGGCCTGGCTCGGCATGCGCGCGCGCTACGTGGCGCTGCATGCAGGACAGGACCCGGCCGCGGTGCGCCTTCGCCTCGGGCGGGAATACGCCGCGCTCAACGGCCTGCATCGGCGCGAGGCGGTGTGGCTCTGGTTCGAGCATGACCTGTGGGACCAGATCGCGCTCATCCGCATCCTGTCGCTGCTGGCCGAGAAGCGGCTGCTGCGCGGCAAGCTGCTGCTGATGCCCGCCGATGGCGAGCGCAGCTTCCCCATGCTCAGCGATGCCGAGCTCAGCGCACTCCATCCCGTGCCGCTCTCCGACCTGCAGATCGAGCAGGCAGCGGAAGCCTGGGCTGCCTTCGCCTCGCCGGATCCAAGCGGCCTCGACGCGCTCAGCCGGCGGGAGCTCGCCTTGCCTTTCCTGGCGGCCGCGCTGCGCCGGCACCTGCGCGACCTCCCCTGGACGACGGATGGGCTCGGCGAGACCGAGCGCCGCGTACTCCGCGCCATCGCCGCCGGCGCCACGGACGAGGCCGCCGTCTTCGATCGCATGAAGGAGGGCGATTCCATCTTCCACCTCACCGACCTCATCCTCCGCGAGGTGATCGGCCGCCTGCGCCAGGGGCCGAACCGGCTGGTCTCGCGCGACGAGGAGCTTCACCCGACGCCGCGCGGCGCCGCCGTGCTGGCCGGGACGGACCGCTTCCGCCCGCCGCCGCGCTTCCATGCGGGCGTGCATGTGCTGCCGGATCCGCCCTGGCTCTGGGATCCTGGCCAGGCCGCCGTCGTCCCGGGAGGCGGCGCATGAGCACCACCTTGGTCATCCATGGCGGCGCCGGCACCATCCGGCGCGAGGAGATGTCGGCGGCGCGCGAGGCGGAGCATCAGGCCGCGCTCGAGGCCGCGCTCGCGGCCGGCGGCGTGGTCCTCGCGCAGGGCGGCAGCGCGCTCGACGCGGTGGAGCAGGCGGTGCGCGCGCTGGAGGATTGCCCGCTCTTCAATGCCGGGCGCGGCGCCACCTTCACCGCGGCCGGCACGATCGAGATGGATGCCGCGCTGATGGACGGCGCCACGCTTCAGGCTGGCGCCGTCGCCGCCGTGCAGCGCATCCGCAATCCGATCGCGGCGGCGCGCGCGGTGATGGAGCGCACGCCGCATGTGCTGCTGATCGGCCCCGCGGCCGACGACTTCGCCGAGGCCGAAGGGCTCGCCCTTGCTCCGCCCGAGTATTTCCGCACCGAGCATCGCTGGCAGCAATTGCAGGCGGCGCTGGCCACGCGGCGCGTCGCCCTCGATCACGACCTTCCCGCCCGCATGGGCACGGTGGGCGCCGTGGCGCGCGACCGCGACGGGCGCCTCGCCGCCGCCACCTCCACCGGGGGGATGACGAACAAGCGCGCCGGCCGCGTCGGCGACAGCCCGCTTATCGGCGCCGGCACCTGGGCCGATGCGACGGTCGCGGTGAGCTGCACGGGCGTGGGCGAGGCCTTCATCCGCTGCGCCGCGGCGCATGAGCTCTCCGCCCTGATGCGCCATCGCGGGTTCCCGGTGCGGCAGGCGGCCGCGGAGGTCGCCGAGATCCTGGTGCCGGCGAATGGCGGCAGCGGCGGCCTTATCGCCGTCGATGCGGCCGGCGAGCCAGCGATCGCCTTCGGCACCGCCGGCATGTATCGCGGAGTCCTCCGCGCCGGCGCAGCGCCGGAGACCGGCATCTACGCCTGAAGGCCGGGGAGCCGAAGCTCCCCGGTCATCACCTCAGCTGCGCGGCGCGCCGACGCCGCGGCTGGCCAGGCCGCCGGTCTCCTGCTGCGGCGTGTAGATCACGCGCGGGCCGCCATCGGCGAGGCCGCCGACAATCGTGCCGACCTGGCCGGGAATGCTGTTCACGGCGCCGTAGTTGTAGCTGCGGTCACGGTCGCCGCCGCTCAGCGTCACCTGGGCACCGCCCACGATGGTGTTGCTGGAAGGGGCCGAGTAGACCACGCGCGGGCCGCCGTCACCGCCGCCGCCGACCAGCACCGGGCCTTCCTGGGCCAGCGCGGCACCGGTGGCGCCAAGGGCGATAACGGAAGCGAGAAGAGCAGAGCGAAGCATCATCCTATCCTTCGTGGCTGGGCAGCGTATGGCTGCCCTTCGCCGCGACAGATGGACCGCGAGGCCTCGTCTCGCCAATGCATTCAACGCATACCGATGATTTGCGACATGGATGATGCGCATCCCGCTGCGCACCCCAAGGTCACGCGGACGGGAGCGGAAGCTTGGGCTTCCGTCATGCCGGCGCAACCGGCGGAAGGCGCGCCGCTCCGCCTTGGGCGAGGCTGGGCACGAAGGAGACATCGCGCATGACCCGGTTCCGCTGCACGCCCATCCCGACCGAGACCGCCCGGCGCTGGCGCGCCACGGGCGTCGATGACCGCGGCCAGTCGCTGCATCGCCGGGTGGTGGACGGCCCGGGCTTCCCCTGCCGGCACTGCCTGCAACTCGGCGAGCCGGGCGAGGCGATGCTGCTCGGCAGCTATGCCCTGCCGCATCCGCAGGGCGTCTACTGGGCGCCGAGCCCGATCTTCCTCCATGCCCGCGATTGCGAGCGCTTCAGGGCGGAGGACGAGATCGCCCCCATCGTGCTTGCCAACGGCATCGTCTCCGTCCGCGCCTATGACGGCGAGGAGATGTGCCTCTACGATCTCGGGGCCATCAGCGAGGGCAAGGCGGTCGCGCCGCTGCTGGAGCGGGCGCTCGCGGACCCGCGCACGCGCTTCGTCAACATCCACACCGCGCGTCCGGGCTGCCTGCTGACGGCGGTGGAGCGGCTCGGCTGATCAGGCCGCCTCGAGCTTCTCCTGCAGCTCCAGCCACTCGCTTTCGAGGCCGGGCAGGATCTTGTTGATCACCGCGCGGCGCGTCGTGGCGCGGTTGATCAGGTCGGTCTTGTTGCCCGCATAGAGCCGCGGGTCGGCCAGCGCCTTGTCGATCACCGCCGCCTCGTCCTGCAGCTTGGCGATCTGCGCCTCGATCTGCTTCAGCCGGTCGCGCAGCGGGGCGAGGGCGGTGCGGCTCTCCGCCCGGCCGCGCCGCTCGGAGGGCCGCGCCGTGCCGGCCGGCTCGCTGCGCGCGGCCCGCCTGCCGCCGCCGAGCAGCGCGCGGTAGTCGTCGAGGTCGCCGTCGAAGGGCGACACCTTGCCCTCGCCCACCAGCCAGAGCCGGTCCGCCACCAGCTCGACCAGATGCGGGTCGTGGCTGATGAGGATGACGGCACCGTTGTAGTCGGCCAGCGCCTTCACCAGCGCGTCGCGGGCGTCGATGTCGAGGTGGTTGGTCGGCTCGTCGAGGATGAGGAGCTGTGGCGCCTCGCGCGTGCAGAGCGCCAGCAGCAGCCGCGCCTTCTCGCCGCCCGAGCAGGCCGAGATCCGCGTCGTCGCCCGCTCCACGTCGAGGCCGAAGCGGGCGAGCTGGGAGCGGCACTGCGTCACCGTCGCCTTCGGCATCGCCGCCTGCATGTGCGAGAGCGGCGTGCCCTCCATGTCGAGCTCGTCGGTCTGGTGCTGGGCGAAGTAGCCGACCTTCAGCTTGGGCGAGCGGAACTCCCGCCCGCCCATCAGCGGCAGCCGCCCGGCGAAGAGCTTGGCCAGCGTCGACTTGCCGTTGCCGTTGGCGCCCAGCAGCGCGATGCGGTCGTCCTGGTCGAGCCGGAGGTCGAGGCCGCGCAGCACGGCGCGCCCGTCATAGCCAAGGCTGCCGCCGGAGACGGAGAGCACCGGCGGCGCCAGCTCGGCCGGCTCGGGGAAGGCGAAGCGGGTCACATGGTCCTCGACCACGCTCTCGATCGCCGGCATCCGCTCCAGCGCCTTGATGCGCGACTGCGCCTGGCGGGCCTTGCTGGCCTTGGCGCGGAAGCGGTCGACGAAGCTCTGGATATGCGCCCGCTCGGCGGCCAGCTTCTCGTTCATCGCCGCCTGCTGGGCCTGGCGCTCGGTGCGGACGCGGACGAAATTGTCGAAGGCGCCGGGGTAGAGCGTCAGCTTGCCGCGGTCGAGATGGGCGATGGCGTCGACGCAGCGCTCGAGCAGGCCGCGGTCGTGGCTGACGATGATGGCGGCGCCGGAGAAGCGCTGCAGCCAGCCCTCGAGCCACATCGTCGCCTCGAGGTCGAGGTGGTTGGTCGGCTCGTCGAGCAGCAGCAGCTCCGGCTCGAGGAAGAGCACGCGGGCAAGGGCCACGCGCATCCGCCAGCCGCCCGAGAATTCCGTAGTGGGCCGCGCCTGGGCCGCCGCATCGAAGCCGAGGCCGGCGAGGATGGTGGCGGCGCGGGAAGGGGCGCTGTCGGCCTGGATGGCGATCAGCCGCTCATGGATCTCGGCCATGCGGTGCGGCTCCGCCCCGGCCTCAACCTCGGCGAGCAGCGTGGCGCGCTCCGTATCAGCGGCGAGCACCGTCTCCAGCAGGCTCTCCGGCCCGCCCGGCGCCTCCTGCGCGACATGGCCGAGCCGGGCCCGCTGGGCGAGGCGCATCTCCCCGCCATCGGGCTGGATGTCGCCGATGATGGCCTTCAGCAGCGTCGACTTGCCGGCGCCGTTCCGTCCGACCAGCCCGACCTTGCGGCCTGGATCGACGACGAGGTCGGCGCCTTCCAGCAGGGCGCGGCCGGCGATGCGGAGGGTGAGGTCGCGGATGGCGAGCACGGTCATGCGCGCCTTCTACCGCCGCCATGGCCCCCCGTCACGCGCGCAGCTAGCTGGGCTGACCCTCGGTCTCCGCCTCGGGCGGGGAGGGGGGCTTCGGCGCCGGCGCCTCGGCCCATTCGTCGGAGACCATGCCCTGCTGGCTGCTCACCAGGTCGATATCCGCCTGGCTCGGCGGGCGGGGGATCTTGGGCTTCGGCGGGTCATCGGCCATGGGGGCGCTCCTCTGCTGCGGCCCCAACGCCGCGGCGCGGGCCGGGTTGGGCTTGCATCCGCGCCCTGGCCCGCCTATCCCGCCGCCACCGTCACGAAGGAACGCAAGCATGGCCGTGGAACGCACCCTCTCCATCATCAAGCCGGACGCGACCCGCCGGAACCTCACCGGCAAGATCAACGCCAAGTTCGAGGAGGCGGGCCTCCGCATCGTCGGCCAGAAGCGGCTGCAGCTGAGCGAGGCCCAGGCCGGCGCCTTCTACGCCGTCCACAAGGAGCGGCCCTTCTACAAGGACCTGGTCAGCTTCATGATGAGCGGCCCGGTGGTGGTGCAGGTGCTGGAAGGCGAGAACGCCGTCGCGAAGAACCGCGAGATCATGGGCGCCACCAACCCGGCCAATGCCGCGCCGGGCACCATCCGCAAGGAATTCGCCGAGAGCATCGAGGCGAACAGCGTCCACGGCTCCGACAGCGCCGAGAATGCCGCGACGGAGATCGCCTTCTTCTTCGCCGGCACCGAGATCGTCGGCTGAGCGGCCGGGCCGGCCCCCAGGGCCGGCCCTCCTGCCTCAGGCCACGAAGAGCAGCAGCCCGAGCAGCAGCAGCACGGTGATCACGATCCCCCAGGTGGAGAACTGCACGAAGCCTTCCCACCCCTGCTGCCGGTCGGCCAGCAGCGCCTTCTCGTCGACTGCCCCGAAATCGTAATGCTCACGGTGTTCGGCCACGGTCCGGTCCTCGTTGACTGTCGGAATGGGGTGTAGAAAGCGCGGGCGGGCTCGGCAAGGGGTTGGCGAGCGCGGCCGATCCATCGGGATGCGCCAGCGCCCCGCCCGCCGCCGCGCGCAGCGCCGCCGGATAGATCCGGTGTTCCTGGGCGAGGACCCGGGCGGCGAGCGTCGCCTCCGTATCCCCCGGCAGCACCGGCACCGCAGCCTGGGCGAGGATCGGCCCCGCATCCATCTCCTCGGTCACCCAATGCACGGTGCAGCCATGCAGGCGGACGCCGGCTGCCAGCGCCCGCGCATGGGTGTCGAGCCCCGGGAAGGCCGGCAGCAGGCTCGGGTGGATGTTCATCATCCGCCCCGCCCAGCGTCCGACGAGGAAGGGCGTCAGCAACCGCATGTAGCCGGCGAGGCAGACGAGCCGGATGCCGTGCGCCTCCAGCGCCACCTGCACCGCCGCCTCATGCGCGGCCCGGTCCCGGCCGAAGGGGCGGCTCTCGACCACTGCCGTCCGCACCCCGGCCGCCGCGGCCAGCGGCAGCCCGCCCGCATCCGCCTTGTTGGAGAGGACGAGGGCGATCTCCGCCGGAAAATCCGGCGCCCGCGCCGCCTCCAGCAGCGCCACCATGTTGGAGCCGCGGCCGGAGATCAGGATGGCGGCCCGGACCTTCTCCGGCTTGCTCACCGGGGCGCCGCCGGGCGTGGAGGCCTGGTTTGGTCCGGCTCCCTCATCTCGGCCAGCTTTCCGGCAGGTTGCCGATCCGCACCTGCGCCTCGCCGCTCCCGGCCTCCAGCGCCCCGATGCGGAAGACGGTCTCGCCCGCGCCCTCGAGCAGGGTCGTCGCCTCGGCGACCGCCCCTGGCGCGACGACCACGACCATGCCGATCCCGCAGTTGAAGACCCGCAGCATTTCCTCGGGCGCCACGTTGCCGGCCTGCGCCAGCCAGGAGAAGACCGCCGGCACGCGCCAGGCGCCCGCATCCACCGTCGCCGCGACGCCCTCGGGCAGCACCCGCGGCAGGTTGCCGGGCAGCCCGCCGCCGGTGATATGCGCCGCCGCCTTCAGCAGCCCCGCCCGGTGCAGCGCCAGCAGCGACTTCACATAGATCCGCGTCGGCGCCAGCAGCGCCGCGCCGAGCGTCCCGCCGCCGAAGGGGGAGGGGGCATCGAGCCCGAGGCCGCTGGCCTCCACCACCCGCCGCACGAGGGAGAAGCCGTTGGAATGCACCCCGGTGCTGGCCAGGCCGAGCAGCACGTCGCCGGGGCCGACATCCGCCCGCGGCAGCAGCGCGCCGCGCTCCGCGGCACCGACCGAGAAGCCGGCGAGGTCGTAGTCCTCGGCCGCATACATCCCCGGCATCTCCGCCGTCTCGCCGCCGACCAGGGCGCAGCCCGCCTGCCGGCAGCCCTCGGCGATGCCGGAGATGACGTCCCGCGCCTGCTCCAGCCGGAGCTTCCCGGTGGCGAAGTAGTCGAGGAAGAAGAGCGGCTCCGCCCCCTGCACCACGAGGTCGTTCACGCACATGGCGACCAGGTCGATGCCGACCGTCCCGTGCAGCCCGGCATCGAGCGCGACGCGCAGCTTGGTGCCGACGCCATCGGTGGAGCTGACCAGGACCGGATCGGCGAAGCCCGCCGCCTTCAGGTCGAAGAGCGCGCCGAAGCCGCCGAGCCCGCCCATGGTGCCGGCCCGGCTGGTGGACCGGGCCATCGGCTTGATGGCCTCGACCAGCGCGTCGCCGGCATCGATGTCCACCCCGGCATCACGGTAGGTCAGGCTGTTTCGCGGGGAACTGGTCAGGGCGGCCTCCGATCGGCTAAGGGGGGTCGGCGGCTTTCTAGCGCGCCTTTCCCGGCGCGTCCCCTGTGCCGGGCCGCATGGCAGGAGAAAGCGCAATGCTGGGCAGAACGGGCATCCTCCGGGGCATGGCGGGCCTGGCCCTGGCCCTCGCCGCGGCACCGGTTGCTACCTCCGCCTGGGCGCAGACCGCCGTGCTGCCGCCCGTCGCCACCACGCCCGATCCCTCGGCGCTGAACCTCACCCAGCGCGGCATCCCCGCCGAGGCCTCGGCCGAGAACGGCGTGCTGGCGCGCGAGCGGGCGCTGGCCGCCGGCCGCCGCACCGCCTGGGAGCGCGCCCTGTCGGAGGCCGGCCTGCCGCCGGTCAACCTCTCCGACCAGCGGCTCGAGGACATGGTGCGCTCCATCGTCATCGAGCAGGAGCGGACGGCGCCCACGCGCTACACCGGCCGCATCACCGTGGTCTTCGACCCCAACCGGGTGCGCTCGGCGCTCGGCGGCAGCGTCAGCGTGCCGGGCGCTTCGCCGCCCCCGGTCGCCGCCGGCGCGCCGGCCTCGAATTGGATCGAGGCGAGGGCCATCTACCGCTCCATGGGCGAATGGCTCGAACTCCAGCGGCGGCTGCGCGGGGCGCCCCCGGTCGCCTCGGTCGACATCCAGGCGATCGCGGTGGATGCGGCGCGGGTGCGCCTTGGCCTGCGCGCCCCGCCGCCCGAGGCGGCGGCGCTGCTCGCCGCCATCGGCATCGCGCTGGAACAGGCGGGCCCCTCCTGGCGGCTGGGCCTTGCCGGAAGCTGATACGCGCCCGGCCGAGCAGGGAGGGAAGACCCCACCCGAGGCGCCACACGTGCTCGTCACGCTGCCCAACCTCATCACCCTGGCGCGGCTCTGCGCCGTGCCGGCGACCATCTGGCTGATCCTGCACCACCGGCTGGACCTCGCCTTCTACGTCTTCATCGGCGCCGGCATCTCGGACGGCGTGGATGGCTGGCTGGCGCGGGTGACCAATACCCGCAGCGCGCTCGGGGCGATGCTCGACCCGGTGGCGGACAAGGCGCTGCTCGTCTCGGTCTATGTGACGCTCGCCGCCATCGGCGAGCTGCCGGACTGGCTCGCCATGCTGGTCGTGTTCCGCGACCTGCTGATCGTCGGCGGCGTCCTGGTGCTCTGGGTGCTCGGCCAGCCGCCGCGCATCCGCCCGCTGCTGGTCTCGAAGCTGAACACCTGCCTGCAAATCGCCCTCGCCGCGCTGGCCCTGCTGCTCGCCGGCTTCGGCCTCGTCGCGGAAGGGTTGCTGACCGCGCTGATCTGGGCAGTCGCGCTGACGACCCTCGCCTCCGGCATCGCCTATGTGGTCTCCGCCGTCCACTGGACGCAGCATCCCGGGCGGCGGCCATGAACCTCGTCCCGCCCCCACCGCCGCCCGCCAAGCCGGAGCCGGCCCCGGTCCGCCCGCGCATCCCGCCGCCGGTGGCGACGCGCGCCCAGCGGGTGGCGCTTGGCCTCGGCGTCGCCAGCGGGCTGTTCCTCGCCTTCTGGCTCTTCTCGCCGATCCTCACCCCCTTCGTGCTCGCCGCCGTCATCGCCTATTTCCTCGACCCGCCGGCCTCGTGGCTGACCCGCATCGGCATTCCGCGCGGCGTCTCGGCGCTGCTGATGATCCTGGCGCTCGGCGCCTTCGCCCTGCTCTGCCTGCTGCTGCTCTACCCGCTGCTGGTGGCGCAGGTGACGGTCCTCATCCAGCGCCTGCCGGCTTACGTGTTCGGCGTCGGCCAGGCGGTGCGCGACGCGCTGACCGCCCTCTCGGAGCGTCTTGGCCCGGATGTCTTCGACCAGCGCCTGCAGGACCTCGCGGTCGGCCAGGCGGGGTCGATCATCTCCTATCTCGGCACCTCGCTGGCGCGGATGATCACCGGCGGCATCGCGCTCTTCAGCGTCTTCACGCTGGTGACGGTGACGCCCGTCGTCGCCTTCTACCTGCTGCGCGATTGGCCGCGGATGATCCGCCGCATGGATGCCTGGCTGCCCCGCCGCTCCGCCGCGACGCTCCGCCAGCTCGCCCGCGACACGGACCGCGTGCTCTCCGCCTGGCTGCGCGGCCAGCTGCTCTGCTGCGCCCTGCTCGCCATCTACTACGCCGCGGCGCTCTCCGCGGTCGGGCTGGAGCTCGGCCTGACGGTCGGGCTGATGTCGGGCATCCTCTCCTTCATCCCCTATATCGGCTCCATCACCGGCCTCATCACCGCGCTGGCCCTGGCGCTCGCCCAGTTCGGCACCTGGAACGGCGTGCTGGTGGTGATGGCGCTCTTCGTCGCCGGGCAGGTGATCGAGGGCTACGTGATCTATCCCTGGCTGCTCGGGGACCGGGTGGAGCTGCATGCGGTCTGGGTGATCTTCGCCCTCTTCGCCGGGGGTGTGGCCTTCGGCTTCCTCGGCGTGCTGCTGGCGGTGCCGCTGGCGGCGGTGATCGGCGTCATCGCCCGCTACTGGCTGCGCCGCTACCTCGAGAGCCCGCTCTATCTCGACCCGCCGCGGACCGGCTGATGCTCGACGCCACGGCCCCGCTGCCGCGGCAGCTCGCCCTGCCGCTGCCCGCCGCAGCGCCCTTCGACGCGGAGCCGGTGCTGGCCGATGAGAGCAATGCCGAGGCGCTGGCCTGGCTCGCCCGGCCCGAGGCCTGGCCGGGCGGGCGCCTCGCCCTGCATGGCCCGGCGGCGACCGGCAAGTCGCTGATGCTGCGGGGCCTGGCTGCCCGCCGCGGCTGGCCGGTGCTGCTCGGCCCGGCGCTGCGCGGCCTGCCGGAGCTGCCGCCCGGCCCCGGCCTCGCCCTCGACGATGCCGATTGCATGGCCGAGGAAGCCGCCCTCTTCCATCTGCTCAACCTCTGTGCCGAGCGCGGCCAGCGCCTGCTCCTCGCCGGCCGCGCCCCGTCCGCGCGATGGCCGGTGGCGCTGCCCGACCTCCGCAGCCGGCTGCGCGCCATGCCCGCCGCCGGCATCCGCCCGCCGAGCGACGCGCTGCTCGCCGCCCTGCTGCGCCGGCATTTCGCCCGCCGCCAGCTCCGGGTGGAGGAGGGGGTGCAGGCCTTCCTCCTCGCCCGCCTGCCGCGCGAGGCGGCCGCCATCGCCGAGGCCGCCGCCCGGCTCGACCGCGCGGCGCTGGCGCTCGGCGGCCGGGTCACCCGGGCCTTGGCCCGTGCAACCCTCGCCGACCTCCCGGGATTCGGTGCGGATGACGAATCCATGGCAGCCGCCGAGACCGGCTGCCCGCCCCCCCCAACGCTGCTGTAGGGTGGCCGCATGAGCCTCGCCGAGACCCGCACCCCGACCGCCGCCGAGCCGGCGCCCGCCGCTGGCCCCGCCCCCGGCCCGCAGGAGCCCGACCGCTTCATCAACCGGGAGCTCTCCTGGCTCGACTTCAATACCCGGGTGCTGGAGGAGGCAGGCAACGAGCACCACCCGCTGCTCGAGCGGCTGCGCTTCGTCGCCATCTCGGCCGCCAATCTCGACGAATTCTACTCGGTCCGCGTCGCCGGGCTGATCGGCCAGGAGGGCGCCGGCATCACCAGCCGCTCGCCCGACGGCCGGACCCCCACGCAGCAGCTCGCCGCCATCCATGACCGCGCGGAGGTGCTGATCGAGGCGCAGCAGGCCACTTGGCGCGCGCTGCGCGGCCAGATGCGCGAGGCCGGCATCATCGTCTGCGGCACCGAGGAGCTGAGCGAGGCCGACCGCGCCTGGCTCGATGGCTGGTTCATGGAGCGCGTCTTCCCCGTGCTCACCCCGCTCGCGGTCGACCCGGCGCATCCCTTCCCCTTCATCCAGAACCTCGCTGCCTGCATGGTGCTGAAGCTGGTGCGGGAGGAGGATGGCGGCACCATGCGCGCCCTGCTGCCGCTGCCCGCGCAGGTCGAGCGCTTCATCCGCCTGCCGAAGCAGGATGGCGAGACGGCCATCCGCTTCCTCCTGCTTGAGGACCTGATCGAGCTCAGCCTGCGCCGCGTCTTCCCCGGCTTCATCCCGGCCGAGAACGGGCTCTTCCGCCTCATCCGCGACACCGACGTGGAGTTCGAGGAGGAGGCGGAGGACCTCGTCCGCTCCTACGAGACGGCGCTCAAGCGCCGCCGCCGCGGCCGCGCCATCCGCCTCTCGGTCACCGCCGCCACGCCCTCCGACATCGTCGATTTCGTCATCGAGGAGCTGGATGCCGAGCGCAGCGGCGTCTTCGTGGTGGACGGGCTGCTCGGCCTCGACGACCTCCGCCAGCTCATCGTCGACGACCGGCCGGACCTGCTCTTCACCCCCTACACGCCGCGCTTCCCGGAGCGCATCCTCGACTATGGCGGGGACTGCTTCGCCGCGATCCGGGCGAAGGACATCGTCGTCCACCACCCCTATGAGAGCTTCGACGTGGTGGTGCAGTTCCTGCGCCAGGCGGCGCGGGACCCGAACGTCGTCGCCATCAAGCAGACCCTCTACCGCACCAGCCGCGACAGCCCGATCGCCCGCGCGCTGATCGAGGCGGCGGAGGCGGGCAAGAACGTCACCGGCATCGTCGAGATCAAGGCCCGCTTCGACGAGGAGCGGAACATCGCCCTCGCGCGGGAGCTGGAGGCGGCGGGCGTGCAGGTGGTCTTCGGCTTCGTCGAGCTGAAGACGCATGCCAAGATGTCGCTGGTGGTGCGGCGGGAGGCCGGGGCGCTGCGGAGCTACGCCCATTTCGGCACCGGCAACTACCACCCCATCACGGCGCGCATCTACACCGACCTCTCCTTCTTCACCGCCGACCCGGCGCTGACCGGCGATGCCGCGCGTCTCTTCAATTACATGACGGGCTACGCCAGGCCGGAGCGGATGGAGGGCCTCGCCTTCGCGCCGCTCACCATCCGCCCGACCCTCCTTGGCCTGATCGAGCAGGAGCGCCGCTTCGCCGAGGAGGGCAAGCCCGCCGGCATCTGGCTGAAGATGAACAGCCTGGTCGACGAGCAGCTCATCGACGCGCTCTATGCCGCCTCCCGCGCGGGGGTGAAGGTGGACTGCGTGGTGCGCGGCATCTGCTGCCTCCGCCCGGGCGTTCCCGGCCTCTCCGAGAACATCCGGGTGAAGTCGATCGTCGGCCGCTTCCTCGAGCACTCGCGCATCTACGTCTTCGGCAACGGCCACCGCCTGCCCTCGCGCCGGGCGCGGGTCTTCATCTCCTCGGCCGACTGGATGGCGCGCAACATGGACTGGCGCGTCGAGACCATGGTGCCGGTCGAGAACGCGACCGTGCATGCCCAGGTCGTCGACCAGATCATGGTGGTGAACCTGAAGGACACCGCCCAGAGCTGGGAGCTGGGCAGCGAGGGCGCCTGGCGCCGCCTGTCGCGGGGCACGCAGCCGGTCTCGGCCCATGAGTATTTCATGACCAACCCCTCCCTCTCCGGCCGCGGCAGTGCGTTGCACCGCAGCGGCCGGGCAGCGATGCGCAAGCCGCGCCCCGACCGCATCGCCCAGGACTGATCTGCATGACTGCTCCAAACGCGCCCCGCTGTGGGGTCGTCGACCTCGGCTCCAATTCCGTCCGCCTCGTCATCTTCGAGGGACGCGGGCGGAACCCGCAGGCGATCTTCAACGAGAAGGCCGTGCTCGGCCTCGGCCGCGGCCTGCAGGCGACCGGGCGGCTGAACGAGGAGGCGATCGGCCCGGCGCTGACCGTCCTCGCCCGCTACCATGCCGTGGCGCATGCCATGCGCGCCGACCCGCTGGAGGTGGTGGCGACGGCCGCCGTGCGCGACGCCGCCAATGGCGATGCCTTCGTCGCCGCCATGCGGGAGCGCATGCCGGGCCTGCGCATTCGCATCCTCACCGGCGAGGAGGAGGGGCGCCTCTCCGCCGATGGCGTGCTGCTCGGCTTCCCCGGCGCCGATGGCGTGCTCGGTGACCTCGGCGGCGGCAGCCTCGAGGTGGTGCGGCTGGCCGAGGGCCGGGTCGCCCGCGCCGCGTCGCTCCCGATCGGCGCCATCCGCCTCGCCGAGCGGGCCGGCGGCGAGGTGGCCCGCGCCCGCGCCATCGCCGAGGAGGAGATGGCGAAGCAATCCTGGCTTGCCGAGGGCGGCGGGCGCGACCTCTACCTCGTCGGCGGCGCCTGGCGGGCCCTGGCGCGGATGCATATCGCCCAGACCGGCTACCCGCTGGCGATCGTCCATCACTACGTCCTCCGCCGCGAGGAGGCGCGCGACCTCGCCGGCGTCGTCATGGCCGCCTCCCGCCGGGTGCTGGAGCGGATGGCCGGCGCGCCGCAGAAGCGCCTGGCCGACATGCCCTTCGCCGCGGTGACGATGCGCCGGCTGCTGCGGGCGACCGGCGCCGCCCGCGTGGTCTTCTCGGCCAATGGGCTGCGCGAGGGCTGGTACGCCCGCCTGCTGCCGGAGGCGGTGCGCGGGGCGGACCCGATGCTGGCCGCTGCGCGCGACCTGGCCGGCGCCTGGGGCCGCGACCCGGGCCTGCCGCCCGCGCTGATCGCCTGGACCGACCCGATCTTCCCCGATCAGGACCCGGCGGTGCGGGCGCTGCGCGAGGCCGCCTGCTGGGTGTCCGACCTCGGCAGCCACGACCACCCGGAATACCGGGCGGAGCAGGCCTTCCTCCGCATCCTCCGCCAGCATGGCGCCGGGCTCGACCACCATGCCCGCGCCTTCCTCGGCCTCTGCGCCGCGCTGCGCTACGAGGCCGAGCCGAGCGCCCCCTTCCTCGGCCCGACGCGGGTGCTGCTCGACCTGCCGACCATCCGCCGGGCGGAGGCGCTCGGCGCCGCGCTCCGCCTTGCCTACACGCTCTGCGGCGGCACGCCGGCGTTGCTGGCCGGCACGCGCCTCGAGCGCCAGGGCAGCCGCCTGGTGCTGCGCCTGGCCGAGGGCACCGGCGTCTTCGCGGGCGAGAGCGTGCTGCGCCGGGTGGAGCAGCTCGGCGCCGTGCTCGGGCTCGAGGCGGTCGTCGAGGTCGACGGCTAGCCGGAATTCCTTACCCGTCCCGCGCGGTTTGGGCGTCAACTCCGTCCCGTTCAGTACGGGAGGATCGGTTGATGCGCCTTGTGGCAGGTTTGGGCGCCGCGCTCGCGGCGGCGGCGATGGGCATCTCCGGCGCCGCGGCGCAGGAGCCGGCGCGGCCGAATCTCCTCCTGCGCGAGGTCGTGCAGGGCATGCCGAGGGGCGAGCGGCAGGAGGTGCAGGTCCTGACCGCGACCATCCCCCCCGGCCAGGCGACGGTGTTCCATACCCATCGCTTCCCCGTCACCGTCTATGTGATGGAGGGCACCTTCACGTTGGAGATGGAAGGGCGTGAGGCCATCACCGTGCCGGCCGGCGGCGCGCTGGTGGAGCCGCCGCATGTCCGCATGACCGGCTACAACCGCAGCGGCCGCGAGGCGCTGCGCATCCTGATCGTCTATGTGGCCGAGCCCGGGACGCCCTTCCTCGACCCGATCCACTGAGGCGTCCGCCCCGGCCGGGCGGGCCTCAGCGCTGGGTGTTCTGGTTCAGCCCGGGCTGCGTCCCCGCGCTGCCGGTGTTCAGCCGCCCGCTTGCCTCCGGCCGCCCGACATCGGGCCGGAGCGAGTTGCGGTCCGCCTCCAGCGGCAGCACCTGGGCCGGCGGCACGATGGCCTGCGGCGCCCGCGCATCCTCCGCCGCATCCCGCGCGCGGTCCCGCTCCTGCTCCCGGTTGAGCTGGCGCGAGGCGCGCTCGGCCGGCGTCTGGGCGAGGGCCGGGCCGGCGATCAGCACGGCGGCGAGGAGAAGGAGGCGGGGGGCGGTGGCGTGGGGCATGCCAAGCATAGCGCCCGGCCTTCGGTGCGGTTCCGGGCCCGGCCGCAACCAGGGCGCTACATGCAGCCGTACAGCCGCATGCAGGAGAAGTAGCGTTGCTGGCATTGCCCCATGCAGCCCGCCCGGTCGGTCGGCGTGAAGGCCGGTGCGTTGGGGTTGGTGCTCCACATCGGTGGGCAGGCCACCTGGCAGGCGCTCTGCTGCGCCAGGCAGTTGTTGGCGATCGGCTGGGCGCAACGCGGCGCCGACTGGCCGTTGCCCTGGCCGTTGCCTTGCGACCTGCCGGGGGGACGCGGCGCCACGCTGTCGCCGGCGGAGGGCAGCGGCGGCGGCTTGCCCCCGGCCTGGGGCTGGACGGGCGCCGCCGTCAACGGCGGCAGCGCATCGGGCTTGGCGAGCTGGGCCTGGGCCGCAGCCATGACGGGCATCGACAGGGCCAGCAGCAGCCGGATCACCCAAGGGCGCAAGGTCGTCTCCCTCTCCAATGGTTCGGGCAGGATTCCTAGGCTCGGAACGACCTGGGCGGAGGTCCCGACGGTGTGATGTCCTGGCCCTTCGGCCTCCACTCGGCCGGCGCCATGCTGCCCGTCTGCGCGGTGATCCGCCCGTAGGCCTCGACCCGCCGGTGGGCGGCGAAGTTGAAGATCGTCCGCCGCCCCAGCTCGCACATGCCGAGGTCGCAGTCGGCGACGATCAGCTCGTCGCCCCAGCTCGTCGCCTGGGCCATGATCTCGCCCTGCGGGTTGACGATGATGGAATGGCCGAAGAGCTCGTGGCCGTCCTCGTCCCCCGCCTTGGCGACGCCGGCGGCGAAGCAGGCATTCTGGTAGCAGCCCGCCTGGATCGAGAGGTGGCTGTGGAAGACGCGTAGGTGATGCGCCTCGAAGCCGCGGTTCTCCATGTTGAGGCTCGGCGTGTTGTAGCCGAGCATGACCAGCTCGACCTGCTGAAGCCCGAGCACGCGCCAAGCCTCCGGCCAGCGGCGGTCGTTGCAGATCATCATGCCGATATTGACCTCGGCCTCGCCTACGGGCGCGCGGACCACCGGGAAGCCGAGATCGCCCACCTCGAAATAGCGCTTCTCCAGGTGCTGCACCGTCCGCGTCGGGTCGTACTCGGCATGGCCGGGCAGGTGCACCTTGCGGTACTTCAGCACCACCTCGCCCGAGGGGTGGACATAGACGGCGGTATTGAAGCGCCGTCCCTCTGGCGTCCGCTCCGCATAGCCGAGATGGAAGCCGATGTTGAGCCGGCGCGCCGCCTCGAAGAGCGGCGCCGTGGCGTTGGAGGGGAGGGCGGTCTCGTACCAGTGGTCCGCCTCCGCGAGGTCCTCCTGGTACCAGCGCGGGAAGAAGGTGGTGAGCGCCAGCTCGGGGAAGACCACCACCTCCGCCCCGCGCCTATGCGCCGTCTCCATCAGCCGCACCATGCGCCCGACGGCGACGTCGCGGCCCTCCGCCTTCTGGATGGGGCCCAGCTGGGCGGCGGCGAGGACGAGGCGTCGGGACATGGGCGGGCTCCGGTCAGGCTCGGTCAGCTGAGGCTGCCACCCCCGCCGCCCGGCCCGCCGATGGTCGGCACCGCCGTGGCGTCGAGGGTGACGGCATAGGGTACCAGCAATTGGTCGGCGCCGGAGCCGACCGGGTCGAAATCCAGGTAGCCGCTGTAGGATTTCCAGCCGACCGGGCTGTCGCTGACGATCTGGTCGTAGAGGTTGTTCGGCGTGTCGACCCCATCGACCTCGTGGGTCGAGATCAGCCCCGCCGCATGGAAGGCGCGCGAGGCATGGGTCGAGCAGTTGTTGCCGAGGATGGTGAAGCCATCCGTCTTGCTGCGCATGGAGAACCAGGAATTGCGGAAAGCCTCCGCGCGCCGCTTGCCCACGTCGAGCACCAGGAGGGTGGAGATGCAGGCCGCCGCCCGCGCCTCCGTCGCCTTCACATAGGCCTTCCGCCGGGCGAGGAAGGTCGCGTAGGTGAAGACCACCCCATCCGCCCCGACCACGCCGGAGCCGAAATAGCCGACCGGCGCGCCGGTCGGCAGGATGCAGTCGCTGTGCCCGCCATCGGGCGGACCTTCGGCATGGGAGGGCTTGAAGCGGACGACATAGGCGATGGTCGTCTCGCCATTGAAGCGCAGCGTGATCGGTGACGGCATGGTCGGCCTTCTGTGACTGGCCGCTGCGGTATCGCACCGAACTTGTTGCGGCATCAACGACAGAGTGGCGTAACGAAATTCAATTCCATGCAGAACCACGCCGGCCCGCGCCCCACCGCAAGCGAGGCGAAGCGGGAACGGCTAGCTCGCCGGGCGCGAATTGGCTAATCGGGATTGAAATACCCCCCTGACACCGCACGGAGCAGGATCGTGGCCAATCCGTTGAACTTGCTCGAAGAGATCGAATTCTCGTCGATCTTCAACCGCAGGAACGTCCATGCCAATGACCGCGCCGGCCAGTTCATGGCGAAGCAGGACGAGGAGAAGTACGCCCGCGGCATCCACGCCATCAACGACAGCTATGGCGCCCTCTACCGCTCCCTCTCGCTGCCTCGCTCCGACATCCGGCAACCCGTCCATGCCCTCAAGCGCAACTTCCTCATCAACAAGGGTTTCACCCAGCTCCAGACGGCGCCGATGTACATCTGGTGCGTCACTTTCGACCTCTACAACCGGGGCTCGCCGAACGACCCGAACGGGCCGCGCCGCCTCATCGCCATCCTGAAGAACTGGCCGGGCCTGCAGGCCCCAGGCGGCCAGACCATCCACAGCTCGGATGGCGGCTACTTTTTCCACCTGATCTACAGCAACAACCACTACGGCGATCAGCGGGGCAGGACGCCGAGCTTCGCCTATGTGAAGAACTGGCCGCTGAAGGACTACCCGGCCGGCGTCTATTCGACCCTCGGCAACGTCGCCGCGACCTTCGGTTGAGCATGTCCCGGTGACAAGCCGGGGCGCTTGGGACAAGGCGCCCGGCAGGAGCAACCTGCCCTTGCTCACCCGCCGGGCCGAAGCTTAGGGCCCGCGACCTTCTGCAACTGTCCGCGGCGGTATCGCGCCGATATCGTTGGCATGCCAACGATATCGGCGCGTATGCAAAGTCAAAGTTCTCTTGACGGGCAGCGCCCCATCAGGCCCTGACCAGCGGGCAGCCGCCCTCGCCGATCGGCCGGAAGGCTTCGTCGCCCGCCGTCGTCTGCAGCAGCCTGTAGTAGTCGAAGGGCCCGCGGCTTTCCTCCGGCTTCTTGACCTCGAAGAGATAGGCCGGGTGCAGCTTGCGGCCATCGGCGCGGATGGTCCCGGGGCCGAAGCAGTCGTCGTCGCAGGGCATCGCCTTCATCCGTGCCACGACTTCGGCGCCATTCGCCTTGGCCGCCGGCACGCCCATGTCGACCACCGCCTTCAGGTAATGCAGCACGGCCGCGTAGCCGCCCGCATGGTTCATGCAGAGCGCGTTGGTGCCGATATTCGGCCGCACGCGCGCCGAGAAGGCCCGGGTCCGGTCGTTCAGGTCCCAGTAGAAGGTCTCGGTGCAGATCAGCCCCTGCGCCGTGGCGAGGCCGAGCGCATGCACGTCGGGGAGGAACATCAGCAGCGAGGCCAGCTTGATGCCGCGCCGCGACAGGCCGAACTCGGAGGCCTGCTTGATGCAGTTGATGGTGTCGGAGCCGGCATTGGCCAGGCCGATCACCTTCGGCCTCGCCGCCATCGCCTGCACCAGGAAGGAGCTGAAATCGGAGGTGCCGGGGAAGGGGGTGCGGGCCGAGCCGATGATGCTGCCCCCGGCGGCCTTGATGAAGCTCCCGGTATCCCGCTCCAGCGCATGGCCGAAGGCGTAGTCGGCGGTGATGAAGTACCAGCTGTCCCCGCCCGCCCGCACCGTGGCGCCGCCGGTCGATTTCGCCAGCATCCAGGTGTCGTAGGTCCAGTGGACGGTGTTTGGCGTGCATCTCGGCCCGGTGAGGTCCGAGGTGGCGGAGGAGGTGTTGAGGAAGACCTTGTTCTTCTCCCGCACCACCTCGTTGACCGCCAGCGCGACAGAGGAGGCGCCGCCATCCACCACGACATCGACGCCGTCCCGGTCGAACCACTGCCGGGTGACGTTGGAGCCGACATCGGCGCGGTTCTGGTTGTCGGCGTAGATCACCTCGATGTTGAAGCCGCGATTGCCGAATTCGGCGACGGCCTGGCGGATGCAGGCCAGCTCCGTCGGCCCGGTCACGTCGCGATAGGTACCGGAGAAGTCGCAGAGCAGCGCGATGCGGATGGTGTTGGCCGCCTGCGCGCGGGCGCTGCGCCAGGGCAGGCCGCCGGAAAGCGCGGCGCCCGCGCCCAGCAGGGCGCGTCGAGACATGTCCATTTTCGGTGTCCTCCCGGGCGGCTTATGGCGCCGCCTGCGCCGGAGGCTACACCGTTCCGCTTTCCGCCTGCCAGTGCATAAGCCCCGATGACAGGGGCTGCCGCATGCGGCATGTCACCCGGCCAAGGAGGAAAACCATGCCGCTCACCCGCCGTGCCGCGCTCGCCCTCGCCGCCGCCCCGCTCGCCGCGCCTGCCATCGCACAACCGAGTGGCGAATTCCCCAACCGCCCGCTGCGGATGGTGATCCCCTTCCCGCCCGGCGGGGGCAGCGACATCCTCGGCCGGCTGCTGGCCCAGCGCATCGGCGACGCCATCGGCCAGCCCATGGTGCCGGAGAACCGCTCCGGCGCCGGCGGCAATATCGGCACGGATGCCGTCGCCAAGGCGCCGCCCGACGGCTACACGCTGGTGACGGTGTTCAACACCATCGTGGTGAACCAGTTCGTCTTCCGCTCCATGCCCTTCGACCTGAAGCGGGACCTGGCGCCGGTCGCCCGGGTGGCGCTGGCGCCCACCGTCATCGCCGGCGGGCCGAAGCTGAAGGCGCGGGACCTCGCGGAGGTCATCGCCATCAGCCGCGCCCAGCCGGGGCTGCTCAACCATGGCACGCCGGGCCTCGGCACCATCACCCATGTCTCGGCCGAGCTGATGGACAGCATGTCCGGCGGCAAGCTCACGCATGTGCACTACCGCGGCACCGGCCCCGCCGTGACGGCCTGCGTCGCCGGCGAGGTGGAGCTGATCTCCGCCCCCTGGTCCGCCGTGGAGCCGCTGGTGAAGGGCGGCCAGCTTCGGGCGCTGGGCAACCTCGCCGCCCGGGACAGCCCGCTGATGCCGGGCGTGCCGACCGTCGCCCAGGCGGCGAACCTGCCCGGCTATGCCGTCGACAATTGGGGCGCCGTCCTCGCCCCCGCCGGCGTCCCGCCCGCCATCCTCGCCCGCATCGCGGACGCCGTCCGCAGGGCAGTCGACACGCCCGAGGGCAAGGCCGCGATGGCCGCCCGCGGCATCGAAGCCGCCTGGGCCGATGGCCCGGCCCTTGCCCGCATCATCGAGGAGGACAGTGCCCGCTGGGAGCCGGTGATCCGCCGCGCCGATATCCGCGTGGAATGAGCGGCACCTCCGGCATCCATCGCCGCCCGCCGCGCGTAACGCGCCTGGGAGGCGAGGGGAGGGGATGCGCAAGGAGGAGGATGCCCGCCGGACGGCCCTGGCGCGCGAGCAGATCGGCGAGTCGCTCGGCCTGCTGATCCTGGCCGCCGATGTGCTCGGCCTGCCGAGGACCGGGGTGGCGCTGCGCCGCGCGCTGCGCCGCCTCGACCGGGAGGAGGCGGTCAGCCCTCTCCCAGATAGGTCCCGCGATGCTGCCGCGGCACGAAGCGCCCCTGGCCCGGCCGCGCCAGGACCGCCTCGCCATCCCAGATGAGGCTGCCGCGCAGCCAGGTGGCGGCGACCCGCGCCCGCATCCGCCGCCCGTGATAGGGCGACCAGCGGGCATCCGGCCGGTCGCGGATCGCCGCCTCGTCGAAGGTGAAGTCGCCGCGCTCCAGCACCAGCAGGTCGGCATCGGCACCGATGCGGATGGCGCCCTTCTTCGGCGCGAGGCCGTGGAAGCGCGCCGGCCGCTCGGCGCAGAGGCTCGCCATCAGCGTCGGCGGCAGGCCGCGCTCCTCGAGCAGGCTGAACATCAGCGGCGCGAAGCTCTGCATGCCCGTCAGCCCGGCGCCGGGGGCGAAGATGTCGCCGGTGTAGGCCTTCCGCTCGCGCGGCCAGGGCGCGTGGTCGGTCGAGACATAGGCGACCTGGCCGGCGGCGACCGCGCCCCAGACCCGCTCCACCTCGGCCGCCGTGCGGAAGGGCGGGTTGCACTTGCCGAAGCCCTCCAGCCGGACGAGATCCTCCTCCGTCATGCAGAGATACTGGATGCAGGCCTCGCCGCTGGTCCGCGCCCCCTGGCGGCGGAACAGCGCCGCCAGCTCAAATCCGCGCGCCAGCGAGGAATGGGCGATATGGACGTGGCACCCCGTCTCCAGCGCCATCTCGAAGATCTCGAGGTCGGCCATGCTCTCGGCCAGTGGCGGGCGGGTGCGGGCATGCATGATGGGGTCGGTGCGGCCGGCCGCCTTCGCCTCCTCGGTCAGGCGCTGCACCAGCTCCTGGTCCTCGTTGTGGATGGCGCACATCAGGCCGGTCTTCGCGATCTCGCGGAAGGCCTCGAGCATCGTCGGGTGGTCGATGCGCGGGAAGCGCACCGCGTCATACTCATAGGTGGAGAGCTTGAAGGAGCAGACGCCGCCCTCCGCCAGCCCCCCGATCGCGCCGACGCCGCCCGTCTTGGCGATGGTGCCGTAGAGCGCCATGTCGACATGGCTCGAGGCCTCGACCACGCCGATCTTGGCGCGCAGCACGCCGGCATCCGTCACCGGCTGCGGCACGTCATAGGGCATGTCGACGCAGGTGGTGACGCCACCGGCGGCGGCCGACATCGACGCTCCCTCGATCCCCGGCCAGCCCGTGCTGCTGCTGGTATGCATGTGCCCATCGACCAGCCCCGGCAGCACCAGCCTGCCGCGATAGTCGGCGACGGCCCCCGCCGGCGGCGGCGCGCCCTGGCCGATGGCGGCGATGGTCTCGCCGCGGATGCCGACATAGCCGCCCGGCAGCACCGCATCGGGCAGCACGATGTCGCCGAGGATCACGCGGTCGAAGGGGCTCTGGTCCATGCTGGCCTTCCTGGAGTCGTCTCCCGGCGAGGCTAGGCCGCATCCCCCGCCGCCGGAAAGGCCTCGCGCGCCACGGCGATCGCTGCACGCGCCGCTTCCGTCTCCCGCTCGCCATCCCACACCAGCGCCACGCCGACCGAGCCTACCGGCCCCGCCAGCGCGCGGAAGGCGACGCCCGGCGGCCGCAGCACCGCCATCCCCGAGCTCACCAGCGCCACGCCGAGCCCCGCCGCGACGAAGGCGAGCTGCGCCATCGCGCTGCCCACCTCGCGCATGGCGACGGGCTCGAACCCTGCCTCCCGGCAGGCGCTCACCTGCCGGTCGAAATAGGCCGGGCTGATCGAGCGCGGCAGCAACACCAGCGCCTCGCCGGCGAGCACCGCCAAGGGCAGCGGCCCTGCCGTGGCGAGCAGCGCATGCCCCTCCGGCAGCGCCGCCACCAGCGCGTCCGAGCCAAGCGGCAGCACCCTGAGCGGCGGCCGGTCGCGGTCGAGCCGGGCGAGGGCGAAATCCACCTCGCCCCGCCGCAGCGCCTCCACCGCATCCGCCGTATCCATCTCCCGCACGGCAAGCGCGCTGTCGGGCGCCGCGGCGCGCAGCCCGCGGACCAGCGGCGGCAGGTAGTCGAAGAGCGCCGAGGTGACGCAGGCCATCGCCATCGGCGCATGCCGCCCCGCGCGCAGCTCCCGCGCCAGGCTCTCCACCTGCTTCGCCTCCTCGGCGAGGCGGCGGAGGATCGGCAGCAGCGCCTCGCCCTCCCGCGTCGGCCGCGCGCCCTTGCGCGTCCGCTCCAGCAGGCGGACGCCGAGCTCCGCCTCCAGCGCCTGGATCTGCGCCGTCAGCGGCGGCTGCGACATGCCGAGCCGCGCCGCCGCCCGGCCGAAATGCCCCTCCTCGGCCACGGCAAGGAAATGCCCCATGCGCCGCAGGATGCGGAAATCCATCCAGGCTGGTCCTTCATCGATACGGAAATCCTATCGTCCTTGCCGGTCAATCGGAATGGACGAAGATGGCCGAGGGGAGGACAAAGCATCCCTCACCACCCGCCGGGGGACAGCCACCGATGCAGAAACACGCAGTGAAGCTCCATCCGTCCAAGTCGCTGCTGAAGCGCGAGGACCAGCTCGCCTGGAAGATCGCCGGCGTCGCCGCCGACAAGGTCGCGGTCGAGAAGGACGTGACCGGGATGATCATCAACCGGATCATCGACAACGCCTCCGTCGCCATCGCCGCCATCAACCGCCGCCCCGTCACCTCCGCCCGCACCATGGCGCTCGGCCATCCGCGGAAGGGGGGCGCGACGATCTTCGGCGTGGCGCCGGGCAAGCGCTTCTCCCCCGAATGGGCGGCCTGGGCGAACGGCACGGCGGTGCGCGAGCTCGACATGCACGACACCTTCCTCGCCGCCGACTACTCCCACCCCGGCGACAACATCCCCCCCATCCTCGCCGTCGCGCAGACCATGGAGAAGTCGGGCAAGGACCTGATCCGGGGGCTGGCCACCGGCTACGAGATCCAGATCGACCTGGTACGCGCGATCTGCCTGCACGAGCACAAGGTGGACCACATCGCCCATCTCTGCCCCGCGGCGGCGGCCGGCATCGGCACCCTGCTGAAGCTGCCGCAGGAGACGATCTACCAGGCGGTGCAGCAGGCGCTGCATGTCTCGATCTCCTTCCGCCAGAGCCGCAAGGGCGAGATCAGCTCCTGGAAGGCCTTCGCCCCGGCCCATGCCGGCAAGCTGGCGGTCGAGGCCGTGGACCGCGCCATGCGCGGCGAGGGCGCGCCCTCCCCCATCTATGAAGGCGAGGACAGCGTCATCGGCTGGGTCCTCTCGGGCCGCACCGTCGCCGACAAGGAGGGCCGCACGGCGGCCTACGAGCCGGTCTACTACGAGGTCCCCCTGCCGGCCCCGGGCGAGCCGAAGCGCGCCATCCTCGACAGCTACACCAAGGAGCACTCGGCCGAGTACCAGTCCCAGGCGCTGATCGACCTCGCCTTCCGGATGCGGGAGAAGATCTCCAACGTCGACGACATCGAAAAGGTGGTCATCCACACCTCCCACCACACCCACTATGTCATCGGCACCGGCGCCAACGACCCGCAGAAGATGGACCCGAAGGCGAGCCGCGAGACCCTCGACCACTCCATCATGTACATCTTCGCCGTCGCCCTGCAGGACGGGCGCTGGCACCATGTCGACAGCTATGCCCCGAAGCGGGCCGCGCGTGCCGACACCGTCCGCCTCTGGCACAAGATCGAGACGCGGGAGGAGCCAGCCTGGACCCGCCGCTACCACTCGCGCGACCCGAACGAGCTCTCCTTCGGCGGCCGCGTCGAGATCATCATGAAGGACGGCTCGGTGCTGAATGACGAGATGGCCGTCGCCAACGCCCATCCGCTCGGGGCGAAGCCCTTCGGCCGGGCCGACTACATCAACAAGTTCCAGATCCTGACCGACGGCCTCATCTCGGCGAAGGAGAGCGAGCGGTTCCTGGCCGATGTGCAGGACCTCGCCCGCATCCCCGCCGGGGAGCTCGAGGTGCTGAACGTCGCCCTTCCCAAGGGCGCGCTGGCCGAAGGGAAGCCCGGGATCTTCTAGCCCGATGATCGCCCTCCGCCCCGGCAGGCCGGCCGACGCGCCGGCATTGGTCGCCATCCATCGGGCCGCGCTCGACGCCGCGCTGCCCGGCCTGGCGCGGCCCTGGACGGAGGCGGAGATGCTCGCCTGGTTCGCCGGCGAGCTGCTGGCCCGCTGCCGCACCACCGTCGCGGTACAGGCGGGCCAGCCGGTCGGCTACCTCGCCCGGGAGGGGGACGAGGTGCTGCACCTCTACGTGACGCCCGCCCTGCATCGCCGGGGCATCGGCACCACGTTGCTGGAGACGGCGAAGGCCGCCGCGCCGGGCGGCCTCCGCCTCGCCTGCTTCCGGCGCAACCGGGCCGCGCTCGCCTTCTATGGGCGGTGCGGCTTCCGGGCCATCGCCTGCCGCGACGCCACGGCCAATGCGGAGGGGGAGCCGGACGTGATCCTCGCCTGGGCCCCGCCGCCGGACTCATACGTGCCACTGGGCACACGCAAAGGAGAGAGCGCATGAGCGAAGCCACCCCCGACATCAAGAAGGGCCTCGTCGGCGTCTATGCCGATGTCTCCGCCGTCTCCAAGGTGATGCCGGAGACCAACAGCCTCACCTATCGCGGCTATGCCGTGCAGGACCTCTGCGAGACCTGCAGCTTCGAGGAGGTCGCCTACCTGCTCTGGAACGGCGAGCTGCCGAACCAGGCCCAGCTCGCCGCCTTCAACCAGGAGGTTGCCGGCCAGCGCGCCATCAGCCCGGCGCTGCACCGCGTCATCAGGGACTTCCCGCACGACGCCCACCCGATGGACGCCATCCGCACCGCCGTCTCCTTCATGGGGATGGAGGATCCGGAGAGCGGCGACGTCTCCGAACCGGCCACCCGGCGCAAGGCCGCGCGCCTGCTCGCGAAGATCCCGACCGCCGTCGCCGCCGCCCATCGTGCCGCGAAGGGCCTCGAGCCGATCGAGCCGAACCCGGCCCATACCTTCGGCGAGAATTTCTTCAACCTCGTCTTCGGCAAGATCCCGCAGCCCGAGGTGCTGAAGGCCTTCGACGTCTCGCTGATCCTCTATGCCGAGCACACCTTCAATGCCTCGACCTACACGGCGCGGCTGGTGACCTCGACGGGCGCGGACATCCACGGCGCCATCACCGCCGGCATCGCGGCGCTGAAGGGCCCGCTGCATGGCGGCGCCAACGAGGCCGTGATGCACATGCTGAAGGAGGTCGGCGGGCCGGAGCAGGCGGAGGAGTGGCTCTCCTCCCGCTTCGACCACAAGGCGCTGGTGATGGGCTTCGGCCATCGCGTCTACAAGAACGGCGACAGCCGCGTGCCCACCATGACCAAGTATGCCGAGCGCATGGCCGAGGTGGTCGGCGACCGGCGCTGGATGGAGACCTCCCGCGTGCTGGCGGCGAAGATGCTGAGGGAGAAGAACATCCACCCGAACCTCGATTTCCCGGCCGGCCCCGCCTACTACCTGATGGGCTTCGACATCCCGCTCTTCACCCCGATCTTCGTCGCCTCGCGCATCACCGGCTGGGCGGCGCATGTCTTCGAGCAGGCCGCCGACAACCGGTTGATCCGCCCGCTCTCGCACTATGTCGGGGCGGAGCAGCGCCCGGTGCCGCCGCTCGACCAGCGCTGAACGGCAGCATCATCGCGCATCCGACAGCGGCCGCCGGAGCGATCCGGCGGCCGTTTGCATGCGCGCTCCGCGCATAAAAGCGAAGCATGAATTGCGGTTTCTGTTGACATGGTGGTTGCGTGTGCAGATAGCGTGATTCGCGCGCACGATGTTGCATGCGATTCGTTCGGCGGTTCCCACACCGCCGCACCTCGCGGAGCCATCCGGCGACAGCGTGCCGCAGCAGGGAAGGACGGTCCATGGACCGGAGGCAGGAAGACGATGCGGCGCGGTTCGTCGCATTCGTCGTGCCGGAGCAGGGCAGAGTTCTAATGCCCGATGCCGGATATGCGGAAGGCGGCAGCACGATGCGGCACCACGCCGCCGATCGCCCGCCACCGCGTGCTGCCCACTTGGCCTGGACTGCGATGCCCGCTGCCACCACCCGGGCGAGGCGCCTTCGCGCTGCCGCCCGATCAACACCGGAATGCGCCCAACCTGACTGTGCAAGGAGATGCCAACAGTGACCGATACTCCCGAGACCCCTGCCGCTGATCGCGCGCAGCCGATGGCCGTCGCCACCAGCCGCCGCACCGCGAAGAAGCCGGTGACCGCGCGCAGCCGCGCCGCCGCGAAGAAGCCGGCCGCCCGCAAGGTTGTCGCCAAGAAGCCGGTGGCGAAGAAGGCCGCGCCGAAAAAGGCTGCGCCGAAGAAGGCCGCCGCCAGGAAGCCGGCTGCGAAGAAGGCCGCGCCGAAGCGCGCCGCTGCGGTGAAGAAGCCCGCCGCCCGCAAGGCTGCGCCGAAGAAGGCCGCTGCCGCGAGGAAGCCCACCGCGCGCAAGGCCGTCGCCAAGAAGGCCGTCGCCAGGAAGGCCGCGCCGAAGCGCGCCGCCGCCGCGAAGAAGCCCACCGCGCGCAAGGCCGTCGCCAAGAAGGCGGCGCCGAAGAGGGCCGTTGCCCGCAAGGCTGCGCCGAAGAAGGCCGTCGCCGCGAAGAAGCCCGCTGCCCGCAGGGCCGTGGCGAAGCCGGCCGCGAAGAAGGCCGCGCCAGCGACCTCCGCCCGCTCCGAAGCGGCGAGGAAGGGTGCAGCCACCCGCGCCGCGAAGAAGGCCGCGGCGATGACCTCCGCTGCGCCGGCGCCGGCGCCCGCGCCGATGGCCGCCGAGGCCGAGACCCCGGCGACCTGAGCCCAACTTACTCTACGCCCGCAAGCCATCGCGCTCCGCGGGCGTAGAGCGCTTCCCTCTCTGCGCTCCTGAGCCCCGGCAGGCCGGTCCTCGCCGCACGTCCGATCCGCGTCGTCAGGCAAGCGGGATGCCGCTGGAGCGGTTTCCGTTCGGCCTGGCTCACGGAACCCGCTCCAGCCTGTTGTCTGGTCGAGCAGACTACTCCGATCAGGCCAATCCACCTGATCGGTGTTTGCCGTAGCCCTCCGGCAAGTGCGCCATCACCGCCGGACCTGCCCGACCCTTCTTCTCGGCCGGCTGGCGCAGCACCACGGCCCATCCCGTCCCGTCCGGCCTGTCCCGCCTCTCGAGGGGATCGCGGAACCGCGAATGCAGGCCATGTCGACCGGCGCGCCAGGCGTCGCGGCGCGCTGGCTGAGGGGCATGGCGGTCCGGCCGGTGGAGCGGATGCCGGCAATGTCCGTGCCATGCCCACCGAGGACATGGGGGATGGAGATGCTGCGCGCCCAGCCCTCCCGCCTGCCACGATGGCCTCCCGCGGCGGTGCCTGACGCCAGGTGGCGCGCATAGGGCCGTCCCCGTGCGGCAGGTGGCGAAGCGCTCCCGGTCGCCCGCATCGCGCCATACCGCCCGTTTCCCGGCGAGCGGGGCGATGGCGATGCGGCCGGACTGCACCGCCTCCGTCGTGCCTAGCCCTGCCACCCGCCGAAGAAGGCCCATTCGCCGACGGGCCTGCGCTGCCGCGGCGCGACCTCCCGCGCCGCCAGGGCCTCGGGCAGCGCCTCCGCCAAGCCGACCGGGCCGAGAGCGATCGCCGCCGCCGGCTCGTAGCCCTCGGGAATGGCGAAGACCTCCCGCGCCCTCGCCGTGTCGAAGCCGCCCATCTGGTGCATCTGCATCCCGAGCGCCGCCGCCTGCAGCGCCATCTGCGCCATCGCTGCGCCGGTGTCGTAGAAGGCGTGGCGGTTCGGGTTGCCGTTCACCGGATTCACCATGCGCGCGACCGCCAGCATCAGCACGCTGGCATTTCCGGCCCAGGCCTGGTTGCCCGAGGCGAGCACGCCGAGAAGCCTGGCGAAGGCCTCCGGCTCCCGCTCCCGGCGCGCGATGATGAGGTGCCAGGGCTGCTGGTTGCTGGAGCTTGCGGCCCAGCGTGCCGCCTCCAGCAGGCTGGCGAGCGCGGCATCCTCGACCGGCGCCCCGGTGAAGCTGCGCGGGCTCCAGCGCCGCCGCAGCAGCGCCTCGATGGGGTGCTCGGCCGGCGCCTCGCGGTCGGGTGGCGTGGACATGCGCTTGCTCCTCAGTGAGGAGGAAAGCCTACCGCCGCACCTGCGAGATCGGGAAGGAGCGCAGGTCCCGCTGCGCCGTGCGGAAGACGGCGTCCTGCTGATGCTGCCGCTGCCGCGCCAGCTCCGGCACCCGCCGCGTCACCCACTCGCCGAGGCCCAGCGCGCTGACCCGCCCCTCGGCATCCATCGCCGCCTTGCCGCGCAACCCCTCGCGCAGCGCATAGGCGAAGACGCCGTTGCGGTCGTCATAGCTGTCGAGCGCCTCCTGCACGCTGCCGCTCGCGGCGAGCAGGAAGCGCCCCGTCTCGTTCCCGAGGGCCGAGAGCTGCTCCATGGTGAGCTGCCCGGCATGGCAGGTGTCGAGCAGCAGGAAGGCATCCCGCGCCCGGATGCGCGCCAGCGCAGCGACCAGCGTGCCATCGTCGATCCCCTGCGCGCGCAACGCCGCCCAGCCGGAGGTGTCCCTTGTATCCGCGGGGAGGAAGAGGAAGCGGTTGTCCGGCTGCGTCCGGATGCCGTGGCCGGCGATGTAGAGGATGAAGGTATCGCCCGGCCCGACATCGTCGGCGGCGCGCGCCAGCGCATCCAGCACGCCGCGCCTCGAGGCCTCCGCATCGCGCAGCACGGTCACGCGCGTCTCGCGGAAGAGCGAGCCGGCGCCGTCCCGCAGCAGCCCCGCCACCGTCTCCGCATCCGGCACGGCGAAGCGCAGGTCGAGCTCCGGATTGGCGTAGCGGTTGACGCCGATGGCGAGCACGACGAGCCGCCCGGCATCCGCCGGCGGCCCCGCATCCCCCGGCCGGCGCAAGGCCAGCGCCGGCCCATCGGCGAAGAGCGTCCTGTCCTCCGCATAGAGGCGCGTGGCGATGCGGTTCGGCCCGGGGTCGAGCGGGACTTCGACCTCGGTCTCGCCCGGCTTCGCCTCGGTGCGCGCGGCGATGCGGTCATTCACCAGCACGTCGAGCGGCCCGAGCCCGAGCCCTCGGTCGGTCGTGGCGAGGCTGAGGCGCAGCGCCGTCGCCCCCTCCGGAAGGCTGCGCGCATCCCAGGCGATGGGCCGGCATTCCGCCTCGACGACGGCGCAGGCCGCGCTGCCCGCCGCCAGCACCGGCAACCGTCCGATGCGCGACCGCACCTCGCCGAGCTGCGCAAGCCGCTGCTGCGCCGGTGCCTGGTCCCCGGCGATCCGCCGCCGCACGGCCTGCGGCGCAAAGAGCGCGCGATAGGCCTGCTGGAAGCTCGCCCATTCGGTGTTCTGCGCCCGCCCGCGGTTGAGCAACACACCGACCAGCTCCTGCCCGCCATTGGCGGCATGGTCGAACAGCCCCTCCGGCGTCCAGAGCGCCCAGCGCCGCGTCTCCGCCTGGATGAAGAGCGCGGCCTGCTCCACCAGCGCGCCGCCGGCCAGCCGGTACCAGCGCAGCGTGCCGTCGCCGAGCGCCGCGACCGCCATGTCGCCCGCGACCGTCAGCCCCCAGACCGCCCCCGGCACCGCCAGCGCATCCGCGGGCCGTCCGGCCGCATCGAAGAGGCGGAGATGCGTATCGGTGCCGAGGAGGAAGCCGTCTTCCTTCGGCAGGATGGCGAGGCTCCGCGCGAATTCCCCCTCACCGAGCCTGAGCGGGACCTGCCCGAGCCGCGGCCGGTTCGAGTTGTGCCAGTCCGCGACCGGCAGCCGCGCGCTCGCCGTCCGCGCCGGCAGGAAGGCGGCCGTGCCGGCGCCGGGCTCCAGCCGCCCGTCCAGCGCGTCGAAGACGAGCGGCGCCTCGCCCGCCCGCAGCGCCACGCGCAGCGTCGTGCCATCCTCCGTCGCGGCGAGGGCCGCTCCCGTCGCGCGGAAATCCGCCCCAGGCGGCCGCGGCGGGAAGGCGACCAGCCCCTCCGGCGTGATCCGCCCCCAGCCAGGATCGGTCGCCGCATAGGCAACGCCTCCGCCCGGCAGCGCCAGCAGGTGGGAGATCGCATCCCGCGCCGCCGGGATGTCGGTCGAGGGCCCGAGCCCGAAATCCGTCCAGCGACGCACCACGAATTCGCGCCCGGGCGAGGGGGAGGGCGCTGCCTCCCGTCGAACGGCGACCCCCCGGCCGGTGGCGGCAGGCGCCCCCGCCAGCCGTGCGTAGCCGCCGGCATAGAGCTGCACGCCGCCCTGCCCATCCGCGGCCCAGGCGACGGCCGGCAGCCCCTCGCCGGCGAGCCCCGCCACATCCGGCAGCATGACGCTGCGGAGGTCGGCCGCCGCCAGCACCTCCACCCGCAGCCGGTCCTCGTAGCCGATGGCGATCAGCCCGCCATCCGGCGACCAGGCCAGGCCGAAGGGCCGGGCGCCGTTGACCGGTACCCTGTCGGCAAGCCGCCGTCCGTCCGCCGCGTAGAGCCGCACATGCCCATCGGCCGAGGCGGTGGCGAGTCGCCCCTCGCGGTCGAAGGCCAGCATCCGTGCCGGTCCGCCATAGCCGGCGTCGTTGAACAGCAGCTGCCCCGTCCGCGCGTCGAAGACGCGGATGCCCGCCCGCCCGCCGAGCGCCGCCGCCAGCCGCAGCCCATCGGCCGAGAAGGCCAGGTGCTGCACCGGCGTCGGCAGGCCGGAAAGCCGCGCCAGCAGCCGCCCGCTCCGCGCATCGTAGAGATAGAGGCAGAAGGCCCCGTCCCAGGACTGGCCGGTGAAGCCCGCCGCCGCCACCCGCCCGCCATCCGGGCTGAGGGCGACGGCATAGAGTTCGCCGTCCTCATTGATGCCGATGGGCGGGCGGATCACCAGCCGCTGCGTCCCCTCCGGCAGGGTCCAGAGCCGCAGCGTCTTGTCGTCGGACGCGCTGGCGAGGAGCTGCCCGCCGGCATCCACCGCCAGACGGGCGACGGGCGCGGTATGCGCCCCGGCCTCGATGCGGAGGAAGGGCTGCTGCGGCGGCTCCGGCGGCGCCGGCTGGGCGGATGCCAGGGCGCCCAGCAGCAACCCGGCCAGCAGCAGGCCGGCGCGCAGCATGTCAGCCAGCGAGCTCGAAGCCCCCGCCCTGTGCCGCCCGTTCCGCATTGGTCACGCTCTCGCTGAAGTTGTCGCGCTTGGCGATGTTGGAGGCGGCCAGCTCGCGCACGCCGCCGCCGCCTTCGCCGCCGGCCGGCATCGCCGCGGCCGGGCGCCGCCCGGGGAAGCTGCCGGCCGGCGCATAGCCGCGCAGGCCGCTGTCGGTCTCGACCAGGGCGTAGTTGCTCCCCGCGGGCTTCACCCGCACCGGCTCGTTGGCGGCGACGCGGCCGATCTCCGGCGCCGTCGGCTCCGGCCGGATGCGCAGCGGCACCGGCGCGCGCGGCCGGGCCGGGGCAGGCGGCGTGGCGATGCGCGCCGCCACCT
>CADCTD010000006.1 GCA_902805545.1 uncultured Craurococcus sp. | reverse complement strand
GCGGGATGCCGAACAACCCGGCGATCCGCGCCTGGGTCAGCGCCATGCCCTGGCTGGGCGTGTCGATGGACAGGGTGTCGCCGTCCCACGCCGCCACGATCGCGTGCGGCTCCATCGCGTTGTGGTACTGCGCGGGCGTCTCATAGGTCGCCTCGATCCGGCGAGCCGCCGCGCGCAGGCCGCCCTCCACATCCCCGTGCCGCGCGGACGCCGGGTTGCCGGCGCCCACGACCTTCGGCGTGAAGGGTTCGGCCCCGTCCAGGCCGACGCGCGCCGGCTCCGCTTCGTAACGCGGCGCCAGAAGGGCGGCGCCCTCGGTCGCCGCTTCCAGCGTTTCGGCGATCACCACCGCGACCGGCTGCTGGGGGTAGCGCACCCGGTCGTTCTGCAGCACGTCGAGCTTGAACGAGAACGGCGTGTCCCTGGCGTCCGGGTCCTCCGCCAAAGGCGGGCGGTTGGCCGGGGTCATCACCTCGACCACGCCCGGGTGGGCCTTGGCCGCCGCGACGTCCATCCCGGCCACCCGCCCGCGCGCGACCGTGCTCACGGCCAGCACCGCGAACAGCATGCCGTCCGGGTGGTTGTCGGCGGCGTAGCGGGCCTGGCCGGTGACCTTCAGCGGGCCGTCCTGCCGCGTGAGCGGCTGCCCGATGCTGGAGCCCTGGCGCAGGTGGGCCGGCGCGGAGGTGAGCGCGATGTCAGACATGGATGGACGCTCCGGGGACGGGCGCGAAGGGAGAGGCAGGCAGGGCCGGCACGCGCTCGGGCGTGCCGGCAAAGGCCATGGCCAGCGCGCGGGCGACGATGCGCCGCGCCAACTCGATCTTGAAGGCGTTGTCGCCGGACGGCTCGGCGCCCGCGAGCGCCGCCTCCGCCGCGCGGCGGAACGTCGCCGCATCCGGCCGCGCGCCGGCCAACGCCGCTTCCGCATCGTGGGCGCGCCAAGGCTTGAGGGCGACGCCGCCGAGCGCGATCCGCGCCTCCGCGATCCGGTCGCCCTCCATGCGCAGCGCGGCCGCCGCGGACACCACGGCGAACGCGTACGACGTCCGCTCCCGCACCTTCAGGTAGCGTGCATGCGCGGCGAACCGCGCCGCCTCCGCCGGCAGGCGGACAGCCACGACCAGATCACCTGTTTCCAGCACCGTCTCGCGCTCCGGCGCGAGGCCGGGGAGGCGGTGGAAGTCCACCAACGGCACGTCCCGCCACCCGGCCTTGCCTTCGATTTCGACCGTCGCGCCCAGCGCGACGAGCGGGACGCAGAAATCGGACGGGTGGGTGGCGATGCACGACCCGCTCCACCCCAGGACCGCGTGCAGCCGGTTCTCGCCGCCGCGCGCGTCGCAGCCGGCGCCGGGTTGGCGCTTGTTGCAGGCGCTGGCCGTGTCGTAGAAGTACGCGCACCGCGTGCGCTGGAGCAGGTTGCCGCCGACGGTGGCCGCGTTGCGCAGCTGGGCCGACGCGCCGGACAGCAGCGCCTCGGCCACCGCGGGGAAGCGGCGGCTGAACGCCGGGTCGTGCGCCAGGTCGGCGTTGCGCACCAGCGCGCCGACCCGCACGCCGCCGTCGGGCGCGTGCTCGATCCGGTCGAGCCCCGGGAGGCGGTTCACGTCCACCAAGCGGGTGGGACGGGCGACGCCGCCCTTCATCAGGTCGAGCAGGTTGGTGCCGGCGGCGTGGTACGCGGCACCCGGCGCGGAGGCGGCGGCCACCGCCTCGGCGACCGTCGCGGGGCGGACGAACTCGAAGGTGTTCATGCCGCTTCGCCCCGCCCGGCCATGCGGCCTTGCGCGTCGAGCACCGCCTCCGTGATCCCGGCGTAGGCCCCGCACCGGCACAGGTTGCCGCTCATGCCCTCGCGCACCCGCTCCGGGTCGCTGCCGGCGTGCCCCTCCGCGATCAGGCCCACCGCGCTCATGACCTGGCCAGGCGTGCAGAACCCGCACTGGAGCGCGTCGTGGGCGATGAACGCCGCTTGGACCGGATGCAACTCGCCGCCGCCGCCGGCGAGGCCCTCGATCGTCAGCACGTCCGCGCCGTCGTGGGCGGCCGCGAGCGCCAGGCACGCGTTGGTCCGCCGCCCGTCCAGCAGCACGGTGCACGCGCCGCACTGCCCGCGGTCGCAGCCCTTCTTCGTGCCGGTCAGGTGCAGGCGCTCGCGCAGCAGGTCGAGCAGCGTGACCCTCGGGTCCTCCAGCTCCACCCGGTGCGGGGCGCCGTTGACGGTGAGTGCGATCGACAAGCCCATGCTACACCCCGTTGGCGGTGGCCGGTTGCGCCCGGCACAACCGGACATAGAATGCGGAGGGTGGCTCCGTTTTGCAAGAGGCGGGACCGCGTGGGCGAGGGGCCGGGCAGGACGGGACGGCGGCCGCGGGTGGATGCGGCCCGCAACCGCGCGCGCGTGCTGGAAGCCGCCAAGGCGGTCTTCAGCACCGGCGGCCCGCAGGCCAGCCTGGAGGCCGTGGCGCGCCAGGCCGGGGTCGGCATCGGCACGCTGTACCGCCACTTCCCGACCCGCGAGGCCCTGTTCGAGGCGGTGTACCGCCGGGAAGTCGAGCAGTTGGTGGACTTGGCCGGGAAGCTGGCCTCGTGCGCTGCGCCGGTCGCGGCGTTGCGGCGCTGGCTGCACGCCAACGTCGAGTTCGTCGCCACCAAGAAGGGCATGGCCGCCGCGCTCGCGCTCGCCGCCCACGGCTCCACGGAGCTTTCGGCCTACACGGCCGAGCAGCTGACGGGCGCCGTCCGCCGCTTGATGGATCGGGCCGCCGCCGCCGGCGAGTTGCGCGCGGACATCGGGCCGGAGGACGTGCTGCGCATGCTGGTCGCGCTGTGCTACGGGTCGGACGCCGCTGGATGGCAGGCGAATGTCCTGCGGCTCCTCGACGTCTTCGTGGACGGGCTGTGCCGCCCGGCGCAGCGGTGATCGGGGCCGCTTCGCGGCACGGGCGTGGGCCGGCTGCCGGAGCATGGCGATTCGAAATCAGCGGCCTGCTGAACAAAGGTCGGCGCGCGGCATGATCGTCTCTGCGTTGGCGGCTTTCGCCAGTCGCCGGCGAGGTCTGAGAGCGACGGGGGCGCTGGCGGCCGTTCCCGTGGTGTCTGGCGCTGGTTCTCGATCATGCGAACGCTTCGGCCAGCACCGCCCCGCTTGGGGAGCCGCGCGCAGGTGTCCACGCCCACTTGACACACAGGTCCAATCGGCTCCGTGACCTCGACCGGGTCCGTGCGCTCGGCATCCTTTGCGCGACCGACCTCGTCAGCCCTTTGCCTGGCGACACGCCGTCGGAGCGCTCCGAGGCCGCGATGGCGTCGGCGGTGGAGCGTTGGCCACCAGGATCGCGGCATGGCCCTGTGCTGGCGATCGGTGTTGTCGCGGGTGCGCTCGGCGGCGGCGAAATCGACCTCGCGTGCCATCACGCATCGGCTCTGGCGGAGGAGGGAAAGCTGCAGAAGGTTGTCCGCCTGCTCGCCTCGTCGTCCATGACCTCGGGGCGTTCTTCGCGGCCCGGACGGGTCTGGAGACCTTGTTTGGGTGAGGTGTTTCCCACCTACAAACGTCGCGTCATGGGCGCCCTCAAGACCGGCCGCCCCTCTGCGGCCGCGGCGTTCGTCGAGCGGCT
>CADCTD010000005.1 GCA_902805545.1 uncultured Craurococcus sp. | reverse complement strand
TCGGCCGCTGCCAGCAGCGGGTGCCGGGCGGTGCGCGGCGCCGGCGGCTCCGGCGGCAGGTCGCGCTCGGCGCCGCCGGTCAGCGTGGCGTAGACGGCCCGCGCCGCGACCAGCGCGGCCTCCGCATCGGCCAGCGCGAGCTCCGCCGCCAGCGTTTCGTTCTGCGCCAGCAGGCTGTCGGACGGGGGGATGTCGCCGAGCTGCGCCCGCCGCGCCACGTCGCGGGCGATGTCCCGCGCCGTCGCCAGCCGGTCGCGCGCGAGGCGCTGCTCGCGCGCCGCGAGCACGGCGTTCCACCAGTATTCGCGCAGCAGCCCGGCCAGCTCGAGGCGGCGCTGGGCGATCTGCCCCTCCACCTCGGCGACGCCCGTCGTCACCGTGTTGCCGAGGGCGCTGCGCTGGCCCGGCAGCCAGATCGGGGCGCCGACCTCGAGGTCGAACTGCAGCGCCTCGCGCGGCCCGCGCGTATCGGTGCGCCAGGCACCGCTCACCACCGGCGAGCCGGGGATGGGCGAGCGCACCGTCGCGCTCCGCGCCGCCACGGCCCCGCGCTGGGCGGCAAGCCCGCGGCTCGCCGCATCGAGGGAGACCGCCTGGTCGAGATGCCGGGCGAGGGGCGACTCGGCCTGCGCCAGGGCCGTCGCCGGCACGAGCAGGAGGGCGAGCAGCAGCAGGATCGGACGCATCGCCGGCATCACTCCGCAGGCACTGTCTTGGCACTGGTCGCGGGCGCCGCAGCGGCCTCCGCCTTCGGCAGGGCGAAGCGGGCATAGAGGATCGGCAGCAGCACCAGCGTCAGCACCGTCGCCGTGACCAGGCCGCCGATCACGACCACGGCGAGCGGCCGCTGGATCTCCGCCCCCGGCCCGGTGGCGAAGAGGAAGGGCACCAGGCCGAAGGCGGCGATGGTCGCCGTCAGGATCACCGGCGTCATCCGCCGCCGCGCCCCCTCCATCACCGCCTCGCGCAGGCCGAGGCCCTCCTCCGCGTACAGGCGGTTGATGTAGGAGACGAGCACCACGCCGTTCAGCACGGCGATGCCGATCAGCGCGATGAAGCCGACCGAGGCGGGCACCGAGAGGAATTCGCCCGAGAGCCAGAGCGCCACCACGCCGCCGATCGCGGCGAAGGGCACGTTGCAGAAGACGAGTGCGGCCTGCCGCGCCGAGCCGAAGGTGAAGTAGAGCAGCAGGAAGATCATGCCGAGCGCGATCGGCACGACGATCGCCAGCCGCGCCGAGGCGCGCTGCTGGTTCTCGAACTGCCCGCCCCATTCCATGCGGTAGCCGGGCGGCAGCTCCACCCGTTGCGCGACGGCCGCCTGCGCCTCGGCGACGAAGCCGACGAGGTCCCGCCCGCGGACGTTGGCCAGCACCGTCGCGTAGCGCTGGGTGCCCTCGCGGATCACCTGGATCGGCCCCTCCTCCTCGGCGATGCGCGCCACCTGGGAAAGCGCCACGGTCCGCCCGCCCGGCAGGGCGAGCACCAGCCGCTGCAGGTCGGTCGCCGAGCGGCGGAGGCTGCCCTCGCCGCGCAGCATCAGCGGGATGCGCCGCTCCTGCTCCAGCACCAGCCCCATGTCGCGGCCGTCGACCCAGACACGCAGCGCCTGCTGCACGTCGCGGACATTGAGGCCGAGGCGCCCGGCGGCGAAGCGGTCGATCTCGACGCGCAGATACTTCATCCCCTCGTTGCGCAGGGCGAAGACCTCGGAGGAGCCCTGCACGCCCTTCACCGCCTCCTCCACCTGGCGGGCGATGCGGTTCAGCTCGCCGATCGAGTAGCCGAAGACCTTCACCACCACGTCGCCGCGGGCGCCGATGATCATCTCCTGCACCCGCATGTCGATCGGCTGGTTGATCGCGTAGGAGATGCCGGGGAAGGCATCGAGCACCTTGCGCACCTCGTCGATGACGAAGTCGCGGTTCTTCGTGTCGCGCCACTCCTCGCGCGGCGCGATGGTGAGGAAGAGGTCGCTGTCGTTCAGCCCGACCGGGTCGATGCCGAGCTCGTCGGCGCCGGCGCGGCCCATGATGCCGCGCACCTCCGGCACGCGCTGCATGATCTCGCGCTGGAGCAGCAGGTCGCTCTCCGCCGCCTGCTCGACATTGATGGTCGGATGCTTGCGCAGGGTGACGACGGGCGTGCCTTCGTCCATCACCGGCATGAAGGTGGAGCCGATGCGGCCGAACAGGAACACGGCGAGGCCGAGCCCGGCCAGCGCCGCCCCCCCCACCTTCAGCGGGTTCTTCATCGCCCAGGCGAGGAAGGGGTCGTAGACCGCGTGCAGGCGGCGGACCAGCCAGGGATCCTTCGCATGGCCGCCCGCCTTCAGCACGGAGGCCGCCAGCGCCGGCACCACGGTGAGGGAGAGCAGCAGCGCGGCGCAGAGGGCGAAGATGATCGTCAACGCCACCGGGCCGAACAGCCGCCCCTCCAACCCCTGCAGCGACAGCAGGGGGACGAAGACGGTGACGATGATGATGACGCCGGAGACCAGCGGCACCGCGACCTCCCGCACCGCCTCGAGCGTCGCCTGGCTGCGCGCCTTGAAGCTCGGCTTGCCCTCCATGTTCGCAAGCCGGTGCGCCACGTTCTCCACCACCACCACCGCGCAGTCGACCAGCAGGCCGATGGCGATGGCGAGGCCGCCGAGCGACATGATGTTGGCCGAGAGCCCGTAGACCGACATCACCCCGAAGGTCGCCAGCACCGCCAGCGGCAGGGCGAGCGATACGACGAGCGCCGCGCGGAGATTGCCGAGGAAGAGGATCAGCAGCACCACCACCAGGGCGATCGCCTCCAGCAGCACCTTCTGCACCGTCCAGACCGCCTTCTCGATCAGGTCGTTCCGGTCGTAGAAGACCTCGATCCTGACCCCTTCCGGCAGCGTTTTCTGGATCTCGGCCAGCCTCGCCTGCACGCCGTTCACCACCGTGCGCGCATTGGCGCCGCGCAGGCCGAGCACGATGCCCCACACCGCCTCGCCCTCGCCGTTGCGGGTGACGACGCCGTTCCGGGCCAGCGCGCCGAAGCGGACATCGGCGATGTCGCCGACGCGCACAATGCCCGTCGGGTGGGAGACGACGACGATGGCGCGGATATCCTCGAGCGTGCGGATGCGGCCCTCGGCGCGCACCAGCAGCGCCTCCTCGCCATCCTGCACGCGGCCGGCGCCGTCGTTGCGGTTGTTCTGCCCGAGCACCTCGGCCAGCATCGCGCTGGTGATGCCGCGCGCGGCCATCGCTGCCGGGTCGGGCGCCACCTCATAGGTGCGGACATGGCCGCCGAGCGTGTTGACATCCGCCACACCCGGCAGGCCGCGCAGCTGCGGGCGGATCACCCAGTCGAGCAGCGTGCGCCGCTGCATGGGCGAGAGGCTGCCGCCCTCGAGCGTGAACATCAGCATCTCGCCGAGCGGCGTGATGACCGGGGCGAGGCCGCCCGAGACGCCGTCCGGCAGCTCGTTTTCCAGGTCGTCGAGCCGCTGGTCCACCTGCGTCCGCGCCCAGTAGATGTCGGTCCCCGGGGCGAATTCGAAGGTCATCAGCGCCGTCGCATAGCGCGTGACGGAGCGGATGTTGACGAGGTTGGGGATGCCCTTCATCGCCAGCTCGACCGGGTTGGTCACCTGCGTCTCGAGCTCCTCCGGCGGCAGGCCGGGCGCCTGCATGGCGATCAGCACCTGGGTCGGCGAGACATCGGGGAAGGCGTCGATCGGCAGCTTGCGATAGGCGTTCACCCCCCAGGCAATCAGCCCGAGCGTGGCGAGCACGACGATCAGCCGCTGGCGCAAGGCCAGCGCCACAAGGCTCATCAGCATGGTGCGGTCAGCCCCCGTAGATTTCGGTGAGCTCGGCAAGGAGCGAGAGGATGCCGCGCGTCGCCACATGGTCCTCGGTGGTGAGGCTGGCGCGGATCGAGACGGTGCTCGCCGTCTCCACGATCACCACCACCGGCCGGGCGCGGAAGCCATGCGCGCTGCGGACGAAGACCCAGGATTGCCCGGCATGCCGCACCACCGCGCCGGAGGGCAGGCGCCATTGCGGCGTACCGTTGGGGCGGAGCGCGACGCTCGCCGTCACCACCTGGCCGGGCCGGAGCGCCTCCGCCCCGTCCGACACCTCGACCACCGCGGCGAGCGACTGGGTGGCGGAATCGACGGCGCGGCCGAGGCGGATCACCTCGCCCTGCGCCGGCGTCCCCGGCACGCCGACCCGGGTGCCGGGGGTGATGGCATTCGCCTGGGAGAGCGGCATCTGCAGGGTGATCCAGAGCGGGTCGAGCTGGGCGATGCTGAAGAGCGGCGCGGCGGCGGCGATGCGCTCGCCCGCCGTCGCCCGCACCTCGAGCACCACGCCCTCGGCCGGGGCGCTGACGGTGAGCGCCGGGATCATCCGGCGGCCCTCGCGGAGCGCCTTGACGTCCTCCTGCGCCATGCCGAGCAGGGCGAGCATCTGCTCGCGCTCCTGCAGTGTCGTGCGGGCATAGTCGTAATCGGCCCGCGTGGTCAGCAGGCGGCGCTCGGCGATGATGCGCTCGCGGTGCATCTGCTCGTCGCGCCGCAGCTTCTCGGCGGCGAGTTGCGCGGCAGAGAGGGCCTGGAGATAGGTGCGCTGCGCCTCCAGCAGGTCCGTGCTGCGCAGGCGGGCGATGGGCTGGCCCTCCTTCACCGGCTCGTTCGGCGCGACGAGGATCGTCTCCACCAGCCCCGCCGCCGGGGCGGCGACGACGCGGAGCTGCTGCGGCGGCACGCTCACCGTGCCGGGCAGCATGGTCTGGGTCGTGCCCGCCTCGGGCTCGACGCGCACCACCTCGATGCCGGCGGCGCGGTATTGCCGGTCATCGATCGGAATCTGCACCTCGTTCGGCGCGGGCTCCGCGCCATGCGCCGCGAGCGGCGCCAGCAGCAGAAGGGGCAACAAGGCACGCAAGAGAAAAGGCGCGCCGAATTGAGTTCGCACGATCAAGCCTCCGGATGGGACGGGAGGCGCATGGCTCAGCGCCCTTCTGCGTGCCAACCGCCCGACGGTGGCACATCGGCTCAACAGGTCCCCATATGCAAGGGAACATGCCACCTTGGAGGTGGTCTGCAGCGCCGGCCGACGCCGCAGAAGATGGACAAACTGTAAGTTTTTTCAATCCCTGGCCGCATTGGTCCCGATCACGCCCGCGCGAAGGAAGTTACTGATGATCGTTCTCGTCACTGGAGCCACGGCCGGTTTCGGCCTCGCCATTGCCCGCCGATTCGCCGCAGACGGTGCCCGCATCATCGCCGTGGGGCGGCGGGAGGACCGGCTGGAGGCGCTGGCCGCCGAGCTGCCGGGCCAGGTCCTGCCCCTCGCCCTCGACGTCACGGACCGGCCGGCCGTGGCGGCGGCGATCGGGGGCCTGCCGGCCGACTGGGCCGCCATCGACCTGCTGGTGAACAATGCCGGCCTCGCCCGCGGCCTCGCCCCGGCGCAGGAGGCCTCGCTCGACGACTGGGAGGCGATGGTCGACACCAACGTGAAGGGGTTGATGTACCTCACCCATGCCGTGCTGCCGGGGATGGTGGCGCGCAATGCCGGCCATGTCCTCAACATCGGCTCGACGGCGGCCGAATGGCCCTATCCGGGCGGCAATGTCTATGGCGCCAGCAAGGCCTTCGTCCGCCAGTTCAGCTACAACCTCCGCGCCGACCTCCATGGGACGAAGGTGCGGGTGACGGATATCGAGCCCGGCCTCGTCGGCGGGACGGAATTCTCCACCGTCCGCTTCGGCGGCGATGCCGAGAAGGCGGCCGGCATCTATGCCGGGACCGACCCGCTGACGCCGGAGGACATCGCCGACACCGTCCATTGGGTGGCGACCCGCCCGGCGCGGGTGAACGTCAACCTGCTGCAGGTGATGCCGGTGGTCCAGAGCTTCGGCCCGCTTCGCATTCACAAGGGATAGCTCAGGAGGGCTGGAGCGGCGCCATCCGCCGCTCCGCCCAGACCCAGGCCAGCAGGCCCGGCAGGAAGATGATGAGGTCCCTCAGGCGACGGGCGATGGCGAGCGCCGCCGCCGCCTCCGCCGGCAGGCCGAGCAGCAGGCCGAGGCCGAGGAACCCCGCCTCCTGCAGCCCGAGCGCGCCGGGGACGAGGAAGGCCGCCGAGGACAGCGCCTGGATCATCGCCTCGATCGCCACCGCCTCGGCGATGGAGACCGGGTGGCCGAGGGCGGCAAGGGCGATCCAGATCTCGAGCGCCCCCGCCATCCACCCGGCGAATTGCCAGAGGAAGCAGCCGGCGATGGCGCCGCGCACCCGCCAGAGCCGCCGCGTCATCCGGTCGATCCGCGCCGAATGCGCGGCGATCCCGGGGAAGCGCCCCGCCGCCACCCCGTTCAGCAGCCGGGCCAGGCGCGACAGCACATCCGCCCGCTGCGCTAGGATGAAGCCGCCCGCCATCGCCACCCCGGCCAGCAGCCCGAGCGCGATGGCGCCCCAGCCGATCCCCGCCCCCGCCCAGGCCAGCAGCGCGAGGCCAAGCAGGGCGAAGCCGAGCTGGCTGAGGATGGAGATCGCCATATCGACCATCAGGCTTGCCGCCGCCGGCGCCACGGCAACGCCCTCGCCCCGCAGCAGGCGGTAGGAGGCGATCTCGCCCCCGATCCGCGCCACCGGCAGCAGGCCGTTCACGGATTCCCGGATCCACACATTGGCCGTCATCGCCCCGAGCCCCGGCCGCCGCGCCCGCGGCAGCAGCAGCCGCCAGGCATGGCCGTTGAGTGCCATCGACGGGATATGCGCCAAGGCCGCCAGCACCAGCCCGAACCCGGCCGTCGCCAGCAACCCGCCGACCTCGCTCAGGTCCTGCTGCCCGATCAGCAGCAGCGCCCCAACCAGCCCCCCGACCGCGAGCAGAAGCCCGAGCCGGTTCATGCCAGCATCGCCGAATAGCCGCCGGTGGGCAGAGTGGCGCAGGCAGCCCGCACCCTGGGGTCGACCAGCGCCGCCAGCTCCTCCGCATAGCGATAGCCCGGCGCGGCACCGGGGAAGCCTCCCGCCGTCGCCGGATGGAAATAGAGCTCCGTCACCCCCGGCGGCAGCCGCCCGAGCGCCGCGGCGAGCCGATCCGCCGTGAAGGCGCCGGTCCAGGCGAGGCCGACCACCCGGTCCGGCGCCCGCAGCCCATGCCGCGCCGCCAGCCGCCGGAGCCAGAGGATCAGCGGTGCCAGGGCGTGGGCCGTCCCCGGCTCATGCGGGATGCGGACGGCGCGGATGCCCATCCGCGCTGCCTCGGCGAAGGCGACGGCCGCGATGACCGGATGCAGGTGGTAGTGCTTGTGCGCATTGAGATGATCGCAGGCAAGGCCGGTCGCCCGGAAGGCCGCGCACTGCGCCGCGACCTCGGCCCGGAGCTGCGCCCGCGCCGCCCGCGATGCGGCGAGCACCAGCCCGAGCCCCGCCATGTCGTCGCGGAACCGGCCGTTCGCCTGGACGAGGGCGGGGATGCGCTCCGGCGGCAGGGTCGGCGTCCCATCGGTCAGCGTCAGGTGCAGCCCGACCGCGAGGCGGGGGTTGCGCCGTGCCATCTCCACCCCCTCGGCGGCGGCGGCCTCGCCGACCATCAGGCTGGCCGCCGTCAGCACGCCCTCGCGGTGCGCCTGCTCGATCGCGGCATTCACCGGCGCGGCGAGGCCGAGGTCGTCGGCATTGAAGATGAGGCGAGGGGGCATGACGATCCCCAGGCTTGGGGCCCGGGGCGTTCCGGTCAGGCGGCCTTCTGCTGCTCCCCCGCCGTCTTCCGCTCGCGGAGGAAGTGGAAGAACTCCACCCCCTCGCGCAGGCGCCGCACCAGCATCTGCCGGTCGCGGATCATCTCACCGCAGATCGAGGCGATCTTCGGCGCGCGGAAATAGAATTTCCGGTAGAATTCCTCGACGCCGTTGAAGATCTCGGTATGGCTGAGATGCGGATAGGCCAGCGGCGCGATCTGCACGCCATGCGCATCCACGTATTCGGTATGCGCGGTATCCAGCCAGCCTTCCTTCTGCGCCTGGTCGAAGAGGAAGGTGCCCGGATAGGGCGCCGCCAGCGAGACCTGCAGGGTGTGCGGGTTGGTCTCGATGGCGAAGCGGATGGTCTCGCGGATGGTCTCCGTCGTCTCGCCCGGCAGGCCGAGGATGAAGGTGCCGTGGATCATGATGCCAAGCTCGTGGCAGTCCTTGGTGAACCGCCGGGCGACGTCGATCCGCATGCCCTTCTTGATGTTGTGCAGGATCTGCTGGTTGCCGCTCTCATAGCCGACGAGCAGCAGGCGCAGCCCGCCATCCTTCAGCACCTTCAGCGTCTCGCGCGGCACATTGGCCTTGGCGTTGCAGGACCAGGTGACGCCGAGCTTGCCCATCTCGCGCGCGATCGCCTCGGCGCGCGGCAGGTCGTCGGTGAAGGTGTCGTCGTCGAAGAAGATCTCCTTCAGCCCGGGGAAATTGTCCCGGATGTAGCGGATCTCCTCGATGACGTTGGCAACGCTGCGCGTGCGGTAGCGATGCCCGCCCACCGTCTGCGGCCAGAGGCAGAAGGTGCAGCGGCTCTTGCAGCCCCGGCCCGTGTAGATCGAGACATAGGGGTGCTTCAGGTAGCCGATGAAGTACTTCTTGTAGTCGAGGTCGCGCTGGTAGACGGGCGAGACGAAGGGCAGGCTGTCCATGTCCTCCAGCACCGGCCGGTCGGCGTTGTGGACCAGCACCCCCTGCCCGTTGCGCCAGGACAGGCCCTTGATCGAGGCCCAGTCGCGGCCCTCGGCCACGTCCTTCACGGTGAAGTCGAACTCGTTCCGCGCCACGAAGTCGACCACCGGCGCGTCGCGCAGGCTCTCCTCGGCCTGGACGGCGACCTTGGCGCCGATCAGCCCGACCTTGATGTTCGGGTTCTCCGCCTTCAGCCGCTCCGCCACCTTCACGTCCGAGCTGAAGGAGGGCGTCGAGGTGTGCAGCACGACCAGGTCGTGGTCGCGGGCCATCGGCGCCACATCCGCCAGGCCCTGCCGGTGCGGCGGCGCGTCGACCAGCTTCGAGCCCTCGACCAGCGCGGCCGGCTGGGCCAGCCAGGTCGGGAACCAGAAGCTCTTGATCTCCCGCCGGGCCTGGTAGCGCGAGCCGGCGCCGCCATCGAACCCATCGAAGGAGGGCGCCTGAAGGAACAGGGTGCGCATCATCGCCGGCATCAATCCCCAACCCGCGCCTCGGCCATGCGGCCGTCGCGGTCCATCCGATATCGCTGGCCCTGCCACGTCACCGTGCCGCGGGCAAGCCCAAGCCCCCATATACCGAAGGCGATGAGATCGCGCAGCGGCAGAAGTGCCAGCCGGCCCATGCGCCAGGGGCGCCCCAGCACCCGGTCCACGGTGAGGGCGAGGCCGAGCCGCGCCGCGAGCGCCACCCCGAGCACCGCCAGCCCCCGCGGGGCGGCCAGCGCCGCCAGCAGCCCGGGCACCAGCGGATAGGTCAGCCCCATCCCCCAATAGCCCCGCGGATCGAGCAGCCGCAGCGTCCGCGCCCAGCGCAGCTCATGGGCGAGAAGGGCCGGGAGGTCCGGCTCCGCCTGGACATGCAGCGGCAGCACCGGCGCCACCACCACCCTGAGCCCAAGGCGGCGAACGGCCGCGCCCAGCGCATGGTCATCCGCCAGCAGTCCGGCCAGCGCCCGGAAGCCGCCGATCCGCGCCAAGGTCTCCGTCCGCAGCGCCATGGTGGCGCCGTAGCTGCCATTCGCCCGCCCCATCGCCTCGCCGAGCGCGGCATTGGGCAGGAAGTGCCAGTCGATCCCCAGGGCGCCAAGCCGCGACCAGAGGCCGGGCTCCGCCGGCTCGCCCTGGTAGAGGCAGGTGACGAGGCCGACCGAAGGGTCCGCCAGCGGCGCCGTCACCGCCGTCAGCCAGTGCGGCGGCACGCGCATGTCGGCATCGGCCACGACCAGCACCGGGTGGGCGGCCCGCTCGGCCAGGTTGACGAGCTGGGAGACCTTGCGGTTCGGCCCATGGATGCGCGGGTCCACCACCAGCCGGGCGGAACTGTCCGGCCGGTCGGCCATCGCCGCCCCGGCGACGGGGCCTGCGCCATCCGCATCGCCCGGGACGGCGAAGAGCACCTCGAAGGGCGCGTCGTGCCGCTGGTCGAGGGTCGAAAGCAGGTTCTCCCGCAGCCCCGGCTCCGCGCCGTGCAGCGGCTTCAGGACGCTGGCGGGCAGCGCCGGCCCGGCCGGCGGCGCGGTCCGGCCGAGGCGATGGACGGCGCGCGCCGCCATCACCGCCGTCACCGCGCCGGCCAGCGCCGGGATGGCGAGGACCAGGTCAAGCACGCGCGGGGTGCCGCGATGCGGGGTGCCTGGCGCTCGCGCTTTGCGCTAGCCTGCCCTTCCCCCTGCCGGTTGGTCCCATGCGCCGAATCGCCCCCCTCCTCGTCCTGCTGCTTGCCGCCTGCGCCCAATCGGGCGACGGGAGGCAGGTCGTCGCCTCCAATTCGCGGAGCGCGACCGATGTCACCGGCCAGGCCCCGCCGGTCACGGTGACGGCGCCGACCGACCCGACCGATCCCTATGAGGCGACCAACCGCCGCGTCCTCGACTTCAACTATGCCGTGGACGATGCGGCGATCCGGCCGGCCGCCGTCTTCTACCGCAATTCGGTCGGCGGCTGGACCCGCACGCGCATCCGCAACGTGCTGAGCAACCTGAACGAACCGGCCGTCGCCGCCAACAGCCTGCTGCAGGGGCGGCCGCTGGAATCGGCGCAGACGGTGCTGCGCTTCGTCTTCAACAGCACGGCCGGGCTCGGCGGGATGTTCGACCTCGCCCAGTTCGGCGGGCCGCCGCGTCTCGAGCGGGATTTCGGCCAGACCCTCCACACCTGGGGCCTGCCGGACGGGCCCTACCTGATGGTGCCGATCCTCGGCCCATCCAACCCGCGGGAGCTGACGGGCTCGGTCGTCAACGGCTTCATGAACCCGCTCACCTACGTCATCCCGCTCGGCGCCAATCTCGGCCGCGGCGCGGTGGGGGGGCTCGACACGCGCGAGCGGAACATCGAGACGCTGGACGAGATCCGCAACGGCTCGCTCGACTCCTATGCCCGGCTGCGCAGCCTCTGGCAGCAGCACCGCAATGCCGAGCTCGGCCGCACCAGCACCGACTCGATCGACGTGCTGGACGACCCGGGCGCCAACTAGGCCTCCCGGATCAGGTCGGCCGCGCGCTCGGCGACGCTCAGCACCGTCGCATTGATGTTGCAGACGGGAATGTCCGGGAAGACCGAGGCATCCACGACCCGCAGGCCCTCGACGCCCCGCAGCCGCAGCCGAGGGTCGAGCGGCGCCTCCGGGTCCGCGCCCATCCGCACCGTGCCGCAGGGGTGGTAGACGGTGCCGCCGGTGGCGCGGGCGAAGTCGAGCAGGTCCGCATCGCTCGCCGCCGCCGGCCCCGGCCGCGTCTCCCCGGCGAGGATGCCGGCCAGCGGCGCCGCCGCCAGCCAGCGCCGCGCCAGGCGGATGCCGCGCAGCACGCAGGCCCGGTCATTCTCCGTCGCCAGGTAGCGCGGGGCGATGCGCGGTGCCGCCGCCGGGTCGGGCGAGGCGAGGCCGACGCTGCCCCGGCTCTCCGGCCGGCATTGCCAGACGCCGATGGTCATCCCCGGCTCGCCCTCGGGCGTGCCGATGGCAAGCCCCGGCCAGCGCCCCGGGCCCGGCACCTCCGCCCAGGAGAGCGGCCCGCCATTGATCTGGATGTCGGGCGCCTCCAGCCCCGGCACGGTGCGGGCGAAGAGCGAGAACATCCCCGGCGACCAGGTCAGCACGCCGGTGCCGCGGACCGCCCAGCGCACTGCCTCGAGCGGCAGGCGCCAGCCCGCGATGCGCCGGTTGGCCGACCAGCGATGCGCCGCCAGCCGGTAGCCGAGCCGGACGATGTAGTGGTCCTGCAGATTGGCCCCGACCCCCGGCATGTCCCGCAGCACCGGGATGCCGAGGCCGTGCAGCGCCTCCGCCGGCCCGATCCCCGAGAGCATCAGCAGCTGCGGCGAGCCGATGGCCCCGGCGGCGAGGATCACCTCGCGCCGCGCTTCCACCACCTGCTCCACCCCGCCGCGACGGATGGCGATGCCCGTCGCCCGCCCATCCGTCACCACGACGCGCAGCGCCAGCGCCTTGTCGATCACGCTGAGATTCGGCCGCCCCAGCGCCGGATGCAGCCAGGCCCTGGCCGCGGAGATGCGCCGCCGCCCGCGCCGCGTCTGCTGGAACTCGGAGAAGCCCTCGCGCACCGGCCCGTTCATGTCCGGCTGCACCGGCAGGCCGATGGCCCGCGCCGCCTCCGCCAGGTGGTCGAGCAGGGGAGGGCGGTCGGCCAGCCTCTCCACCGTCTGCGGCCCCGTCGTCCCGCGCCCCTCGCCGCCGCCGGCATAGGCCTCGTGCCGCTGGAAATAGGGTAGCAGCTCCTCCCACCCCCAGCCCGTGCAGCCCTTCTGCGCCCAAAGGTCGTAGTCGGAGGGGTGCCCCCGCACATGCCCGAGCCCGTTGATCGAGGAGGAACCGCCCCAGACCCGCCCGCGCGGATAGTCGAGGGCGCGGCTGGCCGTGCCGGGATCGGGCTCCGTCCGGTAGCCCCAGGTCAGGCGCGGATGGCCGAGGATGCGCGCATAGCCCGCCGGGATGTGGATATAGGGGTGCCGGTCCCGCCCGCCCGCCTCGATCAGCGCGACGCTCGCCCTCCCTCCCTCGGAGAGCCGCGCCGCCAGCACGCAGCCCGCGCTGCCGCCGCCGACGATGACGTAGTCGAAGGGGCCCGTCATTCCATCAGCTCCGGCCCGGTCTGCAGCCCCGTCGGCGGCTCCACCCCCCGTGCGACGGCGAGTACCAGCCGCCGCATCCACGCATGCCCGGCATCGGCCTCGAAGCGCCGGTGGAAGAGCAGCGACAGCCGCGTATGCCGCGGCGCGACCGGCGGGTCCCGCAGCACCAGCCCATGCGTTTCCGCCAGCCGCACGGCGAGGCGGGAGGAGAGCGTCATGATCATCTCCGTCCGCAGCAGGATCTCCGGCACCGCCGAGAGATGCGCGACCACGGCACCGAGCCGCCGCGTATGGCCGGTCTCCGCCAGCATGTCGTCGATCGCCCCGCTGCGCGAGCCGTTCGGCGAATGCAGCAGGTGCGGCACGCTGGTGAAGCGCTCCACCGTCAGCTCCCCCTCGGCCAGCGGATGGTCGGCGCGCATCAGCGTGCAGAAGCCCTCCGGCAGCAGCCGCAGCCGCGTGTAGAGCGCCGGCGGCTCCGGCAGCACGCCGACGGCCATGATGGCGACGTCGCCTTCCAGCAGCGCCTCCCAATTCGTCCGGTCGGCATGGCTGATGGCGAGCAGCGCATGCGGCGCCTCCTCCGCCATGCGGGCGAGCAGCGGCGGCGCCAGCACCGCCTCCGCATATTCGCTGAAGGCGAGGGTGAAGATGCGCTCCGTCGTCGCCGGGTCGAAGGGCGCCTGGGCCGAGATCGCCTCGCCGATCTTGTCGAGCGCATCCGCGACCGGCCCGGCCAGGGTGAGGGCCAGCGCCGTCGGCTCCACCCCGCCCGGCCGGCGGAGGAACAGCTCATCGCCGAGCGCATGCCGCAGCCGCGCCAGCGCATTCGAGACCGCCGGCTGGGAGAGGTTCAGCCGCTCCGCCGCGCGGGTGACGTGGCGCTCGCGCGCGACCGCGTCGAAGACCCGCAGCAGGTTGAGGTCAAGGCTGCCGAGACCGGCCATGGACGCCCCGCATCATTCATCGGCGTGATGATGGACGTTCCGGACCTGCGTTGGAAGCGCCGGCCTGCGCTGGGCACCTTTCGGACATCGCAATCCTCCTGAGGAAGCCCGCCATGCCCGAGACCCAGACCACCGCCCCCTATGCCGTCGCCCTGTTGCGCATCTCGCAGGGGATCATGCTCCTCGCCCATGGCGCCGTGCTGAAGCTCGGCACCTTCGGCCTCGCCGGGACGATGGGCTATTTCGGCAGCATCGGCTATCCGCCCGTGCTCGGCGCGATCGTCACCTTCGCCGAGATCCTGGGCGGCCTCGCCCTCATCGCCGGCTTCGCCACCCGCTGGGTGAGCCTCGCCCTCATCCCGATCCTGCTCGGCGCCACGCTTCAGCATGCCGGCAATGGCTGGCTGTTCAACGTGACGGGCGGCGGCTGGGAATACCCGGCCTTCTGGACGGTGACGTTGCTGGTCCAGGCCGGGCTCGGCGCCGGCGCCTGGGCGCTGGACGGCGCGCGCCCCGTGGCGAAGCGGGCGGCGCTCGCCGCCTGAGTTGCGCGCGGCGCGGGCCCGCGCTTACCTCCCCCGGACAGAACGGGGGAGGAGCGGCCGTGCCCGCCCGCAGCATCCGCATCGGCGCCGGGGCCGGCTTCTCCGGCGACCGCATCGACCCGGCGGTCGAGCTCGCCGAGCACGGCCGGCTCGGCTACCTGGTCTTCGAATGCCTGGCCGAGCGCACCATCGCCCTCGCCCAGCTCGCCCGCCAGCGCGACCCGGAGGCGGGCTATGACAGGTTGCTCGCCGCCCGCCTGCAGGCGGTGCTGCCCGCCTGCCGCCGCCAGGGCATCCGCATCATCACCAATATGGGCGCCGCCAACCCGCTCGCCGCCGCGCGCAGGGTCGCGGAGGTGGCGCGGGGCCTCGGCCTCGGCGGGCTGAGGATCGCCGCCCTGCTCGGCGACGACCTCACCGATGCCTTGCGCGGCACGGAGACGCCGCTGGACGAAGGCGGCACCGTCGCCGGCCTCGGCAACCGGCTGGTCTCCGCCAATGCCTATCTCGGCGCCGGCCCGGTCGCCGAGGCGCTGGCCGGCGGCGCCGAGGTGGTGGTCACCGGCCGCGTCGCCGACCCGGCCATGTTCCTCGCCCCGATGATCCACGAATTCGGCTGGTCGATGGAGGACTGGACGCGCCTCGGCCGCGGCACGGTGGTCGGCCACCTGCTGGAATGCGCCGGGCAGGTGACGGGCGGATACTTCGCCGATCCCGGCTTCAAGCACGTGCCCGACCTCGCCCGCCTCGGCTTCCCGCTCGCCGAGGTGACGGAGGAGGGCGATGCGCTCCTCACCAAGGTCCCCGGCAGCGGCGGCCGCGTGACGCCGGCCACCTGCAAGGAGCAGCTGCTCTACGAGGTGCATGACCCGGCGCGCTACCTGCAGCCCGATGTGGCCGCCGACTTCACCGGCGTGCGGCTCGAGGCCGCGGGCGAGGATGCGGTCCGCATCACGGGCGGCGGGGGACGCGCGCGCACGGGGATGCTGAAGGTCTCCGTCGGCTGCCACGAGGGCTGGTTCGGCGAGGGCCAGATCTCCTATGCCGGGCCCGGCGCCCTCGCGCGGGGCGAGCTGGCCCGCGCCATCGTCCGCGAGCGCCTGCAGCGCATCGGCCTCGAGGCGGAGGAGCTGCGCCTTGACCTCATCGGTCTCGACGCCATCCTCGGCCCCGGTCCCACGCGGCCGGAGCCGCGCGAGGTGCGCCTCCGCGTCATCGGCCGCTGCGCCAGCGCGTTGGCTGCGGAGCGGATCGGGCATGAGGTGGACAGCCTCTACCTCAACGGACCGGCCAGCGGCGGCGGGGTGACGACCGCGGTGCGGGAGGTCATCGGCATGCGCTCCTGCCTGGTGCCCGCCGCCATGGCCCGCCCCGCGCTCCATTGGCTGGAGGCCTGACGATGCTGCTGCGCGACCTCGCCCATGCCCGCGCCGGCGACAAGGGCGACACCTCCTCCATCGGCGTCATCGCCTACCGCGCCGAGGACTACGCCCGCCTCGAGCGCCTGCTCACGCCCGAGCGGGTGCGCGCGCATTTCGCCGGCATCGTCCACGGCGAGGTGCGGCGCTATGCCCTGCCGGGCATCGGCGCGCTGAATTTCGTGCTGGAGGGCGCGCTCGGCGGCGGCGTCACCCGCTCCCTCGCGCTCGATGCCCATGGCAAGTGCCTGGCCTCGGCGATGCTGGAGATCGAGCTGCCGGAGGAGGGGTAGTCACACCCCCAGCCGGTCCGCGCAGCCCGCGAGGAAGCCGCCCAGCGCCCGGTGGAAGTCCGGCTCCTCCAGCAGGAAGGCATCATGGCCCTTGTCGGAGGCAATCTCGACGAAGCTCACATTCGCCGCCGCCGCATTCAGCGCCCGGACGATCGCTCGGCTTTCCGTCGTCGGGAACAGCCAGTCGGAGGAGAAGGAGGCGACGAAGAAGCGCGTGCGCGTCCCGCGGAAGGCCGCCGCCAGGTCGCCGCCATGCTCGGCCGCCATGTCGAAATAGTCCATCGCCCGGGTGATGGTCAGGTAGCTGTTGGCATCGAACCGGCGGACGAAGGTGCTGCCCTGGTGGCGCAGGTAGCTTTCCACCTCGAAGACATCCTCGAGGAAGGTGAGCGCCGAGGCCCCGCGCAGCCGCCGCCCGAATTTCCGCGTCAGCGCCTGTTCCGAGAGATAGGTGATGTGGGCCACCATCCGCGCGACGGAGAGGCCCTTGGCCGGCACGCGGCCATCCTCCCAGTAGCGCCCGCCGCGCCAGTCCGGGTCGGCATGGATCGAGGTGCGCCCGACCTCGTGGAAGGCGATGTTCTGCGCGCTGTGATAGGCGGCCGTGGCGATCGGCGCCGCCGCATAGACGGCATCGGGGAAGGTCGCCGCCCATTCCAGCACCTGCATCCCGCCCATCGAGCCGCCGATCACCGCCAGCAGCCGCTCGATTCCCAGGTGGTCCGTCAGCTTCTTCTGCGCGCGGACCATGTCGCGGATGGTGACGTTGGGGAAATCCGTCCCCCAGGGCCGACCCATCGGCCGCCCTTCGGCATCCGTCATCTCCTCGCGCGGCCCGGTCGAGCCCATGCAGCCGCCGAGGACATTGGCGCAGATGAGGAAGTAGCGGTCGGTATCCAGCGGCCGCCCCGGCCCGACGATGGTCTGCCACCAACCCGGCTTGCCGGTCAGCGGCTGCGGCTCCGCCAGGTACTGGTCGCCGGTGAGCGCGTGGCAGACGAGGATGGCATTGCTCCGCGCCGCATTCAGCCGCCCATAGGTGCGGTAGGCGACGGCGAGCGGCGCGATCGCCATGCCGCAATCCAGCGCCAGCCCCTCGGGGAAGAGGGCGCGCTGATGGTCGACCTGCGGGAAGGGGGCGACGTGTGCTGACATGGCGAGGCGAGGAATAGGCCCGTGCCGCCTGGTCTTCAACGGCCTCGCCTCGGGGAACGCCCTGGCGGGGCGCCCGCCCGCGTCCGGACCGGCTCCCCGGGCCGAAACCGGTCCGGGCATGTCCAGGCGAGCAAATTACCCCTCCCGGGTGATACCACCCGTTAGGGGATTGCTCTAAAGCTGCCGCGAACGATTGCCCGGACCATGACCCCCGACACCGCCCTCGACCCCGCCGCATCCAACCCGCTCGCCGCCGCCAGGGCGGAGATCGACGCGCTGGACGACGCGCTGCACGATCTGGTGATGCGCCGGGCCGATGTCGTCGCCCGCCTGGCCGCCAGCCGCGCCAAGGCCGGCAGCCCGAGCCCGCTCCGCCCGGGGCGGGAGGCGATGATCCTTCGCCGCCTGCTGGCCCGCCACCAGGGCGCCCTGCCGGCCCATGCCCTGGTGCGGCTGTGGCGGGAACTCCTTGCCGCCTCCTCCGCCCAGCAGGGCGGCTTCAGCGTCGTCGTCTATGCCCGCAGCCGGGACCATGCGCGGCTGGCGCGGCAGCATTTCGGCGGGCTGACTCCGTTGCGGACCGTCCCCACCGCCTCCCGAGCCCTGGCCGCCGTCGCCGCAGGCGAAGCGCAGGTCGCCGTCCTCCCCCTGCCGGAGGAGGCCGAGCCGCCCGAGGATGCCTGGTGGGTGAGCCTCGACAGCCCCCGCCTCCAGGTGGTCGCCCGGCTGCCCTTCTATGCCGCCGGGACGGAAGGCCTGCCCGAGGCGCTGGCCATCGCCCCCGGCGCGCCGGACCCGAGCGGCGCCGACCGCTCCCTGCTGCGGATCGAGGCCAAGGCCGAGCGCAGCCGCGCCCAGCTCGCCGGTGCGCTGGCGGCGGCCGGCCTCGCCCCCCGCATGATGCAGCTCCGCCGCGATGGCGGCATGCTGCGCGCCCTGGTCGAGGTCGACGGCGTGCTCGAGGCAGGCGATCCCCGCCTGGCTGCCCTGCCTGTCGACCGTGCCCTGCCGCTGGGCTTCTACGCGGTGCCCGAGAGAGGAGACATCGGCTGATGCCCACCCTGCTGCCCCGCCCCTCCATCCTCTCGATCGAGCCCTATGTCGGCGGCGAGTCGAAGATCCCGGGCGTCAACCGCATCATCAAGCTCTCCTCCAACGAGGGGGCCTTCGGCGTGCCGCCCGGCGCCCAGGCCGCCTATGCGAAGCTGGCGGCGGAGCTGCACCGCTACCCGGATGGCGGCAGCACCGCCCTCCGCCAGGCGATCGCCGCCCGCTACGGGCTGGATGCGGAGAGGATCGTCTGCGGCAACGGCTCCGACGAGCTGATCGGCCATATCATCATGGCCTATGGCGGCGAGGGCACGGAGCTCGTGATGAGCGCGCATGGCTTCGTCATGTACGACATCGCCGGCCGCTATGCCGGCTGCCGCATCATCAAGGTGCCGGAGCGGAACCTGACGGCCGATGTCGATGCGCTGCTCGCTGCGGTCGGGCCCCGCACCCGGCTGATGTTCCTCGCCAACCCGAACAACCCGACCGGCTCCATCCTGCCGCAATCCGAGATCGAGCGGCTGCGCGCCGGCCTCCGCGAGGACGTGCTGCTGGTGCTGGACAGCGCCTACGCCGAATACGTCACCCGCCCCGACTACGACCCGGGCGTGGCGCTGGTCGAGGCCGGCACCAACACCATCATGACGCGGACCTTCAGCAAGGTCTTCGGCCTGGGCGGCGTCCGCCTCGGCTGGACCTATGCGCCGCCGCACATCACCGACGTGCTGAACCGCGTCCGCGGCCCCTTCAACGTCAACGCCCCCGCCGCCGCAGCCGGCATCGCCGCACTCGCCGAGCCGGGCTGGGTCGAGAAGTCCGTCGCCCACAACAGCGAATGGCGGGCGAAGCTCTCGGACGGCCTGCAGGCTGCGGGCATCACCGTCCACCCGAGCGAGGGCAATTTCATCCTCGCCGATTTCGGCACGGCCGAGCGCGCCAAGGGGGCGGACGCGGCGCTGAAGGCGCGGGGCCTCATCGTCCGCGCCATGGCGAGCTACAGCCTGCCGCAATGCCTGCGGATCACCATCGGCACGGCGGAGGAATGCGCCATGGTGCTCGATGCGCTGACGGGCTTCATGCACGGCACCACATGAGCGAGCCCCTGTTCCGGCGCCTCTGCCTCATCGGCGCCGGCCTCATCGGCAGCTCCATCGCCCGGCTGGCGCGGGAGCAGGGCGACATCGCGGAGACGGTCGTCGCCCATACCCGCAAGCCGGAGACGCTGGCCCGCATCCGGGAGCTCGGCTTCGCCGACGTGGTGGAGGAGGATGCCGCGCGTGCCGTCGAGGGCGCCGACTGCGTCATCCTCTGCGTCCCCGTCGGCGCCTATGCGGGGGTGATGACGCAGATCGCGCCGCATCTGGCGCCGGGCTGCATCCTCACCGATGTCGGCAGCACCAAGGGCAGCGTGATCCGCGACCTGGCGCCGATGCTGCCGCGGGGCGTTCACCTCGTCCCCGCCCACCCGATGGCCGGCACCGAGCATTCCGGCCCCGATGCCGGCTTCGCCAGCCTCTTCGAGGGCCGCTACGTCATCCTGACGCCGGTGCCGGGCGGCGACCGCGCTGCGCAGGAGCGGGTGGCCGAGTTCTGGCGCCGCGCCGGCTCCACCGTCGAGAGCATGGATGCGGCGACGCATGACAAGGTCGTCGCCATCGTCTCCCACCTGCCGCACCTGATCGCCTTCACCATCTGCGGCACGGCCGACGACCTGGCGGAGGAGACGCGCGAGGCGGTGCTGAAATTCGCCGCCTCCGGCTTCCGCGACTTCACCCGCATCGCGGCCAGCGACATCGACATGTGGCGCGACATCTTCCTCAACAACCGCGATGCGCTCCTGGAGATGCTGGCCCGCTTCACCGAGGACAGCCACGCCCTGGCGCGCGCCGTCCGCTGGGGCGAGGCGGATTTCATCGAGGACCGCATCCGCCGTGGCCGGCGCATCCGGCGCGGGCTGATCGAGCGGAAGCAGGCGTAGCCTGTGGCTACCCTGTGCCCTATCTTTCCCCCCATGGACGGGCTTTACGACCGCGACATCCTGCTCTGGTCGGAGCGGCAAGCCGAGCTGCTCCGCCGCCTCGCCGCCGGCGAGCGGGTGAACGATGCCGTCGACTGGACGAATCTGATCGACGAGGTCGAAAGCGTGGGGCGGAGCGAACTCAACGCGACCGAGAGCCTGATCGAGGTGGCGCTACGTCATCTCCCCTTCTAGCCCGCCTCACAGCGCCTTCATCACCGTCCTGAGCAGCATGGCGACGGCGCCGACCGCCGCCACCCCCGCCGCCCAGAGCGCGAGGAACCACAGCCAGCGGCTAATGGTAGCCCTCGCCATGCTTCACCTTCCCGCGGAACAGCCAGTACACGTAGGCGGTATAGGCAAGGATGACCGGGATCAGCACCGCCGCCCCGACCAGCAGGAAGAGCTGTGAATCCCGCGGCGCCGCCGCATCCCAGATCGTCAGCTCCGGCGGCACGATCATCGGCCACATCGAGATGCCGAGCCCGGTATAGGCGAGGAAGAACAGCCCGATCGCGCAGAGGAAGGGCAGCCCGTCCCGCCACGGGTGCCCGTCCGTCTCGCCGAGCGCCTTGAACATCCGCCAGCCGAGGAAGGCCACCAGCACCGGCACCGGCAGCGCCGCCAGGATCGCCGGGAAGGCGAACCACCGCGCCCGGAATTCGGGCAGCAGGAAGGGCATGATCGCGCTCACCAGCGCGATGGCGACGAGCGTCAGCACCCCGAGCCACCGCGCCAGCGCCCGCGCCTGGTCCTGCAGCTCGCCCTCGGTCTTCCAGACCAGCCAGCAGGCGCCAAGCAGACCGTAGCCGATCACCAGCGCCCCGGCGGTCAGGCAGGAGAAGGGCGTCAGCCAGTCCCACCAGCCGCCGGCATAGGCGCGCTCCTCCACCTCGATCCCCTGGACGAAGGCACCGAGTGCCACACCCTGGCAGAGCGTCGCCGCATAGCTCCCCCAGGAGAAGGCTCGGTCCCAGGCCAGGAGCTGCCCCTTCGTCGCCGCCCGGAAGCGCATCTCGAAGGAGACGCCGCGGAAGATCAGCGCCAGCAGCATCAGGATGATCGGCATGTAGAGCGCCGGCAGGATCGTCGCGTAGGCCAGGGGGAAGACGGCGAAGAGCCCCGCGCCCCCCATCACCAGCCAGGTCTCGTTGCCGTCCCAGACCGGCGCGATGGTGTTGACCGAGACATCGCGGTCCTCCTGCCCCCTGATCCAGGGGAAGAGGATGCCGACGCCGAGGTCGAAGCCGTCCATGCAGACATAGAGGAAGACGGAGGTGGCGATCAGGAAGGCCCAGATCGTGGCAATGGTCTCGGCGCTCATCGGCTCGCCTCCGGCAGGACGCTCATTCCGCCGGCTCCGGCTGCCGCGCGGGCGTCCGCTGCGCGGAGGGTGCCGGGGTGATGCCCGCCGTGCGGATCGGCAGGTCGTCGCGCGGCCCTTCCTCCTGCGGCAGCGGCGGCTTGCCCACCAGCCGGAACAGGTACCACATGCCCGCGCCGAAGACGCAGAAGTAGACGATGACGAAGGCCGCGAGCGAGGCCGCGACCGCCGGCGCCGCGATCGGGCTCACGCTCTCCGCCGTGCGCATCAGCCCATAGACGGTATAGGGCTGCCGCCCGACCTCCGTCGTGATCCAGCCGAAGGTGACGGCGACGAGGCCCGACGGCCCCATCGCCACCGCCCATTTGTGGAACCAAGACGTGTCGTAGAGCCGCCCCCGCCATCGCAGCCAGAGCGAGGCCGCCCCGAGCGCGATCATGAGGCAGCCGATGCCCACCATGATGCGGAAGGACCAGAAGACGAGGGGCACGTTGTCCGGCCGCTGGTCGGGCGGGAAGTCCTTCAGCCCGCGCACCTCGCCGTCGAGGCTGTGCTTGAGGATCAGGCTGCCGAGATAGGGGATCTCGATCTTGAGCCGCGTCTCCTCCCGCTCCATGTCCGGGATGCCGAAGAGGATGAGCGGCGCGCCGCGCTGCGTCTCCCAATGCCCTTCCATTGCCGCGACCTTCTGCGGCTGGTGGTGCAGCGCCCAGAGCCCCTGCAGGTCGCCGAACACCGCCTGCGCCGGCGCGACGGTCGCCGCCATCCACATCGCCATCGAGAACATGATGCGCGCCCGCTCGTTGGCCCGGTCGCGCAGGATGTGGAAGGCGCCGACCGCGCCGACGATCATCGCCGTCGTCAGGTAGGCGCCGGTGATGGTGTGCAGGTAGCGCAGCGGGAAGGAGGGGTTGAAGACGATCGCCCACCAATCCGCCGGCAGGAAGCGCCCGTCAGGCCCGATCGTGTAGCCCGCCGGCGTGTGCATCCAGGAGTTGGCGGAGAGGATCCAGAAGCCCGAGATCAGCGTGCCGATGGCAACGAGGCAGGTCGCCGCGAAATGCAGCCGCTTGCCGACGCGCCCGAGCCCGAACAGCATCACCCCGAGGAAGCCCGCCTCGAGGAAGAAGGCCGTCAGCACCTCATAGCCCATCAACGGCCCGAGGATCGGCCCGGTGCGGTCGGCGAAGACCGACCAATTGGTCCCGAACTGGTAGGACAGCACGATGCCGGAGACGACGCCCATGGCGAAGTTCACGGCGAAGACCTTCAGCCAGTAGCGGAAGATGTCGAGATAGGCCGCCCGCCCGGTCCAGAGCCACAGCCCCTCGAGCACCGCCAGGTAGCTGGCGAGGCCGATGGTGAAGGCCGGGAAGAGGAAGTGGAAGGTCACAGTGAAGGCGAACTGGATGCGCGCCAGCAGCAGCGCATCCGGCAAGGCATCCCACAGCATCAGCCTGGTCCTTCTCCCGTTGCAGGCCAGGGAGGCCTCGGCGGCGGAGAACCTAGCAGCGCCATGCTGCGCCGCACATCAGATCGGCGTCAGGCGACCAGTTTCAGGGCGGAGCCGGTGTCGACGCGCACCTCCATCACCCCGATGACCTGGCCGAGATTGCCGGCGACGAGATGCACCATCTCCGCCGGCATCGCCTCCAGCACCAGCTCCACCCGCATGTCGCAGCCCTCGCGCCGCGCCGTCATGGCATCGACGGTAAGGTCACGCTTGGCGAGCGGCTGCAGCAGGCGCGGCAGCAGGCCCGGGCTGCTCTCGGCGAGCACGGAGAATCGGACGGGAACGAGGACTGGATCGCACATGATGAGGTCTTCCGGACTGGCGTGGGTGTGGGCGGGAAAAACCCGGCGGCGCGGACGCGCCGTACCCACGGCGCGGCTCAGGCAGCCGGGCCGGTAATTCGCGCAGTACGGAAGAAGCTTTCGGTCATCACGGGGAAGCCTAGCGCATCCGCCATGGTCCTGGCCACCCTCTATCTCACGGCCACCGCCAGGCCTCGACCCGCCCCAGCGCCAGGCCGGCGATGCTGAGCCGCTGCCGCTCCAGCGTCACCGGCACCTCGATCCGCGGCGGCCCGCCCTCGGGCGGCACCCGGCCGAGCATCCCGACCATCACCCGCGCCATGCCGACGCCGCGCGGCGCCACCACCCCGGCCGCGACCAGCGCATCGAGCATCGCCGCCGCCCCGGTGAGCCGCAGCGTCCCCGCCCCCATCGGCTGCAGCCCCTCGTCGAGGGAGAGGGTCGCCTGCAGCAGCGCCGTCGCCGGCCCCCAGGCGAGGTCGAGCTGCCGCAGCGCCAGCGTCCCCCCGCCATCCCGCCAGGCCCCTGCCCGGGCCCGCGACGGGCCCGGCGGCGGTACCGGCCCGGTGACCACCGCATCCAGCCCGGCCCGCTCCAGCCGCCGGCCGAGCCCCGCCACATCGGCCGGCATCTCCACCCCCTCGAGCCCGCCCCGCAGCGCCAGCGCCGGCTCGCCCTCGGCCGCCGCCTCATGGGTCTCGAGATCGATCCGCAGCCCGGCGATGCCGAGCGCGCCGATGCGCAGGCCGCCGCCTTCGATCACCGCCTCGCTCGGCAGCGCCCGCTGCTCGACCGGCAGGCTGGCGGTCAGCCGCGCGGCCGTCACCGGCCATTCCATGGCGCCGAGGCGAAGCCGGTGCTCCCCGGCCAGCCCCACCTCCAGCCGCTGCGGCCGCAGCATGGCGATGGCGAGGTCGATGGCCGGGCTCCGCCACTCCACCCCACCGGAGGCCAGCCGCAGGTCCGGCACCCGCAGCCGCACCGCGAGCGGCCAGCCGCCCCGCACCGGCGGGCCATGCTCCACCACCCAGCCCTCGGCCCGCCGCGCCGCCTCCCAGCCGGCGAGCGCGGCCTCCATCTGCCCGGCCATCCAGCGCCAGAGCAGCACCTGCCCCAGCGCGAGCAGGAGGAGCAGCACCAGCCCCCCGAGGAGCAGGCGGCGCAGGCGGGAGTTCGGCTTGGCTGGCATGATGCCCGGGGCTATACCGCGCCCCCACGCGGCACGCGAATGCCCGCCCCGGACCCGCATGCCCGACCCGCTCACCGTCTTCGCCTATGGCTCGCTGATCTGGCGCCCCGGCTTCGCCTACGAGGCCCGGCACCCGGCGCTGCTGCGCGGCTTCCACCGCCGCTTCTGCCTCACCAGCCGCTACTACCGCGGCACGGCGGAACAGCCCGGCCTGGTCCTCGGCCTCGACCGCGGCGGCGCCTGCCGCGGCGTCGCCTTCACCGTGGCGGCGGAGGCGGCGGAGGCGACCCTCGCCTATCTCGACGCAAGGGAGAACGTCGCCGGCGAGATCGTCTATACCCGCCGCCTGCTGCCCATCCGCCTGCTCGACAGCGGCCGCATCGTCCCGGCCGTGACCTATGTCGCGAACCGGTGCCACGCCGCCTATTGCCGCCCCGAGCCGGAGATGGCCGCCGCCGCCATCGCCCGCGGCATCGGCCAGGCGGGGGCGAACCGGGACTACCTGCTGAACACCCTCGCCCATCTCCGGGAGCTCGGCATCCGCGACGCCGCGCTCGACCGCATCGCCGCCCTGCTGCCCCCGGCCGGGGCCCCGGAACAAAGCATCCACATTCCCCCCAAGCCCTTCAATTTGCCCACGAATCAATGAGGCGGCGTTGTCCCCGGCCGGGGGACGGCTTGTGGCTATCTCGCGGAATATCCGCCTATTTCAATGCGTTAGCCTGTGCAAGGTGCGGTGGATGACTGGCCCTGCACAGGCGGGGGCCGTGGAAAAACCCCGCCGGGGCAGCGGCTTGCGGCGAGGAGCTGGCCTCACGGCGCAGCGGTCGGCACCAACCCATCCACGGCTTTATCCACAGGGGTGGGCGCCATCAGCCGGTCCGTCTCCCGCTCGATCACCGCCTCCAGCTCCTGCATCAGCACCGGGCGCGGCAGCCCCGCCGGCAGCGGCGGCAGCACGGCAATCGAGATCACCCCCGGCCGCTTGCGGAAGGCCCGCCGCCCCCACAGCATCCCGCTATCGGTGGCGACGGGGATCACCGGCAGCCCCGTCGCCGAGGCCAGCGCCGCGATTCCCGGCTGGTAGGGGCTGTGCTCGCCCGGCGCCACCCGGGTCCCCTCCGGGAAGATGACGAGCTGCCGCCCCGCCGCCGCGGCCGCCCGCCCGTCCTTCAGCAGCTGGCGCATCGCCGCCCCGCCGCCCTCGCGGTCCACCGCGATCATCCCCGCCTTGGCGACCAGGAAGCCGTAGAAGGGGATGCGAAGCAATTCCTGCTTCAGCACGTAGCAGCAGCGCGGCACCAATAGCAGCCAGATGATGGTGTCGAGCGCCGACTGGTGCTTCGCCGCGATCAGCGCCGCCCCGTGCTGCGGCAGGTGCTCCCGCCCCGTCACATGCAGGCGGATGCCGCAGATCAGCCGCAGCTCCTGCACCACCAGCCAGGCCCAGAAGCGGATCACCGGCATCGTCCAGCGGCTCGGCGCCAGCAGCACGGGCGTCGCCAGCACGGCGACGGCCGCCGTGCTGGTGAAGAAGGCGATATTGAACAGAACGGAACGAAGCCAGGTCATCGGGGGGGATCCAGGGGCAGGCCGAGCAGGTAGGGCAGGCCGGCCCAGGCTGCGAGGAATTTCAGGTACTCCCCCGCCAGCAGCGACCAGGTCCTCGCCCGTCCGCCCGCTGCCGGGTCGCGCAGCCAGGCCGGCACCACGGGATGGGCAACCAGCGCAACCTCCGGCAGGCGCCGCCGCAGCTCCAGCAGCGCCCGCGGCATGTGATAGCCCGCCGTCACCACCAGGAGCGAGCGGATTCCCTTCGCCCGCGCCCAGTCGGCGATCTCGGCGGCATTGCCCCGCGTCGTCGTCGCCCGCGGCCCGAGGCTGACGCGCTCGCCCAGCGCCTCCGGCTCCAGCGCCGCCAGCCGCGCCAGGTCGGCCAGCGTCACATGCGGATGCACGCCGGAGATCAGCAGGTGCTCCGCCCGCCCCTCGCGCAGCAGGTGCAGGCCGGTTTCCACCCGCTCCGCCCCGCCGGTCAGCACGGCGATGCCATCCATCGGGCGCCCGGGATCGGCCGCCCCGCGCGAGACCGCCAGCAGGAACCAGCCGAAGCCGAGCGCCAGCAGGGTGAAGCTCAGCACCGGCGCCAGCACCAGCCAGCGCCGCCGCCTCCGCCGGGAGGCCGCCTCGCTCACGGCAGCCGCTGCAGCCAGCGCCGCACCGTCGCCTGCGCGGTCAGCCAGCCGAGCGCCACGCCGAGCAGCGGCAGCAGGGCGAGCGCCGCCCAGGGCAGGCTCCCCCAGGGCAGCCCGGTGAG
>CADCTD010000004.1 GCA_902805545.1 uncultured Craurococcus sp. | reverse complement strand
CTGCTCACCGAGGCCCACGGCCGCCACGCCGGCCTCGCCCGCGGCGGCGCCTCCCGCGCCCAGGCCCCGGTCTGGCAAGCTGGCAACCTCGTGGAAGCCCGCTGGGTCGCCCGCCTCGCCGACCAGCTCGGCTCCCTCACCGGCGAACTGGTCCACCCCGCCGCCGCCCTGGCCATGGAGGACCCGCTTTCCCTCGCCCTCCTGTCCTCCGCCTGCGCCGTGGCCGAGGGCGCGCTGCCGGACCGCGAGCCGCACGCCCGCACCTTCCACGGCCTCGTCTCCCTCGTCGCCCGCCTCGGCCGCGAGGGCGCCGCGCCCCTGCTGCCGGACTACGTGCGCTGGGAAGCGGAGCTGCTGGCCGAACTCGGCTACGGCCTCGACCTCGCCCGCTGCGCCGTCACCGGCAGCCGGGAGGACCTGACCCACGTCTCGCCCAAGACCGGCCGCGCCGCCTCCCGCGCCGCCGCCGCCCCCTACGCCGACCGGCTGCTGCCCCTGCCGCCCTTCCTCCTCGGCTCGCAAACGCCGTCCGAGCCCGCGGAATGGCTTGCAGGATTGCGCCTGACGGGGCATTTCTTAGGAAAGGATGCCTTCGGGCACCACCACAAACCCCTGCCCAACGCCCGCGACCTGTTGCTAGACCGCGTGGCCGCCCTGGCCACCGAGTCGGCCCCGGCCGAGAAAGGTCCCGATGCCTGACGACGTGAAGACCCCGCCCAAGGGCACCCCCTCCGGCGGCGGCGAGGAGCGCGACACCAAGCTCTCCGACGCCCTGTCGGAGCGCTACCTCGCCTACGCCCTGTCCACCATCATGTCCCGCTCCCTGCCGGACGTGCGGGACGGGCTGAAGCCGGTCCACCGCCGCCTGCTCTGGGCCATGCACCAGCTCAAGCTGGACCCGGCCTCGGGGCTGAAGAAGTGCGCCCGCATCGTGGGCGACGTGATGGGCAAGTTCCACCCGCACGGCGACGCTTCGATCTACGAGGCCCTGGTCCGCTTGGCCCAGGACTTCGCCGCCCGCTACCCGCTGGTGGAGGGCCAGGGCAACTTCGGCAACATCGACGGCGACAACGCCGCGGCCATGCGCTACACTGAAGCCCGCCTGACGGAAGTGGCGCAGGCCCTGCTAGCCGGCATCGAGGACGACGCCGTCGATTTCCGCCCCACTTACGACGGGCTGGAGCAGGAACCCGTCGTCCTCCCCGCCGCCTTCCCGAACCTGCTCGCCAACGGCGCCAACGGCATCGCCGTCGGCATGGCCACCTCCATCCCGCCCCACAACGCCGGCGAACTCTGCGCCGCCGCGCTGGAGCTGGTCCGAAACCCGGAAGCCACGACGCGCGACCTGCTCCGCCACGTCCCCGGCCCGGACTTCCCCACCGGCGGCATCCTGGTGGAGCCGCCCGACAGCATCGCCGAATCCTACGAGACCGGCCGCGGCGGCTTCCGCCTGCGCGCCAAGTGGGAAAAGGAGTCGCTGAAGAACGGCGCCTGGCAGATCGTCGTCACGGAAATCCCGTACCAGGTCGCCAAGTCCCGCCTGATCGAGCAGGTGGCCCAGCTCATGGAAGAAAAGAAGCTTCCGCTGTTGGGCGACATCCGCGACGAGAGCACGGACGTGGTCCGCGTGGTGCTGGAGCCGAAGTCCCGCGCGGTGGACCCCGCCGTGCTGATGGAGACCCTGTTCCGCGCCACCCAGTTCGAGACGCGCTTTTCCCTCAACATGAACGTGCTGGACGCCGAGCGCACCCCGCGCGTCATGGGCCTGCGCGAAGTCCTCCGCTCCTGGCTGGACCACCGCCACGTCGTCCTCGTCCGCCGCACCGAGCACCGCCTGGCGGCCATAGCCCGCCGCCTCGAAATCCTCGATGGCTACCTCATCGTCTACCTCAACCTCGACGAGGTGATCCGCATCGTCCGCGAGGAAGACGAGCCCAAGCAGGCCCTGATGGCGACCTTCGGCCTCACGGACATCCAAGCCGACGCCGTCCTGAACATGCGCCTCCGCAGCCTCCGCAAGCTGGAGGAGATGGAGATCCGTCGCGAGCACAAGAAGCTCACCACGGAGCAAGGCAAGCTCCAAGGCCTGATGAAGTCCGAAGCCAAGCGCTGGAAGGCCATCGAGGAGGAGCTGGAAGCCACCCGCGCCAAGTTCGGCGACGGCGCCCTCGGCAAGCGCCGCACCGAAACCGGCCGCGTCCTGCCGGCGGTCCTGGTGGACGAAGCCGCCTTCACGGAAAAGGAGCCGATCACCGTCATCCTCTCCGCCAAGGGCTGGATACGCGCCCAGAAGGGCCACCTCCCGCCCGAAACGGAGCACCGCTTCAAGGAAGGCGACAGCCTCCACACCTGGGTCCACGCGATGAGCACGGACCGCATCGCCCTCTTCGCCACCAACGGCAAGGCCTACACCCTCAAGGCCGACACGCTGCCCAGAGGCCGAGGCGACGGCCAACCGCTCCGCCTCATGGTCGAACTGGCGAACGAGGACGAGATCATCTCCCTGTTCGTCCATGCCGAGGACACGCGCCACCTCGTCGCCACGACCGACGGCAAAGGCTTCCTGGTGAAGGCCGCCGACCTCCTGTCCGAACGCCGCACCGGCAAGCAGATTCTGCTGCTGGACGCCGGCAAGCAAGCCGCCCTCTGCGTCCCCGCCGAGGGCGACACGGTCGCCGTGGTAGGCGAGAACCGCAAACTCCTCCTCTTCCCCCTCGACCAAGTGCCCGAAATGGCGAGGGGCCGAGGCGTCCAACTCCAGTCCTACAAGGACGGCGGCCTCGCCGACGCCAAGGTCTTCACCCGCAAGGAAGGCCTCTCCTGGCAACTCGGCGAGCGGGTGCGCGTGGAAACCGACCTCGCCCCCTGGCGCGGCAATCGCGCCGGTGCGGGCAAGCTGCCCCCCAACGGCTTCCCCCGCTCCAACCGCTTCGGCGACTGAACCCTGGAACCCGACCGGCTGCTCCAAAGCCGGTCGGGGCCACCCGCCGCGCCCGGGGTGAGAACCCGACCAGCGGAGCGCTGCTGCGGGCGGGCCGCGAACATTCGGTAGCTGCCATTTAATTGGAGGGACGCTGGACGGCCCGTGCAGAAATGAGCGGTCGCTTTGCTGAGCCTACAGGAAGCGCCTTTCCCCGATACGCCGAACGCCGATGCTTTCTGACCACACGCGAAGAAGCAAGAGGATGCTCGAGGAGAACGGAGGCGCACGCCACACCTCCATCTTCCACAAATAGCTGACCTGGATTTCCGATGGGCTCGATGATCCACCTTGCCGTTGGGCGGCTTGAGATTGATTGGGGTAAGAACGACGGCTTCACGGATCACAGTCCGCTATTCCAGCCGACCGATCTGGCGCAGGTTCCGTATTACTACGTGAAAGAGGATGGAGAGACCTACATCGATTCATCCGGCCAGGAGCGGTATGAGCTTTTCGCCGAGTACAAGGACGGCGTGTCAAAGCCTCTCGGCCAGGTTGTCGACCGGATTGAGCTGCTCGGTCACACCTTGGAGCACTGTGAGCGAGAGTTCGAGTACCTCTCCGGGCTCAATTCTTTTGACAACCAGCTTTTCACTTTCGAAGAGCTGAAGCAGGCGCTGGTGTCGATTGATGTGAATGCGATCTCAGCCGACTACGGCGAGATGGGGGACGACTTCGGCAAGTTCTTC
>CADCTD010000003.1 GCA_902805545.1 uncultured Craurococcus sp. | reverse complement strand
CGGCCAGCACCAGGGTCGGCGGGCCGCCAGTCTCCACCGCCGGGAGGTCGGTGACGATCACCTCGGCCGCCGCCGGCTCCTCCACCAATCGGATGCCGGGGAGGTCGGCGAGGCGCGCGGCGATCTCCGCATCGGCGGCATGCGCGGCGACGGCGGGCAGGCTCGCCGGGCGGCGCGGAGGCGGCCCATGGGGCGGCCGGTCGAGCAGCGCGGCGGCCATCAGGCGGCCGCCCTCTCGCCGATGCGCAGCGTCACCCGGCGCTGCTCCCCGCCGCGGATCAGGTCGAGCGCCACCTCCGTGCCGACGCTCTCCGGGTCGAGCCGTGCCAGCATCTCCCGCACCGAGCCGAGCGGCGTCCCGTCCCAGGCCGCCAGCACGTCGCCGAGCAGCAGCCCGGCCTGGCCCGCCGGGCTCTTGGGGTCGATGCCGACGACGATGAGGCCGCGCAGCCCCTCCGCCCGCACCGGCTGCAGGGCAAGGCCGAGATAGCCGCGGGCGACCCGGCCATGCCGGCGGATATGCTCCACCGAGCGGGCGATGGTCTCGGCCGGGATGGCGAGCGCCCGCCGCCGCGGCCCGGGCACCGCCATGCCGACCAGCCGCCCGGCATGGTCGAGCACCGCCCCGCCCTCGCAGGCCGGGTCGAGCCTGAGGCCTAGCTGGATCCGCCGCTCCAGCCGCCCGCCGCGCATGGACCGCCAGGGCCCCGCCACCTGCGCCGCCGCCCCGAAGGCGACCACCGGCCCGTGCTCGTCCCGCCCGATCGCCAGCACCAGGTGCCCGGCCGCCAGCGCCTCCGCCGGGGCCAGGTCCAGCGCCGGCGGCGGCCCGGTCTCGGCCCGCAGCAGGGCGACATCCGTGCCCGGGTCCCGCCCGAGGAGGCTCGCCGCCACCTCCCGCCCGTCCGGCAGGGTCAGGGCGAGCTCGTCGTCGCGCTCCAGCGCCTCCTCGGCGGTGACGACCAGCCCATCGGCCCAGAGCAGGCCGGAGCGCGCCCTGCCGTCGCGGCCATGCACGGCGACGGTGCGGGCGGCCCCGAGCGCGCCGAGCCTGGCGAGCTGGTCGGAGAAGGCGGTGAGGCCAAGGGGGAGGCCTTGGGAGGGGGCGTCGCTCATGCCCCCTATCTGTGCATGCTTCCGTCCCGCCGCCATGGCCCGAATGGCGGGCGCCGCATGGCGGAGCACATCAACCCTCTCGTGAAGACCGGATGCGATGATGCAACGGACCGGTGGTTGACCCGGACCGCCGGAACAGGCGCCATAGGCGGCGTTGGGCTTGGGGGATTGGATGTCTTATCTGCTGTCTTGGCGTGGGCCGGCGCTGGCTGCCCTGCTGGTGCCTCTGGCCGGCTGCGGCCTGACCGTCGAACGCGGCGAGCGCGTCGCCTCCATGCAGCGCAGCCTGCAGGCGTCCGAGGCCCAGGGCAGCGTGCTGCGCGGCCGCGTCGCCGAGCTGGAGGCCGCGCTGGCTGCCGAGCGCGGGGCCGCCGGCGAACTCGCCGCCCTCGAGCAGCGCCTGAGCGCCGCCCGCGGGGCCCTGGCCAATGCCCAGCGCTCGCGCGGCAGCGCCGAGGCGGAGGCGCGGCGGCTGCGCGAGCGCCTTGCCGAGGAGGAGCGCCAGCTCGCCGAGCTCGAGCAGGCCAGCACCGCCCGCCGTGGCAGCCTCGGCGAGACCGAGGCGCGCATCGGCGGCCTGCGCGACCAGGCCGCCGCCGCCGAACGCCGCCTTGCCGAGCTGCGCGACCAGGCCTCGGCGCAGGATGGCCGCCTCTCCTCCCTCGGCGAGCGCGCGGTGGCGGAGGAGCGCCGCCTCGCCGGGCTGCGCGAGATGGCCGCGACGACGGAGCGCCGCCTCGCCAGCCTCCGCGACGAGGTGGCGGGCGAGGATCGCCGCCTGGTCAGCCAGCGCGAGCGGGCGACGCAGGAGGAGGCGCGGCTGCAAAGCCTCCGCGCCACCATCGCCGAGGCGCAGCAGGCCCTCGCCCAGCGGCAGCAGGCCGGCGGCGAGGCCGAGCGCCGGATCGCCGCCCTCCGCGCCGATACCACGGCGGCGGAGCGCGAGCTGGCCGCCCGCCGCACCGCCCTGGCCGAGGCGGAGACCCGGCTCACGAGCACCAACCGCAGCGCCGAGGAGGCTGCCGGCCGCGTCCGCGCCAGCGAGCAGCAGGCGGGCGAGGCCGACCGCCGCCTTGCCGGCCTGCGCCAGGAGCTGAGCCAGGCGGAGGCCGCCCTCGGCCAGCGCCGCGGCGCCGTCGAGCAGGCCCAGGCCGAGCTGACGCGGATCACCACCGCCCGGGACGAGGCCCAGGCGATGCTGCGCGGCCTCGAGCAGCGCAGCGCGGCCCTGCGCCAGGAGGTCGGCGCCGCCGAGCGCCGGCTGGCCGAGCTGCGCGACGGCACCGCGGCGGAGGAGAGGCGCCTCGCCTCCGTCCGCGCCGAGGCGGAGGCGGCCAGGACCGAGCTCGCCGCCCGCCGCGCGGCGCTGGCCGATGCGGAGACCCAGGTGCGCGCCACCGAGGCCGCCCGGCGCGACGCCGCCCAGCTGCTCGACCAGGCGGCGGCGCTGCGGACGCAGGTGGCGGAGATGGAGCAGCGCCGTCAGGAGCTGGTCGGGGAGATCGCCGAGGCCGAGACCCGCCTCGCGCAGCAGCGCCGCGAGATGCAGGCCCTCGGCGAGCGGATGACGCCGGCGAGCGGCCAGTCCCCCGCCCCGGGCGGCGCGGCCGAAGGTGCCGGCGCCCCGTCGCGCCAGCCATGATCACCGTCCGCTTCCTGACCAGCGGGCGGCAGGCCGAGGCCAGCGGGGCGATCAGCCTGCTGCGGCTGTCCATCCGCGAGGCGGGCGGCATCCCCTTCAAATGCGCCGGCGGCGTCTGCGGCACCTGCCGCTGCCGGATCGAGGAGGGGCGCGACCACCTCGACCCGGTGACGCCGCGGGAGCGGCGGCACCTCGGCGAGGCGGAGCTCGCCGAGGGCTGGCGGATGGCCTGCCAGGCCATCGTCACCGGCGATGTCGCGGTGTCCTGGCCGCCGGCCTGAGGCGGTGAGGACGCTCCTCCTCGTCTGGCACAGCATGACCGGCGGCGCCCGGCAGATGGCCGAGGCCGCCGCCCGCGGCGCCGCGGGCGAGGTGCAGGTGCGCCTGCTGCCGGCGGCCGAGGCCGGGCCCGCGGATGTGCTCGCGGCCGATGGCTACGTCTTCGCCACGCCGGAGAACCTCGCCGCCATGGCCGGGCTGATGAAGGACTTCTTCGACCGCAGCTACTACCCCGTGCTCGACCGGGTGAATGGCCGCCCCTATGCGGCGATGATCTGCGCCGGCAGCGACGGCAGCAACGCCGCGCGGCAGATCGCCCGCATCGCCACCGGCTGGCGGCTGCGGCCGGTGGCGGAGCCGCTGATCCTCTGCACGCGGGCGCAGACGCCGGAGGCGATCCTCGCCCCGAAGACCATCCCGCCCGAGGAGCTGCAGCGCTGCGAGGAGCTGGGCGCGGCGCTCGGCGCCGGGCTGGCCATGGGGATCTATTGACGCTCCCGTGCTAGGCTCCAGCGGATGAACCGGCCCCTGCCTCGCCGCATCGCGCATGCTTCCATCATCCTGCTCGCGCTCGCCGCGGTGCTGCTGGAGGCGACGCTCTGGCGCTGGCTGATGGCGCTCGGCCAGGCGCTGTCGCGCCTGCCGGTCTTCGCGCTGGCGGAGCGGCTGGTGGCGCGGCTCAGCCCGCGGATGGTGGTGGTGGTCTTCGTGCTGCCCTTCCTCGCCGTCATCCCGCTGCTGAAGCTCGGCGAGCTCTGGCTCTTCCTGCACGGGCACTTCGTGCTCGGCGTGCTGCTGCTGCTGGGGGCGAAGGTGCTGGGCGTCGCCTTCTCCGCCCGGCTCTTCGCCATCGCCCGGCCGAAGATGCTGCAGGTGCCCGCCTTCGCCTGGGCCTATGACCGCGCGGTGCGCCTGCTGGCCTATGGGCATGCGCTGCTGGAGGGCATCCCGGCCTGGGTGGCGGCGCGGGCCTTCGTCCATCGCCTCCGCGCGGCGGGGCGGGCGCTGCTGGCGACAGGCTGGCGCGCCCTGCGCGGCGGCGGCGGCCCGGGCCTCCGCCTGCGCCTCGCCGCGGCGAGGCGGCTGCTGCGCCGGGGCTAGCGCCAGGGCTCGACCAGGATCTTCGCGTGCCGCTCCGGATTGGCGAGGTCCTGGAAGGCCTGGCGCACGCCATCCAGCCCCGTCCGCCCGGTGACGAGCGGCGCCACATCCATCCGCCCGGCGGCGATGTGGCCGAGCGTCTCGCGGAACTCCTCCGGCGTGTAGGCCAGCACGAATTGCAGGCTGATCTGCTTGATGATGCCGAAGAAGGGCTCGATGCGGTCCGGCTGCATGCAGACGCCGACGACGACGATGCGCGCACCCGCCGGCGCGCCCTCCATGATCTGCTGCACGACGCCGGGGATGCCGACGCATTCGAAGGCGACGGCCGGCCGCCGCCGCGGCCCGCTGCCGAAGAGCTGCGCATAGCGTGCGGGGTCGAAGCCCGCCGGCGTCACCGCCGCCTCCAGCGCCGCATAGGGTGAGTCGCGGGCCGGGTCGACCACCACCGTCGCCCCCATCCGCTCGGCCAGCGCCCGCCGCGCCGGCGAGTAGTCGGAGGCGATGATCGGCCCCGCGCCGCGCAGCTTCAGCGCCGCGATCACCGCCAGCCCGACCGGCCCGCAGCCGATGACGAGCGGCACGTCCGCCTCCGTCATATGCGCGAAGTTGACGGCGTGCAGGCCGACCGCCATCGGCTCCACCATCGCCGCGTGGTCCGGCTCCATCCCCTCCGGCAGCGGCAGCAGCATGCGCTCGGCGAGCGGCATGTACTCGGCGAAGGCGCCGGCCACCTCCGGGTTGTAGCCGATGCCCTGCACCGTCGTGCCCCGGATGGTCAGCGGCATGGAGGTGACGAGGGTGCCGGGCGGGAAGCGCCCTTCGGTGCCCGGCCCGTTCGCCACCACCTCGCCGACGAACTCATGGCCGAACACCACATCGCGATCGGCCGGCATGCCGAAGCGCCCGCCGCTGCGGGCGGACAGCTCGGCGAATTCCTGCGCGTGCTTGGCGGCGTGGAGGTCGGAGCCGCAGATGCCGCAGGCGCGCGTGCGGACCAGCACCTGGCCCTCGCCGAGCTCGGGGTCGGGGATGGTGTCCACCACCAGATCGCCCTGGCGGAAGATGGCTGCGCGCATCGACGTTTCCTCCGGTTGTTGACGCATTCAACCGCCCAAGACGGGCAACCCGCAAGCTGTCATCGAATGGACGCCGAACCGCCATCCGCCCGTCAAGCAGCATGCGCTATCGGCCCCGCTCGGAGAGGGACAAATGATGCAGCGACCGCGGAACGTGCTCCTCATCGTTGTGGACCAGTGGCGGGCGGATTTCGTGCCCTGGCTCGGGGCGGATTTCCTGCGCACGCCCAATCTCGACCGGCTCTGCCGCGAGGGCGTCACCTTCCGCAACCATGTGACGACGACGGTGCCCTGCGGTCCGGCGCGGGCCAGCCTGCTCACCGGCCTCTACCTGATGAACCACCGGGCGGTGCAGAACACCGTGCCGCTCGATGCGCGGCACATGAATCTCGGCAAGGCGCTGCGCCGCATCGGCTACGACCCGGCGCTGATCGGCTACACGACGACGACGCCGGACCCGCGCACCACCGGCCCGCGGGACCCGCGCTTCACCTATCTCGGCGACCTGATGGAGGGCTTCCGCAGCGTCGGTGCCTTCGAGCCGACGATGGACGGGTATTTCGGCTGGCTCGCCCATAAGGGCTACGCGCTGCCGGAGCGGCGCGAGGACATCTGGCTGCCCGCCGGCGAGGATGCCGTGCCCGGCGCCACCGACCGCCCCTGCCGCATCCCGGCCGAACTGTCGGACACCGCCTATTTCACCGATCGCGCCCTGACCTACCTGAAGGGGACCAACGGCAAGCCCTGGTTCCTGCATCTCGGCTACTACCGCCCGCACCCGCCCTTCATCGCGCCCGCGCCCTACAACGCCATGTACGCGCCGTCCGAGATGCCGGGGCCCGTGCGCGCCGCCGACTGGCGCGACGAGGCGAGGCAGCACCCGCTGCTCGACTTCTACCTGCGCGGCATCGGCCAGGGATCCTTCTTCCATGGCGCGGGCGGCGCGGCGACGGGGCTCGACGAGGCCTCGGTGCGGCTGATGCGTGCCACCTATGCCGGGCTGATCAGCGAGATCGACGACAATCTCGGCCGCGTCTTCGCTTATCTCGAGGAGACGGGGCAGTGGGAGGACACCATGGTGGTGTTCACCTCCGACCATGGCGAGCAGCTCGGCGACCACTGGCTGCTGGGCAAGATCGGCTATTTCGACGAGAGCTTCCGCATCCCGCTGGTGGTGAAGGAGGCCGGGCGGCCGACGCGCCCCGGCGCGGTGGAGAGCGCGCCGACCGAGAGCATCGACCTGATGCCGACCATCCTCGAGGCACTGGGCGGCGAGATCCCGCGCGCCTGCGACGGCGCCTCGCTCGCGCCGCTGCTGCAGGGCGGCGCGCCCAAGGGCTGGCGCGACGCGCTGCACTACGAGTTCGACTTCCGCGACGTCTTCTACTCGAAGCCGGAGAGCGACCTCGGCCTGCCCATGGACGAGTGCAGCCTCTGCGCCATCCAGGACGGGCGGTACAAATACGTGCATTTCGCCGCCCTGCCGCCGCTCTTCTTCGACCTGGAGCGGGACCCGCACCAGTTCGCCAACCTCGCCGACAGCCCGGAGCATGCCGGGCTGGTGAAGGAGTATGCGCAGCGCGCCCTGTCCTGGCGGCTGCGCCATGCCGAACGCACGCTGACCGCCTATCGCGCCACGCCCGATGGGCTCGAAGACCGGGGGACCCACGCATGATCGACCGTCGCAGCCTCATCGCCGGAACCGCGCTCGCGGCCGGCCTGCCGCGCTTCGCCATCGGCCAGTCCGATCAGCGGCCGAGCATCACCGTCGCGGTGCAGAAGATCAGCAACTCCAACACCCTGGAGCCGCTGCGCGAGCAGTCCAATGTCGGCGAGCGGGTGATGCAGACCTCGCTCTGGGAGGGGCTGCTGGGGCGCGACTACGCGAACCGGCTGAGGACCATCCCGGTCCTCGCCACCGAGGCGCGGCGGATCAGCGACAGCGTGGTGGAGCTCAAGCTCCGCCAGGGCGTGCGCTTCCACAACGGCGATGAGATGACGGCCGAGGACGTCGCCTTCTCCTTCGGCAACGAGCGCATGTTCGGCCCGGGCGGGCCGAACAGCGGCAGCACCATCCGGGTCGGCGAGGTCAATCCCGGCCGGGCCGGGAAGGAGCTGCCGATCGAGGTGCCGGCGGTGGCCAACCGCTCCTTCCCCGGCTTCGAGCGGATCGAGGTGGTGGACCGCTACACGGTGCGCTGGATCAACCGCACGCCGGATGTCACGCTGGAGGGGCGGCTCGCGCGTTCCGGCTCCGAGATCGGCAGCCGGCGCGGCTTCGCCGAGGCCGCCACCTGGCTCGACTGGTCGCGCCAGCCGGTCACCACCGGCCCCTACAGGATCGCCGAGTTCCGCGCCGACCACTCGCTCACCCTGGTCGCGCATGACGAGTACTGGGGCGGCCGCCCGCCGCTGCGGCAGCTTCGCTTCGTCGAGGTGCCGGAGGTCTCCTCCCGCGTGAACGGGCTGCTCTCGGGCGAGTACCACTTCGCCTGCGACATCCCGCCGGACCAGATCGCCGGCATCGAGCGCAACCGCGCCTTCGAGGTGCAGGGCGGCACCATCCCGAACCACCGGCTGACGGTGTTCGACAGGAACCACCCCGTGCTGCGCGACGCGCGCGTGCGCCGCGCCTTCACCCATGCGATCGACCGGCAGGCGATCGTCGACAGCCTCTGGGCCGGGCGCACCAGCATCCCGCGCGGCCTGCAATGGGAATTCTACGGCGACATGTTCCAGGCCGACTGGGCGGTGCCAAACTACGACCCGGCCGAGGCCCGCCGGCTGCTGCGCGAGGCGGGCTACCGGGGCGACCCGATCCCCTACCGCCTGCTGAACAACTACTACACCAACCAGACCACGACGGCGCAGGTGCTGACCGAGATGTGGCGCGCCGCCGGGCTGAACGTGCAGATCGAGATGAAGGAGAACTGGTCGCAGATCCTGGAGCGCTCGCCGACGCGGGCGGTGCGGGACTGGTCGAATTCCGGCCTGTTCAGCGACCCGGTCTCCTCCCTCGTCAACCAGCATGGGCCGAACGGGCAGCAGCAGCAGGTCGGCGAGTGGACGAACGAGGAGTTCAACCGCCTCTCGGTCGAGCTGGAGACGAGCACGGATCGCGCCCGGCGCAAGGCCGTCTTCCGCCGCATGCTGGAGATCGCCGAGCGCGAGGACCCCGCCTATACGGTGCTGCACCAGAACGCGACCTTCACGGCGAAGCGCCGCGACATCCGCTGGAAGTCCGCACCCGCCTTCGCCATGGACTTCCGCAGCGGCAACTGGGGGGCCTGAGCCGTGCTCTCCCGCCGGAGCGCGCTGGCGGCCCTGGCTGCTCCCTTGGCCGCGCCGGCACTGCCGCGGCTGGCGCTGGCGCAGGATGCGCGGCCCGCCATCACCGTGGCGGTGCAGAAGATCGCCAACAGCAACACGCTCGACATCGCGCGGGAGAATTCCAACGTCGGCACCCGCCACTTCGCCTGCTACACGGAGCCGCTGGTCGATACCGACTGGATCGGCACGCTGAAGCCCCGCCCCGGCCTTGCCCTGCGCTGGGACCGGGTGGATGAGCGGCGGGTGGAGGTGGAGCTGCGCCCTGGCGTCCGCTTCCACAATGGCGACGAGATGACGGCGGAGGATGTCGCCGCCTCCTTCGGTCCGGAGCGCCTCTTCGGCGGCGAGGCAGGCATCGCCGCCCGGGTGCCGCGGGAGGTGCGGGCGCAGGGCCGCGCCGTCTTCCCCGGCCTCTCGGTCGAGGTGCTCGGCCGCCACCGGCTGCGCTTCGTCACCGGGCGGCCCGATCCGGCGCTCGACAAGCGCCTCGGCCACCGCATCGGCATCGTCACCTCCCGCCGCAGCCTGGAGGAGGCGGAGAGCTGGCTCGCCTGGGCCCGCCGCCCGGTCGGCACCGGCCCCTATCGCGTGGCGGAGTTCCGGCCCGACAATGCCCTCATCCTCGAGGCCTTCGACGAATACTGGGGCGGCCGCCCGCCCTTGAGGCGCATCCGCTTCCTGGAGGTGCCGGAAGTCGCGGCGCGCATCGCGGGGCTCCTCTCCGGCGAATACGACTTCGCCTGCGACGTCCCGCCCGACCAGATCGCCGAGATCGAACGCAACCGGGGCTTCGAGGTGCAGGGCGGGTTGATCGCCAACCACCGCTTCATCACCTTCGACAAGACCCATCCGCAACTCGAGGATCCGCGCATCCGCCGCGCCCTCTCGCTCTCGATCGACCGCGCCGCGATCATCGAGGGGCTCTGGGCCGGGCGCACCGAGGTGCCGCGCGGGATGCAATTCCCCTTCTATGGCGGGATGTACCTGGAGGACTGGCCGCAGCCCCGCTTCGACCTCGCCGAGGCCCGCGCCCTGGTCCGCGCCGCCGGCTACAAGGGCGAGACGATCCCCTATCGCCTGCTGAACAACTACTACACCGCGCAGACGCCGACCGCGCAGGTGCTGGTGGAGGGCTGGCGCGCCGCCGGCCTCAACGTGCAGATCCAGATGCGGGAGAACTGGAGCCAGGTGCTGGAAGCCGGGCCGGGCCGCGCGCTGCGCGACTGGTCCAGCACCGTCTTCATCGCCGATCCCGTCTCCAACATGCCGGGCGTCTGGGGCCGCAACGGCTCCCACCCCGCGACCAATGAATGGCGGAACGAGGACGCCTTCGCCGCCGTCGAGGCGCTGGAGACGGAGATGGACCAGGGCCGCCGCCGCGCCGCCATGCGCCGCCTGCTGACCATTCTGGAGGAGGAGGACCCGGCCTATGCCATGCTGCACCAGGCGGCCAACTTCACCGGCAAGCGCCGGGCGATCCGCTGGCGCGCGGCGCAGTCCTTCCTGATGGATTTCCGCCCGGGCAATTGGGATGTCTGAGCCGCTCATCGCCCTCCGCGGCCTCACCGTCGATTTCGGCGGGGCGCCGGCGCTGCGGGGGATCGACCTCGCCGTGGCGCCGGGCGAGGCGCTCGGCCTAGTCGGCGAGAGCGGCTGCGGCAAGTCGGTCACCTGGCTTGCCGCCCTCGGCCTGCTGCCCGGCCGGGCGCGCATCGCCGGCAGCGTCCGCCTCGGCGGCGAGGAGCTGCTGGGCGCCCCGCCCGCGCTGCTCGACCGGGTGCGCGGCGGCCGCGTCGCCATGATCTTCCAGGACCCGGCGAGCAGCCTCAACCCGGTGCACCGCATCGGCCGGCAGGTGGCGGAGGCGCTCGGCCTGCATCGCGGGCTCCGTGGCGCGGCGGCCAGGGCCGAGGCGCGGCGGCTGCTCGACCAGGTCGGCATCCCCGATGCCGGACGGCGGCTGGATGCCTATCCGCATGAGCTTTCCGGCGGGCAGAGCCAGCGGGTGATGATCGCCATGGCGCTGGCCGGCCGGCCGGAGCTGCTGGTGGCCGACGAGCCGACGACGGCGCTCGACGTGACCATCCAGGCGCAGATCCTCGACCTGCTCGGCGCGCTGCGGCGGGAGACGGGCATGGCGCTGGTGCTCATCTCCCACGACCTCGGCGTGGTGTCGGAGACCTGCGAGCGGGTGGCCGTGATGTATGCCGGGCGGATCGTGGAGGAGGCGCCGGTCGACCGCCTCTTCGCCCGGCCGACCCACCCCTATACCCAGGGGCTGCTCGGTGCCCTGCCGCCGCTGGACGGGCCACGCCGGCCGCTCGCCGCCATCCCCGGCGGCGTGCCGGAGCCGAATGCGATGCCGCCCGGCTGCGCCTTCGCCCCGCGCTGCCCGCATGCCGCCGCCGCCTGCGCCGCGGGCGTGCCGGCCCCGGTGCCGATCGAGCCGGGCCATGCCGCCGCCTGCCTGCGCGCGGCGCGGGAGCTGGTGCCGGCATGACGGGCACGCCCCTGCTCGAGGCCACCGGCCTCACCCGTCGCTACGCCATGCGTCGCGGCCTCTTCGGCCGCCCGGTCGAGGTGAGGGCCGTGGACGGCGTCTCCCTCAGCCTCGAACAGGGCCGCACCCTTGGCCTGGTCGGCGAGAGCGGCTGCGGCAAGTCGACCACCGGCCGCCTGGTGCTGGGGCTGGAGCGGCCCGATGCCGGCAGCGTCGCCTTCGAGGGCAGGCCGATGCCCGGCCCCGGCACACCGGCCTGGCGCGCGCTGCGGGCGCGGATGCAGATGGTCTTCCAGGACCCGCTCGGCGCGCTCGACCGGCGCATGACCATCGGCGCGCAGGTCGCCGAGCCGCTGGAGATCCATGGCATCGGAGACCGCGACGGGCGGGTCGCGCGGCTGCTCGGCGATGTCGGCCTGCGCCCCGACCAGGCCGGGCGCTACCCGCATGAGCTCTCGGGCGGCCAGCGCCAGCGCGCCGTGCTCGCCCGTGCGCTGGCCACCGACCCGGCGGTGCTGGTCTGCGACGAGCCGATCAGCGCCCTCGACGTCTCCATCCAGGCGCAGGTGATGAACCTGCTGGTCGAGCTGCAGGCGCGGCTCGGCACCGCGATCCTCTTCGTCAGCCACGACCTGCGCGCGGTGCGGCAGGTGAGCCACCGGGTGGCGGTGATGTATCTCGGCCGCATCGTCGAGGAGGGCGAGCCGGATGCGGTGCTGCACGACCCGGCGCACCCTTATGCCCAGGCCCTGGTTTCCGCCATCCCGCATCCCGGCCGCCGGCAGCGGCGCATCCTGCTGCAGGGCGACCCGCCCAACCCGGCCGACCGGCCGAGCGGCTGCGCCTTCCACCCGCGCTGCCCCGCCGCCGTCGCGCTCTGCGCCCGGGAGGACCCGGTGCTGAAGCCGCGTCCCGGCGACGGCCGCCATGTCGCCTGCCATGTGGCGCAGGGTGATGCCCCCGCGCCGTCCGATGGCCGGAGCGCCGCCCGGCGCGGCGGGCCGGACCGGCCGGCCGAAGCCATGAGGGCTGCCTGAGCATGCTCCGCTTCTTCGGCTTCCGCCTGCTGCGCGCCGCCATCACCATCGTCATGGTGGTGAGCTTCGCCTTCGTCGTGCTGCGCCTTTCGGGCGACCCGGCGCAGATCATCATGGGCGCCGACGCGCCGCCCGAGGCCATCGCCGCATTCCGCCGCGCCTGGGGGCTCGAGGAGCCGCTCTGGCTGCAGTACTTCCACTATTTCGGCGCCATCCTCAGCGGCGATCTCGGCCGGTCCATGCGCGACGGGCGGGATGCCATCGCCCTGGTCGTGGAGCGCATCCCGGCGACGCTGGCGCTGACGGTGCCGGCGCTGCTGATCAAGCTCGGCCTCGGCATACCGGCCGGGATCACCGCGGCGCTGCACCGCAACTCCTTTATCGACCGCGCGGTGATGATGCTCGCCGTCGCCGGCTTCACCGTGCCCTCCTTCGTGCTCGGCCTGCTGCTGGTGCTGGTCTTCGCCGTCCAGCTCGGCTGGCTGCCCTCGGGCGGGCAGGAGAGCTGGCGCCATGCCATCCTCCCCATCGTCACCATGGGCGTCGGCGGTGCGGCGGTGCTGGCCCGCTTCACCCGGAGCGCGATGCTGGAGGTGCTGGGCCAGCCCTATATCCGCACGGCGTCCGCCAAGGGCGTGCCCTGGCGGGCGGTGGTCTGGGGCCATGCGCTGCCGAATGCGGCGATCCCGACCGTCACCATCATCGGCTTCATGGTCGGCAGCCTGATCGCGGGCGCCGTGGTGGTGGAGAGCGTCTTCTCCTGGCCCGGCGTCGGGCGGCTGCTGGTGGTGGCCGTCGCCAACCGGGACCTCGCGGTGGTGCAGTGCATCCTGCTGCTGGTGGCGGCGACCATGGTGACGGCCAATCTCGTGGTCGACCTGCTCTACGGTGCGCTCGACCCGCGGCTGCGGCAGAGGACGGCCTGAGATGTCGGGGATCGCACTTCCGGTCGGGCTGATCAGCGAGGGGAAGCGGCGGCGGCGCTGGCCGGTGCTGGTGGTCTTCGCCATCGCCTGGCTCTCGCTGATGCTCGGCATCGCGCTGCTGGCCGATGTCATCGCGCCCTATGCCTATACCGCGCTCGACCTCCGCAACCGCCTGGCGCCGCCCGGGGCGACCATGCTGCACCCGCTCGGCACCGACGAGCTGGGGCGGGACGTGCTCTCGCGCCTGATCTTCTCGATCCGCATGAGCCTGCTGATCGCCTTCGGGGCGACCATCATCGGCGCGCTGATCGGCACCTCGCTCGGCGTGCTGGCGGCGCATTTCCGCGGCCTGGTCGAGCAGGTGGTCCTCGCCCTGGTCGATTTCTCGGCGAGCCTGCCCTTCCTCATCCTGGCGCTCGCGGTGCTCGCCTTCTTCGGCAATTCGCTGACGCTCTTCATCTGCCTGCTCGGCCTGCATGCCTGGGAGCGCTATGCGCGGATCGCGCGCGGCCTCGTCATCAGCGCCGGCGCGCAGGGCTACGCGGCGGCGGTGCGGCAGCTCGGCGCCTCGCCCTGGCGCGTCTATGGCCGTCATGTGCTGCCGAACATCGCCTCGACGCTGATCGTCTCGATGACGCTCGCCTTCCCCGAGATCATCCTGCTCGAGAGCGGCCTCTCCTTCCTCGGCCTCGGCGTGCAGCCGCCGGAGACCTCGCTCGGCTCCATGGTCGGCTACGGACGGGAATATCTCACCCGTGCTCCCTGGATCCTGCTCTCGCCGGCGGCGGTGATCGTGCTGACGACCTTCTCCGTCTCGGTGCTCGGCGACTGGCTGCGCGACCGGCTCGACCCGACCCTGAGCTAGTGCAGCCGCCCCGGCTGGTGCGGGCTGTCGAGGCTGAAGGTCGGGATGGCCACGTCGAAGCCCTCGCCGGTATCGGACAGCACCATGTGGTAGGTGCCGCGCATGAAGCCCGACGGCGTCGCCAGCGGCGTGCCCGAGGTGTATTCGAAGCTCTCGCCCGGGTCGAGCACCGGCCGCTCCCCCACCACCCCGTCGCCATGCACCTGCTGGGTGCGCCCCTGCGCATCGGTGATGAGCCAGGTGCGCTTCAGCAGCTGCACCGTCTGCCGCCCTTCATTGGTGATGGTGACGCGATAGGCCCAGACGTAATGGCCCCGTTCCGGCTCCGACTGGTCGGCGAGGAAGAAGGTGCGGACGGAGACCCGCACGCCCCGGGTCACCTCGGTATAGCCAGGCTGGCGGGCCGGATCGGCATCGGCAGGCGGGCGCTGCATGGCCTATCCCCTCCGCGGGCGGAAGGCGGCGGTCGGCTTGCTCCAGGCCTCAGGACCCATGACGTTTTTCCCCCGTTTGGGGCCGCACCCTGCCACGGCCGCGGCCCCTTGCGCTACTACTCCGCGGCGTGCGCCACCGCACCGCCCGCGGCATCCAGCGCCTCGGCCAGGTCCTCGACCAGGTCCGCCACATCCTCGAGCCCGACCGAGAGCCGGATGGTGCCGTCCGTGATGCCGAGCCGCGCCCGCTCCTCCGCGCCGATGCGCATATGGGTGGTCGTCGCCGGATGCGTCACCAGGCTCTTCGAATCACCGAGGTTGTTCGAGACGTCGATCAGCCTCAGCGCGTTGCAGAAGCGGAAGGCCGCCTCCTTCCCCCCGGCCAGGTCGAAGGTGACGATGGTGCCGCCGCCCGTCATCAGCCTCTGGGCCAGGGCGTATTGCGGGTGGCTGGCCGAGAAGGGGTAGAGCGCCCGCCGCACCTCCACACGCTCGCCCAGGAAATCGGCGATCGCCGCGGCGCTGCGGCACATGGCATGCACGCGGAGATGCAGCGTCTCCAGCCCCTTCAGGATCACCCAGGCATTGAACGGGCTGATCGAGGGGCCGGTGTTGCGGATGAAGGGCTGCAGCACCTCGTCCACCCACCGCTTCGAGCCCAGCACGGCGCCGCCGAGCACCCGGCCCTGGCCGTCCATGTGCTTGGTGCAGGAATAGACGACGACATCGGCGCCGAGGGCCAGCGGCTTCTGCAGCAGCGGCGTGGCGAAGACATTGTCGACGACGACGATGGCGCCGGCCTTCTTCGCCAGCGCCGCAACGGCCGGCAGGTCGACCAGCTCCAGCATCGGGTTGGAGGGCGTCTCCAGCAGCACCAGCGCCGCCGGCCGCGACAGCGCCGCCTCCCACTGCCCGAGGTCCGCGCCGTCGACGAACTCGCTGGCGATGCCGTAGCGCGGCAGCAGCGTCGAGACGATCCAGTGGCAGGAGCCGAACAGCGCGCGCGAGGCGACGACGCGGTCGCCGGCCTTCAGGTGCGAGAGCATCGCCGCATGCACGGCCGCCATGCCGGTCGCGGTGCAGCGGCAGGCCTCCGCCCCCTCCAGCGCCGCCAGCCGTCCCTCGAGCATCGAGACGGTCGGGTTGCCGAAGCGGGAATACTGGTAGTGCGTGGCGGTGCCGGCAAAGGTCGCCTCCGCCTGCTCGGCGCTGTCATAGACGAAGCCCGAGGTGAGGAAGAGCGCCTCCGCCGTCTCGTCATGGTTGGAGCGGGTGGTGCCGCCGCGGACGAGCAGCGTCGCGGGGCGGAGGGGACGCTCGGGCAGGGACTTGGACATCTGGCTGGAACACCCTGGCAGACCAATGGTGTCCGGCACCTAATGCGGTGCGCGAGGGGCGAGCGGGCACCCTCGACGGCCGATTTAGCGCGAATATTTCACCTCGCCGCAAGCTGGCCGGACAAATCGCGAGGGGGCCGCGGGGCCCGGCCGCAGTTAGCGGCCCCGGAGCCGCGCGGTCAACCCTTCAGCGCGGCGAGGCATGGGCTTGAGCCCGGCGCCCGCTGCGGCTAATGTCGCCCATGTGCTGCGGGCGTAGTTCAGAGGTAGAACGTCAGCTTCCCAAGCTGAATGTCGTGGGTTCGATTCCCATCGCCCGCTCCAACCCCCCTCATCAACGGCCTTTCAATTGGCCTGCGCTGGCCTTCACGGGCAGAGTGCGGGGCTGAAGCCTTTGGGAATAGCAGTACGTTGGAATTGACGCCTGAACAGGTCGCAGCCGCCCGGGCCATCGGCTGCGCCTTCTTCCCTGCGACCGAATTGCAGGTCCAGCGCCTCACCATGCAGCATCGCATCTTCAAGGTGGAGGGGAAGCACTACCTGCTGAGCCGCGACGGATCCTATTTCGAGACGGCCGGCACGCTGCGCGCGCTGATCGCCAGGGCGGGGCCCGTCGCGCCCGAGTTGCAGCCCGTAGCCCCGGATGCCGCTCCGGAAGCGGCTCCCGCACCGCCGCCGGAAGCGGCTTCCGCACCGTCGCCGGAAGCGGCCCCTGCATCGCCGCCGGAAGCGGCTTCCGCACCGTCGCCGGAAGCGGCCCCTGCATCGCCGCCGGAAACGGCTCCCGCACTGCCGCCGGAAGCGGCTCCCGCACCGCCGCCGGAAGCGGCTCCGCCGCCCGCCCTCCGCAAGCGCGGCCGCCCGCCGAAGGCGGCCGCGCCTCCCGTCGAGGTCGAGGCGCTCGAGCCGAAGCCGGAGCCGGAACCTGCGCCGCCATCCGCCGAAACGGCCGCGCCGCCCGGGCCGCGCCGCCGCGCCAAGCCGGCGGAACCGCGCTGGAAGACCGCCGGCCTCGCCCGCCGGGGCCGGCTCAAGCCCCCGGGCTGAGGCTGGACAGCGCGCCTCGCCTCGGCTTCCTTGCGAGGCAGGATCGAGGAACCGTCATGCTCCACCGCCGCACCACACTGGCCGGTCTCGGCACCCTGCTCGCCGCCCCGGCGCTCCACGCCCAGCCCGCCGAGTGGAAGCCGGACCGCCCGGTCCGCCTCATCGTCACCTACCCGCCGGGCGGCGTGACCGACATCGTCGGCCGCATCGTCGCCGAACCGCTGGGGCGGGAGCTCGGCCAGGCCGTGGTGGTGGAGAACCGCGCCGGCGCCGGCGGCAATATCGGGACGGGGGCCGCCGCCCAGGCGGAGCCGGACGGCAACACCATCCTCTTCGGCACCACCGCCCTGTTCGGCGTGAACCCCATCCTGTATGCCAACAGCGGCGTCGATGCGGTGCGCGACTTCCTCTGCCTCGGCACGATCGGGGAGGTGGCCAACATCCTCTCCGTCATCCCCTCCCGCGTCCAGGCGAAGGACGTGCGGTCGTTCATCGCGGAGGCCAAGGCGCGGCCGCTGATCTATGGCTCGGTCGGCAATGGCAGCTCCTCGCATCTCTCGGCCGCGGTCTTCCTGAAGGAGGCGGGAATCGAGGCGACGCATGTGCCCTATCGCGGCTCCTCCCCGCTGGTCGCCGCGATGCTGGCGGGCGAGGTGGATTTCGGCTTCGACACCACCGCCACCTCCACCGCGCATGTCCAGTCCGGCGCCTTCCGCCCGCTCGCCGTCACCACCGCCCGCCGCGCGGGCGCGCTGCCGCAGGTGCCGACGCTGAAGGAGAGCGGCATGCCGGATGTCGATCTCGGCATCTGGTTCGGCCTCTTCGTGCCGCGGAAGACGCCGCCCGCCATCGCCCGGGCCCTCGCCGCGGCGCTCGAGCGCACCCGGACGCCGCAGACCGAGCAGCGCCTGCAATCGGCCTTCGTCGACCCGCTCTACATCCCGCAGCCCGAGGTGGACGGCTACATCCGCGCGAGCGCCCTGCGCTGGCAGGCCATCGCCCGCGACGCCCGCATCTCGCTCGACTGAGGCGCGGCGCTCAGCGCTGCCAGAGGCCGAAGCGCCGGGCCTGCTTCAGCCACCAGCCCTGCTGCCGCCACCAGGGGAGGAGGGCCCGCCGCGCCCGGGAAGCCGGCGCCCAGCCCGCAGGATCGGCCAGCCGCTCCAGCAGCAGCTCCGGCCCGCAGGGCAGCATGGTCACCGGGTCGAGGTAGCGCGGGTAGAGGATCAGCGCGCCGGCCACCAGCGCATCGAGCGGGAGGGGGCGGCCCCGCCGCGGCATCGCCTCCCGGTCCCGAGTCAGCCCCCAGCCGGCATAGAAGGGCCGGCCCCAGACCGTGACCTCCAGCCCGCGCAGCAGCGCCTCGAACCCGGCGAGGCTGGTGATGCCGTGCAGCGCATCCACCTGGGCGAAGAGCGTGCCGATATCGCCCCCCGCCGCCACCGCATCGGCCAGGCGCAGCGCCGCGCGGCGCGGGACATAGCCGCGGCGATAGCCGGTCTCCACATCGGGGTGCGGGCGGAAGACGATGAAGGCCTCCGGCTCCTCCCGCCTGACCGCCTCCAGCAGGCCGAGATTGGTCCGCACCCGCCCGGCGCCGAGGCGGATCGACGCATCGTCCTCGACCTGCCCGACGACGAGGATGCGCCGCCGCCCCGGCGTCGCCGGCAGGGGCGCGGCCGGGCGGCGGAGATTGTACTTGGTCACCCCCCGCGCGACGATCGCCTCCCGCAGCGCCGCCGCCCGCGCCAGCAGCGCCGGAGGGAATTCCGCCTCCGCCAGGATGCGCTCCAGCGCCGAGGCCTCGCCCGCGTCGTAATGCGGCACCAGCGGATCGACGGCGAGCGAGGCGGAGGGAATGAAATCCACCCCGAGCCCGACGGAGCGCAGGAAGCCATCCTCCACCCAGTGCAGCGGCACCCCCGCCGCCCGGCACCGCGCGGCGAGCCCCGGCGCCGCCCGCGTCGCCCAGACGGCGATGCCGCCCTGCCACTCCCGCGCCACCGCCAGCGCCTCCGCCTCGTCCCGGGCGAAGATGGCGGGCGGGCCGTCATGCGCGAAGGCGGCGGCGATGGCCGCCTGCTTCCACCCCGCCATGCCGAGGAAGGCCGCGATGCCCCGGTTGGCCGCCGCCTCCCGCCGCCAGAGGGCGAGCAGCGCCAGCCCTTCCTCCGCCGTCGAGGCCCGCTCGCGCAACGGGTCCGCCCAGCGCGTCGCCGCCAGCAGGCGGGGATCGATGGGCTCGGGCCAGAGCGGCTGCAACGCCGCCGCCTGGGCCACCGCCTCGGCCGGGGCTGGCCGGGCGAGCGCCGCCGCGACCGGATCCTCGCCGATGGCGGCCAGCAGCCCCACCGTCCGCCGCCGGGGGCCGAAGGCGGGCGCCGCCCAGGGGCCTTCGGCCAGCCGCACCCCCTCCGGCACGCCCTCGGGAAAGAAGGCCGCCAGATGCGCGCCCGCGGTCAGGGCAGCTCCTGCATCCGCCGCTCGACCATGGTCCGCCACGGCGCCTCGGGCGGCGCCGCGGCCACCAGCGCCTGCCAGAGCTCGCGGGCCCGCTCCGGGTGCCCGGCCTTCGCCTCGACCAGGCCGGAGAGGAAGCGCAGCCCGACATGCTGCGGCGCCTGCGGCAGGCCGGCGGCGAGGATGCGCCGGGCCTCGTCCAGCTTGTCGTCCTCGATCAGGATCTGGGCGAGCTGGCTCATCAGCTCCGGGTCGAATTTCGCCGCGAGCGCCCGCTTGAAGGCCTCCGCCGCCGGGCCGAGCGCGCCGCGGCTGCGCTCTGCATTGCCGAGCAGCCGGTAGCCGTCCTGGGCCTGCTGGCTGGCCGGGTTGAGGGTGGCGAGGCGGCTGCGCAGCAGCTCCAGCATCTCCTCGTCCCGTGCCGCGATCTGCTGGCGCAGCGCAAAGGGTGCCGAGGGCATGTCCGGCAGCGCGCTCGGCCAATAGAGGGCGAGCGCCAGCAGCGGCACGGCGGCGACCGTGCCCCACAAGGCAAGCTTCGCCCCACGGCCGGAGCGCGTGCCCGCCTCGGCCGGCGCCGCCAGCAGCCGGCGCTGCACCTCGAGCACGGCGGCCCTGTGCGCCGTCTCGTCCAGCCGGCCGGCCTCGCGCTCGCGGTCCAGCTCCTCCATCTGCGCCCGGTAGAGGGCAAGGTCGGCCTCGCGCCGCCCCCGCGCCGCCGGCGGACGGAACAGGCTGGCGGCGAGCGGCAGGATCGCCGCCACGGCCAGCAGGCCGAGCAGCGGCCAGAACGGGAACCAGTTCACTCGCGCGGCCTGCCGGCGAGCTGGGCGAGGCGATCGCGCTCCGCCTGGGTGAGGTCCGGCGGCCCGGCCGCCGCCGCCTGCCGCCGCCGCATGCCGCGGATCAGCAGCGCGCCGGCGAGCAGCGCGATGGCCGGCGTCGCCCAGAGCAGCGCCGTCTCCGGCTTGAAGGGCGGCCTCAGCAGGACGAAGTCGCCGTAGCGCTCGTGCACGAAGGTGAGGACGGCCTCGTCCGGCTTGCCCTGCGCCACCTGCTCGCGGACGATCCGGCGCAGGTCGCGGGCGAGGTCGGCATCGCTGTCCTCGATCGACTGGTTCTGGCAGACCATGCAGCGCAGCTCGCGCCCGATGACGCGGGCGCGTTCCTCCAGCGCCGGGTTGGGGAGCTGGTCGGCCGGGTCGCCGACGGCGAGCGCCGGGCCAGGGGCTGGCATGACGGCCAGCATCAGCAGCAGCAGCCAGCGGATCATGCGTGGCGCCGCAGCAGCGGGATGACCTGCTGATCCAGGATCTCCTCCGTCACCGGCCCGGCCATCCGCCAGCGGACGATGCCCGACTTGTCGATGAGATAGGTCTCAGGCACGCCATACAGCCCCCAATCGATCGCCACCCGCCCCGGCTGGTCCACGCCGAGCCGCGCATAGGGCGTGCCGCGCTGCTTCAGGAAGCCGAGGCTGTCCGCCGGCTTGTCCTTGTAGGCGATGCCCATGATGGCGACGCCGTTGCGCGCGAGCCGCATGAGCTGCGGATGCTCGATCACGCAGGGCACGCACCAGGAGGCGAAGAAATTCACCAGCATCGGCTTGCCCGCCTTCAGGTCGGCCGCCGAGAGCCCCGGCAGCCCCGTGCCCTCGAGCGGCGGCAGGCTGAAATCGGGCGGGGCCTTGCCGATCAGGGCGGAGGGCACGCCGCGCGGGTCGTAGTCGCCGGTGCCGAGGCCTCGCAGCATGGCATAGAAGCCGGCGCCGCCGAGCCCGGCGACCGCAAGTGGCGCCAGCAGCAGCGCCCGCCGGCGCCAGGCGGCCGCCTCGGGATTGGGAACCGCCTCGCTCATGCCCGTGCCCCAGCCTTTACGCCCTTGGCCTTCACCGGCTTGGCCGCAGGCGCCGAGACGCGGACGCGCCGGTCGCTCAGCGAGATGCCGCCGCCGAGCGCCATGAGGGCGGCGCCGAGCCAGATCCAGGGCGCCAGCGGGTTGTGGTGGATGCGCAGCACCGCGCCGCCATCCCGCTCCTCGCCGAGCACCACGTAGAGGTCGGCGAGCCAGTTGGTGTGGATCGCCGCCTCCGTCGTCGTCATCCGGGCGACGGGGAAGCTGCGGCGCTCCGGCGCCAGCACCGTGACAAGCCGGTCGCCGTCGCGTACCTCGACGGTCGCGCGCCGGGCCGAGAAGTTGGGCCCCGGCGCATCGGCGACGCCGACCAGCCGGTAGTCGAGCCCGGCCAGCGCCACGCTCTCGCCGGGCTTCACCAGGCGCAGCGTATCGGTGGCAAGGCCCATGCCGGCGAGGCCGAGGATCATCACCCCCATCCCTGCATGGGCCAGCGCCCCGCCCCAGGCCGCCCGCGGCAGCCCCTTGGCCCGCGCCCAGGCCGCCCGCGGCCGGCTGAACAGCGCGATGCGGTCGGCGATATCGGCGATGGCGGCGAGGATCACCCACACCGCCGCGCCGAAGCCGAGCGCCGGGCCGACGCGATAGCCCTCGATGGCGAAGCAGAGCACCAGCGCCGCGAGCCCGGCCAGCGCCGCCCACCAAAGCCGCTGCAGGGCGGGGAAGAGCCGCGCCCGCTTCCACGGCATCACCGGCCCGAGCGTCATGGCGCCGATCAGCGGCACCGCCAGCGGGAAGATCGCCGTGTTGAAGAACGGGGGACCTACGGAGAATTTCTCGCCCAGCACCAGGTCGGCGAACATCGGGTAGAGCGTGCCCGCCAGCACCACCGCCGCGATCGAGCAGAGCAGCAGGTTGTTCAGCACCAGCGCCCCTTCCCGCGAGACGGGGGTGAAGACGCCCGTCGGCAGCATCGCCTGCGCCCGCCAGGCGAAGAGCAGGAAGCCGCCGCCGATATAGATGGCAAGCAGGATCAGGATGACCGTGCCGCGCGCCGGGTCGTTGGCGAAGGCATGCACGCTGTTCAGCACGCCGGAGCGGACGAGGAAGGTGCCGAGCAGGCTCATCCCGAAGGCGAGGAGCGCGAGGAACACCGTCCAGGTCTTCAGCGCCTCCCGCTTCTCGACGACGATGGCGGAATGCAGCAGCGCGCAGCCGGCGAGCCAGGGCAGCAGCGAGGCATTCTCGACCGGGTCCCAGAACCAGTAGCCGCCCCAGCCGAGCTCGTAATAGGCCCACCAGGAGCCGAGGGCGATGCCGAGCGTCAGGAAGGACCAGGCCGCCAGCGCCCAGGGCCGCACCCAGCGCCCCCAGGCGGCATCGACCCGCCCCTCGATCAGCGCGGCGACGGCGAAGGCATAGGTCACCGCGAAGCCGACATAGCCGAGGTAGAGCAGCGGCGGATGGAAGGCGAGGCCCGGGTCCTGCAGGATCGGGTTCAGCCCCTGGCCGTCCAGCGGCGGCGGCCAGATGCGCTCGAAGGGGTTCGAGGTGGCGAGGATGAAGCCGATGAAGCCGAGCGCCACCAGCGCCAGGATGCCGAGCACCCGCGCCTGCAGGGCAGAGGGAAGGTTGCCACCGAAGGCCGCCACCGCCCCGCCGCAGAGGGCGAGGATGAGCACCCAGAGGAGCATCGACCCCTCGTGGTTTCCCCAGGCACCGCTGATCTTGTAGAGCGTCGGCTTCAGCGAGTGGCTGTTCTGCACCACGTTCAGCACCGTGGTGTCGTTGGCGACATAGGCCCAGACGAGGCAGGCGAAGGCCGCGGCGACCGTCACCAGCACGCCGACGGCGAGCGGCGAGGCGGCGCCCATCAGCCGCGCATCGGCCCGCTGCGCGCCGGCCAGCCCGACCAGCGCCTGCGCCAGCGACAGGGCCAGCGCGAGGGCCAGGGCGAAATGCCCGATCTCAGGAATCATAGTCCGCTCCGCGGGGGGATCATGAGCCGCGCCTCGGCTGGGCGGATGCCGGTTCCAGCGTGTTCCAGGTGGCGGCCGGCGGCGGGCCGCCCTGGTTCGGGTTCCAGTGGCCGCTCCTCTTCAGCGCATCGGCGACTTCGGGCGGCATGTAGCTCTCGTCGTGCCGCGCCAGCACCTCGCTCGCGCGGAAGGTGCCGTCCGGGCCGAGCCTGCCGAGAGTCACCACGCCCTGGCCCTCGCGGAACAGGTCCGGCAGCACGCCGGCATAGGTCACCGGCACGCCATGCGCGCCATCCGTCACGCGGAAGCGCGCCTCCGGCTTGCCGTCGGGGGCGGTCTCCCGCACCACGCTGCCGGTCTCGACCAGGCCGCCGAGGCGGAAGGCGCGGTCCGCCGTCGGCGCCTCGCGGGCGATGTCGCTCGGCGAGCGGAAGAAGACGAGGTTGTCCTGGAAGGCGGAGAGGGTCAGGGCCGTGGCGCTGCCGAGCCCGAGGGCACAGAGCAGCAGCATCCAGAGCCGGCGGGACTTGCGGGTCATGCGGTATCCTGTGCGCGCCGGTGGGCGCGCGGGTCGAGCTGGGCCAGCCGGCGCTTCGCCGCGGCATGACGGAAGATGGTGGCGAGGCTGAGGATCAGGAAGCCACCGAGCACCAGCGCGTAGCTGGCCGTGACATGCATCCAGTGGAGCGTCATGCGGCCTCCGCCCGGCGCGCGGCCGCAAGCTCGAGCGCCCGGATGCGCCGCTCCATCACCGCCGCCCGCGTCCGCGCCAGCACCAGCGCCATGAAGGCAAGGGTGAAGCCGAGGGCGCAGACCAGCAGCGGGTAGAGGATGTCGACATGCAGCCCGGGCGCGCCGAGCCGCGTGACGCTCGCCGGCTGGTGCAGCGTGTTCCACCAGTCGACCGAGAATTTCACGATCGGCACGTTCACCGCCCCGATCAGGGCGAGGATCGCGCCCATCCGCGCCCCGCGCTCGGTGTCGTCGAAGGCGCGGACGAGGGCCGCATGGCCAAGCCAGAGGAAGAACAGCACCAGCACCGAGGTGAGCCGCGCATCCCAGACCCACCAGGTCCCCCACATCGGCTTGCCCCAGAGGCTGCCGGTGGCGAGGCAGAGGGCCGTGGCCAGCGCCCCGATCGGCGAGAGCTCCCGGCAGGCGAGGTCGGCCAGCGGATGCCGCCAGATCAGCGAGAGGATCGAGCCGATGGCGAGCCCCGCATAGCCGCCCATCGCCAGCCAGGCCATCGGCACATGGATGTAGAGGATGCGGACCGTCTCGCCCTGCTGCCAGTCGGGCGGCGAGAAGAAGAGGCCCCAGGGCAGGCCGATGCCGAGGGTGAGCACCGCCGCGGCGGTCAGCCAGGGCAGCACCCGCCCGGACAGCCGCAGGAAGCGGCCCGGATTGGCGAATCGATGCAGCCCGCCCCGCGGGGCGGGAGAGAGGGGCCTGGCGCCCAGGCTCGTGTCGACGGTTTCCACGGAACTAACCTAAGCCGAGCGCGCGGCGGATTGAAGCTTTCGCGGAGCGGGGTAACGTGCCGTCATCGATAACCGGAAGGAACGACCATGCGGCATCGCCCGGCCAGGACGGTTGCCCTCGCCCTGACAGCCCTGGCTCTGGCCTTGGCCCTGGCGCGGCCGGCCGCGGCGGAGACCTTCCTCACCTGCCGCTTCCCCAATGGCGGGCAGCTGCGGGTGGTGGTGGAGGAGCGCGGCTTCGCCATCGAATTGCCCGGCCAGACCGCCTGGATGGAGTCGGAGGGGATGGGCGCGCGGCGGGACCCGCTGGTCGCCGGCTTCGGCACGCCACTGCCCGGCGAGGGCTGGCGCGGCGTCCCGGCGCATGACCGCTTCACCCTCAGCCTCTCCCGCATGACGGGCGAGGCACGGCTGCTCTTCTCCCGTCGCCCCGACGCGGCCCGGGTGGAGGCCTGCCGCGCCGAGGCCGCGCCGGCACTCGCCGGGCCCGGTGACCAGCCGCCGACGCCGCCCGCCCCCTGCGACCTCCCCGTCGCCGCCGGCAGCATCGCCGGCACCTGCGAGGTGCAGCGGCCGAAATTCTAATCTCCCTCAAAGCATCCAGGCCAAGCCGACCGGGTGGATGGCGGCGGCGAGCACGCCGCTGCCGAGCCCGCCCGTATCCATGTGCCAGGCCGCGCTGCCGCCGAGGGCCTGGCCGACCCAGACCCCGTCCGGATCGGCCGCCGCCGCCAACGCCACGTCCGATCCCGCCAGGTCGGCGACGAGCTGCGCCCGGCTCACCCCCGAGGCCAGGCGGCCGAGCTGCAGGGCCAGCTCCGCCGCATCCGGGTCGCGGTGCAGGGCGGCCTGGTAGAGCGTCGTGACCAGCGCCCCGTCATCGAGCGCGGCCAGCGCCCCCGGCACCAGCGCCGCCGCGAGGTCGACCCAGCCCTGGCCCGCGGCGTTCCGCTCGACCAGCCTGGCAAGCTCCGCCCCGCTCGCCGCCTGCCCCGTCGCCGCGCCCTGCAGGGCGGAGGCCCGCACCGCCTGCCCGGCCGGGTCGTAATCCAGCCAGCCATCGGCGAGGCGAAGCGCCTGCACCGCCGGCATCCAGACCTCCTTGCCCTCGGCGAGCAGCACCTGCCGCAGCTCTTCGCCGTGGCTGTTTGCCGCCGTGATGTCGCGCGCCTCATGCAGCGTCACCGCCTGGCTCGGCGTGTGGAGCACGAAGCCGGATTGCGGCGTCGCCGGCGTCAGCACCTCCACGCGGCTCGGCTGCGTGCCGGGGTCCGTCACCGCGATGCTGAGTGTGAAGCCCGCGCTCTGCCGCCCGTCCGAGACCTCGATGAAGAGCGGGAGGGTCGGCATCTCGTCGAGGCCGAGGCTGATGCCGTCCCTCAGCTTGAGCACATTGCCCACCACCTCGAAGCGCCAGGCATCCGCCTCGGCGAAGCTGAAGCTGAAGGGCCCGGCCGAATCCGGGTCGGTGACCGCGAGCGTGCCGATGACGCTGCCGATCGCCCCCGCCGTGACGCTGCCGCCGGTGACGAGGCGCAGATCGCTCGGCGGCGCGTCGTCCACATCGAGCACGGAGACGCGGTAGACCATGTTCGGGCTCTGCCGGCTGCCATCGTCGAAGACGAAGCGGAGCGAGAAGGAGAGCTGCGTCGGCAGGCGGGCCGCGGCGAAATACTCGTAGTCGGCGGGGGCGGCGATTCCGAGAGTAGCGAGGCCGAGCGAGGGGTTCCAGGCCACGGAGAAGTTCAGCGCATTGGGCCCGATGAGCTCGATCCCGATCAGCTGGCCGGTATCGCCGGTCAGCGTCAGCCCGGCGGCCCATTCCCCGGGTCGCGTATTCTCCCGCAGCGTGCTGGGAATGGTCCCGGAAACCTGGATAGCCCGCATGGTTTCGCGCTCCGTCTCATATGACGGGACGAACCATGCCGTGACGGGCTTACGGAACCATAAATGAGACCATCACTCTCCATGCGGGACGGGCCTCAGCCGCGTCCGCACCGTCCAGAGTTCCGGGAAGAAGCCCCGCTCGAGCACGCCCTTGAGATAGGAGACGCCGGCCGAGCCGCCGGTGCCCATGCGGTGGCCGATGATGCGCTCCACCGTCCGCATGTGCCGGAAGCGCCAGGTCTGCACGGCGTCCTCCAGGTCGACCAGCTCCTCGGCCAGCTCGTAGAGGTCGAAATGCGTCTCGGCCTGCTCGTAGACGATGGCCCAGGCTGCGGTGACGCCCTCGTCCGCCGCATGGGGCCGGCTGAGGTCGCGCCCGAGCACCGCCTCCGGCACCGGGAGCCCCCGCCGCGCCAGCAGGCGCAGCGCCTCGTCATAGAGCGAGGGCCCGCGGAAGGCGGCCTCGAGCACCGCCATGATGTCCGGCCGGTGGGCATGCGGCTTCATCATGAAGCCGTCCCGCGCGCCGAGCTTGAACTCGATCAGCCGGTACTGCCAGGACTGGAAGCCGGAGGAGCTGCCGAGGCTGTCGCGGAAGGCGAGGTAGTCGTGCGGCGTCATGGTCGAGAGCACGTCCCAGGCCTCGATGAGCTGCTTCTGGATGCGCCCGACGCGGGACAGCGCCTTGAAGGCCGGGCGCAGCGCATCGGCGCGGATATTCGCCATCGCCAGGTCCAGCTCATGGTTCAGCAGCTTCATCCAGAGCTCCTGCACCTGATGGATGGTGATGAAGAGCAACTCGTCATGCTTGCCGGAGAGCGGTTGCTGCGCCGAGAGCACCTGGTCGAGATGCAGGTAGTCGCCATAGCTCATGCGCCTGGCGAAATCGGTCTCGACGCCCTCGACCATGGTGGTGGCCTCCCTGGGAAGGTTACTTTAAGCTTAAAGCAATCCGCCGGAGCAAGACCATGCTGGACCTTCGCCCGCACTTCTCCCTGAGCCTCGGCGCCGCGCCGGAGCGGCTGCATTTCGCCGCGCACAGCCACCACCCGCGGCCGGATGTGACCCGCGCGGCCCAGCTCGCCTCCTGGGACGACGCAGCCCGGCTGCTGGATGCCAAGTGGGAGCATGTGCTCGGCCCGGTCTGGCAGGCGGCGCAGCGCCATGTCGCCCGGCATTGCGGCCTGCCGGACCCGTCGACCATCGTCTTCGCGCCGAACACCCAGGAATTCGTCATCCGCATCCTCTCGGCACTGCCGACGCACCGGCCGCCCCGCATCCTGACCACGGATGGCGAGTTCCACAGCCTCGCCCGCCAGCTCGCCCGGCTGGAGGAGGAGGGGCTGGTGGCCGTCACCCGGATCCCGAGCGAGCGGGCGCGCGACTGCATCCCCCGCCTCGCCGAGGCCGCGCGGGGGGGCTTCGACCTGATCTGGACGAGCGAGGTCTTCTTCACCTCCGGCGCCGCGCTCACCGGCCTGCCGGCGCTCGCCGAGGCGGCGGGCGAGGCGGCGCTGGTCATCGACGGCTACCACGCCTTCATGGCCCGGCCGGTCGACCTCTCGGCGATCGCCGGCCGCGCCTTCTACCTCGCCGGCGGCTACAAGTATGCGATGGCCGGTGAGGGGGCCTGCTTCCTCCATTGCCCGCCCGGCTGGCTGATGCGGCCGCGCTCCACCGGCTGGTATGCGGGCTTCGGCGCCCTGGCCGAGGGGGAGGCCGGCGTGCCCTATGCCGCGGATGGCTGGCGCTTCATGGGCTCCACCTTCGAGACCAGCGGCCTCTACCGGCTGAACGCCGTGATGGACTGGCTGGCGGGCCTCGGGCTCGACGCGGCGGCCATCCACGCCCATGCCCATGCCCTGCAGGCCCGCTTCCTCGCCGGCCTGCCGCGCGCCGGGCTCGACCCCGCCCGGCTGGTGGTGCCGCCGGACGACCCGGCGCGGGGCAATTTCCTCGCCTTCGACCTCGAGGATGCGGAAGCCTGGCAGGCCCGCCTCGCCGCGGCCGGCATCGTCACGGACCGGCGCGGGAGGCGCCTGCGCTTCGGCTTCGGCCTCTACCAGACGGGGGAGGAGGTCGATCGGCTGCTCGACCGGCTCCGGACCCTCGCCCGATGAGCCCCCCCATCTACACCATGGTCCGCGCCGCCGAGTGGCGCGAGGCCGAGGCCGCCGGCGCCTATCACGGCAGCGCGGATGACCGGCGCGACGGCTTCCTGCATTTCTCGACCGGCGCCCAGCTCCGCGCCAGCGCCGCCAGGCACCGCGCCGGCGAGCGGGACCTGCTGCTGGTCGAAGCCGATCCGGCCAGCCTCGGCGAGGCGCTGCGCTGGGAGCCGGCCGGCCGCCGCCCCGGCCTCTTCCCACATCTCTACGGCGCCTTGCCGCTCTCCGCCGTGCGCGCGGTGACGCCGCTGCCGCTCGGGCCGGACGGCACCCACGCCTTCCCCGCCGGGATCGATTGAGGGAGGCCGCGCCGCCGCGCCCGCTCGCTCATCAGGCAGGCGACGATGACGACGGCACCGCCCGCCAGCATCGCCGCATCCGGCCCATGCCCCCAGATGGCGAGGTCGAGCCCGACCGAGACCGGCAGCGCCGCGAAGCCCCAGGGCGCGAGCCGGGCGGCATCCGAATGGCGGAAGGCCGCCGCGGTGCAGACCACCGCCGCGCCGGCCAGCAGCCCGTTCCCCAGCATCCGCGCCAGGTCGAGCGGCGGCGGCTGCACCCAGTCGATGAGCGCCAGCGGCGCGAAGAGCGGCAGGCCCAGCAGGCTCGGCCAGAGGATGACGCCCACCAGCCCCGGCTCCGTCCGCAGCTTCCGGTTGAGCGTCTGGTTCAGGGCGAAGGCGAAGGTCGCCGCCAGCAGCGCCAGGTAGCCGCCGATCGGCGCATCGAGCCCGCCGAGCTTCGGCGCCACCGCCAGCAGCACGCCGGCGAAGCCGAGCAGGCACCACCCCCAGGCCGCCCGCGCCACCGCCTCGCCCAGCATCAGCACCGAGAGGCCGAGGGTGAGCAGCGGCGCGGTGAAGAAGAACAGGTAGCCCTCCGCCAGCGGCACATGCCGGAAGCCGAGGAAGAAGCCGGCCGCCGAGACCATCATCGAGCAGGCCCGGAGCGCCTGCAGCCCGGGATGCCGCGTCGAGAGCGGCCCGCCGAAGCCCGGCCGGAGGGCGCGCGCCAGCAGGAAGGCCGGCAGCAGCATGGCGTAGCGGAGGAAGAGCACCTCGCCGAGGCCATACTGGCCCGCGAGCAGCTTGCTGTTCGCGTCGTTGATGCTGAACAGCACGACACCGGCCAGCAGCAGCGCTGGTCCCTTCACCTGGCTTCCTCCCGGCCTTTACCGGATGCGGTTGTCGCGGGCCGGGGCAGGGGCGTCAACCAGGGCCTGGCCGCGAGGCCGGCGCCCGCGGCGGCCATGCTCCGCGCCGGCTTCCCAACCCGCACCGTCTCGGGCACACAGCGGCGCCATGACGCCCCGCCTCGCTTCCCTCGCCACGCCCCTGCTCCGCCGCCTCGATGCCGAGACGGCGCATGGCCTGGCGCTGAAGGCCCTGTCGGCGGGCCTCGCCGGCCGGGCCGGGGCGGCGGCGGACCCGATCCTCGCCACCGAGGCCTTCGGCCTGCGCTTCGCCAACCCGCTCGGCCTGGCGGCGGGCTTCGACAAGGATGCGGTGGCGGTGCTGCCGCTGATGCGCCTCGGCTTCGGCTTCGTCGAGGCCGGCACCGTCACGCCGCGGCCGCAGCCCGGCAATCCGCGCCCGCGCCTGTTCCGGCTGCAGGAGGATGGCGCGGTCATCAACCGCATGGGCTTCAACAATGGCGGGGTGGAGGCCTATCTCGCCCGGCTTCGCGCCCTGCCGCGGCCGCTGCCGGCGGTGTTCGGCGCCAATATCGGGGTGAACAAGGAGGGCGCCGACCCGGCGCGGGACTACCCGGCCCTCTACGCAGCGCTGGCCGGCCTCGCCGACTACGTCACCGTCAACGTCTCCTCGCCCAATACGCCGGGCCTCCGCGACCTGCAGGGGGAGGAGCGGCTGGCGCAGATCCTCGCCGGCATCGCCGCCATCGAGGGGCCGCCGGTCCTGGTGAAGATCGCCCCGGACCTCTCGGAGAACGCCCTCGGCCCGATCATCGAGGCCTGCATCGCCCATGGCGTCGCCGGCCTCATCGTCTCCAACACGACGATCGCCCGGCCGGAGGGCCTGCGCTCGCCCCATCGCACGGAGGCGGGCGGGCTGTCCGGCGCCCCGCTGCGCGACCGGGCGACCGAGATGCTGCGCCACTGCCACGCGATCGCGCAGGGGCGGCTGACGCTGGTCGGCGTCGGCGGCATCGCCAGCGGCGCCGATGCGCTGGCGAAGATCAGGGCCGGCGCCAGCCTGGTGCAGCTCTACACCGCCTTCGCCTATGCCGGCCCCGCCCTGGTGCCGGCGATCCTCCGCGACCTCGCCGCGCTGCTGCGGCGGGAGGGGTTCTCGAGCGTCGCCGCGGCTGTCGGCACCGCGGCCTGAGGGAGAGTGGGATGGACATCCTCGACGGCATCGCGCCGCTGGCGGAACGCTACGACGGCTATGTCCTCGACCTGTGGGGCGTCGTCCACAACGGCAAGCGGCTCTATCCCGGCGTGCCGGAGGCGCTGGCGGAGCTGAAGGCCCGCGGCAAGCGCGTCGCCTTCCTGACCAATGCGCCGCGCCGGGCCTGGATGATCCAGGGCATGCTGGACGGCATGGCGCTCGACCGCGCGCTCTATGACGGCATCATGTCCTCGGGCGAGATCACCTGGCGGATGCTGAAGGAGCGGAGCCATCCCTTCTTCGCCCCGCTCGGCCGGCGCGCCTTCCATATCGGCCCGGAGAAGGACCTCTCGGTGATCGAGGAGGGCGTCGCCGAGGTGGCCGCCGACCCGGCCGGGGCGGATTTCCTGCTGAACACCGGCCCCGACCCGGAGCGCGGCTCGGCCGACCCGGCGCCCTACCGCCCGGCGCTGGAGGCAGCGGCCGCGCATCGCCTGCCCATGGTCTGCGTGAACCCGGACCGCTTCGTCATGGTCGGCGAGGACCGGCTGATCTGCGCCGGCGCGCTGGCCGACATCTACCTGGAGCTCGGCGGATCGGTCTTCGAGGTCGGCAAGCCGGACCCGGCGGTCTACGACCCGGTGATGGAGCTGCTCGGCCTCGCCGACCGGCGCCGGGTGCTGGCCATCGGCGACACGCCGCATACCGACCTCGCCGGGGCGGCGGCGGCGGGGATGGATGCGCTCTGGGCCATGACCGGCCTCGCCGCCCATGCCCATGGCGACAACCCGGACCCGGAGCGGCTGCGCCAGGTGGCGCTGTCCGAGGGCGTCGACCCGATCGCCGCCATCCGGGCGCTGCGCTGGTAGCGTCGCCGCCATCCCGGGCTATGCTGCCGTCGATCGGCAGCGGAAGGCGACGGCATGATGCAGCGGCGTGGCTTCCTCCGGGCTTCGGCCCTTGCCCTCGCGGCGCCACGGCTGGCCGGCGCGCAATCCGGCCAGAAGCTGCTGCGCTTCGCGCCGCAGGCCGACCTCGCCATCCTCGACCCCATCACCACCACCGGCTTCGTCACCCGCAACCACGCCTTCCTCGTCTTCGACACGCTCTACGGGTGGGACGAGCAGTACCGGGCCCAGCCGCAGATGGTCGCGGGCCACACGGTCGAGGATGACGGCCTCACCTGGACCATGACGCTGCGGGACGGCCTTCGCTTCCATGACGGGGAGCCGGTGCGCGCGCGGGATGCCCTTGCCAGCGTCAAGCGCTGGGGCCAGCGGGACAGCTTCGGCCTTGCCGTCATGGCGGCGGTCGAGGAGATCACCGCCCCCTCCGACCGCGTGCTGCGCTGGCGGCTGAAGCGGCCCTTTCCGCTGCTGCCGGACGCGCTCGGCAAGGTCGGCGCCAACGTCGCCTTCGTCATGCCGGAGCGGCTGGCGGCGACCGATGCGGCGCTGCCCATCTCGGAGATGGTCGGCAGCGGCCCGTTCCGCTTCGTCGCGGCCGAGCGCGTTCCCGGCTCGCGCGCGGTCTATGCGAAGTTCGAGGGCTACGTGCCGCGCCCGGAGGGCAGGCCGAGCCTGCTCGCCGGCCCGAAGCACGCCCATCTCGACCGGGTGGAATGGCTGACCCTGCCCGATGCGACGACCGCCGCCGCGGCGCTGCGCCGCGGCGAGATCGACTGGTGGGAGCAGCCGACGACCGACCTGCTGCCGACGCTGCAGCGCGGCCGCGGCATCAAGGTGGAGGTGCTGGACCCGACCGGGGCCATCGCCATGCTCCGCTTCAACCAGTTGCATCCGCCCTTCGACAACCCGGCCATCCGCCGCGCCGTGCTGGGGGCGATCAGCCAGTCGGACGTGATGACCGCCGTCGCCGGCAACGACACCTCGCTCTGGCGGGACGGGGTCGGCTTCTTCGCCCCCGGCTCGCTCATGGCGAGCGAGGAGGGAATGGCCGCGCTGACCGGCCCGCGCGACCTCGCCGCCTCCCGCCGCGCGCTGGAGGCCGCCGGCTACAAGGGCGAGCGGGTGCTGCTGATGGTGCCGACCGACTTCCCCGCCATCAACGCGATGAGCGAGGTGGTGGGCGACCTCTTCCGCAAGCTCGGCCTCAACCTCGACTATGTGGCGATGGACTGGGGCAGCGCGCTGCGCCGCCAGGCCAACCGGGAGACGCCCGACAAGGGCGGCTACAACGCCTTCTGCACCTACACGGCCGGGGTGAACCAGTTCAACCCGGCGGCGCACAACTTCATCCGCGGCAGCGGGCTGACCGCGACCTTCGGCTGGTCCACCAGCCCGCAGCTCGAGGAGATGCGGAACCGGTGGCTGCAATCGAGTGATGACGAGGCCCGCCGCCGCCTCGGGCGTGAGATGCAGCGCCAGGCCTTCATCGACGTCCCCTATGTGCCGCTCGGCCAGTTCTACCAGCCGACCGCCTACCGCGAGGACGTCACCGGCATGCTGAAGGGGCTGGCGCTGTTCTGGAACATCCGGCGCGGGTGAGGACGGGGCCCGGGCCTACCGGGCCGGCACCACCTCGAAGGGCCGCGCCGCGAGGAAGCCCGCCCCGGCCCGCAGCACCAGCGCATCCGCCAGCCGCGGCCCGGCGAGCTGCAACCCGACCGGCAGCCCCGCCTCGGTCACGCCGCAGGGCACGGAGATGGCCGGACCGTGCGACAGGTCGAAGGGGTAGGAGAATTCCGCCCAGACCAGCCAGTCCCAGTCATGCGCCGGCCAGTGCGGCGGCCGCTGCAGCCCGACCGGGAAGGCGGCGACCGAGGCGGCGGGCGTCGCCAGCAGGTCGAAGCCCGCCTCCTCGAACCAGGCATTGACCCGGCCGGCATAGGCGAAGCGCCGGGTCTGCGCCGCATGCGCCTCGGCGAAGGTGAGGCCCCGATAGGCCTCGGTGCAGGCGACGAGGCCAGGGTCCATCTCCGCGGCGGCCTTCTCGTCGGCGGGGAGGAAGGGCCGCATGGCGGCACCCCAGATGTCGCGCTCCAGCGCTGAGCCCTCCGGGCCCCAGGGCGGCGTCACCTCCTCGACCAGCGCACCGCCCGCCTCGAGCGCGCGCACCGCGCCGGCGGCCAGCGCCGCGACCTCGGGGTCGACCCGCGCATGGCCGAGATCGGGGCTCCAGGCGATGCGCAGCCCCTGCAGCCCGCCCGGCTCCACCTCCGGGGCGAAGCGGTCCGGCAGGGTCGTGTGGTCGAGCGCATGCGGCCCGGCGAGGACGGAGAACATCAGCGCCGCATCCTCGACGCTCCGGGCCAGCGGCCCGGCATGGGAGAGGGCGCCGTTGTTCGGCACCGGCACATAGGGCACCCGGCCATAGGTGGGCTTGAAGCCGACCACGCCGCAGAAATGCGCCGGCAGGCGGATGGAGCCCGCCCCGTCGGTGCCGAGATGCAGCGGCCCGCAGCCGGCGCCGGCCAGCGCCGCGGCGCCGGAGGAGGAGCCGCCGGCCGTCATCCCATGCTGCCACGGGTTGTGCGTCGCCCCGGTCAGCGGGTTGTGGCTGACCGCGGTCCAGCCCTGCTCGGTCGTCGCCGTCTTGCCGAGGATGATGGCGCCGGCCGCCCGCAGCCGCGCCACCAGCGGCGCATCGGCGGTGGCGGGGGAGGGGTCGGAGAGGCGGGAGCCGCGCCGCGTCGGCAGCCCGGCCACGGCCTGGATGTCCTTGATGCTGACCGGCACGCCATGCAGCGGGCCGAGCACCCCGCCGCGCATCAGGGCGGCCTCCGCCTCGCGGGCCGCGGCCCGGGCGCCCTCGGCATCGAGGGCGACGAAGGCGTTGAGCGCGGGCTCCTTCGCCGCGATCCGCTCCAGGACCGCCTCGGTGATCTCGACCGGCGAGGCGCGCCGCTCGCGCACCATCGCCGCCATCGCCACCGCCGAGGCGGTCGCCAGCTCAGTCGGTTTGCTGTCCTGCGCCATAGGTCGTCCGGTAGCTCTCGGTCATGATCTCGTCGAGCCTACGACCGGGCGTGAAACCTGCCAAACCGGGCGGGTAGGGGACGCCCGCCGGCATCCGCGGGCAGGGCTCCACGGCGCCGATCACCTGCGTCACCGGGAAGCGGGCGGCGTAGATGGGGAGGGCATAGTCCTCCTCCTCGTCGCCGACGCCCTTGGCGCGGATCTTCCCGCTCGCCTCCTCGATCTCCATGCCGATGACCATGGTGGCCTTCAGCTCCTGCGTGGTGCTGGGGCGGAGCTCGGCGTTCCGGCCGGGGTAGAAGCGGTCGATCATGACGTCGAGCGCCTTCGCCTTCTCGTCCAGATCCTCGACGATATGCGCCGTGCCGAAGCACATCGCCGACCGGTAGTCGACCGAGTGGTTGAAGCCGCAGCGGGCGAGCACGAGGCTGTCGAGATGCGTCACCGTCAGGCAGACCGGGATGCCCGGCTTCTGCACGCGCAGCATCCGGCTGGCCGAGGAGCCGTGCCAGTAGAGATGCGTCCCCTCCCGCCAGAAGGCGGTCGGCGTGCAGTAGGGCTGGCCGTCGATGATGTAGGCGATGTGGCACAGCATCGCCGCGTCGAGGATGGCATGCACCGTCTCGTGGTCGTAGCGGCCGCGCTCATGCAGGCGCTTCACCCGGTTGCGGGGCGTGACGGGATAGGCGGTATCGGGCATCGGTCTTCTCTCGCACGGGTCGATAGGTGCATATGACAGGATGGATTGGTCCCCCGTGAGGGCCAATATCGACCTCTGGGGCTGGTCCAATCGCCATGGAAGCCGATCTGCTGCTGATCCCGATCGACCGCGCCGGGCCGGTGCCGGTGTTGCGCCAGGTCTATCTCGGGCTGCGCCGGGCGATACTCTCCGGCGCCATCCCGGCGGGTGGGCGGCTGCCGCCGACGCGGGCGCTGGCGGCAAGGCTCGGCATCGCCCGCAATTCGGTGGTGGCGGCCTATGAGCAGTTGCTGGCCGAGGGCTTCATCGAGGGCCGGGTCGGCGCCGGCAGCTTCGTCTCGCGCGACCTGCCCGAGCCGCTGGACCTGCCGCCGCCGTCCCTGGTCCCGGGCACGCCGCCCCCGCCGCCCGTCGTGCCCCATGCCGGGCTCTACGGCGCCGCGCCCTTCAACACCGGCCGCTGCACGCTGGACGACCGGACGCTCCAGGTCTGGCGCAGCCTGACCGCCCGGCGCCTCTCGCGGCCCGACCCGGCGCTGCTCGGCTATGCCGACCCGAGCGGTTCCGCCGCGCTGCGCGGCGCCGTCGCCCGCTACCTCCGTGCCGCGCGGGCGGTGCGCTGCGAGCCGGAGCAGGTGGTGGTGACGGCCGGCGCGCAGCAGGCGATCGACCTGGTGCTGCGCGTGCTGCTGCGCCCGGGCGATGCCGTCTGGTTCGAGGACCCTGGCTATCCGGCGGTGCGCGCGGCGCTGGAGGCGGCCGGGGCGCGGATCGTCCCCGTCCCGGTGGATGCGCAGGGGATGGATGTCGCGGCCGGGATCGCCGCGGCGCCCGAGGCGCGGCTCGCCTATGTGACGCCCTCCTCGCAATACCCGCTCGGCGTGGTGCTTTCCATGGCGCGGCGGATGGAGCTGCTGGCCTGGGCCCATCGCGCCGGCGCCTGGCTGCTGGAGGACGACTACGACAGCGAGTTCCGCTATGCCGGCCGGCCGCTGGCCTCGCTCCAGGGCGTCGATGCGGCGGGGCGGGTGATCTATGTCGGCACCTTCAGCAAGGTGCTCTTCCCCGGGCTGCGGCTGGGCTACGCGGTGCTGCCGCCGGCGCTGCTGGAGGGCGTGCGCTCCGCCCGGCTGCTGAGCGACTGGCATCCGGCCGCGCTGCAGGAGGGCGTCGTCACCGATTTCATCGAGGAGGGGCATTTCGCCCAGCATCTGCGGCGGATGCGCCAGCACTACCGCGGCGCGCGGGATGCGCTGGTGGCGGCGCTGCGCGAGCACCTGGCCGGCACGCTGGAGGTGGAGGTGCCGGACCAGGGGATGAAGCTCCTCGCCCGCCTCCGCCCCGGCCTCGCCGACCTCGCCGTCGCCGAGGCGGCCGCCCGCCGCGGCATCATCGCCCGGCCGGTGAGCCCGATGTTCCTCGCCGCCCCGCCCATGCAGGCGCTGATGCTCGGCTTCTCCGGCCATGAGCCGGGCAGCCTGCGCTGGGCGGCGCGGGAGCTGGCCCGGGCGCTGGCGTAATGGAACGCCCATCGCCCTGGGCAGCGGCAGCGGCCGGGCCTAGAAGAGGCGGGTGAGCCCGCGTGACATCTCAGAGGGCGCCCCCTCCGCCGCCATAGCCCCGCCCCGGCGGCCGGTCCCGTCCATGGTGCTGCTGGTGGCGATGACGGGCATCGGCCCCTTCACCATGCAGATCCTCATCCCGAGCCTGCCGGCCCTGGCCGAGGCGCTGGCCTCCAGCTACGGCCTCGCCCAGCTCACCCTGACGCTCTTCCTGGCCGGGGTGGCGGGAGCGCAGCTGGTCTATGGCCCGCTCTCCGACCGCTACGGGCGGAAGCCGCTGCTGCTGGCCGGGTTGGTGCTCTACTGCCTCGGCAGCCTCGGCGCGGCGCTGGCGCCCTCCATCCATGCGCTGATCCTGGCGCGGGTGGTGCAGGCGATAGGCGGCTGCGCCGGGCTCGTGCTCGGCCGCGCGATGATCCGCGATGCCTATCCGCGCGAGGAGGCCGCGAGCCGTCTCGGCATCGTCAGCTCGGCCATGGCGATCGCGCCGATGATCGGCCCGCTGCTCGGCAGCCTGCTCGAGACGCAATTCGGCTGGCGGGCCAGCATGCTCGCCTGCCTCGTCTTCGGCCTGCCGCTGCTGGCCGCCATCCGCCTCCGCCTGCCGGAGACGCTGGCCGAGCCGGCGCCGCTGCCGGGCCTCGCCGGGATGCTCGGCGCCTATGCGGCGCTGCTGCGGCTGCCGGCCTTCCGCGCCTATTGCGGCCTCACCGCCTTCGCCACGGGGATGTTCTTCGCCTTCGCCGGCGGGGCGCCGCTCACCGTCATCAAGGGGCTCGGCTACAGCTCCATGGCCTATGCGGCGGCGATGATGACGACGCCCCTCGCCTGGAGCTCCGGCACCTTCACCGCGGCGCGGCTGACGGGGCGGGTCGGCATGGAGCGGATGATGGCGCTCGGCACGGTGGTGATGCTGGCGGGCGGGACGCTCGCGGTGGCGCTGCCGCTGCTGGCGCCGGGCCATATCGCGCTGGTCTTCCTGCCGATGGCGGTCGCCGCCTTCGGCAACGGCATGACCCAGCCCAACGCCATCGCCTGCGCCATCAGCGTGCGGCCGAACCTGGCCGGCACCGCCTCCGGCCTTATCGGCGCGGCGCAGATGGGCTGCGGGGCGCTGATGACGGTGCTCTGCGGCGTGACCGAGACGGGCAACGGCCTCGCCACCGGCGCCTGGATGCTGGTCTCGGCCCTGGCGACGCTCTGGGCGCTGCGCGCCTCGCGGCGGCTGAAGAGCTGACCGAAGCCGCTCTCAGCGCATCCTGGCCTTCGGTGCGGCGAGGCGGTGCGCCGCCTCCAGGGCCGGAACCAGTGTCGCCTCGTCCACCGCCTCGAGGTCGCAGCGGGTGGCCCCCATGCGCCCCCATCCGCCCGGCACCGGCCGGAAGGCGTGCGGCGCCAGATCGCAATAGAAATCGCGGAGATCCTGGCTGAACATCAGGTTCAGGTCCCGGGCCTTGGCGTCCAGGGTGGCGAAGGTCTTGCGCGGCGTGCGGAAGGCCACGCGATGGAAATGCGGCGCCTCGCTCGCATCGCCCAAGGCAAGCGCCAGCTCGCGCGCACGGTCTGCACTGACGGGCAAGGTCGTCCCGATGCCTCCGCGCGGGGAAAAGGCCCGGCCTCAGGCGTGCCCGGCGGCGCCGGACAGCAGCAGCGGGTCGACCCGCAGCTTGGCCATGGCCTGCCGCCACTTGCCGTCATGGCCCTCGCCGAAGAGCAGCGCCTCGTCGGGGTCGACCGAGAGCCAGGAATTGGCCTGGATCTCGTCCTCCAGCTGCCCCGGCCCCCAGCCGGCATAGCCGAGCGCCAGGATGCCGCTGCGCGGCCCGCCGCCGCCGGCGATCGCCTTCAGGATGTCGACGCTGGCCGTCAGCGCGAGGTCCTCGGCGACGGGGAGGGAGGCGTCGCTGGTCCAGTCCTTGGTGTGCAGCACGAAGCCGCGGCCGCCCTCGACCGGCCCGCCCTGGATCAGGGCGATGCGCCGCTGCGGCGGCACCGGCTCGAGCTCCAGCTGCTTCAGCAGCTCGTCGAAGGACATGCCCTCGATCGGCTTGTTGACGATGATGCCCATCGCACCCTCGGGCGAGTGGGCGCAGAGGCAGATGACGGTGCCGGCGAAGCGGGGGTCCTGCATGTTCGGCATGGCGACCAGGACCTGGCCGCTCAGATAGCCCTCCTCGTGGCTGGCCTGGGCGGTCGGTCGGGTGCGTGGGCGTTTGGCCATGCCCTCAAGATGGCGGCTGGCAAGGGGCCACGCAAGCCGCGCCAGGGCCAGGCGGCCAGGCCCTGCAGAATGGTGAGGACGCTGCCGCTGGCGCTCCCGTATCCCGTGCGGTGACAGCAACCGGTGAAGCGACTACAGGAAGGCCGACCGGAGAAGAGGACCACCCCATGACCATCCAGGCTGGCGACAGCATCCCCTCGACGAAGCTGATGCAGGGCACGCCCGAGGGCCCACGGGAGATCACCACCGAGGAGCTGTTCGGCGGCAAGACCGTGGTGCTGTTCGGCGTCCCCGGCGCCTTCACGCCCACCTGCTCGGCCAAGCACCTGCCCGGCTTCGTCACCCAGTATGACGCGCTGAAGGCGAAGGGCGCCGATGTCGTCGCCTGCATGGCGGTGAACGACGCCTTCGTCATGGCCGCCTGGGGCAAGGACCAGGGCGTCGGCGACAAGGTGGTGATGATCGCCGATGGCAGCGCCGAGTTCACGAAGAAGCTCGGTCTGGAGCTGGACCTGACGGCCCGGGGCCTGGGCGTCCGCAGCCAGCGCTTCGCCCTCATCGCCAGGGACGGCAAGGTCGCGCATGTCGCCGTCGAGGCGCCGGGCGCCTTCGAGGTCAGCACGGCCGACGCCGTCCTGGCGGCGCTTTGATCGGGACGCCGCGGCCATGAACCCCTTCACCGCCGCGGCCTTCGCCTGGCAGACCGCCTTCGTCTTCACGCTCCGCAGCGCCCAGCTCTGGGCCGAGCCGGCCGAGGCGCAGGCCCGCCTCACCGGCTATGTGCTGGAGAAGCAGAAGGCCTTCACCACCGGCGCCTTCGCGGCCGGCCAGGCCGTGCTCTCCGGCGCCGGGGCCGAGGCGGTGATGGCCGCTGCCATCGCCCCCTCGCATCGCCGGGTGCGGGCCAATCTGCGGAAGATCATCCGGGGCTGAGGAGGGGCGCCCGCCGCCGCCGCAGCGCCAGCCCGCCGAGCAGGGCGAGCGCCGCCAGGTTGCAGGCGATCCCGACCTGCCAGGCGATGGCGTAGAAGCCGAAGCCGTCATAGAGCGCCCCCGCCAGCCAGGCGCCCGCCGCCATGCCGGAGAGGCTGAGGAAGAGCAGCACCGGCACCCGCCAGGCCGCCTCGCTGGCGGGGAAGAGCTCGCGCACCGCCAGCACATAGGCCGGCACGATCCCGCTGAAGCCGAGGCCGTAGCCGGCGGCGACGAGGAACAGCCCGGCCTCCTCCTGGGTCACCAGGAAGGCCGCCATCCCCACCGTCTGGCAGAGATTGCCGGCGAGCAGCGTGTTCAGCCCGCCGATCCGGTCGGCGACCCAGCCCCAGAACTGCCGCGCCAGGAAGGCCGCGATGAGCAGCACGGAGAGCATCCACGCCCCCTGCTGCGCACTGATGCCGAGATCGCCGCAGAAGGCGACGAGATGCGCCGCCGGCATCGCCATCGGGATGCAGCAGAGGAAGGAGGCGAGCGCCAGCAGCCCGAGCGCCAGGTTCGGCGGGAGGCCGAGCACCGTCTCCCCGGCGACCGGCCCGGCCTCCGCCGCGGCCCCGGGCAGCGGCTGCGGCGCCGGCCGCAGCACCAGCGCCGCCAGCGGCAGGATGGTGGCGGCGGCGAAGACCCCGTAGCCCAGCATCACCCGCTGCCAGCCATGGGCGGCGATCAGCCGCTCCAGTAGCGCCGGCCAGAGGGCGCCCGCCACATATTGCCCGGAGGCGACCAGCGCCAGCGCCGTCCCCCGCCGCCGGTCGAACCAGAGCGACACATAGGTCATCATCGGCGGGAAGAGCGCGCCGTTGCCGAGCAGCCCGACCAGCAGCCCGAAGCCGACCACCAGCTGCCAGGCCGCCCCGCCCGAGGCGAGCGCCAGCCCGGCGCAGACCATCGCCCCGCCGACCATGGTGATGAGCCGCGTCGAGGTCCGCCCGGCGATCCACCCCATCAGGATGCCCCCCGCCCCCGCGCCCAAATAGGCGAGCGAGGAGGCCAGCGCCGGGATCGACCGCGCATCGCCGAGATCGGCGGCGATCGGCCGCAGCGCCACCACCACCAGCAGCGGCGCCCCGAAGGAGATGGAGAGGATGACGACCGCCGTGACGGCGATGACCCAGGAGGCGCGGCTCTCGATGCTCACCAGCACATCAGCATCCGGAGCCCCTCCGCCTCGCGGACCACCCGCCCGGCGGTGCGCCCGGCGAAATGCGTGCCGATCACCAGCACCGGCGTGCCGGCGAGGCCATCGAAGACCGCCCGCCGCGTCGCCTCCGCCGCGGCCGGGTCGGCATCGGCGGTCGAGTTCCAGTGCGGATGGGCGAGCTGGCAGGGGTGGTGAGCGATGTCGCCGGTGATGAAGCCCCGCTCGCCCTCGGACTCGATGGCGACGCTCACATGCCCCGGCGTGTGGCCGAAGCTCGGCACCAGCCGCACCTCAGGGCAGAGGCGGTGATCCGCCTCGACCAGCTCGTGCAGCCCCGCCTCGACGATCGGCTGGACGGAATCGGCGAAGACCGCGGCCTGGGCCTCGTCGCCCGCGCCGCCCGACCAGTGCTCGAACTCGCGCCGGCCGAAGAGGTAGCGCGCGTTCGGGAAGCTCGGCACCCAGCGCTCGCCTGCCAGCCGCGTGTTCCAGCCGACATGGTCGACATGGAGGTGGGTGCAGAGCACCGTGTCGATGCTCCCGGGCGGGAAGCCGGCCTCCGCCATCTCCTCGAGGAAGCGGCTCCGCCGGGCGTTCCAGTGCGGGATCTTCCGCCCCTGCTTGTCGTTGCCGAGGCAGGTATCGACCAGGATGCGCCGGCCCGGCGCCTCGACGACCAGCGCATGGATGCTGAGCCGAAGCCGTCCCGCCTCGTCGGCGAAGTCGGGCACGAGCCAGGGGATCTTGCGGACTTCCTCCGGCGTCGCCTGGGGCAGCAGGAAGCGGCTGCCGCCAGTCGACTCAAGCTCCACCAGCTTGGTGACGGTGACCTGGCCGATGGTCCAGCGCATGAAGGGCCCTCCCTGCCGCCATAGCAGCGGCGGGAGGCCCGCGGCGTCAAGCCGGGCCGCCGACCCCGGTGATGCCGCCCCGCGCCGGCGGGTCGCTGGCGGGGAAGCTCTCCCGGCTCGCCTCGTCGGCCGCGCGGTCCTGCTCGGCGGCGACGGCCTGGCGCCAATGCTCCTCCGCCTTGCCATCCGGCTGGCCATCGCCGAGCCAGAGCAGGTAGGCGCGCTGGCGGATGCGGTGATCGCGGTCGTTGTCGCTCATTACTGGTTCCTCGGCCTTGCCGCTTCAACCCCGCATCGGGCGCCGGGTTCGCCACGGCATTGCACCGATCCGCGATGCACGGGTCATTGATTGGAACGGAATGATCATGCCGTACACATTCCCTCCCGCAACGACGTCATGGCTGATCCGTGCAGGACATTCTCGAAGGACGAAGGACGGCGGCGCGCCAAGCGCTCCGCCCGAACCCCAATGCCTGGCAACAGGCCCGGCCGCGGCCCGTGGCGCTGCGCCCCACCCGCCCCGTGCGGCGGAGCCTCGGCGAGGCGCTGCTGCGGCTGATCGAGCACGGCGCCGCCTGCAATGCCAGGACGCTCTTCGGCACCGCCGTGCTCGCCTGGGCGCTCGCCCTGCTCTGCGTCGCCTGGCTGCTCGGGGTGATCCACTGACGCGTCCGCCATGCGCCCCCGTTCGCGGCGGCCGCTCCGGCGCCGTTCCTGCGGAGGCGAAGGCGCCGGACCGGGCTTTGCCCTGGTGACAGGCCGCGCCGGCTCCTGTTGACTGCCGGCGCATGAGCATCACCGCCTATCTCGCCGGGCCGGACGTCTTCCTCCCCGACGCCATCGCCCATGCCGCCCGCAAGGTCGCGATCTGCGCGCAGCACGGACTCACCGGCCGGCCGCCGCTGAACGAGGATGTCGAGACGCTGCGCAGCCTGCCGGAGGACCGGCTCTGGCGCGTCATCTACGACAAGGACGTGGCGATGATGGAGGAATGCGACATCGTCATCGCGAACCTCACCCCCTTCCGCGGCCCCTCGGCCGATGCGGGGACGCTGGTGGAGCTCGGCTGGTTCCTCGGCCGGGGCAAGCCGATCTTCGCCTATTCCAACACGGCGGCGCCCTTCGCCGAGCGCAGCCGCCGCCAGCTTGCCGCCGTGCCGGACCCGATGCCCGGGCTGATGGTCGAGGGCTTCGGCCTGCCCGACAACCTGATGATCCCCGGCGCCGTGCTGCAGGGCGGCGGCCACCCGATCGTGCTGCCGGCGGATGGGGTGGACCGCGCCTTCGACGCGCTCGAGGTCTTCGCCGATTGCGTCCGCCTCGCGGCCGGGGCCTGCCGCCGGTAGCGCCGTGCTCTATCTCGACCTCGACGGCGTGCTGGCCGACTTCGACCGCGGCGTGGAGGCGGTGACCGGCCAGCGGCCGGAGGCGCTGCCGCTGAAGACCATGTGGGCGGCGCTCGCCAAGGCGCCGCGCTTCTTCGAGACGCTTGAGATGATGCAGGATGCCGAGGCGCTGTGGCGCTTCTGCGCGCCGCTGAAGCCCACCATCCTCACCGGCCTGCCGCGCGGCGCCTGGGCGCCGGAGCAGAAGCGGCAATGGGTGGCGCGGGTGCTCGGCGCGCATGTCCCCGTCATCACCTGCATGAGCCATGAGAAGCCGCGCTGGTCCGGCCCCGGCCATGTGCTGGTGGATGACCGCGCCTCGGCGCGTGACGGGTGGGAGCGGAAGGGCGGGCGCTTCATCCACCATGTCTCGGCGGCGGAGAGCATCGCGCAGCTCCGCGCGCTCGGCTTCGAGGGTGCCGGGGAAGGCCTGCCGCATTGAGCCGCCTCCCATCGGGGAGACGGACCATGGCCAAGGAGAAGGCCGACGACCAGCCGAAGCCCGCGGCACCGATGGAGCCGCAATTTCCCCAGCCCTCCGGCGTCGGCAGCGGCGGCCATGGCATCGCCTCCGGCCACGATCCGGGCGGTACCTCGCCGGGGCGCCGGACTCGGACCGGCGGCGGCTCGCCGGGCGGTGGGGTGAAGCGCGGCGGCGCCTGAGCCTCAGCCCACGGCGATCAGCTTGATCCGCCGCCCCTCGACGCCGACCGCCAGCCTGCCCGCCTTCAGGGCGAGGGCCGCCTCGCCGAAGACCTCGCGCCGCCAGCCATGCAGCGCCGGGAGGTCCGGCTCCGCCTCGGTCGCCAGCCGGTCGAGGTCCTCGCTATTGGCCAGCAGCCGCGGCGCGACATGGTGCTCCTCCGCCTTGGCGGCCAGCAGCACCTTCAGCAGCGCGACCAGCGCCGGGGAGGGGGAGGGGCCGCCGCGGTCCCGCGGCGCCTCGGGCAGGGCCGAATCGGGCAGGGCCTTGGCCGCCTTGATCGCCGCCAGCAGCCCGGCCCCGCTCCGCCCCTTGGCGAAGCCCTCCGAGATGCCGCGCGCCCGGGCCAGGTCGGCCGCCGTCTCCGGCGCGGTCGCGGCCAGCTCCAGCATCGTCTCGTCCTTCACCAGGCGCTGGCGGGGGATGTTGATTCGCTGCGCCTCCCGCTCCCGCCAGGCGGCGGCCGCCTGCAGCACGCCGAGGAAGCGCCGGTTGCCGGTGCGCGGGCGCAGCCGCTCCCAGGCCGTCTCGGGGTCGGCGCGATAGGTCTCCGGCCGGGTGAGCACCGCCATCTCCTCGCCCACCCAGTCGAGCCGCCGCTCCCGATCCAGCCGCTCCCGCAGCGCGACGTAGATGCGGCGGAGATGGGTGACATCGGCCGCGGCATAGGCGACCTGCGCGGGAGACAGCGGCCGCACCGACCAGTCGCTGAAGCGATGGGCCTTGTCGATCTGCGCATTGGCGAGCGAGCGGCAGAGCTGGTCGTAGCTCACCTGGTCGCCGAAGCCGGCCACCATGGCCGCCACCTGGGTGTCGAAGAGCGGGGCCGGCACCGCATCGAATTTCAGCAGGAAGATCTCCACATCCTGCCGCGCGGCGTGGAACACCTTCACCACCGCGGGGTCCGACAGCAGCGCACCGAGCGGGGCCAGGTCGAGATCGGGGGCTAGGGCATCGACCACCGCCGTCTCCTGTGCCCCGCCGAGCTGGACGACGCAGAGCTCCGGCCAATAGGTGCGTTCCCGCATGAACTCCGTATCGATCGTGACGAAGCTCTCCTGCCGCAGCCGCTCGCAGAGGGCGGCGAGGGCCTCGGAGGTGGTGACGAGGGCGGGAACGATCTCGGTTTCAGCGGAACGTCGGCTCATTCCAGGCTTCTAGACCCGGGCGGGGTCCGGGGAAAGCCATGCGCGCTTGACAGGACCCCCCCGGCCCTCTCTTACGGGCGCTCCGATTGCCAGCGCAGGTCCAGACGCCCCATGCACGCCTACCGCACCCATAGCTGCGGCGCCCTGCGCGCCACCGATGCCGGCAGCACGGCTCGCCTCTCCGGCTGGGTGCACCGCAAGCGCGACCATGGCGGCCTGCTCTTCCTCGACCTGCGCGACCATTACGGCCTCACCCAATGCGTGGTCGCCCAGGGCTCGCCGGTCTTCGAGGCGGCGGACCGGCTGCGGCCGGAGAGCGTCGTCACCGTGACCGGCGAGGTGGTGAACCGCGAGCCCGGCACGGTGAACGCGAAGCTCCCCACCGGCGAGATCGAGCTGCGCGTGCGCGAGCTTACGGTGCAGTCGACGGCCGAGGTGCTGCCCTTCCAGGTCGCGACGGAGCAGGAGTATCCGGAGGAGATGCGGCTGCGCTACCGCTTCCTCGACCTCAGGCGGGAGCGGCTGCAGCGGAACATGATCCTCCGCGCGCAGATCATCCAGGACATCCGCGAGCGGATGATCGCCGCCGGCTTCAATGAATTCCAGACGCCGATCCTGACCGTGAGTTCGCCTGAGGGCGCGCGCGACTTCCTCGTCCCCGCGCGGCTGCATCCCGGCAAGTTCTATGCCCTGCCGCAGGCGCCGCAGCAGTACAAGCAGCTGACGATGGTGGCGGGCTTCGACCGCTACTTCCAGATCGCCCCCTGCTTCCGCGACGAGGCCGGCCGTGCCGACCGGACGCTGATGTTCTACCAGCTCGACGTGGAGATGAGCTTCGTCACGCAGGAGGACGTGTTCACCACCATGGAACCGGTGATCCGCGGCACCTTCGAGCGCTTCGCCGAGGGCCGCCATGTCGATGCCGGCCCCTGGATCCGCATCCCCTATGCGAAGGCGATGCTCGACTACGGCTCCGACAAGCCGGACCTGCGCAACCCGCTCGTCATCCGCGACGTGACGGAGCAGTTCGCCGGCTCCGGCTTCGGCCTCTTCGCCAAGATCGCGGCGGGCGGCGGCGTGGTCCGCGCCATCCCGGCGCCGGGCGCGGCCGCCAACCCGCGCAGCTTCTTCGACAAGATGAACGAGTGGGCCCGCGAACAGGGCGCCGGCGGCCTCGGCTACATCACCTTCGAGGCGGCCCCCGCCGGAGGCGACTCAGCCGAAGCCAAGGGCCCGATCGCCCGCAACCTCGAGGCCGACCGCGCCGAGGCCATCCGCGCTGCCTGCGGGTTGCAGGCTGGCGATGCCGTCTTCTTCGCCGCCGGCAAGGCCGCGGATGCCGCGAAGCTCGCCGGCCAGGCGCGCCTCAAGCTCGGCCATGACCTCGGCCTCTCGGCGAAGCAGGGCTTCCGCTTCTGCTGGATCACCGACTTCCCGTTCTACGAGCTGAACGAGGAGACGGGCCAGGTCGACTTCAGCCACAACCCCTTCAGCATGCCGCAGGGCGAGATGGCGGCGCTGGAGAGCCAGGACCCGCTGACCATCCCGGCCTATCAGTACGACGTGGTCTGCAACGGCTACGAGATGGCCTCGGGCGCCATCCGCAACCACAAGGCGGAGATCATGGTGAAGGCGTTCGGCCTCGCCGGCTATCCGCCCGAGGCGGTGGAGGAACGGTTCGGCGGCATGCTGAACGCCTTCCGCTACGGCGCCCCGCCGCATGGCGGCATGGCGGCCGGCATCGACCGCATCGTCATGCTGCTGGCCGAGGAGCCGAACCTGCGCGAGGTCAACCTCTTCCCCATGAACCAGCAGGGGGAGGAGCTGATGATGGGCTCGCCCTCCACCGTCGAGCCCGCCCGGCTCAAGGAATTGCACATCCGCCCGGAGTTGCCGCCCGCCAAGGGGGCTGCGGCGGGGCCGAAAGCATCCTAGATGGGGACTTCGACTTGAAGGACAGAGTGATGCCGCTGCGCCGCCCCCTGATCGTCGCCGCCCTCCTCGCTGCCTGGGTGGCGCCCGTCGCCGCCGAGCCGGGGGTGGAGGCGATGATCGGCCATCGCGCCGCCTACCGGCTGACGCTCGACCGGGTGCGGGAGAATTCCGACATCGCCCGCGCCGAGGGCGCCATGCTCTACGAGGTGGTCGATGCCTGCGACGGCTGGGCGACGCGCCAGCGCTTCCAGCTCACCATCACCGACCGGGACGGGACGGAGGTAGAGACCACCTCCGATTACTCCACCTACGAGACGAAGGATGGGCGGAGCATCCGCTTCTCCCTCACCCAGACCTCGCAGGGCGCCGTCTCCCAGCGCGTCTCGGGCGAGGCGCAGGTGACGCCGGAGGGCGGCACGGTCCGCTATGTCGACCCGGAGGCGAAGCAGGTGGCGCTGCCGCCCGGCACGCTGCTGCCGATGCTGCACACCATCCGGACGCTGGCTGCCGCCCGCGGCGGGCAGCGGCTGCTGGTCGTGCCGCTCTTCGACGGCACCAGCGCCGATGGCGCGCAGGACACCACCAGCGTCCTCCAGGCCTGGCAGGCGCCGCAGGCGAATGAGCGCTTCCCGGCGCTGGCCCCGCTCGGCAGCGCGCGGATGCGCATCGCCTTCTTCGACCGCACGCCGGGCAGCGATGCCGGCGGCGCCAGCGCGCCCGACTACGAGGTCGGGCTGCGCTACTACGAGAACGGCATCGCCGACGAACTGAAGATGGAGTTCGGCGACTTCAGCGTGAACGGCCAGATGCGCGAGCTGGCGGTGCTGCCCAACCCCTGCTGAAACCATCCTTGTCTCGCTTGATTCACGCCTGCGGCCGTTCGGCCTGCGGCGATCAAGCTCAGGCCCTGCGGAGATTCCACAGGAAGGGGTTCGGCCCCTGCAGCACGCCCGTCAGCTCCCGCCGGAAGGCGGTGCGCAGGCGGAACAGGCCGGTCGGGGCGAAGGGCACGCTCTCCCAGGCGGCGGCCTGGAGCTCGGCCATGGCGGCGGCCTGAGCCCCGGCATCGGCGGCGCCGATCCAGCGCGCCACCGCTGCCTCGCTCGCCGCATCCGTCGGCCAGCCGAACCAGGCCCGCTCGCCATGGCCGCGGATGATCGGGCTCACCGCCGGGTTGGCGATGGCGGCCGCGGGGAAGTTGGTGTTGTGCAGACTCCAGCCGCCGGCCTCGGGGGGCGCCTTGTTGGCGCGGCGGGCGATGACCGTCGCCCAGTCGCTCTCCACCAGTTCGATGGTGACGCCGAGCCGCCGCATCAGGTCGGCGGTGACGCGTCCCTGCTGGGTGACGGCGGGGAAGTCGCTCGGGTTGACCAGCACCACCCGCTCGCCGCGGTAGCCGGCCTCGCGCAGCGCCGCCCGCGCCCGCGCCATCGCAGGCTCGCCTCCCGGCGCCGCCGGGAACTCCCGCACCTGCGGCAGGCTGCAGGGGAAGACCGCGTGGCATTCCCGCCAGTCCCCCGGCAAGGCGACGGCCGCCATGTAGTCCGGCTGCGCCATCACCTCGCGGATCGCCCGCCGCACCTGCACATCGCTGAAGGGCGGGTGCAGGTGGTTGAAGCGCAGGAAGCCGAGGAAGCCGTTCGGGTCGTAGATCTGCGTGGTGACGCCCGGCGCCCGGTCCAGCACCGGCACCAGGTCGGGCAGCGGATACTCGACCCAGTCGATTTCCCCCGTCCGCAGCGCCGCCGCCGCCGTGCCGCCATCCGGGATCCAGACCAGCTCCAGCCGGTCGAAATGCACCCGCTTGCCGCCCGAGGCCGCCTCGGCCGGCTCGCCGCGCGGCACATAGGCTTCGTTCCGCGCATAGGCCGCCCGGGCGCCCTGGCTGAACTCATCGGCAAGGAAGCGCCAGGGCCCGCTGCCGACCATCTCGGTGATGGGTTTGTCGGCCGGTGCCGCCGCCAGCCGCTCCGGCATGATGAAGGCGGGGCTCGCCGCCGGCTTGGCGAGCGCATCGAGCAGCGACGGGAAGGGGCGCTGCAGCCGGATCAGCAGGGTGCGGTCGTCCGGCGCCGCCCACTCCGCCACCGCGGCCGCCAGCACCTGGCCGAAGCCGTCCCGCACCGCCCAGCGCTTCAGCGAGGCGATGCAATCCCTGGCCCGCACCGGCTCGCCGTCATGGAAGCGTAAGCCCTCGCGCAGGCGGATGGTCCAGGCGAGGCCATCCGCCGAGACCGCGTGCCCCTCCGCCATCTGCGGCCGGGGCCGGAGGGCGCTGTCGCAGCCGTAGAGCGTGTCGAAGACGCAGTAGCCATGCGTCGTGGCGATGGTCGTCGGGTTGAAGATCGGGTCGAGCGCGGCAGGCGCCGCCTGCGGCATGAAGCGCAGGGTCCGCGCCCTGCCGCCCTGCGCCAGGGCCGGCCCCGCCAGGACCAGCCCCGCCCCCTGCAATACCTGCCTCCGCCGCATCGCTGCCTCCCCTGCCCTCGCCGGATAGGCCAGGGCAGCCGCGGACGGAAGAGGGCTCAGCGTTGGCCGGCGATATGCGCCGCCATCCGCTCCGGCGATCGCACCCGGTAGAGCGCCGCCATCTGCGTCCGCGTCACCAGCTCCAGCCGCTCCGCGGCGAAGGCCGGCAGCTCCCCGAGCCCGCCGGCCAGCAGCACCAGGACATAGTCGAAATTGTCCTGCCAGTCGGTCAGGTACGGCTGCCGCTTGAGATACGGCGCCGGCTCGGCCGCCGGGTCCAGCATCTTGTAGTCGGGCAGGTAGCCGGCCGGCTGGGACAGCGCATCATAGGGCGGCAGGACCCGCAGCGGCTGCTGGCTGGCATTGGTGAAGACCATCGGCCAGAAGGCATGCCGCTCGATCGTCAGCAGCGAGCCGAGATGCTGGTCGGTGCGGCAGAAATCGGCGATCACCAGGCGACGGCCATGCCGGCGCCAGAACTCCGGGTTGCTGCCGGGATCGACGGTTGCCACCAGCACCCGGCTGCCCGGCTCCACCGTCTCGATGCTCTGGCGGATATCGACGATGTCCTGCTCCTGCCCCGACCAGACCGAGGCGAGGATGCCCATCCGAACCAGGAACAGCGATGCGAGCGCTGCGCCCACCACGCGCGCCGGCCGCGGCGGCAGCATCGGCAGGGTGCCGGCGAAGAGCAGCATCCCCAGCATGATCGGGAAGCGCCCGTCGATGAAGGAAGCCTCCTTCAGCGTCATCGGCATGGCGAGGTAGAGGAGGAAGCAGATCGCCGCCGCCAGCAGGCTCGCGCGGTTCACCCGCAGCATGCGAAGCGCGAGGCAGGCCAGCACCAGGACGAGGATTGAGAGCGCCGTCAGCTTGTCGAAGGCGGCGTAGTAATTCATGAAGGGCTCGGTGAGGTTCGTCAGCTTCGTCGCCGGGGAGTTCCAGGTGATGACGCCCTCATTGGCGGAGGCGAGCCTGGCGCTGAGATAGAGCACGGCCGATGGCAGGAAGACGATCCCCGCCGCCGCCGCCCGCTGCAGCAGCGGCGCCCAGCGGCGCGCCCGCGCCTGGTCCCACATCAGCAGGAGCTCCCGCGAGCCGATCAGCACGGCGCAGAAGACGAGGCCGAAGATGTGGCAGAAGAAGACGAGGGTCGCGGCGAAGGCCGCCGCAACGACGGTTGCCACGGGGTAGCGGTCCCGGAAGGCGTGCCAGCCGGCTGCCGTCATCATCGCCAGCGCGATTCCCACCTGATAGTTCATGAAGCCCATCAGGAAGAGCGCGTGGTAGCCCATCAGCGCCGCCGCCACCGGCCACCAGGACCAGCGGCCGAAGACCGCGCGGCTGTAGAGGAGGATCGCCGCATAATTCAGAACGAGGATCATGCCGAGCATGACGCGCCCGGCGACATAGACGGGCAGCACCTTCACCAGCCCCGTCAGCACCACGTCGATGGCGAGGTTGGGGATGATCTGCCAGTCCTGCGCATAGATGCGCGACAGCACCGGATCATCCTGCCCGAAGGCGAGCACATAGGTCCGCGCGAGATGGTTCGGATAGTCGAGCAGTGGCGGCAACTCGGTGATGCAGAGCGGCGCCAGCAGCACCAGCAGGGCGCCGAAACAGGCCAGCCAGCGCAAGCGCGGTTGCAGCAAGGCATCACCCATGCCGATCGCTCCTTCTGTTTTCCGTAGATAGTGGCTGCAATGTCACTTCTTGCTGCGCTGCGGCAACCCGCCTTCGCCGAAATGAACGAACTGTGTGCGGCCTTGGACCCCAGGGGTTGGGCAGGCTTTTCCCCACTCACCGCTTTGACGATGCGGCGGCCGGGGCGGATTGCGGCAGGAGCGAGCGCTTCCGCTGGCCGGTCATGGCGCGGCCCCATGCGGACATGCGTGGCTGCCCTGCGCGCATCCCGCCGAAGCGGCCCGGGGCATGCGCCCCGGGCCACCGACGTGTCAGGCGATCATGAAGTCGCTGGCCGAAAGATCGGCCGGCTTGTTCACGATCAGGCCGAACTCGACGAGATTGTCCCGCGCGCCGCCATCGGCATCGAAGAACAGGCTGCCGGTGTCCTGGTCGTACAGGATGCGCGTCTCGTCGCAGCTGGCATCCGACAGCAGGGCGAAGGCCTCCGGCGCAAGCGCCCCGGCCGGCAGGTTGCCGAAGGCTGCACCCTCAAGCAGGATCGTATCATCCGCCGTGCTGAAATCCTGGATGCGGTCAGCCGGGCCGGAGGCGGCACCGAAGACGAAGCTGTCAGAGCCGCCGCCGCCGAGCAGCGAATCGCAGCCGTCCCCGCCCTTCAGCGTATCGTTGCCTGCACCGCCAACCAGGAAATCATTCGCCTCGCCGCCGGTGACCATGTCGTTGCCCATGCCGGCATTGACGTAATAGGCCTCGGTCTCGGCGCTACGGTCGATCATGTCATCGGCCGAGGTGCCGAGTTGCACGGCCTCGAACTGGTCGCCGCGCTGCGTGCCGGCGACGAGGTCGCGGACGTCGAAGGTCGCGCCCGACTTGCCCGCCTCGAAGGTGATGCCCTCGTCATCGAAGCGGCTCACCGGGCCGGTGAGCCCATCGGCACCGTCCTCCATCTGGAACCGGACGGCGAACCCGCCATCCTGGTTGGCCATGGTGTTGGAGTCGCTGGCGTTGCCGTTGCCGACCTCCGCGCTGGTGAAGGTCAGGCGGATCTGGCCGAGTCCGTCGCCCTTGAGTTGAACGACATCCTCGCCGGCCCCGAGATCGGTCGTGTCCGCGCCATGCCGCGACGGATCGAAGACCGCCGTGTCATTGCCCGCGCCGCCGAGCAGCGAGTCATCGCCCTGCCGGCCTTCCAGCCTGTCATCGCCCGCGCCACCGACCAGGAAGTCGTTGCCCTTGCCGCCGGTCACGGTGTCGTCGCCCATGCCGGCATTGATGTAGTAGGCCTCCCGCTCATTGCGCTCGTCGATGACGTCGCCCTTCGCGGTGCCGAGGGTGACGACCTCGAACTGGTCGCCGCGCTCGGTGCCGGCGACGAGGTCGCGCACGTCGAAGGTGAGGCCAGGGGTCTGGGAGCGGAAGGTGATGCCTTCGTCGTCGAAGCGGCTGACCGGCCCCATGAGGCCGTCCGCGCCGTCTTCCATCTGCAACCTGACGGCGAGGCCGCCATCCTGGTTGGCCATGGTGTTGGAATCGCGGGCATTGCCGTTGCCGACCTCGGCGCTGGTGAAGGTGAGGCGCACCTGACCGGCCTCGCCCTTCACGCGAACGACGTCGTCCCCGCCACCCAGATCCTGCGAGATCGCCCCATCCTTCGACAGGTCGAGATTCACTTTGTCGTCCCTGTCATCCTTGCAGGGACGTAGGCCTGGGATCAGCTTGCCCAAATGCAGATGTGTCAATGCCATGACGACTTCCTCTTCCGTTAGGCGGGCTTCGGGACCCGCCCTCCGGATTACGGAAAGGCGATGCGCACGGATGCGCAATCACGGCCTGGTTATGACATCGCCCGCCCGACGCTGGTCGCGGCTGTGCATCGCTGCGGCGAAGGCTTCTCCGAAGCCGCGGCTCAGCCCGGCGACGACGCCACGCCGCGTGCCGTGTTGCGGCGCGCCGATGCCGATACCGTCCAGCAGCTGGTAGATGGAATCGAAGACGTTGATCGGGTCGATCCGCGCCGTCCGTCGCCCGCGATCCGGCTTGATGAAGTCCTGGCTCAGCCCGACATCGAAGGTGCCATAGGGATCGACCTTCTCCGTCGCCGCGAGGCCGCGGCGCAGCCCGCTGCCATAGGGCATCGTGGTGGAGAGCGCCCGCTTTCCCAGGCATTCCAGATCGCCCCCGCCGAGCCGGTGATGCGCTGGTCGTTGTCGGTGTGCACATACCTGCCGGCGACATAGGCCAGCTCATCCGGCTCGATGGCGAACTGCCGCGAGCGCAGGTCGCGCCCGACCGAGCGGCTCAGCGCCAAGTTGGCATAGGCCAGCCAGCGGTCGCCGCGCCGCGCCGGTTGCCGGCGCCAGGGTCGAGCGCATCCCAGGACGGGGAAGAGCAGGGCGAACGGCAGCGCAAAGGAACGTCTTATATGGAGACGTTATATTATAACATTCCTGGCGGCAAGCGACTGAGCCGAACAGCACGCCATCCGCGCCGACCGTCACTCAAAGCTGCTCCGGAAGCCCCCAGAGCATACTCCGATCGGGGGAAATCACCTGAGCGGGGTAATTTGCCCGGCCAGACAACAGGCTAGGGCGGGTTCCGTGAGCCAGGCCGAACGGAACCCGCTCCAGGCAAGCGCCACCACTCAAGAAATTCGCCCGAGCCGGAAAAGCCGCCCCCAGGTTTCCAACCCCGCCGTCCCTGCCTCGGCCGCCCGCATGGCGCCCCAAAGCGACACGGCGATGCTGTCGAGCACCGGGATGCCCGTCTCCGCCTCCAGCGCCGCCACCGCCCCGGCCCCGCGGAAATTGGTGCAGTGGATGGCGATCGCCTCCGGCCGCGCCTCGGCCACCTCCCGCACCAGCTGCGCGACCAGCGCCTCCGGATGTTCGGCGAAGCTGAAATTGCCGGGATCCTCCAGGTGCCGCTCCGCCACGACCTCGAGCCCGGCCGCTGCCCACCGCGCGACGATCGCCTGCTGCACCGCGCCGAGATAGGGCGTCACCAGCCCCACCCGCCGGGCGCCGAGCAGCGCCAGCGCCTCCAGCAGCGCCAGCGTCGCCGTCACCGCGGGGATGGCGGTCGCCTGGGTGATGGCCTCGCAGATCGCCCGGTCCTGCTCGAGCCCGAGCCAGGCGCCCGAGGTGCCGTTCCAGCAGATCGCCTGCACCTTGGCATCCGCCAGCAGCCCCGCCGCCTCGAGCATCGGCCCGGCGTCGAACTGCGCCCGGGACCCGGCATCGAGCCCGATCGCCACCACCCGGATCCGCGCGAAATGCGCCGTCACCCCGGGCAGGCCGGCAAGCATCGCCGCCGTCACCGGCTCCAGCACGGTATTGGAGGAGGGGGTGAGCATGCCGAGGCGGATCGGGGCGTCCATCGGCGGATGGTCGGGCCTCGCCCCGGGCCGGTCAACCGGCAGCCCGCATTGCCCTCCGCGCCCGACCCGCCCATGCTTCGGCCGAAACTGGCCCTAAGGAGACGCCGCCATGCCCGGTGTGCCCGATATCCACCCCCGCGCCACCTGGGAGGCGCTGCTGGAGGACCCCGCCGCCGTCCTCATCGATGTCCGCACCGATGCCGAGTGGAATTTCGTCGGCCTGCCGGACATCACCGAGACGGGCAAGCAGCTCCTGCTCATCCCCTGGCAGGTCTACCCGTCGATGCAGGTGAACGGCGCCTTTGCCGAGCACCTGCGCAAGGCCGGGCTGACGGCGGAAAACAAGCTCCACTTCATCTGCCGCTCCGGCGTCCGCAGCCTCGCCGCCGGGCAGGCGGCGCAGACGGTCGGCTTCCCGCAGGCCTTCAACGTCGCCGACGGCTTCGAGGGCCCGCCGGACGAGGAGGGACATCGCGGCCAGGTCGCCGGCTGGAAGGCCGAGGGCCTTCCCTGGCGGCAGCGTTGAGGGGCGCTGCCATGACCCCCTTGCCGCTCACCGGCGATTTCCTCTTCCGCGCGACGCTCACCGTCGGCGCGCCGCAGCCCGTCGGCGCCACGCGGACCGGCGACCTGCGCGTCGTCCCCGTCACCGGCGGCCGCATCGAGGGCCCGGCGCTCGCCGGCGAGGTCCTGCCCGGCACGGCGGCCGACTGGCTGCGCGTCGACCCGGACGGCACGGCGCATATGGATGTGCGCCTCACCATCAAGTCGGCCGAGGGCCACCTGGTCTTCATGCACTACAACGGCATCCGCACCGCGGCGCCCGAGGTGCTGGCGCGGCTGAACGCGGGCGAGCCGGTGGGCCCGACCGAATACTACTTCCGCACCGCCATCCGCTTCGAGACCGGCGCCGCGCCGCTCGCCTGGCTCAACCGCATCCTCGCCATCGGCATCGGCCAGCGCCCGCCGAGTGGGCCGGTCTATGATGTCTATGCGGTAAAGTAGCTCAGCGCCGCCCCGCGATCTGCCGGTTCTCCAGCCGCGAGAGCACCCGCACCACCGGCCAGAGCAGGAGGAAGTAGACCACCGCGGCGGCCATGATCGGCGTCGCATTGTAGGTCACGCTCTGCGCCTGCCGCGCCTGGAAGAGCAGCTCCGGCATCGCCACCACCGAGGCGATGGAGGTGAGCTTCACCACCTCCAGCGTGTTGGAGATGAGGTCCGGCAGCACGTTCCGCACCGCCTGGGGCAGCACGACATGCAGCATCGCCTGCGCCGAGGTGAGGCCGGTGCAGCGCGCCGCCTCCACCTGGCCGCGCGGCACGCTCTCGATCCCGGCGCGCAGGATCTCGCCGTAATAGGCGCCGGTGTTGAGGAAGAAGCCGATGGCGACCGCCGTCAGCGCCGTGACCTCGAGCCCGGCGAAGGGCAGGCCGGCATAGACGAAGACCAGCAGCACCAGCGGCGGCAGCGAGCGGAACAGGTCGACCCAGGCGATCAGCGGCCAGCGCACCCAGCGGCTCCGCACCGTGCCGAGCAGGGCGAGGATCAGCCCGCCGAGCAAGCCGAGCGGCACGACGATGGCCGAGAGCAGCAGCGTGTTGAGCAGGCCCGCCCAGAGGATCGGCCAGGCCTGCTGCAGGATCTCCAGCGAGAAGAAGGCCTGGAGGAAATCATCGAGCGACATGGCTCAGCGCTTCCAGGCGAAGCGCGTCTCGACCCAGCGGCCGAGGATCACGACGGGCAGGAACAGCACGAGATAGGCCAGCGCCCCGAGCGTCAGCGGCGTCGGGTTGAAGCTGAAGGAGACGCCCGCCTGGGCCGCGCCCAATATCTCCTGCACCGCGACCACGCTCGCCAGCGCCGTCCCCTTGGTGATGGCGATGGTGCGGTTGGTCAGCGGCGGGATCACCATCCGCACCGCCTGCGGCAGCACGACCATGCCGAAGGTGTCGAGGAAGCCGAGGCCCGTGCTCCGCGCCGCCTCCCATTGCCCCTTCGGCACGGCGGTGATGCCGGCCCAGAAGATCTCCTCGGTGAAGGCCATCAGCACCAGCGAGAGCGACAGCCAGGCCGCGGCGAAGCCGGAGAGCGAAAGCCCCGCCGCCGGCAGCCCGAAATAGAGCAGGGCGATGACGACGAGCGGCGGCAGCGCCCGGAACAGGTCGACGAGGAAGATGATCGCCCAGTTCAGCACCCGGATGCCGAGGCTGCGCAGCACCGCCAGCGCCAGCCCCGCGGCGACGCCGGTGAGGATGATGCACAGCGCCAGCAGGATGGTGAGCCAGAACCCCTCGATGATCTTCGGCAGGTACTCCGCCGCCACGCGCGCATTGAAGAAGCTGTCGAGGAAGCGGTCCCAGTTGCTCATGCTAGTGGCGCGTGATCTGGCCGATGAAGGCGCGCGTGCGCTCCTGCTGCGGATTGCCGAAGATCGCCTCGGGCGGCCCCTCCTCGACGATGCGCCCGGCATCCATGAACACCACGCGGTCTGCGGCGGCGCGGGCGAAGCCCATCTCGTGGCTGACCACCACCATGGTCATGCCGCTCTCGCGCAGCTCCCGCATCGCGGCGAGCACGCCGCCGACCAGCTCCGGGTCGAGCGACGAGGTCGGCTCGTCGAAGAGCATCACGCGCGGCTCGAGCGCGATGGCCCGGGCGATGGCGACGCGCTGCTGCTGCCCGCCCGAGAGCTGCCCCGGATAATGCCCGGCCCGGTCCGCCAGGTGCACCCGCTCCAGCGCCTGCCGCGCCCCCGCCTCCGCCGCCGCGCGCGGCAGGCCCTGCACCCGGCGCAGCGCCAGCGCGACATTCCCGAGCGCGGTCATGTGCGGGTAGAGGTTGAAGGACTGGAAGACCATCCCGATCCGCTGCCGGGCCTTGTTGATGTCGGTGCGGCGGTCGAGCATGTCGATGCCGTCGACGGTGATGGCGCCGCTGCTCGGCTCCTCCAGCCGGTTGAGGCAGCGCAGCAGGGTCGACTTCCCCGAGCCACTCGGCCCGATGACGAAAACCAGCTCACGCTCCCGCACCGTGAGATCGACGCCCTTCAGCACATGCAGGGCGCCGAAATGCTTGTGGATGCCGCGCGCCTCGACGATCGCCCCGTTCCTCGCAGGCATGCTCACCCGCAGGCCGCGCGCACCGGCGTGGCGTCGTGGCCGGGCAGGTCGGGCGGGCCGTAGCCGGGGAAGGCGACGCGCTCGGCATCATCCTCCTTCGGCGCCGTGCCGAACCACTTCTCGGAGAGGCGGGCGATGGTGCCGTCCTTCTTCAGGCACTCGATCGCCTCCTCGAGTTGGGCACGCATCGCCGCGTTGTCCTGCCGCACCGGCGTCGCCCAGTGGAAGCGCGTCCCGGGCAGGGTGAAGTCGGCGATGAATTGCGGCGTGCGCGCGGCCGAGTACTTGATCACCGTGTTGCCCGAGAGGTTGGCATAGGCGCGGCCCTGCAGCACCGCCTGCACCGCATCCGGCTGGGTGTCGAAGGCGAGCAGGGTCAGCCCCAGCCGCTCGGCGTTGTTGCGCACCCACAGCTCATAGGGCGTGCCCTTGTTCACGCTGACCGTCTTGCCGCGGAGGTCCTCCTCCGAGCGGATCGGGGTGGTGCCGCGCCGGATGCCGAATTGCAGCTCGGTCCAGAGATAGCCCTCGGTGAAGAGCAGGCTCTGGGCGCGCTCCGGCGTCACCGTCGTGGGGGCGCAGAGGAAGTCGTAGCGCCCCGCATTCATCGCCGGGATGAGGCCGGAGAAGCTGGCGCTGTCGATGACGAGCTGGCGGCCCAGCCGCTTCGCCACGGCATCGAACAGGTCGATCTGGAAGCCCTGCACCCCGCCCTGAAGGCTCGGGAAGGCATGCGGCGCGAAGGTGCCGTCGACGGCGCAGCGCAGCGGCGGCTGGCTGCCGGCCGGCGCGCCGACGGTGGTCTGCGCCAGCGCCGGCGCCGCGAGGAGGCCGGCGCCCAGCAGGGCGGCGAGGAGGGGGCGGATCATCGGCAGGGGCTCCCGGTCGGCAGACTTCGGGGCGGCACGATCCTGCATTCGGTGCCATGACGCAACCGGGGGTGCTGCCACGAAATCGCCCCATCGCCGACCAGAAGCTGCCAAGTCCCCGGTGTTCTTATGGTTGCACGGGCCGGCCGGCCCTCGACGAATGGAGCAACAGAGCATGCAACGGATCGCCTGCAGCCTGATCGGCGCCGCCCTGGCCGTGGTCTGCGCCCTGGTCGCCCTGATGCTGTCGGATGCCTTCACCCCTGGCCGCGTGCCGCCGATGCTGGCCTTCTGGGCCGCCTGCGGCGCCGGCGGCATGCTGGTCGCCGGGCTGGTGATGCTGGAGCGCACCAGCCGGGACCGCCACCCGGTCCCGGCCCTCTACGGCCGCTGAGGCCGCCGCGGCACGGCTCAGAACGCCATCTGGGACCGCAGCCCGATCGTGTGGAAGCGGTCGCCGATCTGCTGGGTACCGGCGGCGTTCAGCCGGTCCACGTTGACGATGTTCCAATCGAGCATGAAGCGCAGGAAGCTGGTCGGGTACCAGGACAGGCCCAGGCCCACGACTTCCTGCCGGCCGCCATAGACGCCGCCGGTCGCCGTCTGCGCCCGGCCGCGGGTGACCTTGTCGTTCAGGTCGGCGACGCTGTAGCGCGCCATCAGCTCCCAGGCGCCCCAGCCGCCTTCCTTCAGGCTGAAGGGGTGGCGCGGATTGGGCCGGCCAAAGGCGGCGGAGGAGGTGCTGTAGCGCCGAGGCTCGCCGGTCATGACCCAGCTCGCCTCGACATAGCCGCCCTCGAAGGTCAGGTCGGGCCGCAACGCGCCGCTGGCCTGGGACTGTTCCACGTTGATCTGCTGGTACTCGCCCTGCAGCATGAAGTTGCGCCAGCGCATGCCGAACTCGGGCCCCCAGGCGCTGGCATGGTCGGCCGCCAGGTTCCCGGTATCGATCAGGCGGGTGGAGGGATCGCCGGCGCGCCATTCCGGCCGGTCGCGCAGGCGAAGCGTCTGGCCGTCCGCCTGCCGCCGCAGGTCGAAGGCGTAGGAGCCGGTGATGCCGAGATGCAGGTCGGTATCGGCATCGGTATAGGGCCGGCCGGCCACGCGGCCGACGAAGCCGGTTTGCCCGCTGGTGGCCTGGGTGGTGCTGTTCGAGCCGGCGACGTCGCCGGTGAAGTAGCCGGCGGCAAACCAGCGATTCTCCGCCCAGCGTCCGCCGACCGAGGCACGCGCGTCACCGGCCGTGATGTTGCGGGCGATCTCCATGATGCTCGGCCGCTCGAGGAACAGGAAGTCGTTCGAGCTCATGGAGTCGGCCAGGCCGTAATAGGGCTTGTAGTAGCCGACCGTCAGCGCCAGCGGCCGGATCGGAGTCCAGGTGAGGTTGGCCTCGTAGAGCGACGGCGTGCCGTCGGGCGCGCCGCCGAAATCAGGCGTCACGCTCAGCAGCAGGTCGTCGTACTTGAAGCCGAAGAACAGCCGGCCGCGGCGCAGGTTCTCGCCGAAGGAGTTGAGCCGCGGCGCTCCCGCGGTGCGGTCGCCCTGGATGGCGCCGCCGATGTCGTACTGGAATTGCGCGCCCAGATAGGCGCTGAGGCGGCCGTCGGCGGAGCTGATGGTCGGCCGGTTGCTCGGGAAGGCGATGCGCACCTGGTCGGCCGGCGGCTGCCCGGTGAGGCGCGGCGCGGCCTCGATCTGGCGCTGCGTGGTTTCGACCTGACGCTGCGCGGCCTGCGCCTCGGAGCGGGCCTGCGCGGCGTCCTGCTTGGCCGCGCGGGTCTCGGTCTCGCGCACCTGCATGTCGCGCCGCATGCGGGTCAGCTCGCTCTGCAACGACCGGATCTGCCGCTCGATCGCCTCCATCCGGGCGGCATCCTGCGCCAGCGCGGGCGCCGCCGCCATGGCAAGGAAAACACTTCCGGCCGACAGAATTCGGGCTGTCCGCATTGTCAGTCGTCTCCAAGCGATCTGCCGGCAGACCATGCCGCCGATCTGTAGCTCGGCAATGACATTCATATTTTAAATAGAATACAAGTAGATGCCCTGCGAGGAAAACCCCGGCCCGATATTCTATTGTTCCGCGATATCCTGATACATGGCCGTGAGCCCCGCCTCGCTCGCCTCGCACCGCCCGCGCTCGGTGATGAGCCCCGTCACCAGCCGCGCCGGCGTCACGTCGAAGGCCGGGTTGGCGGCCGCGCTGCCCTCGGCCACCACCCGCACCGTCTCGATGCGCCCATCCGCGGTGCGGCCGGTGAGATCCGTCACCTCCGTGCCCGACCGCTCCTCGATCGGGATCTCGGCGATGCCGTCCCTGACGCGCCAGTCGAGCGTCGAATGCGGCAGCGCCACCCAGAAGGGGATGCCGTTGTCGCGCGCCGCCAGCGCCTTCAGGTAGGTGCCGATCTTGTTGGCGACATCGCCCTGCCGCGTCACCCGGTCGGTGCCGACGATGCAGATGTCGACGTCGCCATGCTGCATCAGGTGCCCGCCGGCATTGTCGGCGATGACGGTGTGCGGGACGCCATGCGCGCCGAGCTCGAAGGCGGTCAGCGCCGCGCCCTGGTTGCGCGGCCGGGTCTCGTCCACCCAGACATGCACGTCGTGCCCCGCGTCATGCGCCATGTAGATCGGGGCGAGCGCGGTGCCCCAGTCGACGGTCGCCAGCCAGCCCGCATTGCAATGGGTGAGGACGTTGACGCGCCCCTTGCGCGCCGCGATCTCGGCGAGCAGCGGCAGCCCGTTCTCGCCGATGCGCCGGCAGGTCTCCGCGTCGTCGTCGGCGATGGCGGCCGCCTCGGCATAGGCCGCCTCCGCCCGCGCCTCGACGGGCAGGTTGTGCAGCGCGGCGCGCTGCCGGTCGAGCGCCCAGCGCAGGTTGATGGCGGTCGGCCTGGTGGCGTTGAGCGCCGGCAGCACCCGGTCGAGGCTCGCCGGGTCGGCCCGCATGGCGAGCGCCACCCCATAGGCGGCAACGGCGCCGATCAGCGGCGCGCCGCGCACCTGCATCGTCCTGATGGCCTGCGCCGCTTCCTCCCAGCTGGCGAGGCGGAGGATGTCGACCGACCAGGGCAGGCTGGTCTGGTCGAAGATGCGGACGGACCAGCCATCCTCGGGGTCCACCCAGACGCTGCGATAGGGGGTGCCGTTGATCTTCATGGATAAGGTGCCCCCTAGATCCGCTGGTGCAGCGCGCAGACCAGGGTGAAGAGGCGCCGCGCCGTCTCGAAATCGAGGCCGATGCGGCCTTCCAGCCGCTCCACGAGCAAGGTCGCGCCCTCGTTGTGCAGCCCGCGCCGGCCCATGTCGATCGCCTGGATGCGCGCCTCGTGCCCGCCCTCGGTGACCGCCTGCTCATGGCTCTGGACGATCATGTGGTAGTCCTTGATCAGCCGCCGGAACGGCCCGAGCGCCAGCGCCACCGCCCTGACCTGCACCTCCGCCTCGTCCCGGATGTCGAAGACCAGCCGCCCGTCCCGCACGCAGAGATGCAGCACGAAGGGCCCGCCCGGCACCCCGAGCGGGTCGAAGCTGTTCCCGGACAGCAGGTCCTGCACCGCCTGGGTCCGGTCCGCCTCGGCATAGGCCGAGGGGAGGGGGCTCGCATCCGGCAGTTCCAGCCGGGCGATCCGTCGCGCGGGGTCGCCTGGCTCAGGCATTCCGGTCGGGCAGCCCGCGCGGCGGGGGCGCGACCGCGGCCGGCGGCGCCTCCTCCTCATCATCCTCTACCGAGACGATCCCGAGCGTGCTCATCCACCCCACCACCCCGCCCTTGATGGGCCGCAGCAGCAGGATGCAGAGGATGGTGAAGAGTGGCAACCATACGACCATGTGGATCCACATCGGCGGCTCATAGGCCTTCTCCACCCAGAAGACGGGCGGGACCAGGATGTGGCCGACGAGGAAGATGGTGAAGTAGGGCGGCGCGTCATCCGCCCGCAGCCGGCCGAGCGGCGCATGGCAGTTGCTGCATTCCGGCACCAGCGACAGGTAGCCGGCGAAGACCCGGCCGACGCCGCAATAGGGGCAGCGGTTGCGGAGGCCCCGCATGACGGCCGTGCCGAAGGGCGCCGGCACGAAGCGGGGTGCCTTGGCGGAGCCGGAGGTCGTCGCATCCCAGCGCATCGGGCGGTCCTCTTCCATGCCGGTGAGAGCGTCATAGCCCCGCCAGGCGTTCCCGGCGACCCGGTCGTGCGACCGGAACGGTCCCACCCCATCGGGAACCGCCCCCCGCCCGACGCTGTTCCTTGCGCAGGAAACACAGGAAACACAGGAGACACACCATGGCAAGCAGCGCCCAGGACATCTACATCACCGGCCTCAAGAACGCCCATGCCCTTGAGAAGCAGGCGGTGCAGCTGCTCGAGCGCCAGATCGAGCGCATCGAGAACTACCCGGAGATGGCGGCTCGGCTGAAGTCGCATGCCGAGGAGAGCCAGGTCCAGGCCCAGCGTCTGGAGCAGATCCTCGAGCGGCATGGCACCAGCCATTCCGCGCTGAAGGATTTCGGCACCGGGCTGATGGGCAACCTCGCCGCGATGGCGCATGCCCCGATGCAGGACGAGATCCTGAAGAACACCTTCGCCAACTACGCCTTCGAGCATTTCGAGATCGCATCCTATCGCGCCCTCATGGAGATGGCGCAGGCGGCGGGTGACCAGGAGGGCATCGGCCTGCTGCAGCAGAGCCTCCAAGAGGAGGTGAAGATGGCCGAGTTCGTAGGCCAGAACCTGCCGCAGACGGTCCAGCGCTACATCCAGCTCGAGACCCAGGGCGAGAAGTCCGGCATCTGAAGCCGGGCTAACCGGGGGCGGTGGCCAGCAGCGCCATCGCCCCCGCCGCCGCGCAGGGCTCGATCACCGAGAGCCCCGCGGCATCCTCCGCCGCGGCGACATGCCCGGCCATGCCGGTGCAGCCGAGCACGATCACGCCCGCCCCCGTCGCCGCCAGCGCCCGCGCCGCCTCCCGGATGCGCGCCCGCGGGGCCTCCGGGTCGGTCAGCACCTCCATCGGGAGGTCGAGCGGGGTCCAGCCGGCCAGCCGCTCCTCCACCCCCATCCCCCGCAGCGCCAGGCGCTGCCGCGCCTCGCTCGCCGCGACGAAGCCGATGACGCCGAAGCGCTCCGCCCGCGCCATCGCCGCCGCGACCGCGCTCCGGAACATCCCGAGCACCGGCCGCCGCGTCACGCTGCGCACCGCCTCCAGCCCGGGGTCGGAGACGCAGGCGATGACATAGGCCGCCGCCTCCTCCCGCTCCACCAGGCGGCAGAGCGGCTCGGCGACCGAATGCCAGTCCCGCCAGCTGGCGATCGCCGGCGGCCCCTCGGCCAGCCGCACCACCTCGAACCGCCCGAGCGCGCCGAAGCGCTCCAGCGCCGCCGCGATCCCCGCCGTGCAGGAGACGGAGGAGTTCGGGTTGATGACGAGGATGCGGCCGGCGGTGTCCATCATGCTTCTCCTGGGCGGGTTGGCCATCCGCAGCTTGACGGGGCCCCGTGGCGTCGCGCAGCGACGTCATGGGGAATGAATCAGAGCATCTGCCCGCCGTCGACGATGATCGTCTGGCCGGTCACCCAGCCGGCCAGCGGGCTCGCCAGGAAGAGCGCGACATTCGCCACCTCCTCCGGCGTGCCCATCCGGCCGAAGGGAATGCTGCCGAGGATGGCGTTGTAGAGCTTGGGGTCGGAGGTCCGCCGCTGCTCCCAGGAGCCGCCGGGGAATTCGATGGAGCCCGGCGCCACCGCATTCGCCCGGATCCCCTTCGGCGCATACATCGCCGCCTGGGAGGCGGTGTAGTTGATTAGCAGCGCCTTCACCGCCGCATAGGCCGGCGTCCGCACCGAGGGCCGGTAGCCCGAGATGGAGGAGACGTTGAGGATGCTGCCCCGCGCCTGCTCGAGGAAGGGCAGGGCGGCATGCGTCGCCCGCACCGTCGCCATGACGTCGACCGAGAGGCCCTGCGCCCAATGCTCCTCGGTGTCCTGCGAGCCGAAGCCGCTGGCATTGTTCACCAGCACGTCGATCCCGCCGAGCGCCTCGGCCGCCGCCGCCACATAGGCCTTCACCGCCGGCCCGTCGCCGAGGTCGCAGGGCGCCGCATGGGCCTGGACGCCGAGCGCCGCGATCTCCGCCCGCGCCGCCTCCAGCGGCCCGGCGCCCCGGGCGCAGACGGAGACGGCGGCGCCGGCCCGCGCGAAGCCGAGCGCGATGGACCGGCCGATGCCCCGGCTGCCGCCGCAGACCACCACCCGCTTGCCCTTGAAATCGAACATCCGGCCATCTCCCTCTGCTTTCGCCGGCAGGCTGGCGAAGCCGGCGCGCCAGGGCAAGAGCGCGTGGCCGGGGCTTGATGCCGGCGCCGGCGCGGGCATGTCTTGCGCGCATGCCCCTCACTCTCCCCTTCCTCTCCCGCGACCCGCGCGTCGCCCTGGTGCGCCTCCAGGGCACCATCACCCCCCGGCCCGGCTTCGGCGGCGGGCTGAGCCTCGCCGGCATCGCCCCGGCGCTCGACCGCGCCTTCGCGCTGAAGCGGGCGGAGGCCGTCTTCCTCGTCATCAACTCGCCGGGCGGCTCGCCGGTGCAGTCGAGCCTCATCGCCCGCCACATCCGCCGCCTGGCGGAGGAGAAGAAGCTACCCGTCATCGCCTGCGTCGAGGACGCCGCGGCCTCCGGCGGCTACTGGATCGCCTGCGCGGCGGACGAGATCGTGGCGGACCCGGCCTCCATCCTCGGCTCGATCGGCGTCATCGCCGCGGGCTTCGGCTTCGAGGGGGCGATCCGGCGCCTCGGCATCGAGCGGCGGATGCACACCGCCGGCAGCGAGAAGAGCTTCCTCGACCCCTTCGCCCCGGAGCGGCCGGAGGATGTCGCCCGGCTCGACACCCTGCTCGGCGAGCTGCATGGCGAGTTCCGCGACTGGGTCGCGTCCCGCCGCGGCGACCGGCTGAAGGCCCCGGCCGAGGAGCTCTTCACCGGCCGCTTCTGGCCCGGCCGCCGCGCGGTGGAGCTTGGCCTCGCCGACCGCCTCGGCGATGCGGCGGAGGAGGTGAAGCGACGCTTCGGCGAGAAGGCGAAGCTCGTTCCCTTCGGCGTCCGCCGCCCCTCGCTGCTGCGGCGGCTGCTCCCCGGCCTCTCCGCCGAGGCGATGATCGCCGCCGCCGAGGAGCGTGCCGCCTGGGCCCGCCTCGGCCTCTAGGCCGAGACCTGCCGGATCCAGTCCTCGAGGTTGTAGTAGACCGTCACCCGCGCGATCCGCCCGCCCTCGACGGCGAAGAAGGCCCCGGCCGGCAGGCTGTAGCGCTGGCCGCGCGCCTCCGGCAGCCCGGCATCGGTGGCGAGGTATTCCCCCTCCACCGTGAACTCCGCCGCCGCCCGCCTGCCCGTGTCGTCGACCATCACCGCCAGGTCGCGGATGGTCTCGCGGTAGCAGGCATCCATATGGGCGAGGAAGGCGCGGAAGGCCTCGCGCCCCAGCTGCCGCGGCCCCTGGTTCACGTCATGCGCGACGTCCTCGGCCAGCAGGGCGAGCATCGCCCCGCGGTCGCCGGCGGCGAAGGCGGCGTAGTAGGCACGGATCAGTGTCTCGGTCTCGGTCATGGGATCGCCCGCCCTGTTGGTGCCCCACTATGTTCGCGAGCGGGGCCGTGGCAAAAGGCGCCGCATGCAGAGCCTGGCCGCCCCCACCCTCCGCCCGAAGCCGCCGAGCTTCCAGGACATCATCCTCCGCCTGCATGCCTTCTGGTCGGCGCAGGGCTGCCTGATCCTGCAGCCCTATGACATGGAGGTGGGCGCCGGCACCTTCCACCCGGCGACGACGCTCCGCGCCCTCGGCCCGAGGCCCTGGAAGGCCGCCTATGTCCAGCCGAGCCGCCGCCCCTCCGACGGGCGCTATGGCGAGAACCCGAACCGGCTGCAGCACTACTACCAGTACCAGGTGATCCTGAAGCCGAGCCCGCGCGACCCGCAATCCCTGCTGCTCGACAGCTACCGGGCGCTCGGGATGGACCCCAAGGTCCATGACTTCCGCTTCGTCGAGGATGACTGGGAGAGCCCGACCCTCGGCGCCTGGGGCCTCGGCTGGGAGGTCTGGTGCGACGGGATGGAGGTGACGCAGTTCACCTATTTCCAGCAGGTCGGCGGCATCCCCTGCGCCGTGCCCTGCTGCGAGCTGACCCTCGGCCTCGAGCGGCTGGCGATGTACCTCCAGGGCAAGGACAGCATCTACGACCTCGACTTCAATGACGAGGGCGTGAAGTACGGCGAGGTCTTCCTCCGCGCCGAGCGCGAGTACAGCGCCCACAATTTCGAGTTCGCCGACGTGCCGATGCTGTTCCGCCACTTCGAGGATGCGGAGAAGGAGTGCGCCGCGCTGCTGGCGCAGGGCCTGGCGATGCCCGCCTATGACCAGTGCATCAAGGCCAGCCACCGCTTCAACCTGCTCGACGCCCGCGGCGCCATCAGCGTCACCGAGCGCGCCGCCTATATCGGCCGGGTGCGGGCGCTGGCGAAGGGGTGCTGCGAGGCGTGGCTGAAGGGGGAGGGGTAGGGTATAAAGGCGGCAGTCACTCTACCATCGGGGTGTCCCATGGGGCAGATGAACATCAAGGACCCGGCGCTGATTGCCGAGGCGAAGGCGCTGGCCGAGCTGCTCGGCACCTCCGTGACCGACGCCGTGCGCCAGGCGGTGACCGAGCGGCTGGCGCGGGAGCGGGCCGACCGCGAGACCGCGCGGCGCCGGAAATTCGAGGCGCTCATGGCCATTTCGGAACGGGCCGGCAAGCTCGTGCCGCCTGGCGTGACCAGCGACCACGCCGACATGTATGACGAGAACGGGTTGCCCCGGTGATCGTGGATACCTCTGCGCTCATCGCCATCCTCTTCCATGAGGCCGAGGCCAGGGAGTTCATCGCCGCCATCGACACGGCCGGGACCGTGGCCATTGCAGCCCCGACCTTGGTGGAGGCAACCTTGGTCAGCGAAGGCCGGATCGGCCCCTCGATGCGGCTGGAACTTGATGACCTGCTGCGGACGATGGAGCCCGAGATCGTCCCTTTCACGGCCGAACTGGCCGAGATTGCCCAGGATGGCTGGCGTCGCTACGGCAAGGGCCGCCACCCGGCCAGCCTCAACCTCGGCGACTGCTTCGCCTATGCCCTGGCCAGGCACCGCAACGAGCCAATTCTTTTCAAGGGCACCGATTTCGCCCGCACCGATGTGAAAGCGGCGCTCTAACCGATGCCCGAACTGCTGATCGAGCTCTTCTCCGAGGAAATCCCGGCGCGCATGCAGGCCCGGGCGGCGGAGGATTTCGCCCGCCTGCTCCAGGCCGAGCTGCGCCCGCTGATGCCGGAGGCGCCGCGCCCGCTCTCCGGCCCCCGCCGCATCGCCCTGGTCGGCGAGATGGCCGCCCGCGCCGAGACGCCCGGCAAGGAGGAGCGCGGCCCGCGCCGCAACGCCCCGTCCCAGGCGTTGGAAGGCTTCCTCCGCAAGCACGGCGCGACGCGCGAGCAGCTGAAGGAGGAGGGCGAGTTCTGGGTCCTCGCCAGGCCCGGCGAGGTGACGCTGGCCGAGGAGCTGCTCGCCCGCGCCGTCCCCGCCGTGCTGCGCGGCTTCCCCTGGCCGAAATCCATGCGCTGGGGCAGCAGCGACTTCGCCTGGGTGCGCCCGCTGCAGCGCGTCCTCTGCCTGTTCGATGGCCGCCCCGTCCGCTTCCCCCTCGCCCATGGCGGGGACCAGGTGCATGGCATCCTCACCGATGACCTGACCGAGGGACACCGCATCTTGGCCGGGACGGAGCCCTTCGCCGTCGCCTCCTTCGCCGGGTACGAGGCGGGGCTGCGGGAGCGCTTCGTCATCGCCGATGCCGCCGAACGGGAGCGGTTGATCGAGGGCGGCATCACCGAGCTTGCCGGCCGCGAGGGGCTGGACGTCGTCCCCGACCGCGGCCTGCTCGCCGAGGTGGCCGGGCTGGTCGAATGGCCGGTGCCGCTGCTCGGCTCCATCGACACTGGCTTCATGGACCTGCCGCCGGAGGTCATGCGCACCACCATGCGGGTGAACCAGCGCTACTTCGCGCTGCGCCGCCCGGACGGAAGCCCCGCCCCGCGCTTCGCCCTCGTCGCGAACATCATCCCGGAGGATGGCGGCGGCGCCATCATCGCCGGCAATGAGCGCGTGCTGCGCGCCCGCCTCGCCGATGCGCGCTTCTTCCGGGACCAGGACCGCAAGCAGCGGTTGGAGGATTTCCTGCCGAGGCTGGAGTCCGTCGTCTTCCATGCGAAGCTCGGCACCCAGGGCGAGCGCGTGCGGCGGCTGGAGCGGCTGGCGGGGCTGATCGCCCCCCATCTCGGCGCCGACCCGGCGCTGGCGGCGCGGGCGGGCCGGCTGGCCAAGGCCGACCTGGCGACCGGCATGGTCGGCGAGTTTCCGGAGGTCCAGGGCATCATGGGCCGCTACTACGCGCTGGCCGATGGCGAGGACCCGCGCATCGCCGAGGCGGTCGGCGCGCATTACCGGCCGCTCGGCCCGGGCGATGCCGTGCCGGCCGAACCGGTCGCGGTCGCCGTGGCGCTGGCCGACAAGCTGGACCAGCTGGTCGGCTTCTTCGCGGCCGGCGAGCGGCCGACCGGCTCGGGCGACCCCTTCGCGCTCCGCCGCGCCGCCCTCGGCATCATCCGCATGATCCGGGAGGGCAGCTTGCGCCTCGGCCTCGCCGGGCTGATCGGCGAGGCCTTCTTCGGCTACCCGCAGGCCACCGGCAGTACCGCCAGTCCGGATTTCGGCATGGAGGTCGCGGCGGAGAAGCTGAATGCCGGCTTCCAGCCGCCCACCGGCTCGCCGCACCCGCCCATGGTCGCCGCCTTCGCCGCCGGGGTGCTCGACTTCCTCGCCGAGCGCCTCCGCGTCCAGCTCCGCGCCGAGGGCGCCCGCCACGACCTCGTCGCCGCGGTCTTCGGCGCCACGCCCGATGACGACCTCGTGCGCCTCCTCGCCCGCGCCGGAGCGCTCGAGACCATGCTGGCGACGCCGGACGGCGCCAACCTCCTCGCCGCCTACAAGCGCGCCGCCAATATCCTCCGCATCGAGACGCGGAAGGACGGCCCGCATGACGGCCCGGTCGAGCCCTCCCGGCTCGCCCTCCCCGCCGAGGCCGCGCTGGCCGAGGCCGTCGAGGCCCGCTCGGCCGAGGTCGCGGCCGCCCTGGCGCGGGAGGATTTCCTCGCCGCCATGGCCGCCCTCGCCGCCCTCCGCGCCCCGCTCGATGCCTTCTTTGAAACCGTTGTCGTGAACGACCCGGATACGCAACTTCGTGCCAACCGCTTGCGTTTGCTCCGCCGTCTCTGCGCCGCCATGGAGGCGGTCGCGGACTTCTCAAAAATCGAAGGTTGAATTGACGCCGGAATGGCACACTCTCGGTCCTGACCGGCGTCCCGTCGCCTCGCCAACACAAGGAACTCGCCCGTGAGCAAGTGGGTCTACAGCTTCGGTGCCGGCCATAACGAAGGCAAGGCCGAGATGCGCAACCTGCTCGGCGGCAAGGGCGCCAACCTGGCCGAGATGGCCAGCATCGGCCTGCCCGTGCCCCCCGGCTTCACCATCACCACCGAGGTCTGCACCTACTACTACGACAACGGCAAGCAGTACCCGCAGGAGCTGAAGGACCAGGTCGCCGCCGCCCTCGCCCTGATCGAGCAGGCCGTCGGCATGCGCTTCGGCGACCACCGCAAGCCCCTCCTCGTCTCCGTCCGCTCCGGTGCCCGCGTCTCCATGCCGGGCATGATGGACACGGTGCTGAACCTCGGCCTCAACGACGAGACGGTGGACGGCCTCGCCGCCGCCTCCGGCGACTCGCGCTTCGCCTGGGACAGCTACCGCCGCTTCATCCAGATGTTCGGCAGCGTCGTGCTCGGCGTCGACCATCACCGCTTCGAGGAGATCATCGAGGAGGTGAAGCTCGCCCGCGACGTCCTCGAGGACACGCAGCTCACCGCCGATGACTGGAAGACGGTGGTCAATGGCTACAAGGAGATGGTGGCCCAGGTCACCGGCAAGCCCTTCCCGCAGGACCCGGAGGCGCAGCTCTGGGCCGCGATCGGCGCCGTCTTCGGCTCCTGGATGAATGCGCGCGCCAACACCTATCGCCGCCTGCACGACATCCCGGCGAATTGGGGCACGGCGGTCAACGTCCAGGCCATGGTCTTCGGCAACATGGGCGAGGATTGCGCGACCGGCGTGTGCTTCACCCGCGACCCCTCGACGGGCGAGAACATCTTCTACGGCGAGTACCTCATCAACGCCCAGGGCGAGGATGTGGTGGCCGGCATCCGCACGCCGCAGCCCATGGCGCAGCTCAAGGCGAAGCCGGGCGAGCGCAGCATGGAAGTCGCCATGCCGAAGGCCTATGAGGAGCTCGTCGCCGTGCGCGCCAAGCTCGAGGCGCACTACGCCGACATGCAGGACATCGAGTTCACGGTCCAGCAGAACAAGCTCTACATGCTGCAGACCCGCAACGGGAAGCGCACCGCCGCCGCTTCGTTGAAGATCGCCGTCGACATGGCGCGCGAGGGGCTGATCGACCAGACCGAGGCCATCAAGCGCGTCAACCCCTCGGCGCTCGACCAGCTGCTGCACCCGACGCTCGACCCGAAGGCGCCGCGGAAGCTGCTCGCCAAGGGCCTGCCGGCGAGCCCGGGCGCGGCCTGCGGCGCCGTCGTCTTCTCGGCCGACGAGGCGGAGGCCCGCGCGGCGAAGGGCGAGGCCGTCATCCTCGTCCGCATCGAGACGAGCCCGGAGGACATCCACGGCATGCATGCCGCGCGGGGGATCCTGACGACGCGCGGCGGCATGACCAGCCATGCGGCCGTGGTCGCGCGCGGCATGGGCCGGCCCTGCGTCGCCGGCGCCGGCGGCGTCACGGTCGACTATTCCTCGCAGATGCTGATGGCCGGCGGCCAGACCATCCGCGGCGGCGAGATCATCACCCTCGACGGCGCGACCGGCGAGATCTTCATCGGCCCCGTCGCCATGGTGGAGCCGCAGCTCTCCGGCGACTTCGCCACGCTGATGGAGTGGGCCGACGGCGTGCGCCGCCTCAGGGTCCGCGCCAATGCGGAGACGCCGCTCGACGCCGACACGGCGCGGAAATTCGGCGCCGAGGGGATCGGCCTCTGCCGGACGGAGCACATGTTCTTCGACCCGGAGCGCATCGGCGCGGTGCGGCAGATGATCATGGCGGAGACGGAGGGAGGCCGGCGCGAGGCGCTCTCCCGCCTGCTGCCCTTCCAGCGGGCCGACTTCATCGAGCTGTTCCGCATCATGGCGGGGCTGCCGGTGACGATCCGCCTGCTCGACCCGCCGCTGCACGAGTTCCTGCCGCACAGCGCGTCGGAGATCGCCGATGTGGCCGTCTCCCTCGGCACCGACCCGGCGACGATGCAGCGCCGCGCCGCCGACCTTTCCGAGGCCAACCCGATGCTCGGCCACAGGGGCTGCCGGCTCGGCATCTCCTACCCCGAGATCTACGAGATGCAGGCCCGCGCGATCTTCGAGGCCGCCGTGGCGACGGCCAAGGAGACGGGTGCGGCGCCGGTGCCGGAGATCATGATCCCCCTCGTCGCCACCCGCCGCGAGCTGGAGATCACCCGCGCGCAGGTCGACAAGGTGGCGAAGGAGGTCTTCGCCGAGACCGGCCAGACGATCGAGTACTATGTCGGCACGATGATCGAGCTGCCGCGTGCCGCGCTGATCGCCGACAGGATCGCCGAGGTCGCCGACTTCTTCAGCTTCGGCACCAACGACCTGACGCAGACCACCTTCGGCCTCTCCCGCGACGATGCCGGCAAGTTCCTCCCCCTCTATGTCGAGAAGGGCATCCTGCCGAAGGATCCCTTCGTCTCCATCGACCCCGAGGGTGTCGGCGCGCTGGTGAGGATCGCCAAGGAGAAGGGCCGCGGGGTGAAGAGCGACCTCAAGCTCGGCATCTGCGGCGAGCATGGCGGCGACCCGGCCTCCATCCAGTTCTGCGAGGAGGCCGGGCTCGACTATGTCTCCTGCTCGCCCTACCGCGTCCCCGTCGCCCGCCTGGCGGCAGCGCAGGCGGCCCTGTCGGGCGGCAGCGACCGCACGGCCTGAACGCAGCCCGGTCCAGGCCGGGTTCCGGCCTGGCGAGGGGAGCATCGCTCCCCTCGTCAGCTGTTTTGAGAGGCGCCTTGCCGGCTTGCGAGGCCGTAGGGCAGGGCAGCGAAGCCCCTGAGCCTCCCCTCCACCGCCGCGAAGGCGCGCCGGTCGGCCTGGCTCAGCGGCGCATCGGGCGTGCTGGTGCGATGCGCCAGGTAGCGCGCCACGCTCCCCGCTCCCCGCCGATGCGCGGCCGCGACCAGGCCGGCCTCGGTCAGCGGCACCGCCTGCCCGTCGAGCCCCGTGACGGTGCCGCCTGCCCGCGCCAGGCTGCCATTGCGGTCGAGCTGCTGCTCGGCGCGGCGGAGATAGGCCGCCATCGCGGCTTCCTGCGCCGGCCCGCTCGCCAGGAACTCCGCCTCGGAGCGCACGCCGTTCCGCGCCGCGAGCGCCGTCCATTGCCCGCCCGCATCCTGCCAGCCGAGGTCGCGCAGCGCCTGGGGCGTGATCTGGTAGCGGCCGAGGGCGCCCGAGGTCGGGTTGCGCGCCCCGAGCCCCTGGTCGGGCGCGCGGGCACTGCTCTCGGCGAAGGCGATGCGGGCGCGGAAGGCATTCTCCGCAAGCCGCGGCGCCGGGGCGGGCAGGCGGGCCGGCGGCCCGGCCCCTTCCATGGCGCGGGCCATCGCCTGCTTGAAGGCATTCGCCTTGGCCGTGCGCGGCGCTGCGCCGCCCGGCCTGGCGATGCCGCCCTGGGAGATGCCTGTGGTCCTGTCCATCGCCCGGAGCATGCAGCTGCGAAGCTTAACCGACCGTTCCACCCCGCATGGGCAACCCCCGCCCCGCCCATCCCGTTGGCCGGGCAAGGAGGAACCCCCGATGTCCGACGACCAGCCGACCCCCCAGCCTCCGCAACGCCAGGACCGCCAGCCCGGCCTCACCACGGAGATGACGCCCCGCCCGCAGGACCGGATGGAGCACTGGCGCGCCAGCGGCAAGCTCGCCGGCAAGACCGCGCTGGTGACGGGCGGCGATTCCGGCATCGGCCGCGCGGTCGCCATCGGCTTCGCCAAGGAGGGCGCCGACGTCGCCATCCTCTACAAGGACGAGCACGAGGATGCCGGGGAGACGCGGCGGCTGATCGAGGCCGAGGGGCGCCGCTGCACCGCCATCGCCGGCGATGTGGGCGACCGCGGCTTCGTCCACCGCGCCGTGGCCGAGGCGGCGCAGGCGCTCGGCGGCCGCATCGACATCCTGGTGAACAACGCCGCCGAGCAGCATATCAGCGGCGACTTCGCCGAGATCCCGGAGGACCAGGTCGAGCGCACCTTCCGCACCAACATCCTCGGCATGTTCTGGGTGACGCGGGCGGCGCTGGCGCACATGCCCAAGGGCGGGGCCATCGTCAACTCCACCTCCGTCACCGCCTACAAGGGCAGCCCGGGGCTGGTCGACTATGCCTCGACCAAGGGCGCGATCCTCGCCTTCACCCGCAGCCTGTCGCAGCAGCTCTATCCCTCGCGGCAGATCCGGGTGAATGCGGTGGCGCCCGGCCCGATCTGGACGCCGCTGATCCCGGCGAGCTTCGACGAGGAGAGCACGGCGAAGCACGGCCAGTCCTCCGGCATGGGCCGCCCCGGCCAGCCCGATGAATGCGCGCCGAGCTACATCTTCCTCGCCGCCGAGAGCGACAGCAGCTACATCAACGGCCAGGTGCTGCACCCGAATGGCGGCACGGTGGTGAACGGGTAGGGGCACGTACCGCCGCCATTGCAACGCCGCCGCCGGCATGATCCGATCCTTGCGGTACCCGCGCCCATCAGCGGAGACCGGGAGGATCAACCATGCAGAGACGCGCCCTCATCGGCGGCCTGGCCGGCCTGCCGCTCGCCGCCCCCGCCATCCGGCCCGCCGGGGCCCAGCCCGGCTTCCCCGACCGCCCGCTTGCCATGATCCTGGCCTTCCCGGCCGGCGGCGGCACGGATGCCGCGGCGCGGCCGCTCGCCCGCATCATGGAGAAGTATCTCGGCCAGCCGGTGGTGGTCAGCAACCGCCCCGGCGCCTCGGGCGAGATCGGCTTCACCGAGCTCGCCCGCAGCAAGCCGGACGGCTACACGATCGGCTTCATCAACACGCCGACCATCGTCACCATCCCGCTCGAGCGGCCGCAGGCGCGCTTCCGGCTCGACGACTTCGCCCCGATCCTCAACATCGTCGACGATCCAGGCGCCATCTGGGTGCGGCCCGACAGCCCGCTGCGCGACGTCGCCGGGCTGGTGGAGGAGGCCCGGCGCCGCCCCGGCCAGATCAGCTACGGCACCTCCGGCATCGGCTCCGACGACCATCTCGCGGTCCTCGCCCTGGAGCGCGTCACCGGCACCAAATTCCTGCACGTCCCCTTCGCCGGCGGCGCCCCGGTCCGCACCGCCACGCTGGGCCGGCAGATCGACCTTGCGGTGACGAATATCGGCGAGGCGATCGGCGATTTCCGCCAGGGCCAGCTCCGCCCGCTCGGCCAGATGGGCACCGCGCGCTGGCCGGTGATGGCCGACGTGCCGACCTTCCGCGAGCAGGGCTTCGACGTGGTCGAGGGCTCGATGCGCGGCCTCGCCGCGCCGGCCGGCCTGCCCCGCCCGGTGCTCGACCGGCTGGTGGATGCCGCCCGCCGCGCCGCGGAGGACCCGGAATGGGTCGCCACCGCCACCCAGCTCGCCCTGCCGCTCCGCCTGCTCGGCCCGGACGAGTATCGCGGCGAGCTGGTGGCGATGCAGGGGCAGTACGAGAAGCTCTGGGCCGCCCATCCCTGGAAGGAATGAGCCGGACGCTCCTCAACCCGGACCGGACAGGCGGGCGGCCAGGAACTCGGCCAGCACCTCGACCTTGGCCGGCCGGTGGCGCGCGGTCGGCGTGACGAAGTAGAGGCCGCCGGCCGCCATCCGCCAGCCGGGGAGCACCGCCTCCACCCGCCCGGCGGCGAGATGCTCCGCCGCCACGAAATCCGGCATCTCCGCGATGCCGAGCCCGTCCAGCAGGGTCGGCAGCAGGGCATCCACATTCGTCACCCGCAGCGGGCCGGTGGGGGTGACCGCAACCTCCTCGCCGCCGGGCCCGAGGAAGCGCCAGGCCTCGCCCCGGGCGCGATAGGCGTAGCCGAGGCAATGATGGGCCGCGAGCTCCCGCGGATGCTGCGGCCGCCCGTGGCGGGCGAGATAGGCCGGCGCGGCCACGACCAGCCGCGCCACCGGGCAGAGTCGCCGCGCCACCAGCGACGAATCCTCGAGCACCGCGATTCGGAGCGCCGCGTCGAACCCCTCGCCGACCAAATCGGTGACGGCATCGCCCAGATGCAGGTCGAGGGCGACATCCGGGTAGCGCCGCAGGAATTCCGGCAGGATCGGCGCGACCCGGCGCAGCCCGAAGGACATCGGCACGGCGAGCCGCACCAGGCCGCGCGGCTGGCTCGCCAGCTCCCGCCCGGCGGACTCCGCCTCCTCCGCCTCGCTGCGGGCCCGCGCCGCCCGCTCGGCGACGATGCGGCCGAGATCGGTCAGCGCCAGGCGGCGGGAGCTGCGGTTGAAGACCCGGCCGCCCAGCCGCCCCTCCAGCCGCGCCACCGCGCGGGAGACCGTCGCCACCGAGACGCCGAGGGACCGTGCCGCGGCGGCGAAGGAGCCCTCCTCGGCCAGCGCCGCGACCATCGCCAGCCCCTCGAAATCCGGCAGCCTCGGCATCGGCAATCCTGCAAGGATGGTTTGCAATCCTTTCTATTTTGACGGGATCGCCCTGGCCACATCTTCCTCGCAGTTCTTCCAGAGGAGTTGCAGACATGGCCCGCAAGCTTGAAGGCAAGGTCGCCGTCGTCACCGGCGGCACCACCGGCATCGGCCTCGCCACCGCCCGGCGCTTCGCCGCGGAAGGCGCCCGGGTCTTCGTCACCGGCCGGCGCGAGGCGGAACTCGCAGCGGCGGTCGCGGCGATCGGCCCGAACGCCACCGGCGTCCAGGCGGACTCGGCCAGCCTGGCCGATCTCGACCGGCTCTATGCCCGGGTGAAGGCCGAGGCCGGGCGGATCGACGTGCTCTTCGCCAATGCCGGCGGCGGCTCCTTCCTGCCGCTCGGCTCGATCACCGAGGCGCAGTTCGACGACACCTTCGGCCGCAACGTGAAGGGCGTGCTCTTCACCGTGCAGAAGGCGCTGCCGCTGCTGGTGGACGGCGCCTCGGTCATCCTCACCGGCTCGACCGCGGCCAGCGGCGGGACGGCGGCCTTCAGCGTCTATGCCGCCTCGAAGGCCGCGGTGCGCGCCTTCGCCCGCAACTGGATCCTCGATCTGAAGGAGCGCCGCATCCGGGTGAACGTGCTCACCCCCGGCCCGACGCGCACCCCGGGCCTGGTCGGGCTGGCCGGCCCGGATGCCGCGCAGCAGGAGGGCCTGCTCGACCACATGGCCAGCCTCGTCCCGCTCGGCCGCGTCGGCGAGGCGGACGAGGTGGCCCGGGCCGCGCTGTTCCTCGCCTCCGACGACGCCAGCTTCGTCACCGGCGCGGAGCTCTTCGTCGACGGCGGCCAGCGCCAGGTCTGAGCCGGCCGGCGCTCAGAGGAAGCGGAGCGCCACGAAGCCCACCACGATCCCGGCGGCGGCGCCGGTCGTCACCAGGGTCAGCCGCCGCTCGATGAAGTCGCGGATCGGCGGCCCGTAGCGCCGCAGCAGGAAGGCGAGCAGGAAGAAGCGCGCCCCGCGCGTGACGATGCTCGCCAGCACGAAGATGAAGAAGTTGAACTGCGCCGCGCCCGAGGCAATGGTGACGATCTTGTAGGGGATCGGCGTCAGCCCCTTGATCAGGATCACCTGCGCCCCCCAGCGGTCGTACCAGTCCTGGAAGGTGGCCATGGCATCGGCATGGCCATAGGCGCGCAGCACCGGCACCGCCAGCGCGTCGAAGAGCCAGAAGCCGATGGCATAGCCGAGCACGCCGCCGAGCACCGAGGCGACGGTGCAGATCGCCGCATAGCGATAGGCGAGCTCCGGCCGGGCGATGCACATGGGGATCAGCATCGCGTCCGGCGGGATCGGGAAGACGCTGCTCTCCGCGAAGCTGACGCCTGCGAGATAGGCCGGCGCCCGGCGGTGCCCCGCCAACGCCAGGACGCGATCATAGAGGGCTCGCAGCATCGTCCAGTCCCGACCAGTGGAGGGCGGCCCTTCGCACTTCCGGCGCCGCGGCGCAATTCACGGGACGCGGCCCCGCCCCAGGAGCATGTGCACGGCAGCAGCCATGCACCCCGCGCGGTTGCCCCGCCCGGCCCCGCAATGCTCTCATGGCGCTGACCGGAGAGGAACGCCCATGCCCGCATCGACCCGGCTGTCCGTCGCCCTGCTGCTCGGCTGCGGCGTGGTCGCCGCCGCCCTCGCCATGGGCCTGCGGCAGAGCCTCGGCCTCTTCCTCGCGCCGATGACGACGGCGCAAGGCTGGGGCGCCAGCGGCTTCGCCTTCGCCATCGCGCTGCAGGTGCTGTGCAACGGCCTTACCCAGCCGATCTGGGGCCAGGTGGCGGACCGCATCGGCGGCCGGACGGTGGTGATGATCGGCGCCCTGCTCCAGGCCGTGGCGCTGGCCGGCATGGCGCTCTCGCCGAGCCTCTTCTGGTTCACCGTCTTCGCCGGGCCGGTGATGGGCTGCGCCGTCTCCGCCGCCGGCATGCCGGTGATCATGGCGAGCCTGACGCGGCTGCTGCCGGAGGGCATGCGCGGCCGCGCGACGGGCCTCGGCACGGCCGGCTCCTCCTTCGGGCAGTTCCTGGTGGTGCCGATCGTCGCCTGGGGCCTCACCGCCGCCGGCTGGCAATGGGCGCTGCTTGCCATCGCCGCCGCCTCGCTGCTGATGATCCCGCTCGCCCTGCCGCTGAACGACCAGGCCGCCGGCCCGGCCCCCGGCGCCGCGCCGGAGGAGAGCGCCATGGTCGCCCTCCGCCGCGCGCTGCGCGACCCGACCTTCTGGTTCCTCTCCTTCGGCTTCTTCGTCTGCGGCCTGCATGTGAGCTTCATGGCCGTCCACCTGCCGGGCTTCGTGGCGAGCTGCCACCTGCCGCTCGGCGTCGGCGCCGCGGCGATCAGCCTGATCGGGCTGTTCAACATCGCCGGCTCCCTCATCGCCGGGGAGCTGTCCGGCCGCTGGCGCCGGCGGGAGCTGCTGGTGATCATCTACGCCGCCCGCGGCGTGCTGATCGGCGGCTTCATGCTGGTCGAGAAGACGACGGCGAGCGTGCTGGTCTTCTCCGCCATCATGGGCCTGCTCTGGCTCTCGACCGTGCCGCCGACCGTCGCCCTCTGCGCCCGCAACTACGGCACGCGCTGGCTGGCGACGATCTTCGGCCTGGTCTTCCTCGGCCACCAGGTCGGCGGCTTCGCCGGCGCCTGGCTTGGCGGCCTCTTCTTCGACCTCGATGGCAACTATGACCGGATGTGGCTGCTGGCGACGGTGGCCGCCTTCGCCGGCGCCGGCTTCTCGGCGCTCTGCCGCGACGGGGCCCCGGCCCCGACGGCGCCGTCTCGGCCGGTCGGGCGGGTGGCGGAGGCCTGAACCGTCCGCCGCTCCTACCCGCCGCACGAGGCCCGGCGCCAGCGCGACGAAACTGCTGGCGCCGGTCAGCGCCGGGGGCCCGGCCACGCAACCTCTCCCCGCAACCTCCGCCCGGGGTTATGCCTTTCCCCTGGCTCCGGGCAGGCGAGGGGAGGCGGAATGCGGGCGACCGATGCGGCGAAGCTGGCCCGGATTCTCGGCCTGCTCGGCTCCGACCAGCCCGGCGAGCGCGCCGCCGCGGCCGAAGCGGCGCATCGCATGGTCAGCCGGCTCGGCCTCCGCTGGGAGGACATCCTCGCCCCGCCGCCGAGGCCCACCCGCCTGCCGCCCTCGCCCTCGCCCTCGCCGTCACACGATGCATTGGACGCCGCCCAGTCCCGCCTGCGCCAGTCGATGCGGGAGAATGCCGACCTCCGCCGCCGCATCACCCAGCTCCAGCGCCGCATCGAGGTGCTGCACCGGCAGATGCCGCCGCCGGCGCCCGAGGAGGAATGACCCCCGCCATGCATCCCGGCCCGCCCTTCAGCCCGGAGCAGCAGGCGCTGGACGAGACCTGCCGCGGTATCTACCGCGACATGGCCGCCCTCTATGCGGAGCTCGAGCCAGCCCTGGCCGGCGACGGCCCCGCCCCCGGCTATGCGATCCTGTTCGGCCCGCCGCGCTTGCGGCCGCCGATCCTCTTCATCGGCTACCAGCCGGGCGGACCATACGGCCCGATGCCCGATGCGGCCTCGCCCTCCCCATGGCCGCCAGTATCGCAGTACGCCACCTGCAGCTGGCGGCTGGCGCTGCGGCTGCAGGACATCTACGGGAAGGAGCTGCTCGCCCGCTGCACCGGGACGAACGCGCTCTTCGTCAGGGCGCGGAGTTCGACCCACTACAAGGCCTACCCGTCCGCGGCCCGGCGGCGGATCGAGGCTTTCTGCATCCCGGCCTGCCGCCGGCTGATCGAGACGATGCAACCCGAGAAGGTCGTCGTCCTGGGCCTGGGCAGCCTGGGCCTCCTCGGCAAGGCCGGCCAGGTGCCCATCGCCACGGGTGCGAAGGGCCGCTGGCTGGTCTGCGGCGGGACCATCGCGGGCCGGCCCGTCACGGCCGTCCTGCATCCGACCGGGGCCTTCGGGCTGTCCGCCGAGGAGTGGGGCGAGGTCAAGCGGCACCTGGCCGCGTGACGCCGCCCTACCGCGTCATCCGAACACCTCCCCCCAGGCCCCCATCAGCGCCGCATCCACCTCCTCCATCGTCGCGGTGATGCCGAGCCGGTGCAGGCTCGTCACCCCATGCTGGCTGATGCCGCAGGGCACGATGCCGCCGAAATGGCCGAGGTCCGGGTCGACATTCACCGCGACGCCATGCCAGCTCACCCAGCGAGTCACCCTGACGCCGATGGCGGCGATCTTGTCCTCCGTCCCCCGCGCCCGGTCCTCCACCCAGATGCCGACGCGCCCCTCCCGCCGCTCGCCGCGGATGCTGAAGCGCCAGAGCGCCCGGATCAGCCATTCCTCGAGGGTGTGGACATAGGCCCGCACGTCCCGCCCCCACCGGGTGAGGTCGAGCATCACATAGGCCGTCCGCTGGCCCGGCCCGTGATAGGTCCACTGCCCGCCGCGCCCCGCCCGGAAGACCGGGAAGCGCGGATCGACCAGCCCCTCCGGCGTCGCCGATGTCCCGGCGGTGTAGGTCGGCGGATGCTCGACCAGCCAGACCAGCTCCTCCGCCGATCCGGCGCGGATGGCGGCGACCCGCTCCTCCATCCGGGCGAGCGCCGCCTCATAGGGCGTCAGCCCCTCCGCGATCTCCCAACGTGGAAGCCCTGTTGCGACCGGCGCATTCATCGTCTATACGCCCCGCCTCGCCCCGGTTTGCGGTCGTGGCGGAATGGTAGACGCGCCAGCTTGAGGTGCTGGTGGGGGAAACCCCGTGGAAGTTCGAATCTTCTCGACCGCACCATCCGACCTGGCATCCTTCCCTAAGCATCTGGCAGGCAGGCCGCTCACATAGAGTGCCGGTGTGGCCGGCGCCATGCCCCTAGCCCGGCGGCGCGATCCGCTCGAACAGGTGCTCGTAGCGCAGCACCAGCCCCTCGCCGTCCACCACCAGATCGGCCTCGAAGCCCCGTGACAGGCCGAGATCGACATAACGCAGCCGCCCCGGCCCCTGCCGGTCGTAGCGCTGGCTCGACCGGGCCACGGTCAGCGCCGGCCCGTCGATGAAGGCAGTGTCCAGGGCGAGGCTCGCCCCGGCCCCGTCCGGCGTCCGCCGGATGGGAAAGCTGTTGCAGAAGGGCGTGACGGAAAGATCGGGCTCCTCCGCCCCGTCGAGGTCCGGGCGCGGCAGGCCATCCACCAGCCAGCCCGTCCCGGCCCGCTCCAGCCGCAGCACCCCATGGCCTCGTGCGCCCCAGCGCTCGACGGTGACGGATTGCGCCCGCCAGGCGCGGTCCAGCCGCCAGCGATGGTCGAGGCGATAGCCGCCCCCCTCCAGCCCGATCACCGTCGAGGCCGCCGTGACGGCGCCGGGCTCGACCCGGAGTTCCAGCCGCTCCAGCCCTTCGGCATCGGTCCGCCGCCAGTAAAGGATCGAACTGTCCATCGCCTGCGCGCCTCCGGCACAGCATGCCCGCATCGCCGGGTGGAACGGAAGGGGGACCCCGCCTTGGGCCGCGGCCCGCCCCCGGCTAGACTGGGGCGCGTTCAGGGGGACCCAGCATGGACGAGGATTTCCGCAAGGCCGCGCTCGACTACCACCGCCACCCGCGGCCCGGAAAGCTGGCGATCGAGCCGACCAAGCGCATGGCGACGCAGCGCGACCTCGGCCTCGCCTATTCCCCGGGCGTCGCCGCCGCCTGCGAGGAGATCGCCGCCAACCCCGACGCCGCCTGGGACTACACGACGCGCGGCAACATGGTCGCCGTCATCTCGAACGGCACGGCGGTGCTCGGGCTGGGTGCGATCGGCGCTCTCGCCTCGAAGCCGGTGATGGAGGGCAAGGCCGTCCTCTTCAAGAAATTCGCCGGCATCGACTCCATCGACATCGAGGTCGAGGAGCGCGACCCATCGAGGCTGATCGAGGTCATCGCCGCCCTCGAGCCTTCCTTCGGCGCCATCAACCTCGAGGACATCAAGGCCCCCGAATGCTTCGAGGTGGAGAGCCGGCTGCGCGAGCGCATGCGCATCCCCGTCTTCCATGACGACCAGCACGGCACCGCCATCATCGTCGCCGCCGCCATCCGCAACGGGCTGCTGCTGCAGGGCAAGCGGATCGAGGAGGTGAAGCTCGTCAACACCGGCGGCGGCGCCGCGGCGCTCGCCTGCCTCGACCTGCTGGTGACGATGGGCCTGAGGCGCGAGAACATCACCGTCTGCGACATCGCCGGCGTGGTCTACGAGGGCCGCGCGGAGCAGATGGACCCCTTCAAGGCCCGCTACGCCCGGCAGACCGATGCCCGCAGGCTGGAGGAGGTGCTGGAGGGCGCCGATGTCTTCCTCGGCCTCTCCGCCCCGCGCGTGCTGAAGGCCGAATGGCTGTCGAAGCTCGGCCCCAAGCCCCTGATCCTGGCGCTCGCCAACCCCGAGCCGGAGATCCTGCCCGAGGCCGTCCGCGCTGCCCGCCCCGACGCCATCGTCGCCACCGGGCGCACCGACTACCCGAACCAGGTCAACAACGTCCTCTGCTTCCCCTTCATCTTCCGCGGCGCGCTCGACGTGGGTGCCACGACGATCAACGAGGCGATGAAGGTCGCCGCGGCGGACGCCATCGCCGCACTCGCCCGCGTCGAGGCCTCCGAGGTCGTGGCGGCGGCCTATGGCGGCCACGCCCCGGTCTTCGGCCCCGACTACATCATCCCGAAGCCCTTCGACCCGCGGCTGATCCTGGAGGTCGCCCCCGCCGTCGCCCGCGCCGCCATGGCGAGCGGCGTCGCCCGCCGCCCGATCGCCGATTTCGCGCATTACCGGCGCGAGCTGGAGCGCTTCGTCTTCCGCTCCGGCAACCTGATGCGGCCGATGTTCGAGGCGGCGAAGGGCAGCCCCCGCCGCGTCGCCTATGCCGAGGGCGAGGACGAGCGCGTGCTGCGCGCCGTGCAGACCATCCTCGACGACGGCATCGCCGAGCCCGTCCTGCTCGGCCGCCGCGCGGTGATCGAGGAGAAGGCCCGCGCCATGGGCCTGCGCATGGACTTCTCGGAATCCGTCCGCGTGATCGACCCGGGCGCCGATGCTGAGGCCTTCGGCCCGCTGCTCGCCCGCTACCAGGCCAAGGTCGGCCGCCGCGGCGTCCCGCCCGAGGCCGCCGCCCGCCGCCTCCGCACCGACCCCAATGTCGCCGCCGCCATGCTGCTCGAGTCCGGCGCCGTCGATGCCGCCCTCATCGGCGGCAGCGGCAATTGGATGGACCAGTGGCACGACGCCTATTCCATCATCGGCAAGCGACCGGACGTGGCGCGCGTCTATGCCCTCTCCGCCGTCATCGTCTCCGGCGTCACGCTCTTCTTCGTCGACACCCATCTGCTGGTCGAGCCGACGCCGGAGCAGGTGGCCGAGATGACGCTGCTCGCCGCCGAGCAGGTCGAGGCCTTCGGCATCACGCCGAAGGTGGCGCTGCTCAGCCACTCCTCCTTCGGCGCCTCCAACGCGCCGACGGCGCGCACCATGCGCCAGGCGCTGCCCCTCATCCGCGGCCGCGCGCCCGGCCTCGAGGTGGATGGCGAGATGCATGCCGATGCCGCCCTCGTGCCCGCCATCCGCGCCCGCGCCGTGCCGGACTCGCCGCTGACCGATACGGCGAACCTGCTCGTCTTCCCCAACCTCGATGCGGCCAATATCAGCTTCAACCTGGTGAAGGCGGCGGCCGACGGCCTTCAGCTCGGCCCGATGCTGCTCGGGATGAAGCAGCCGGTGCATGTGCTGGTGGCGAGCGTCACCGCCCGCGGCATCGTCAACATGACGGCGCTCGCGGTGCACCAGGCGAATGGGCTCAAGGCCGAGGCGGGGTGAGGCGGGCCGCTGCGTCGACGCCAGCCGGGGGACGCTGCCCGGCCGGCGCCCGCCCCTACCGCGACGTCGCCGTGATCCCGAGCATCCGCTGCACCTCGGCCGGCCCGCCCGCTGCCGCGCCGGAGAGCTCGCTGACCGGCACCGGCCTCGGCGGCTGCATGGTGATCGTCACCTCCTGCGCCTGGCCGCGCAGCAGCCGCTGCACCGCGGCCAGCACCGGCGCCACGGCGCCCGTGCCGCCCTGCATCGCGCCCGCCGCCTGGTTGGCCCAGGCATCGCGCACCGCCCGCTCCGGCCGCCGGCTCTCCCGCGCCTCGGCCGCCGCCAGCCGCTGCAGCAGCGACTGGTCGAGATAGCGCATGCTGAGCGAGACCAGGCGTGCGGCGGCGAATTTCTCCTCGGTCGAGCCATCGGGCGCGATGTTGTCCATGGTCAGCGACAGGCCGAAGGCCCCCGCATCCCGGACGCCGAGCAGCATCCCGACCAGCTCGAGCCGCCCCGCCGCCTGGTCGACCCGGCTCTCCACCGAGAAATCCCCGGTCAGCGCCGCGTAGCCGAGGCGCTGCAGCCAGGGCGCGATCATTGCGAAGGGCTCCACCCGCAGCCCCTCGAGCGTGATCCGCCCGGTATCCGGCCCGCCCTGGCCGAGCGCCCCCGTCATCCGCATCGCCCCGAGCGAGCCGACCGCGGCATCGCCCTGCGTCACCGTCACCCCCTCGATCGAGGCGGTATAGGCGCCCGGCGGCCGCGGCGGCGTCTCCTTCTCCGCC
>CADCTD010000002.1 GCA_902805545.1 uncultured Craurococcus sp. | reverse complement strand
AGGTGGGGCTCGCCGGAGCTGGCGTGCCAGGCGCCGGTCTTCCAGCAGCGGCAAGCCGGGTGGCAAAGGCCGCAGCGAGGCCGGCCGGGTCGGATGGCTCCTCGTCCGGCAAGGCGGCCGGCAGTGCCTCGGCGCCCGGCGGGGTGCTGACGAGGATGCCCTTCTCGGGCATGGCCCCGATGCCGCTGGCCGGAGCGCTCGCCGTCGCCTGCGCCAGGGCTGCCGAGGGCGGCGGCGACGGGACCGGCAGCGTCAGCAGGCCAGCCTGCATCATGGCCGCGATCTCCGGCGTCGCCGGTTGCGCAGCAGCCTCGGGCCCGGTCGCCGCGGTGTCATCGGATGCGGCCTCGGCCGGGGGTTCGGACAGCTCGGGCGCCGGCACGCCGGCCGCGGATGGAGGCAGGGGATGATCCGCCGATGGCGGGCCGATGCCGACCGCCGCCGGAAGGCCGGGCGACGACGTCACGGCAGGCGAGCCGGGGGCTACTGTCGTCCCGGGCGCCGTTGCCGGCGCGGCCCCGGGCGCGGCCATCTCCACCGGGGCTTGGCCGGCGCGCAGCAGCAGAGCGGCGAAATCCTCGGCGCCGGCCTCGGGCGGCCTGGCCGTGGCGAGGGCGGAGGGCGAGGCCGTCAGCGACGGCAGGAGGGCGGTTGGGTCCATGGCGATCCGGTCCAGCGGCGCGCCACCGGTGCGAAGCGCGGGCCAGCGCCGTGGCGCCCCCAGGCGGCAGCCTTCGCCGCCTGCCCGGCAAAGCCTGCCTGCCGGCCGGCAGGACCGGCAGGGTTGGCGCGCCTCGGCGCTGGCACGCCGCCTGCGATGCCCGCCCGACGAAGGCCGAGCCCCGCCGAGCACGCGGTGGCCGGCCCCTGGATGACGGAGGCCCGACCATGTCCCTCTTCGGCTCGCTCACCGCCGCCATCAGCGGCCTGACCTCGCAAAGCCGCTCGCTCGGCAACATCTCGGACAACATCGCCAACAGCCAGACCGTCGGCTACAAGCGGGTCGACACCAACTTCATCTCCTACATCACCTCCTCGAGCCAGACGAACAACCTGCCCGGGGCGACGATCGCCGCACCCGCCTATACCAACACGGTGCAGGGCACGATCGAGCAGTCGGAGAACCCGCTCGCCATGGCGATCGGCGGCCAGGGCTTCTTCAGCGTAGCCCAGGCGAAGGGCTCGGTGAACGGCCAGCCGGTCTTCGACGAGCGGCAGTTCTTCAGCCGCGCCGGCGACTTCAGCCGCGACGCGGACGGCTATCTCACGAATGGATCGGGCTACTACCTGAAGGGCTGGCCGGTCGGTGCCGGCGGCAATCCCGACCGCACGACCATCGAGCCGATCCGGGTGAACCAGCAGGTCTTCAACCCGATCGCCACCAAGCAGATCGAGCTCGCCGCCAACCTCCCGGCTACCCTGCCGACCGGCGCGGTCGGCACCCAGGCGCAGCTCTACGACACGCTCGGCCGCCTCCACACGGTCGATCTGAGCTTCAGCCCGGGCCTCGCGGCCAATAGCTGGACGCTCGAGGTCACCGTGCCGGACGACATCGCGCCGACGACACGGACGGTCGAGCTGAATTTCGGCGCCACTGCCTCGCCGCCGGTCGCCGACGGGACGATCGGCTCCTTCGGTGCCGTCAGCGCCATGACCGTGCCCGCGACCTTCGCCGAGGGCGACCCGGCCGTCGTCAGCTTCAGCGTCGATTTCGGCCAGGGGCCGCAGAACGTCTCCCTCTCGCTCGGGCAGTTCGGCAGGGCGGTGGGGCTGACCCAGTATGAGGGCTCCGAATTCGCGCTGCGCAACCTGACGCAGGACGGCGTGCCGCTTGGCGCCTTCTCCTCGCTCAGCATGCGCACCAACGGCGACGTCGCGGTGAACTACGACAACGGGCAGAGCCGCGTCATCGCCCGCGTGCCGCTCGTCGCCTTCAACGACCCGGACAAGCTGCAGCGCCTCGACGGCCAGGCCTTCATGCGCACGCCGGATTCGGGCGAGGCGAGGGTGACGGACGCCGCCTCCAACGGCGTCGGCAAGATCGTGGTCGGCTCGATCGAGCGATCGAATGTCGACATCGCCAGCGAGTTCAGCAAGCTGATCGTCGCCCAGCGTGCCTATACGGCCAATACCAAGGTCGTCAGCGCGACGGACGAGCTGCTGCAGGACACCATCAACATGCGGCGCTGAGGCAGGGGGCTGAGTGATGAGCCTCGACCTCGCCCTCGGCATCGCCCGCAGCGGCCTCGCCGCCGTCCAGCGCAGCCTGGCGCAGGCCTCGCAGAACGTCGCCAACGCAGAGACGCCGGGCTATGTGCGAAAGACGGTGCCGCAGCAATCGCTGGTCGTCGCCGACATGCCGGCGGGGCTGCGCAGCGGCGACACGCAGCGTGCGGTCGACCTCGCCCTGCTCGGCCGGCTCGACCAGAGCCGCGGCGCCACCGCCGCCGCCATGGCGCGCGAGGAGCTGCTGGCCGGCATCGCCAGGGCGCATGGCACGACCGGCGACGGCGCGACGCTCGGCGATGCGGTGGCGGCGCTGTCGACCGCCTTCACCACGCTGCATGGCTCACCGGCCGATGCCGGGCAGCAGCGCGCGGCACTGGCGGCCGCCGGCACCGTCGCCGGGAGGCTGAACGACGTCGCGGCGGCGATCGGCGCGGCGCGGCAGCAGGCGCAGGACGGCATCGTCACCGAGGCCGCGGCGGCCAACGCGGCGCTGCGGCAGATCGCCACCCTCACCATCCAGATCAAGTCCGGCACCGGCGGGGACCGGGCCGGGCTCGAGGACCAGCGCGACCAGGCGATCGCTGCCCTCGCCCGGAGCCTGGAGCTCCAGGCGGTCCGCCGGCCGGACGGCGACCTGCTGCTCATTGCCCGAGGCGGGCTGGTGCTGCCGCTCGACCCGGGCCGGGATGCGCTGGCGACGGCGCCCGCCAGCGTCGCGCCGGGGTCCTTTCATGGCGGCGGCGGGACCCTGCCGGGAATCACGCTGAACGGCACCGACGTCACCGGCCAGATCGCCGGCGGCCGGCTCGGCGAATATGTGGCCATGCGCGACCGCACCCTGCCGCGCTACCAGGCGGAGACGGATCTCCTCGCCGCCACCCTCGCCAGCCGGTTCGACCAGCAGGGGCTGACGCTCTTCACCGATCTCGACGGAAGCTCGGTGCCGGATACCGCGGTGGCCTATGCCGGGAGCGCGCAGGTCGGCTTCGCCGGGCGCATCCGGCTCGGCAGCGCGGTCTCGGCCGATCCGGGCCTGCTGCGCGACGGCACCCATGCGGTGACGCCGAGCGCCGGCGGGCCGGATGGATTCATCCCCAACCCGCCGGGCGGGCCGGCCGGCTTCACCACGATGCTCGACCGCGTGCTGAACTGGAGCCTCGGCGCCGAGGCTTCGAAGGGCAATCCCTGGCCACCGATCGCCAGTGCCGGGCTCGGGCCGGACGGGATGCTCGCCTCGCCCTTCATGCCGGCGGCGCGGATCGCCGGCTATGCCAGCAACGTCACCGCGGCGCAGCTCGGCGACAGCGCGGCGGCGGCGGAGGCGAAGAGCCGGGCGGCCAATCTGCAGGCCGCCCTCGACGACCGCTTCACCGCCGACTCCGGCGTCGACGTCGATGCGGAGATGGCGGGGATGGTGACGCTGCAGAACGCCTACGCCGCCAATGCCAAGGTCATCAGCACCTTGCAGGCCATGTGGGATTCGCTGCTCGGCGCGGTGCGCTGAGCAAGGGGGACCGATGCCGGGAATCGACACCATCGCACGGCTCGACAACGACACCGCGGTGCTGCGCGCCCGCCTGCTGACACTGACGCGGCAGCAGGCGACGGGGCTGAAGAGCGAGCAGCCGGCCGATCTCGGCCCGCAGCTGCCGCGCGCCCTCTCGCTGCGGGCGGAGATCGCGCGGCGCGACACCTATGGCACGCTCATCGGCCAGGCGCTCTCGCGCACCGAGGCGACGCAGCAGGCGCTCGGCCGGCTGGCGGAAATCGCGCGGCAGTTCGGCTCCACCATCGCGGTGAAGCTCGACGCCAACAATCCGGACGTGCTGCCGCTCTATGCGAGCCAGGCCCGGCAGGCGCTGGTCGAGGTCGGGCAGTTGCTGAATGCGCAGCAGGGCGGCGAGTATCTCTTCGGCGGCAGCGACTTCGCCAACCCGCCGGTGCCCGACCCGGACGGGCTGCCGACCGGCGGCATGGCGGCGCAGATCGCGGCCGCCATCGGCTCGCTCGGCGGCGGCAAGGCGGCGGCGGTGGCGGCGGCGACCAGGGCGGCGGCGCTCGATGACAGCGCGGGCGTCACGCCCTTCTCCAGCTTCGTCACCGACCCGTCGCGCGGCGGCGGCGAGCCACGGCGAAGCGTGGTCTCGGCCGACGGCACGGCGACGCCGGTCGGCCTCTTCGCCAACCGCAACGCGGCCGCGACCTCCAGCGGGGAGACCACCGGCGCCTGGGCACGGGACCTGCTGCGGGGCCTTGCCAGCATCGCCGCCCTCACCCCGGCGCAGGCCACCTCTCCCCCTGATTTCAAGGCGCTGGCCGATACCATCCGCCTCGGCCTGCAGAGCGCCTCCGCCGCGCTCGCGGACGAGCAGGGCGCCCTTGGGCAGACCGAGCAGCAGCTCGCCGGCCTGCGGACCCGGCATGGGCAGATGCACGACCAGCTGAGGGCGCAGCTCGCCGATATCGAGGAGGTCGACATGGCCGAGGTGCTGACCCGGATGCAGGCCACGAAGACCGCGCTCGAGGCCAGCTACAACGCGATCGGCACGATCGGGTCTCTCAGCCTCGTGCGCTATCTGCGGTGATCCGGCCGCCGGGTTTCAGTCCGCGTTAAGCGACGCATGCGAGGATCCGCCAACTCTCCGCCACGCGGAGCCGAAAGGAACAAGAATGTCCACGCTGGTGCTCGAATTGCGGCAGGGCGACATGATGGTCGTCAATGGCGCGCCGATCCGCTTCCGCAACCGCACGCGGATCGAGCTGGCGGCCAAGGCGCGCTTCCTCTTCGGCAAGCAGATCATGCCGCCGGAGGCGGCGACGACGCCGGCGCGGCGCATCTACTTTGCCCTGCAGACGGCCTATATCGGCACGGATGAGGAGCGGGCCGGCGGCTTGCAGGCGGCGCGCAGGCTGATCGGCGATTTCCAGCAGGCCACCACCTCGGCCCTGGCGCGGGAGATGCTGCGCCAGGCACTCGGCCTCGCCGAATTGGACGACTGCTACCAGGCGCTGAAGCTGGCGCGGCGGGTGATGCGGCATGAGGAGGAGGTGCTCGGCATCGCCCCGCTCGCCGCCACGCGGCCGCCGGGCCAGGCCGAGGGGCGGACGACGCTGACGCTGCGCGCGGGCCGGGGCGTGGCTGCCGAAGCCCTCGACCAAGGGGCTGCGCGACAGGTCGGACCGTGATCCGGCATTCGCTGGCCGCGGTGACGGCCTATGGCTTCTCCTGTCCGCGGCGCTGGGCCGAGCGGTAGGCCTCCAGTTCCCGCTGCGTCGGCAGGGTGGCAGCGACGGCGCCGGAGCGGTCGCGGAACTCCATCACCACGATGCCGAGCGAGGGGTCGATCCGCAGGCTCGGATTGGGCTGCGCAGCCGGCGACGGGCCCGGCGCGGCGACCGGTGCATCCGCGGCCCGGCGGAGATGAGGCGAGTCCGTGCCTCGGCTGGCGATCGGGGGAAGGGCGCTCGGCGGTATCATGGCGATCAACCAGCGACATAGCGTGACGGAGGTGAATCCCGGGTTAAGGAGCGTCCCAAAAAATCGCCGGGCGCGGCGGATCGGCGCGCCGGTGCCGCTGATCGATGCGGCGCAGGTGGCGATGGGCGCCTCGCTCGGGGCGCGGCTGGCGCGGGGCTTCCGCCTGGCACGGCACGGGCTGGCCAGCGCGGCGGTGGTGCCGGCCGGCATGCTGCTGACGCTGCCCGAGGTCGGGATTGGCGCGGTTTCGATGATCCGCGGCATGCCCGGATGGCGTTGAGGGCGAAGGCACTCGAGCCCGGCGTGGCGCTCATCCCCGGTGTCCACCTGACGCGGACGGTGCGCTGCAAGGGCTGCTCGCCTGGCCCGCGATCGTCCCGGGTGGAAGCACTCGGGGCATGCATCGCCGGCTGCGCAGGGCCGATCCTCGGTCGGCGGGCGACGGTCCGGCTGATCGGGGATCGGGCTATTCGCGGCGTAGGATGCCGTCGACCAGACGGTCGGCCCAGGCCTTCGACCGGAAGGCCTCGCGCAACGCCGCTTCGGAATAGTCCTCTTGCAGCCAATCGAGGAAGGGCTTGCCCTCCCGCGCATGGGCGGCGGCATAGGCGAGGAAGAAGGCATCGAGGATGCCGGTGCGGCTCTGGCGGATATGGCCGTGGCGGAGCGAGAGCTGCGCCAGCGCCTCCGCCGGCGGCCTCCCCTGCAGCAGCAGCCAGAGCCCGGCGGCGAGGCCGGTGCGGTCGGCGCCCGACTTGCAGTGCATCAGCGCCGGCTCCCGCATGGTGCGGAAGATCTCGGCGAGGCGGAGGATGCGGTCCTTGTGCGGCGCCCCGCGGCTCTCGAAGGGCGCGTCGATATGGGCGAGGCCGAGTTCCTCCGCCGCCACCCGGCCCAGCCGGTCGGAACCGCAGCCGGTGCGCTCGCCGCGCAGGTTGATGACCGTCCTGAGGCCGAAGCGGCGCGCCGCGGCGCGGAGCTGCCAGGGCAGCGGATGGTTGGAGCGGTAGAGCCGCCCCGCCTCCACCACGCCCCAGTTGCGCCAGCCGAGGCGCAGCAGGGCATGGTCCACGAACAGGCTGTTCAGCCAGAGCGGCGTGGTGTCGGGGGCGGGCATGGCTGCGGTATGCGGCGCGGCGCGGCGGATGACCAGGGGGAACGCCCTGCCGCGGGGCGGCGTTGTGGCCGCTCATCACCAGCAAATGGGGGACGCCATGTCATCCAAGGCCCATCCGCCGCCGGTTCCGCCGGCCAATCGCAGCCCGCACGGCCCCGGCGCCCAGAGCCCCGAGGGCGATATGGGCGCCCAGAAGGCCGAGGCGGTGAAGTCCAGCCGCGACCGCAACCTCGGCCAGCAGGGGCGTCAGGGCGATATCAAGCAGAACACCACCAACCAGGGCTACCAGCAGGACCGGTAGCCCCGGAGGGGCGCCGCCTCACTCCATCCGGGCGCCGGAGATGCGGACCATCTCCTTGAGCATCGGCCGCTGGCTGGCGGCGTGCTTCACCGCATCCTCCGGCGTGCTCCAGACGCAGCGGGCGCCGGTCTGCTCGAAGCGCCGCTGCATGGCGGGATCCTCCGCCACCTCCTTCATCGCTGCGTTCACCCGCTCGACGATCGGCCGCGGCATCCCCGCCGGGCCGACCCAGGCGCACCAGGATGTGACGACGAAATCCGGGATGCCGGCCTGGCCCATGGTCGGGATATTGGGCAGCGAGGGCCAGCGCTCCGGGCTGGTGACGGCGAAGGCCTTCATCCGCCCCTCCTGGATCACCGGGATGTAGCTGGCCAGGTTGTCGATGGCGAAGGTCAGGTCGCCCGCCAGCATGGCGGGGATGATCTGCGCGGCGCCACGGAAGGGGACGTGCTGGCCGTCGATCTTCTGCCGGTCGCAGAACATGCTCCCGCAGAGATGCGCCGTCGTCCCGACGCCTGGGCTGCCAAAGGAGACGCCGTTCGTCCGGTTGCGGGCCCAGTCGATGAACTCGCGGGCGGTGTTGGCCGGGCAGTGCTGCGCCGGCGCCACCAGCACGTTCGGCAGCTCCCAATGCATGGAGATGACCGAGAAGTCCTTCTCGGGGTCGAAAGGCAGCCGCGCGTAGAGGAATTGCGCGATGGAGAGGTTGGCGATGGTCGCAGGACCCTGGGTGTAGCCGTCCGGGGCCGCTTTCGCGATCGCATCCATGCCGATATTGCCGCCGGCCCCGGGGCGGTTCTCCAGCACGTAGTTCTGGCCGAGCTTCTGGCCGAGCTGCTCGCAGACCAGGCGGGCGAGCACATCGGTCGAGCCGCCTGGCGGCCAGGGGATCACCGCGCGGATCGACCGGTTCGGCCAGTCGCCGGTGGATTGGGCAAGGGCGGGCGCGGCGAGCAGGCTCGGTGCGCCCGCGAGCAGGGCGCGGCGGCGTATCATGGCGGTTCTCTCCCGGCTTGGGCGTGATCGCCGAGGGCTGGAACAGCCCGAGGCGCGGATCACGCGACATGACAGCAAGCTAGACCACCGATCCGGCATCCGGCGATGGCGGATCATGGTCGGGCGCGAAATCCGGTCGGGCGGCCTTGCTCGGCCGGAATCCGCCCGGTCAGGTTACAGCCAGGAGCGGCTTTCGTAAGCCAGGGCGAACGGAAGCCGCTCCGGGTCCGATTCCGGCAGGGTGACCGGAGAGCCGCCGCCGGGGAAGGTGCCGCATGCTGATCTTCGAAACGGTCATCCTCCTGCTGCTGGCGGGCGCGCTGCTGGCCGTGCTGGCGAAGCGGCTCCGCGTGCCCTACCCGGCCCTGCTGGCGCTGGCCGGCACTGCCGGGGCGCTGGTGCCGGGCCTGCCGCATGTGACGCTCGACCCGGAGCTGGCTCTGGCCCTCTTCGTCGCGCCGACCCTCCTCGATGCGGCCTACGACGCCTCGCCGCGCGACCTCCGGGCGAATTGGCGGGCGGTCGGCGGGCTGGTGCTGGTCTGCGTGCTCTGCACCGCCTTCGCCGTCGCATGGGTGGCGCGGCTGATCGAGCCGGGCCTGCCCTGGGCGGCGGCGATCGCCCTCGGCGCCATCGTCGCGCCGCCCGATGCCTCCGCCGCCGCGGCGGTGCTGCGGCAGCTCCGGCCGCCGCAGCGGGTGCTGGTGATCCTCGAGGGGGAGAGCCTGCTGAACGACGCGACGGCGCTGCTGCTGTTCCGCGTTGCGGTCGGGGCAGCCATGGGCGAGGCGTTCAGCACCTGGGAAGTGGTGCCGATGCTGCTGCTGACCTGCGGCGGCGGGGCGCTCTTCGGCATCGCTGCGGCCTGGGTCTGGATCTGGATGGGGATTCACCGGCAGGACATCGCCGTCGCCGTGCTGGTGCAATTCCTCGGCACCTTCGCGGTCTGGCTGCTGGCGGAGCGGCTCGGGCTCTCGGCCATCATCACCATGGTCGCCTATGCGATGACCATCGCCCGGCTCATCCCCGGGCGGATCGGGGGGCGGTACCGGATCGCCAGCTATGCGGTCTGGGAGGTGGCGGTCTTCACCCTCAACATCCTGGCCTTCATCCTGATCGGGCTGCAGCTGCGCGGCATCCTCGAGCGGCTGGACGGCTGGCGGTGGCAGGATGCCGCCTTCGCCGCGGCCGCCTGCGCCGTCGTCATCCTCATGCGCTTCGCCTGGGTGATGGGCTATGTCGGCATCGCCCGGCTCGGGCGGCGGACGGCGGCCACGCCGAGCCTGGAGGGCGGGCTGGTCATCGCCTGGTGCGGCATGCGGGGAATCGTCACCCTGGCCGCGGCGCTGGCCCTGCCGGAGGGCTTCCCCTACCGCGACCTGATTCTGCTGACCGCCTTCTCGGTCGCGGTCGTCACCCTGGTGCTGCAGGGGCTCAGCCTGCGCTGGCTGCTCGAGCGGCTGGGCCTGCCGGACGACGGCGGGGTGGAGCGGGAGGTGGCGCTGGCCCGGCAGGCGACCGCGAGCGCGGCGCTCGAGGTGCTGCGCGCGGCGAAGCCAGGCCGGGCGGCGGAGGTGCTGGAGCGGGAATACCTCGCCCGGCTGCAGCCGGTGGAAGGCGGCGGCGAGGATCTCGCCGGCCTGCAGCGCCAGGCGGTCGCGGCGCAGCGCCGGGTGCTCCAGGCGCTGCGTTCGCACGGGACGATCGGCGACGACGCCTTCCACGTGATCGAGGAGGAGATCGACCTGCTCGACATCACCGCCGACCCGCGCATCCGCGACCTGAAGGCCGCGGCCGATGGCTGAGCCCGATCAGCAGTCCAGCACGAGATTGCCGATATAGGCCCCCTTCTCCACCGCATCCTGCGCTGCGGCGCAATCGGCGAGCGGGGCATGGGCGGCGACCGCATGGCGGACCAGGCCGCGCTCGAGCCAGGGCGTCAGGGCGCCGACGGCCGTCGCCCGCTGGGCCGCCGTCAGCTCGTAGACGATGAAGAAGCGGAGCGCGATGCCGCGCATGATGGCGGCGCCGAAATTGACCGTCGCATCGGCCCCGTTCGCGCCGTAGACGGCGCAGACCCCGCCCGGCGCCATGAGGCGCGGCAGCAGCGCGGCGCCGCTGGTGACGTCGACCTCGACCACCCGGTCGACGCCCGCCCCGCCGCTCAGCGCCAGCACGCGCTCGGCCACGTCCTCGCTGCGGTAGTTGACCGTCTGGTCGGCGCCGGCTGCCATGGCATGGGCCGCCTTCGCCTCGCCGCTGACCGTGGCGATGACCTGCGCCGCACCCAGCAGCCGGGCGAACTGGATGGCGTAATGCCCGACCGAGCCGGCCCCGCCGGTGACAAGCACCCGCTGGCCGGTGACGCCGCCATCGGTCAGCAAAGCATGAAGCGCGGTCAGCGCCGGGATGCCGAGGCAGGCACCCTCGGCGAAGCCGGTGCCCTCGGGCAGCGGCACCGCCTGCTCGGAGGGCAGGGCGATGTACTCGGCCGCCGTGCCGAAGGCGCGCTTCCACTGGCCATTCCAGGTCCATACCCGCTGGCCGATGCGCTGGCGCGGCACCCCCTCCCCCACCGCCTCGACATGGCCGGCGCCGTCGCTGTGGGGGATGACGCGGGGGAAGGCCATGGGCCGGGCCCGGCCGCTACGGCTCTTCCAGTCGGACGGGTTGACGCCGGAGGTCGCGAGGCGGACCAGCACCTCGCCCGGGCCGGGGCTCGGCGTCGGCAGCTCGCCATAGGTCAGGACCTCGTCGGCCGGGCCTTGCCGGTCGTACCAGACTGCGCGCATCGGGCATCTCCTCAAGCGTCAGGCGCAGCCTGGACCGGGGCGGCAGGGCGCGGCAATGCGCCGCTCAGGGCCATTTCGCTTCCGGAGGAAGGGACATCAGGATCGCCTCGACATTCCCGCCGGTCTTCAGCCCGAAGAGCGTGCCGCGGTCGTGAAGCAGGTTGAACTCCACGTAGCGGCCGCGGCGGATGAGCTGGTGCTCCCGCTCCGCCTCCGTCCAGGGCTCGCGCATGCGGGCGCGGATGATGGCCGGGTAGCTCTCGAGGAAGGCGAGGCCGACATCCTTGACGAACTCGAAATCCTCGTCCGCCCCGTGGCCCGGGGTCCGGTCGCCCAGCCAGTCGAAGAAGATGCCGCCGAGGCCCCGCGCCTCGCCGCGGTGGGGCAGCCAGAAGTACTCGTCGCACCAGGTCTTGAAGCGCGGGTACCAGGCCGGGTCGTAGCGGTCGCAGGCGGCCTTGTAGGCGGCGTGGAAGCGGGCGGCGTCCTCCTGCGACTCCGGGGCGTCGAGCGCCATCGGGGTGATGTCGCCGCCGCCGCCGAACCAGGCGCGGGAGGTGGAGAGGAAGCGGGTGTTCATGTGCGCCGCCGGCACGCGGGGGCTGCGCAGATGGGCGACGAGCGAGATCCCGGTCGCGAAGAAGCGCGGATCCGCCTCGGCGCCCGGGATCTGCTTGCGGAATTCCGGGGAGAACTCGCCGTGCACGGTTGAGCAGTTCACTCCGACCTTCTCGAAGACCCGGCCCTTCATCAGGGACATCACCCCGCCGCCGCCGCCCTCCCGCGTCCAGGCGGTGCGCTCGAAGCGGCCGGGCGGGAGGTGGGCATGCGGGCCGGTATCGCACTCCTCCTCGATCGACTCGAAGGCGGCGCAGATCCGGTCGCGCAGGCTCTCGAACCATTGGCGGGCCGGCTCGGCCAGGCGGTGGGCGGCGGGATCGGTGCCCGCCAGGGCTGCGTTACTCTCTGTCACCGCTGTCCTCTCCTTGCCGCCGGGGCGAAATAATAGCCGGTTGATTGCGGTTCCGGCGGATTGCCACCCTGCATAGCGTACCTTTATATGCGGCGCAGCGCGTCTGGAGGCACGATCCATGCTTGGCGGATCGAGCCTGGCCCGGCCGCGGCAATCGCATTCGGTCCTCCCCTTCCGCCCCGGGAGCGGGAGTGTGCCGCGATCAAGGACGATGAGGCATGGCCGATAGCATGGCGCAACCTGCGCCGCAGGACGGCGGGACCCGCCGGGACTTCCTGCAACTCGTGACAGGTTCCTTCGCGGCGGTCGGCGTCGGCGCGATCGCCTGGCCGTTCATCAGCTCGATGAACCCGGCGCGCGACACCCTGGCCGTCTCCACGACCGATGTCGACCTGAAACCGATTGCTGCCGGCTCCGCCATCACGGTGGTCTTTCGCGGCAAGCCGGTCTTCGTGCGCAGCCGGACCGAGGAGGAGATCAAGGCGGCCCGCGCCACCCTGCTCTCCGAGCTGCGCGACCCGGAGCCGGACCAGGTGCGGGTCAAGAAGGATCAGTGGCTGGTCGTTGTCGGTATCTGCACCCATCTGGGATGCATCCCGCTCGGGCAGAAACCCACCGACCAGCGCGGCCCCTTCGGCGGCTGGTTCTGCCCGTGCCACGGCAGCGCCTATGACACCTCGGGCCGTATTCGCGTCGGGCCGGCACCGACGAACCTGCCCGTCCCGACCTACGCCTTCACCTCCGATACCCAGATCCGGATCGGCTGAGGAGCCCACCCATGGCCATTGGCCTTCATAAGAGCGAGTTCAAGAACCCGGTCATCCGCTGGGTCGATGCCCGCCTGCCCATCTTCACCATGGTGCAAAAGGAGTACGGGACGTTCCCCACGCCCCGTAACTTCAACTACTTCTGGAATTTCGGCGCGTTGGCCCTGGTCAGCCTGGTGATCATGATGGCCACCGGCATCTTCCTGGCGATGAACTACACCGCCCAGACGGGCCTCGCCTTCGACAGCGTCGAGCGCATCATGCGCGACGTGAACTACGGCTGGCTGCTGCGCTACGCGCACGCCAACGGCGCCAGCATGTTCTTCATCGTGGTCTACATCCACATCTTCCGGAACCTGTACTACGGGTCCTACAAGGCGCCGCGCGAGCTGCTCTTCATGCTCGGCGTGGTCATCTTCCTGCTGATGATGGCGACGGCCTTCATGGGCTACGTGTTGCCCTGGGGCCAGATGTCCTTCTGGGGCGCGACCGTCATCACCAACCTCTTCAGCGCCGTCCCGCTCGTCGGCGAGAGCATCGTGACCTGGCTCTGGGGCGGCTTCAGCGTCGACAACCCGACGCTCAACCGCTTCTACAGCCTGCACTACCTGATGCCCTTCCTGATCCTTGGCGTCGTCTTCCTGCATGTGGCGACGCTGCACATCACCGGCTCCAACAACCCGCTCGGGATCGACCCGAAGGGGCCGCAGGACACGGTGCCCTTCCACCCCTACTACACGGCGAAGGACAGCGTCGGCCTCATCGTCTACTTCATCGTCTTCGCGGTGCTGGTGTTCTTCTACCCGAACATACTGGGCCATGCGGACAACTACATCCCGGCGAACCCGCTGGTGACGCCGCCGCACATCGTGCCTGAGTGGTACTTCCTGCCCTTCTACGCCATCCTTCGCGCGGTGCCGGACAAGCTCGGCGGCGTGGTGCTGATGTTCGGCTCCATCGCCATCCTCTTCGTGCTGCCCTGGCTGGATACCTCGCCGGTGCGCTCGATGCGGTTCCGCCCGCTGGCGCGGCCCTTCTTCGCGGTGTGGTGCTTGGGCTTCATCGTGCTTCTCTATGTCGGCGGCAAGCCGGCGGAGGAGCCCTATGTCACCATCGCCCGGGTCGCGACGGCCTACTACTTCCTGTACTTCCTGGTGATCCTGCCGCTGCTCGGGCGGCTGGAGCGGCCGCTGCCGCTGCCGGAAAGCATCGCCCGCCCGGTGCTGCGCGGCGGCGGGCCGATGCCGGCCGGCGCCATGAGCAAGCCGATGGAGAAGGCCTGACATGTCCGCTTTCCGTAGCCTCCGGGCGCTGGTCCTCGGCTTTGGGCTGATCGCAGGGGCCTCGCCGGCCCTCGCCGCCGGCGAAGCCATCAGCCTGCCGGACACCCGCTTCTCCTTCGACGGGCTGTTCGGGCATTTCGATCGCGCCTCGGCGCAGCGGGGCTTCCAGGTCTACAAGGAAGTCTGTTCCGGCTGCCACTCGATGCACCTCCTCTCCTACCGCAACCTGCGGCAGCTCGGCCTCTCCGAGGCCGAGGTGGCGGGCATCGCGGCGACGGTGCAGGTGATGGATGGGCCGAATGACGAGGGCCAGATGGTGGAGCGGCCCGGCCGCGCCTCCGACCGGTTCAAGAGCCCCTTCCCCAACGAGCAGGCGGCACGGGCGGCCAATAACGGTGCCCATCCGCCGGACCTCTCGGTGATCACCAAGGCCCGCGAAGGCGGGGCGGACTACCTCCATGCCTTGCTGGTGGGCTACAGCGACCCGCCTCCCGGCGTGCAGCTCGCCGAAGGCATGTACTACAACAAGTACTATGCCGGGCATCAGATCGCGATGCCGGCCCCGATCACCTCCGACGGGCAGGTCGAGTACCATGACGGCACGCAGGCAACGGTCGACCAGATGGTGACCGACGTCACTCAGTTCCTGACCTGGGCGGCCGAGCCGGAGCTCGAGGAGCGCAAGGCGATGGGGGTGAAGGTCGTGATCTTCCTCACCATCCTCGGCGGCCTCGCCTATGCGGTGAAGCGCAAGATCTGGGCCGACGTGCATTAGGCCCGGCCGAGCCCGGGTCCAAGGCAAGGGCCGCCTTCGGGCGGCCCTTTGCAATTCAGCGGGCCGGGGCGGCCGTCAGGTCCGGCGGCGGCAGGGCGGTGCCGCGCTCGATGCGGCTGCTCTCCCTCAGCGTTGTCGTGGGGCTGCAGGCGCCGAGCATCAGGAGAAGGCAGGCGAGGCGGGCGGTCATGGGGCGACTCCGGTCGGCGTGATGCCGCCAGCTTGGCCCGGCCCACGGCGCCCGGCCATCGCCCATGGTTGATCGCCGCGCGGCGCTGGCCCAAAAGCCGCTCATCTTTCGGAGATGCATCCCATGCCCGACACGATTGAACCCGTCATCGGCCTCATCGGCGGCTCAGGCCTCTACGACATCGACGGGCTGGAGGAGCGCGAATGGCGCAGGGTGGGGACGCCCTGGGGCGACCCCTCCGACGAGCTGCTCTTCGGGCGCCTCGCCGGCGTGCGCTGCGTCTTCCTGCCCCGCCACGGGCGCGGCCACCCGACGCCGCCCTCGGCGCTGAACTACCGCGCCAATATCGACGCGCTGAAGCGCTCCGGCGTGACCGAGATCCTCTCCCTCTCCGCCGTCGGCTCGCTGCGGGAGGACCTGCCGCCCGGCCATTTCGTCATCGTCGACCAGTTCATCGACCGCACCTTCGCCCGCGAGAAAAGCTTCTTCGGCACCGGCTGCGTGGCGCATGTCTCGGTGGCGCAGCCGGTCTGCCCGCGGCTCGGGGATGCGCTGGAGGGCGCGGCGCGCGGCCTCGGCCTGCCGGTGACGCGGGGCGGGACCTATCTCGTCATGGAGGGGCCGCAGTTCAGCACCAAGGCGGAGAGCCTGCTCTACCGGTCCTGGGGCTGCAGCGTCATCGGCATGACCAACATGCCGGAGGCGAAGCTCGCCCGGGAGGCGGAGCTCTGCTACGCGACCGTCGCCATGGTGACGGATTTCGACTGTTGGCACCCGGACCATGACCATGTGACGGTCGACCAGGTGGTGAAGGTGCTCTTCGGCAATGCGGACAAGGCGCGGGCGTTGGTGAAGGCGGTGGTGCCGGAGCTCGGGCGGCGCCGCGGTCCCTGCCCGGCCGGCTGCGACCGCGCCCTCGATCATGCGCTGATCACGGCACCCGAGCGGCGTGACCCCGCCATGCTGGCGAAGCTGGATGCGGTGGCCGGGCGGGTCCTGCGCGCCGCCTGACGAGAATCGGCACGGGAGGCCTGCCCCATCGGCCGGGTTGACGGGCGGCGCATCCCGCGCGTCCGGAGGGCAGGTTCGCCGTCAGCGAGGGGCGCCGGCCGGGGCGATGGCCGCGGCCCGACGCTGGCTTGCGGACACAAGCGCGAGACGCCGCGGAGGCGTGACCCCACCCCCCGGCCGCCGCATGGCAGGCGGGGGGAATGATGCGCGACCTCGTCACCCCCGCCCCTGCCGTCTCCATCCTGACGCCGGCCTTCGACGTCGCCCGCTATGTCGGTGCCGCGGTCGGCAGCGTCCTGGCCCAGACCTTCCCCGACTGGGAGATGCTCGTCGTCGATGACGGTTCGCGCGACAACACGGCGGAGGTGGTGGCGGGCTGCCAGGACAAGCGCATCCGCCTCATCCGGCAGGAGAATGCCGGCGTCTCCGCCGCCCGCAGCCGGGCCATCGCCGAGGCGCGGGGCGAGGCCGTGCTCTTCCTCGATGCCGATGACTGGCTCGCTCCCGATGCGCTCGAGCGGCTGATGGTGGCGCTCGCCTCCGTCCCGGCCGCCATCGCCGCCCATGGCGCCTATGCGGTGATGGCCGAGGACGCCCGGCCCGGCGACCCCCCGCTGCGGCTGAAGGGCGCCCCTGCCCTCTCAGGCGACCTGCTGGAGCGGCTGCTGGTGCAGAACCTCTTCGTCAACGGCGGGCATATGCTGGTCCGGCGGGAGGCGATCGCCGCCGCCGGGCCTTTCCTGCCGCATCTCCGCTACGGCGAGGACTGGGAATACTGGATCCGCCTTGCCCTGCAGGGCCCCTTCGTCGCGGTCGAGGATGCGGAGCCGGTGCTCTTCGTCCGCGAGCGCCAGGGCAGCGCCTACCGCCGGATGGCGCGGGACCCGATGGCCTTCGCCCCGGCGATGGCGGCGATCTACGCCAACCCATTGCTGGCGGAGCGGCTCGGCCCGCAGCGCCTGGCGCGGATGCGGCGGCGGGCGGAGGCGGAGAATGCCTGGATCGTCGGACGGGAACTGATCCGCCATGGCGACCGGGCGGCAGGACTCGGGCGGCTGCGCGCTTCGGTGGCCGCGGCGCCCTCGCCGAAGCGGGCGCTGCTGCTGGCGGCCGCCCACGCCCTGCCGCTGCTGCCGCGGCCGCTACACGGGCCGTTCGTGGCGTATCCGGGCTAGCCACGCCGCCACGCCGACGATCAGCATGCCGAGGCCGGCGGTGACGGCGACCGCCGGCAGCGCCGCATTGGCGACGACGACGGCCAGCAGCGCCCAGAGCAGCGCGCCGGCATACCAGAGGTCGCCCCGGCCGCGCCGCAGCACGGCGCTGCCGATCCAGGCGGCAAGCAGGATCAGCCCCATCGCCACCAGCACCGGGTCCATGCCGCCCCAGGTCACGCCCGCGGTCGCCGCCGCGCCGGAGAGGTTGACGATGCTGGCGGCCGAGACCCAGCCGGCCAGCAAGCCGAACAGCGGCCGGGCGACCCAGCGCCAGCCCGCCCCGTCCATCCGTTGCCCGGCCGCGCGAAGGAAGGCCACCAGCGCCGCGGCCAGCAGGGCGAGGATGATCGCCAGCAGGTGCCAGCCATTGGGCGTGAGCTGCGCCACCACCATCCAGAGCAGCATCAGCGCGAAGGCAGCCGCCGCCGGGCCGCGCAGCCGGGCGAGTCGCGGGTCGGCGCGCTGCGCGGGCCGCATCTGCCAGAAGCCCCAGGCGAGGGCGAGTGCGAAGATCGCGCCCCAGATCGAGAAGGCGTAGGGCGCGGGCACCACCGGCGTGCGGATGCTCTGCATCGCCCAGAGCGGATGGCCCATGCCGATGAGGCTCGCCATCACCCCGGCGAAGGGCAGGAGGGCGGGGAGGAGGAGGTTCAGCAGGGAGAGGAATCGGCGCATGCTGGCCACTCTGGCAGGGGAGCGCGACGGATGCAGCAGCTGGCCGGGCCCGACCCTTTCCTGGCGCATCGGCCGCGGCTGCTGGCCCTTGCCTATCGCATGCTCGGCGCGACGGGCGAGGCCGAGGAGGTGGTGCAGGAAGCCTGGATCCGCTGGTAGGCTGCGGACCGGGCGGGCATCGCCGACCCCGCCGCCTGGCTGGTGACGGTGGCGACGCGGCTTTGCCTCGACCGGCTGCGGCGAGGCGCGTCGGCGCGGCGCGACTATCCCGGCCCCTGGCTGCCGGAGCCCTGGCTGGAGGAGGTGCCGGCGCCGCCCGAGAGCACGGCGCCCGACCGGCGCCTCGACCGGGCGGCCGACCTCTCCATCGCCTTCCTGCTGCTGCTGGAGCGGCTCTCCGCGCCGGAGCGGGCGGCGCTGCTGCTGCGGGACGCCTTCGGGGCGGAATACGGTACGATTTCCGCCGCACTCGGCCGGTCCGAGGCGGCCTGCCGGCAGCTTCTCCACCGGGCGCGGGAGCGGCTGCGGGACCCGGCGCCGGCGCGGCGTACGGCGAGCCCGGCGATGCACCGACGGCTGCTCACGGCCTTCCTTGCGGCGGCCCGGTCGGGCGATCCGGCGAGGCTTCTGCGGGTGCTGGCCAAGGATGCGCGGCTGCTGACCGATGGCGGGGGCAAGGCGCAGGCGGCCCTCAACCCGATCCTCGGCGGCGACAAGGTGGCGCGCTTCGCCCTTGGCGTGGGCCGGCGCTTGCCGCCGGGGCTCGGGGCGCGGCCCATTGCCGTCAACGGCCAGCCGGGCCTCGCCATCTTCCTCGACGGTGCGCCCTGGGGCGTGCTGGGGGCCGAGGTGGCGGAGGGGCGCATCCAGGCGCTCTACCTCCTCCGCAATCCCGACAAACTGCATGGAATTATGCGGAGCGCTGTCACAAGCGGCGGCGCCGGAGCGTCCTTGGGGCAGCGGGCGGATTTTCCGCCGGCCTGACCGAAGGACCAGACCGATGAGCCAGAGACTGAACCCGCCGCAGGCGAATCCGGGCCTCTACAAGGCGCTGCTCGCGCTCGAGACGCAGATCCGGAACAGCGGCCTGCCGCATGGGCTGATGGACCTGGTGAAGACCCGCGCCTCGCAGATCAACAACTGCGCCTACTGCATCCACATGCACAGCCGGGACGCGCTGAAGGCCGGCGAGACGCCGGAGCGGCTGCTGCTGCTTTCCGCCTGGCGCGAAAGCTCGCTCTACACGGCGCAGGAGCGGGCGGCGCTGGCCTGGACGGAGGCGCTGACCCTGCTGCCGCAGGCCGGCGCGCCCGATCCGGACTATGCTGCGGCGGCGGAGCAATTCTCGCCGGCGGAGCTGGTCTCGCTGACGACGCTGATCGGGATGATCAACCTGTGGAACCGGCTGGGAGTCGGCTTCCGCCTGGAGCACCCTGCCCGCTGACATGGAAAGGGCCAGGTCCTGCGACCCGGCCCCTCTGGATTACCGCGAGTAGAACTCGACGACCAGGTTCGGCTCCATCTGCACCGGGTAGGGCACGTCGGAGAGCTTCGGCGCGCGGACGAAGCGGCCGCGCATGGCGCGGTGGTCGATCTCGAGGTACTCCGGCACGTCGCGCTCGCCGTTCTGCACGGCATCCAGCACGACGGTCATCTGCTTCGACTTCTCCTTCACCTCGATCAGGTCGTTGTCCTTGACCTGGTAGGAGGGGATGTTGAGCCGCTTGCCGTTGACCGTGACATGGCCGTGGTTGACGAACTGCCGCGCCGCGAAGGGCGTCACCGCCAGCTTCATGCGGTAGATGACGCAGTCCAGCCGGCGCTCGAGCAGGGCGATCAGGTTCTCGGAGGTGTCGCCCTTGCGGCGCACGGCCTCCTCGTAATACTTGCGGAACTGCTTCTCGCCGATGTTGCCGTAATAGCCCTTCAGCTTCTGCTTCGCCATCAGCTGCACGCCGAAGTCGGTCGGCTTCTGCTTGCGGCGGGCGCCATGCTGGCCGGGGATGGTTTCGCGCTTGTTGATCGGGCTCTTGGCCCGGCCCCAGAGATTGACCCCGAGGCGGCGGTTGATCTTGAACTTGGCTTCGACGCGCTTGGTCATAGGCTCGGTATCCCGCCCCGGTTTCCGGGTGCGGCCCTCGTCGCAATGTTGTCCCGGTAGGCCCACGCCCCGAACGGGCATGGGCGGGCGCACACCCCGAAGATGTGTCCACGTTCCCAGGAAGAGCCGGGCCTATAGAAGCGGGGGGCCGGCTTGTCAAACCCGGCCTGCGGCGCCTATTCCGCTGCCATGGTGACACGCTCGGAAATCCTCATCCTCGGCCTGACCGCCGGCGTGGTGGGCAGCCTGGTCGGCGGGCTGATGCTCGGCATCGGCCTCGGCCTGGTGGTGCAGAACGTCCATATCGGCTGGTTGCTGGTGTTGCCGGCGGCGCCCGTCGCCGGGTTGCTCGGCTATGCGCTGGCGCGCAAGCTCGCGAACCGGCTGCCAGCGGCCTAATGACAATATTCAAAATCTGTCACTTGTAATCGCCGCAGGCCGCAGCGATCTTCCCGCCACACCAGCGGAAGGAGATCGACCATGCGCCTGCGCACACTCGGCCGGACAGGCCCCCGCGTCTCTGCCCTCGGCCTCGGCTGCATGGGCATGTCGGATTTCTACGGCCCGGCCGACGAGGCCGAGAGCATCGCCACCATCCAGGCCGCCATCGATGCCGGCGTCACCCTGCTCGACACCGGCGACTTCTACGGCATGGGGCATAACGAGATGCTGCTGCGCCGGGCGCTCGAGGGCGGCCGGCGCGACAAGGTCGCCATCGCGGTGAAGTTCGGCGCCCAGCGGGAGCCGGGCGGGGGCTTCGTCGGCTACGACGCGCGGCCCCAGGCGGTGAAGACGGCGCTGGCCTACACGCTGCGCCGCCTTGGCACCGATCATGTCGACATCTACCAGCCCGCCCGGCTCGACCCGGCGGTGCCGATCGAGGAGACGGTCGGCGCCATCGCCGAGATGGTGCAGGCCGGATACGTCCGGCATATCGGCCTCTCCGAGGTCGGGCCCGAGACGCTGCGGCGTGCCGCGGCCGTCCATCCGATCGCCCAGCTGCAGATCGAGTACAGCCTGATGAGCCGCGGGCCCGAGGCGGAGATCCTCCCGGTGCTGCGCGAGCTCGGCATCGGCATGACCGCCTATGGCGTGCTGGCGCGCGGGCTGCTCGGCGGCAGCCAGGCCAAGGGGCCGGGCGATTTCCGCAGCATGGGCCCACGCTGGCAGGGCGAGAACCTGGCGCGCAACCGGGCCCTGGCCGATGCCCTCGCGGCGCTTGCGGCGGAGCGCGGCGTGACCGGGGCGCAGCTAGCCATCGCCTGGGCGCTGCACCGGGGCGAGGACATCGTGCCGCTGGTCGGCGCCCGCAGCCGGGCCCGCCTCACGGAGGCGCTCGGCGCGCTCGACATCGCCCTCACGCCGGAGGAGGTTGCCCGGCTGGAGGCGGCGGTGCCGGCCGAGGCGGTCGCCGGCGCGCGCTACGACGCCCATTCCATGGCGGCCCTCGACAGCGAGCGCCGGCCGGGCTGAAAAGGGGCGGATGGAGCCCATCCGCGACCGCATCCTCGATGCCTGCGAGGCGCTCATCCGCCGCCACGGACCGGCCAAGGTTTCGGTGGTGGATGTCGCCCGGGCCCTCGGCATGAGCCATGCCAACCTCTACCGCCACTTCCCGAGCAAGGAGGCGCTGCGGGAGGCGGTGGTGGAGCGCTGGCTGGGGTCGGTCTCGACCCCGCTGGCCGCGGTCGCCCAGCAGCCGGACCCGGCACCGGAGCGGCTGGCGGGCTGGGTGCGCGCCCTGGCCGCCGCCAAGGAGGCCAAGATCCTGGCCGAGCCTGAGCTCTTCGCCGCCTATGAGGCCCTGGCGGAAGCGCATCGCGGCGCCGTCGAGCGGCACCTCGCGGAGCTGCACGGCCAGCTCGCGCACATCCTGGCCGAGGGCGTGGCGGAGGGCAGCTTCGCCGGCGAGGCCGGGGCGCTGGCGCGCGCGGTGCTGGCCGCCACGAGCGCCTTCCACCACCCCCATATGGTCCGCACCGCAGGGGGCGGGCCCGACCGGGCGGCGGCGCTCGAGGCGGTGCTGGCACTCCTGCTCAAGGGGTTGAGGCTTCCCTGAGGTGCCGCCCTCTGCTTCGCTGCCGCCCAGCGAACCGGAAAGGCAGACCGATGCCCGGCCATGACCTCGTCGCGCTCTGGGAAGCGCATTGCCGTTACGAATTCGAGACCCGCGACGTGGAGGCGACCATGGCCTCCATGGTGTCCGAGCCTTATGTGAACCACGTCCCGACCATGACCGGCGGCGTCGGCCACGACCAGCTCAAGCGCTTCTACCGGTACCACTTCATCGGCGCCAACCCGCCGGATACGGAGCTGATGCCGATCAGCCGCACCGTCGGCGAGAGCAGCATCGTCGACGAGATGCTGTTCCGCTTCACCCATACCTCCGGCATCGACTGGATGCTGCCCGGCATCCCGCCGACGGGGCGGAAGGTGGAGGTGGCGCTGGTCGCCATCGTCCAGTTCCAGGGCGACAAGCTGGTGCACGAGCACATCTACTGGGACCAGGCCTCGGTGCTGGTGCAGGTCGGGCTGCTGGACCCGAAGGGCTTGCCGGTGGCCGGCGCCGAGGCGGCATGGAAGGTCCTCGACAAGACGCTGCCGAGCAACGTGCTGATGGGCGACGACTGGGCGCTGAGCGAGGGCAGACCGATCTAGTCGAGATCCGGCCGCCCCCGCCGCATCCGCCCCTGGGAGAGCTCCGTCACCACGCCATGCAGGGTGCGGAGCTCCTGTTCCGTCACCTCGCCGCGCTCGAACCAGTGGCGCAGGTTGCGGACCATGTTCGCCCGCTTCTTCTCCGGCTCGAGGAAGCCCGATGCGTCGAGCTCGCTGACCAGCCGGTCGAGGAAGGCCTCGAGCAGCCCCTTGCTGGCCACCGGCGTGCCGTTGGTGACGAGGCGGCGGGGCGGCGTCGTCTCGCGTGCCGTCCACCATTCATAGGCGAAGATCATCACCGCCTGGGCGAGGTTCAGCGACATATGCGCCGGGTTCAGCGGGTAGCGGACCAGCGTGTCGGCATGGGCCATGTCGTCGGCCTCGAGCCCCGCGCGCTCCGGCCCGAAGAGCACGGCGCAGCGCAGACCGCGCTCGTTGACCTCGCGCACATCCTCGGCCGCGGCGCGGGCGGTGCGCAGCGGCTTCACCATGTGGCGCGGCCGCGGGCAGGTGGCGAAGACCCGGTGGCAATCGGCGATGGCACTTGGAACGTCTGGGAAGACCTGGACCGCGTCGAGGATCGCATCCGCGCCCGAGGCGGTGCGCCAGGCGCGGTCCTGCGGCCAACCATCGCGCGGGGCGACGAGGCGCAGGTGGAAGAGCCCGCCATTCGCCATCGCCCGCGCCGTCGTACCGATATTCTCGGCCAGTTGCGGGCGGACGAGGACGACGACGGGGCTCTCGCCCGGCGCCGGCTGCAGCTTCGCCGCCGGCTTGCCGCCGCGGGTCCAGGCATCGGGGACGACGCGGTGGATGCCGAGGGCGAAGGCGAGCGGGACGTGGAGGCGCCAGGCCCCCTCCTCCGCCGGCTCGGCCAGGAGGGCCAGCGGCTCCGGCGGCAGGTCGGTCTCGAGCGCCGCGGCGAGTTCGGCGGCCAGCGCCCGGTATTCGGCGATGGGCTGGCCCGCGGCCTCGGCAAGGGCGGCCTCGGTCGCGGTGCAGCCCGGCGCGTCGAGATGGGCGCGGAACCAGGCGCGCTTCGGGTCGGTCAGGGCGATGCGCTTCAGCGCATCCATCCAGTCCTCGGCGGTCAATGCCATCGGGTCCAAGTCAGACCTCCGGTGCCCTGCGGTCAGCGGGCCCGGTCACGCCCGCCGCCAGCTCGTGCCCTGCGGGCCATCCTCCAGCAGGATGCCCCTGGCCTTCAGATCGTCGCGGATGCGATCGGCCTCGGCGAAGTCCCGCGCCTTTCGGGCCGCGAGGCGGTCGGCGATGGCCTGCTCCACCCAGCCCGTATCCTCGCCGCCGCGCAGCCAGGCCTCGGGGTCGGAGGGGTGCAGGCCGAGCAGCGCAGCGACCTCGCGGAAGGCCTCCGCGGCGAGGCCGGCCACCACCGGCCAGGGCTTGCCGATGCGGTGGAGGACCGAGGTCGCGCTGCCGCCGACGCTCGCCACATTCTCGAGCGTGCGGAGGTCGCGCAGCCGGGCCAGCGCCAGCGGCGTGTTGAGGTCGTCGAGCAGCGGCTCGATCGCCCAATCGACCATCGCTTCCCGCGTCGCCTCATGCCCATCCGCCGGGGCGACGGTGCGGGCGAGCATGGCGTAGCCATCGTCCAGCTCCGCCTTCGCCTCCTCCAGCACGGCGAAGGTGAAGTCGAGATCGGCACGGTAATGCGTGCGCAGCAGCAGCAGGCGGAAGGCCTCGCCGGCCCAGGCGCCTCGCGCCAGGATGTCGCGCACGGTCAGGAAATTGCCGAGCGACTTCGACATCTTCTCGCCATTCACGCGCAGCATGCCGTTGTGCAGCCAGACATTCGCCATGCGCGGCGTGCCGAAGGCGCAGCGGCTCTGCGCCACCTCGTTCTCATGGTGCGGGAAGAGCAGGTCATGCCCGCCGCCATGGATGTCGAAGACCTCGCCCAGCGCCTGCCAGGACATGGCGGAGCACTCGATATGCCAGCCCGGCCGGCCGCGGCCCCAGGGGCTGTCCCAGCCCGGCGTCGCCGCGTCCGAGGGCTTCCACAGCACGAAATCGCCCGGGTCGCGCTTGTAGGGGGCGACGTCCACCCGGGCGCCGGCGACCAGCTCGTCCGGGCTGCGGCCGGAGAGCGCGCCGTAGTCCGGGAAGGAGGGCACGCTGAACAGCACATGCCCCTCGGCCGCATAGGCATGGCCACGGTCGATCAGCCGCTCGATGAGCGCGATCATCGGCGCGATGGATTGCGTGGCGCGCGGCTCCGCATCGGGCGGCAGGGCGCCGAGGGCGGCCATGTCGGCGTGGAAATCGGCGACGGTGCGGGCGGTGATGGCCGCGATCGGCTCGCCGCTCTCGGCTGCGCGCGCGTTGATCTTGTCGTCCACATCGGTGATGTTGCGGACATAGGTGACGCGCGGATAGAGCCGCCGCAGCAGCCGCGCAAGCGTGTCGAAGACCACCACAGGCCGCGCATTGCCGAGATGCGCCAGGTCGTAGACCGTCGGCCCGCAGACATAGAGGCGCGCATGGCCGGGGTCGATCGGCGCGAATTCCTCCTTCGCGCGCGTCAGGCTGTTGTGCAGGTGGAGCTGGGTCATCGGGGGGTCCATCGTCGCAAAGGTCACGCGGCTGAAACCGCGGGCCGGGCCCGCGGGCGGGAATGGTTCAGCAGCGGCAGCGACAGGCCTCGAACATGGCTGACATTCTAGGCAGGTCGCGGCCGAAAGCTCAACCCCCGGCGCGTTGCGTCACGGCCCGATCGGGGCCTGCGGGCGACGGCACCCCTCACCCATCGACGCCGAGCCTCAAACGCAGCGCCGCCCGCTCCCGCCCGATCAGCGGCAGCAGGCCCTTGAGGTCGGGCCCGTGGTCCTCGCCCGTCAACGCCAGGCGGAGCGGCAGGAAGAGCGCCTTGCCCTTGCGGCCGGTGGATTGCTTCAGCGCCTCGGTCCAGGCGCCCCAGGTCGCGCCATCCCAGGGCTCCGGCGGCAGGGCGGCGAGGGCGGCCTGGAGGAACTCCCCCTCCCCCGGCTGGGCCGGCGGGACGATGCTGCCGCGCACCACCTCGAACCAGGACCTGGCCTCGCCGAGCAGGTCGAGGTTGCCGCGCACGGCGAGCCAGAACTCCTCGTCCGCCCCGGCCGGCAGCTGCGCCTGCACCGCCTCGAAGGGCAGGCCGTGCAGGTGCTTCCGGTTCAGGGCGAGCAGCTGCTGCACGTCGAACCGCGCCGCGGAGCGGGAGATGGCGGTGAGCGCGAAGCCCGGCACCAGCTCCGCCGGCATCCCCGGCGCCGGGTCGGTCGAGGTGCCGAGCGCGGCGAGGTAGCCAGCCAGCGCGGCCGGCTCCACCCCGTCGCGGCGGAGCTGGCGCAATGACAGGCTACCCAGGCGCTTCGAGAGCGGCCCGCCATCCGCATCGGTCAGCAGCGGCAGATGGGCGAAGGAGAGCGCCTCCGGCCGGAGATCGTCCCGTCTGGCCAGCGCCTCCCAGATATCGAGCTGGACGCCGGTATTGGTGACATGGTCCTCGCCGCGGATGATGTGGGTGACGCGGCTCTCGAGGTCGTCCACCACCGAGGTGAAGGTGTAGAGCGGCGAGCCGTCGGCGCGGACCAGCACCGGGTCGGAGAGGCTGGAGAGCTTCACCGCGCGCCGCCCGAGCACGCCATCCGCCCATTCGCGCTGGAGGCCGCTGAGCTTGAAGCGCCAGTAGGGCCGCTTGCCATTGGCCAGCGCCCGCTCGTACTGCTCCGGCGTCATCTTGAGGGCGCCGCGGTCGTAGAGCGGCGGGCGGCCCTGCTTGAGCCGGAGCTCCCGCTTGTAGCGCAGCTCCTCCTCGCTCTCGAAGCAGGGGTAGAGGTGGCCGGAGGCCTTCAGCCGCTCGGCCGCCGCGGCATAGAGCGGCAGGCGGTCGGACTGGCGGAAGCTCTCATCCCAGTCGAGGCCGAGCCAGCGGAGGTCCTCCTGCAGCGCTTCGGCATATTCGGCCTTGGAGCGCTCGAGGTCGGTATCGTCGAGCCGCAGCAGCACGCTGCCGCCGCGCTGCCGGGCGAAGAGCCAGTTCACCAAGGCGGCGCGGGCATTGCCGACATGCAGCAGCCCGGTCGGCGAGGGCGCGAAGCGGAGCTTCATGCGCACGCCCGCGACGCGGGCGCCAGGGTGCCGATCCCGGCCCGGCGGCAGGTGGGGTTGGCGATGCACGGCGCGGCCCAGGCCTCCTGATGGGGGCCGCTGGCGCGGGCGTGGTCGCCGAAGCTGCGATACATCTCTTCCAATTCCTCGGCAGGGCCCATTCCGGCCCGCATATCCTCGATCCGGGCGCGGATGGCGCGGCGCGCAGCCCCCGCGCCGGCGAAGCCCTTCATCGTCCATTCCCCATCCGGATCGCCATAATCCCGACAGCGGACGGCGTGAAGCCTCACCCTTCCTCCTCTTCGGCATCGTCCTCGTCGCGGCGCGGGTCGAGGGCGCGCCAGTTGCGGTCCTCGGCATCGCGCACCGGCTGGGCGGCGAAGTCGGCGAGCTCGGTGGCGCTGGTCCAGGCCTGCTCGCCGCCGCCCTGCACCTCGGCATCCTCGCCGAAGGCGAACCAGCTCGCGATCACCTCCTCCGCCGTCATGCCGGCGGTGCGCGACCGCTCCAGGCTGTCCCGCACGTAGCGCCGGGCGAAGGCATTGGCATGCTCGAGGGTGCGGAAGCCGGTCACGGTCTCGACCGGCTCGGAGCCATTGGCACCCGACAGGTCCATGATCCGCACCGAGAGCCCGGTCTGCAGGAAGGGGTTGGGGCGGAAGATGGGGTCGTCGCTCATGGCCGGAAGCTAGGCAGGCCTCCCCCCGGGGTCAACGCGCCCGCGATGCTGGACCGGGCGCCGGGCCGCATGATAGCTCGCCCGGGCCGATCACGCCGGGCGGAGCACGCATGAGCCTCCAGTTGAACTACGTCCAGAGCTACGCCGCCATGGTCCGCGCCTATCTTGCGGCCTTCCCCGAGGATGAGGCGGTCGCCCGCTCGGTCGGCGGCAACCTGGAGCTCTTCGGCGTGCTCGAGCACAGCCTGCTCCTTCAGTACGGGCTCCGCGAGGACAGCCGCGTCGTCGATGTGGGCTGCGGCGCCGGGCGGCTCGCGGCGCAGCTCCGGCGCTATCCGAAGCTGCGCTATCTCGGCCTCGATGTGGTGCCGGAGCTGCTGGACTATTGCCGCCGGAAGATGGCGCGGCCCGACTTCAAGCTGGAGCTGAGCCAGGGCAACCGCATCCCGCTCGCGGATGGCGAGGCGGATCTCGTCGCCTTCTTCTCGGTCTTCACCCATCTCCTGCACGAGGAATCCTATGTCTACCTGCAGGAATGCGCCCGGATCCTGGCGCCGGGCGGGCGGGTGATCTTCTCCTTCTTCGAATTCGCCGTGGACGCCCAGTGGAACGTCTTCGAGGGCAATGTCGATTGGGTACGGAAGCGCTCCTATCTCGGCCACATCAACGTCTTCATGCATGCGGACGACCTGAGGCTCTGGGCGAGGCGGCTCGGCCTCACCGTCGTCGCCATGGAACGCGGCGACAAGCCCAGCATCGCCGTGACGGCGGAGACGGCGACCGAGGCGGTGCCGCCCGGTAAGCGTGCGCTCGGCCAGTCCTATTGCGTGCTGGAGAAGCCGAAGGCGTAAGGTTTTTCACCAGTTGGTTACGGGCATGGACCGGGCCCTTCGCGCACGATATTGAAACGAAGGCAACGGAGCAGGCTTGGGATGCGCATCCTGGTGATCGGTGGCGGCATCGGCGGGCTGGCGACGGCGCTGGCGCTGCACGCGGCCGGGATCGAGGTCGAGGTTTTCGAGGCGGCGGCGGAGGTCCGGCCGCTCGGCGTCGGCATCAACCTCCAGCCGCATGCGGTGCGCGAACTGACGGAGCTCGGCCTCGGCCAGGCGCTGGCGGCGAACGGCGTCGCCACCCAGGAATTCCGCTACGCCAACCGCTTCGGCCAGACCATCTGGGCCGAGCCGCGTGGCCTCCTGGCCGGGTATCGCTGGCCGCAATACTCGATCCATCGCGGCCGGCTGCAGATGCTGCTCTGGGCAGCGGCCGAGGCCCGGCTCGGCCCGGCGCGGCTGCATCGCGGGCGCCGGCTCGCAGGCTTCAGCCAGGACGAGACGGGCGTCACCGCGCAATTCGAGGATGGCGGCACCGCACGCGGCAGCGCGCTGATCGGCGCGGACGGCATCCATTCCGCCGTGCGGGCGCTGCTGGTCCCCGGCGAGGGGCCGCCGCGCTGGAACGGCGCCCTGCTCTGGCGGGCGGTGAGCACCGCGCAGCCCTTCCTCACCGGCGCCTCCATGGTGCAGGCCGGCCACCGCGACACGAAATTCGTCTGCTACCCGATCGGCGAGGCGCCGGGCGGGCGGGTGCTGGTCAACTGGATCGCCGAGCAGCGCTTCCCGACCGACACGCCCTGGGCGCGGGAGGATTGGAACCGCCCGGCGCGCCTCGAGGACGTCCTGCCGATCTTCGCCGACTGGCGCTTCGCCTGGCTGGACGTGCCGGGGCTGATCCGCGCCGCCGAGGCCGTCTACGAATTCCCGATGGTCGACCGGGACCCGCTGCCGCGCTGGCGCCAGGGCCGGGTGACGCTGCTCGGCGACGCGGCCCACCCGATGTACCCCATCGGCTCCAACGGCGCCTCCCAGGCGGTGCTGGACGCGCGCTTCCTCGCCCTGCAGCTGGCCCGGCACGGCGCGGTGGAGGCCGGGCTCGAGGCCTATGAGACGGTGCGCCGCCCGGCGACCGCGGCGGTCGTCGAGGCCAATCGCGGCGACGGGCCGGACCGGGTGATGGACCTGGTCCATGCCCGCGCGCCGGACGGGTTCGAGCGGCTGGAGGATGTCATCCCCCGCGCCGAGCTGGAGGCGACGGTGAACGGCTACAAGCGCATCGCCGGCTTCGACCCGGCGACGCTGAACGCCCGAGAGAGCTGGAGCGTCACGACCGCTCCTATACCGGAACCTCGCCCGGGGGCTTGAGCGCGGTGAGGACGAAGCTGCTGCGCGTCTCCTTCACCCCCGGCATGCGCAGCAGGGCCTTCAGCGCGAAATCCGCATAGGCCTCGAAATCCGCGGCGAGGACGTGGAGGAGGTAGTCCATCTCGCCGCTCATCGCATAGGCGGCCAGAACCTCCGGCCGCTCGGCCAGCGACTTGTGGAAGCGGTCCACCACCTCCTCCGCATGGCTCTCGAGGGCGACCATGACGAAGGCCTGGAGCGGCAGGCCGAGCCGCATCGGGTCCAGCACCGCGCCGTAGCGGGTGATGATGCCCGCCTCCTCCAGCCGGCGGACGCGGCGCTGGCAGGGGGTGGGGGAGAGGCCGACCTGCTCGGCCAGCGCCACCACCGGCAGGCGGCCGTCGCGCTGCAGGGCGCGGAGGATGCGACGGTCGAGCGCATCGAGCGCGACAGGGGTTTTCGCCATCAAGGAGCCTCGGCCTAGCGTATTCCGCTCAACATAGGCCCGGCCGGGGCAAACTTCGCCGGAAAACCCTCCCCGACCTCGGTTAACCTGCTGGCAATCATGGGAGGTTTGCCATGGATGGGCTGATCGAAGGTCTGCCGGCCGGGTTGCGGGGCGACTATGCCTCCGCCGCCGAGGATTTCACGCTGGTGCAGGACATGGCGGGCTACACGCCGGCCGACCACGCCACCTGGCGGACGCTCTACGGCCGGCAGGCGGCGCTGCTGCCCCGCCATGCCGCGGCGGCCTTTCGCACCGGCCTCGCCGCACTCCCCTTCGCCGATGGCGTGCCGGATTTCGCGGAATGCTCGGCCCGGCTGCGGGCGGCCACCGGCTGGACCCTGGTCGCGGTGCCGGGGCTGATCCCGGACGGCGCCTTCTTCGGCCATCTGGCGGCGCGGCGCTTCCCCGTCACCTGCTGGATCCGCCGGCCGGAGGAGCTGGACTACATCGTGGAGCCCGACATCTTCCACGACGCCTTCGGCCATGTGCCGCTGCTGACCCAGCCCGACTTCGCCGATTTCCTCGCCGCCTATGGCCGCCTGGGCGAGGAGGCGGCGCGGATCGGCGCGTTGAAGCCGCTCGCCCGGCTCTACTGGCACATGGTCGAGTTCGGCCTGATCCGGGAGGATGGCGGGCTCCGGGCCTATGGCGCCGGCATCCTCTCCTCCGCCGCCGAGACGGTGCATGCGACGGAGGGCGACCGCCCGCGCCGCCTCCGCTTCGACCCGCGCCGGGTGCTGCGGAGCGACTACTTCATCGACGACCTGCAGCCGACCTATTTCGTCATCGAGGGCTATGGCGAGCTCTTTGCGGCGATGCAGGAGCTGCCGCGTTTGCTGGCCGCGGCGCGCGATGCCGAACCGATCGCGCCGGGCGCGGCCGCGCCCGGCGACCAACCCGTCTGAGGAGACCGAGCATGGACATCCCCCCCGATCGCACTGGCTTCGCCGGAACCATCTCCGAGCAGAACCCGATGGGCACGGACGGCTTCGAATTCGTCGAGTTCACCGGCCCGGACATGCCGGGGCTGGAGGCGCTGTTCGGCCGGCTCGGCTTCACCCGCGTCGCGGTGCATCGCAGCAAGCAGGTCTCGCTCTGGCGGCAGGGCGACATCAACTTCATCCTGAACGCCGAGCCGGAGAGCTTCGCCCAGGCCTTCCAGAAGGTGCATGGGCCGTCGGCCTGCGCCATGGCCTTCCGCGTCGCCGATGCCGCTGCGGCCTATGAGCGGGCGATCGCCCTCGGCGCCAAGCCCGTCACCGGCAAGGTCGGGCCGATGGAGCTGAACATCCCGGCGATCGAGGGCATCGGCGGGTCCCTGCTCTATTTCGTCGACCGCTACGGCGCGCGCGGCAGCATCTACGACGTCGACTTCCGCTGGATCGACGGCACCAACCCGGCGCCGGCCGGCCACGGCCTCACCGTCATCGATCACCTGACGCACAACGTGCATCGCGGGCGGATGGATGTGTGGTGGGGCTTCTATGAGAAGCTCTTCAATTTCCGCGAGATCCGCTACTTCGACATCGAGGGCAAGCTGACCGGCCTCAAGTCCCGCGCGCTGACCTCGCCCTGCGGCCAGATCCGCATCCCGATCAACGAGAGCAGCGACGACAAGTCGCAGATCGAAGAGTATCTCCGCGCCTATAACGGCGAGGGCATCCAGCACATCGCCCTCGGCACGACCGACATCTTCGCCAGCGTCGAGGGCATGCGCGGCCGGTCCGTCGAGTTCATGGACACGCCGGACACCTACTACGAGCTGCTGCCGAAGCGCATGCCGGACCTGACCGCCGAGGAGATCGGCCGCCTGGCGCGCAACCGCATCCTCACCGACGGCGCGCCGACGCCCGAGGGCGGGCGGCTGCTGCAGATCTTCACCGGCACCGTCATCGGCCCGATCTTCTTCGAGCTGATCCAGCGCAAGGGCGACCAGGGCTTCGGCGAGGGCAATTTCCGCGCCCTCTTCGAAAGCATCGAGCTCGACCAGATCCGCCGCGGCGTGCTGGCGGCGGAGTAGCCTACCGGCGATCCGCCGCGCGGGCATCCGCGCGGCGGGCCGCATCCGGGTCCTGGCCGGTGCGGTCGCGGCGGAGGTGGTTCACCTCCTCAAGGCGAAGCTGCCCGGGCCGGGATATCCGGCCACCGGCCTCGATCCCCGCCGGGTTGGGGCCGGTGTTTCGGTCAGCTCCATTCCGGGCCGCTTCGTTGCGGCCCCTCGGCAGGCCGGGCGAGCGCGGGGCTCGCCGGCAGGAACGGGCAGGCTTCGGCCAGGAAGGGCCGCCACGGTTTCAGGGCCTGCATCGCGCCGGCTCCTTCCGGCCCACAAGCCCGCACCCGGCCCGGTGTCCTGCTCCCGGCCGGCACCTCTCATTCTCGCAGGATGGAGCGGGCGGCCGCCTCGTCGAGCAGCGCCTGGCTGCGGCGGAGCGCCTTGCGGCGGGTGGCCTCGGCCCGGGCTTCGCATAGCTGATCGAGCGCCCGCTCGGCAGCGCGGCGCGCGCCCAGGCCCTGCCGGGCGAGTTCGGTGCTTTCGGCCGCGAAGCCAGCGGTGCGAGCGGCCCGGTCGCGCTCGGCAAGGCCGCGCGCGAGCCAGCGGCCGTAATCCCCCTCCCCGCCTGGCCTCCCTTCCGCGCCGAGCGCCGCCGCGGCGGCGGCGGTCCGCGCCTCGGCCGCAACCAGCCGGGTATTGGCCTCGCCGAGCAGGCGCCGCGCCTCGTCGCTCTCCAGCCGCCGCAGCCGGGCGAGGGCGGCAAGCGGGTCACGCGCCATCGGCACCGCCCAGGGCAGCGGCCAGCGCGGCGAAGGCTCCGGCGACGCTGTCCCGCTCGCCCTTGCCCTGGGCCAGCACGGCCTCGATCCGCGGGGCGAGGCGCACCGCCTCATCCACCGCCGGATCGGCACCAGCCCGGTAGGCGCCGAGGCGGACCAGATCCGCCATCTCCGCATGCAGGGCGAGGATCGCCCGCGCCCGCCGCATCAGCGCCGCCTCCTCCGGCCGCAGGCAGCCGGGCACGGTGCGGGAGAGACTGCGGAGGATGTCGATGGCCGGATAGCGCCCGCGCTCGCCGATCGCACGGTCGAGCACCACATGCCCATCGAGGATGCCGCGCACCGCATCGGCCACCGGCTCGTCATGATCGTCGCCCTCGACCAGCACCGTGAAGAGGCCGGTGATGGCGCCGGCGCAGCCCTCCTCCCGCGGCCCGGCGCGTTCCAGCAGCCGTGGCAGCTCGGCGAAGACGCCGGGGGTATAGCCGCGCGTCGTCGGCGGCTCGCCGGCGGCGAGGCCGATCTCGCGCAAGGCGAGGGCGAAGCGGGTGACGCTGTCCATCATCAGCAGCACCTGGCGCCCGGCATCGGCGAAATGCTCGGCGATGGCCATGGCGGCGAGCGCCGCCTCGCGCCGCATCAGCGGCGGGCTGTCCGAGGTGGCGCAGATGACGACGCTCCGCGCGAGGCCGGCGGGGCCGAGATCATCCTCGATGAACTCGCGGAGCTCCCTCCCCCGCTCCCCGACCAGGGCGAGCACGGCGACATCGCAATCCGCCCCCGCCGCCAGCATGGAAAGCAAGGTCGACTTGCCGACGCCGGACGCCGCGAACAGGCCAAGCCGCTGGCCGCGCCGGCAGGTGGCGAAGGCATCGAGCGCCCGCACCCCGAGATCGAGCCGCGACCCGAGCCGCGCCCGCGTCCCGGCCTCCGGCGGCGCCGCACGAACCGGGCGCGGCAGCGGCCCCGGGCGAAGCAGCCCCTTCCCATCGATCGGCCGGCCCAGCGGATCGATCACCCGGCCCAGCCAGCTTTCGTCGACGAAGAGGCAGGCGGGCGGAGCGAGCACCGCCGGCGTCCCCGGCGCGATGCCCTCCAGCGGCGCAAAGGCGAGGGCCCGGGCCTGGCCGGCCTGGAAGCCGACGACCTCAGCCGGGACCGGGGCCTGCCTGGGCGGCTGCAGATGGAGCCGTGCCCCCACCTGCAACCAGGGGGCGAGCCCCTCCAGGCTGAGTTGGAGGCCACCCGCACCTACAACCTTGCCGTGCAGTCGCAGCGGATCAAGGCGACGAAGGGCGGTATGGAGCCCGGGAAACGGGGCATAACGCTGAAACAGCATGGACTTTTGCCTCTCTTTTGAGGATTTTGAAACGCTGTCTCCGATCTTTATACGTCTCAAAGATGAATAGGTTCTTCCAAATGCGCGCTACGGTGATATCTCTATGCACGTAGAAAGTGTAGGAGATCGCAACATGCGCGTGCTTCTGGTTGAGGACGATCTCACGGCATCCCGCGGCATCACGGCCATGCTGAAGGCCTCCGCCATGGTCGTGGACGCCGTCGACAGCGGCGAGGAGGCGCTCGAGCTGGTCCGCCTCTACGACTACGACATCGTCATCCTCGACCTCGTCCTGCCCGACATGGAGGGCTATGAGGTCGTCCGCCGGTTGCGCGCCGGGCGCATCGAGACGCCGGTGCTGATCCTCTCGGGCCTCGCCCGCCCGCAGGCCAAGGTGAAGGGCTTCGGCGTCGGCGCAGACGACTTCATCACCAAGCCCTTCGACGGGCAGGAGCTGCTGGCCCGTATCCAGGCCGTCGTCCGCCGCGCCAAGGGCTTCGCCCAGCCGAGCCTCTCGGTCGGCGGCCTCACCCTCAACCTCGGCTCGCGCGAGGTGACGGTGGATGGCCAGCAGGTCCACCTCACCGGCAAGGAGTATGCGATCCTCGAGCTGCTGACGCTGCGCAAGGGCATGGTCCTCACCAAGGAAGCCTTCCTCAACCATCTCTACGGCGGCATGGACGAGCCCGAGGTGAAGATCATCGACGTCTTCATCTGCAAGCTGCGCAAGAAGCTGGCCCAGGCCGGGGCCGACAACCTGATCGGCACCGTCTGGGGCCGCGGCTATGTCCTGCGCGACCCGGATGCCCGCCTCGCCCCCGGCTTCGTCGCGCCGCGCCCCGCTACTATCCCTGCCGACCGCCAGGTCGCCTGACGCAGCGAAGGCCCGGTGGAGCAACTCCACCGGGCCTTCGCTGCGTGCCCGAAAGCCTGAATGTCAGCCTGCCAGGGCCGCTTCCCTCGGCTGCTCATAGACCCCGCGCTCGCCCGGCACCGGCACCAGCCGATCTGTCAACCCAAGCACCGTCTCCGCTCCGCCCAGGTACAGCACACCATCCGGCTGGAGCTGCGCCGCGAGGGCGTTCAGCACCCGCGCCTTGGTCGGCGGGTCGAAATAGATCAGCACATTGCGGCAGAAGATCACGTCGAACCGGCCGAAGCCCCGCAACTCGCCGAGCAGGTTGCCGCGCTCGAACCGCACCATCCCGCGCAGCTCGGGCGACGCCCGCCAGCGCCCCTCCTCCTGCCGGAAATGCTTCACCAGCAGCCGGGCGGGCAGGCCGCGCTGCACCTCGAACTGGGTGAAGAACCCCTCCCGCGCACGGGCGACCACGCCCTCCGCGATGTCGGTGCCGACGATCTCCACCCGACGACCCTCGAGCGGCAGCTCGCCGAGCAGCATGGCGATCGAATAGGCCTCCTGCCCGGTCGAACAGGCGGCGGACCAGATGCGGAGCGTCGCGCCGGCCGGTCGCATGCGGACCAGCATCGGCAGCACCTTGCGCAGGTGGTCAAAGGGCTTGCCGTCGCGGAAGAAGCTGCTCTCGTTGGTGGTGAGGGCCTCCGTCACCGCCTCGGCCAGCGCCCCGGCACGCGGGTCGCGCAGCCTGGCCGCCAGCGCATCGAGGCTGGCGAGGCCGTCGCGCTTCAGCAGCGGGGCGAGCCTGGTCTCCAGCATGTACCCCTTGTCCGGCGTCAGCACGAGGCCGGAGCGGGATTTCACCAGCCCGGCGACGAAGGCGAAGGTATCGGGACTCATGCCATCACTCCTTGCCGGGCTGGCCGGGGCCGGGCTTCGGCCGCTGCCAGTATCTGATCCGCCAGCCCCTCGGGCGGCAGCAGGACCTGGGCCAGTCCGGCCCGCGCCACGGCGCCCGGCATGCCCCAGACCACGGAACTCGCCTCGTCCTGCGCCAGCACCATCCCGCCTGCGCCGGCTACGGCGCGGCATCCGAGCAGCCCGTCCTGGCCCATGCCGGTGAGGATGACGGCCAGCACCGCACCACCACAGGCGGCCGAGAGGCTGCGCAGCATCGGATCGACCGCTGGACGGCAGAAGTTCTCGGGTGGCGCATCGGACAAGCGGGCAACGAGGCCGCCATCGGCCTTGCCCTCGACGAGCAAATGCCGGTCCCCAGGCGCGAGATAGAGGCGGCCAGGCTGCAAGGCCTCGCCATCCCGTGCCTCGGCGCAACCGGGACCGCCAAGCCGGTCGAGATGCTCGGCAAGCATTGCTGTGAAGCCGGCCGGCATGTGCTGCACGGCGACGATCGGCACTGGCAGCGGCCGACCGAGCCCGCGCAGCAGGGCGGTCAGCGCCTGCGGCCCGCCGGTGGAGCAGCCGATACCGATTGCCCGCAGGCCGCGTCCCGGCGAGAGCGGCGGCGCGCGCAGCGGCACCGCTGGCCTCGCCATGGGCCGCGACGGGCCGACCCTGGCCCAGCCCTTCACCTTGGCGAGCAGCTCCGCCCGGAAGGCCGGATCCGCGAGTCCGCCGGTCGTGGCACCCGGCTTCGGGATGTAGTCCGCCGCTCCCGCGCGCAGGGCGGCCATGGTGGCGCTGGCGCCCTTCTTCGTCAGCGCGCTGGCGACGATGACGGCCGGCCGTGGCTCCTGCCGGAGCAGCAGCGGCAAGGCCGTCATGCCATCCATCACCGGCATCTCGAGATCGAGCAGCACGACCTGTGGCCGCGCGGCGGAAGGCAGGGCGGCGAATGCCTCAACCGCCTGCTTCCCGTCGCCGACGCGGGAGACAACCTTGATGCCGGGATCCGCCTCCAGCAGCTGCGCCAGGGCGGCGCGGACGGTAGTGCTGTCGTCGCAGAGCATCACCCGGACGGGGACGGCGCTCACGCGGCTTGGTCCTGCACGAGCCCGGCCTGCCGGAATTTATCCCGCAGGAGCTCCTCGTCGAAGGGCTTCATGATGTATTCCTGCGCGCCCGCACCCAGCGCCTCGACGATCCGGTCCATCGCCGCCTCGGTGGTGCAGAGCACGACCGCAGGCCGGTCCGGGCCGAATTCGGCGCGGGCATGGCGGAGGAAGGTGATGCCGTCCATCACCGGCATGTTCCAGTCGAGCAGCACCACCTGCGGCAGGGCGGCGCGGCAGGCGGCCAGCGCCTCCGCCCCGTCGCCCGCCTCGGCGACGGTGAAACCGAGCTTCTCGAGGATGCGCCGGGCGGCCTTGCGGACGGTGCGGCTGTCATCCACCACCAGGCAGGTGGCGGGGCTATTGCCGGTCATGCTGCGGTTCTCCCTCTGCGACGGCGGGACTCAGCCGATCGCCAGGATGCGTTCGACATCGATGACGATCAGCAGCCGCTCGCCGATGCGGTGGACGCCGGTCGAGACGTCGCGCCAGACCGCATCAAGCGTGACCGGGTTGGGCGCGCGCTCGGCCCGCGGCAGCGGCAGCACCTCCCCCACCTGGTCGGCCAGCAGGCTGTAGAGCTCGCCATCACGCTCGACCACGACGCTCATCGCGCCGCGATGCCCGTCAGGCCGCGGCGGCAGGCCGAGCCTGCAGCGGAGGTCGATCGCCGTGACGATGCGCCCGCGCAGGTTGAGGCTGCCCGCCACCTCCGCCGGCGCCAGCGGGATGCGGGTGATCGTCTGCACGCCAAGCACGTCGCGGATGGACAGCACCGGCACGCCGCAAAGCTGGTCGGCGACGGTCAGCGTCAGATAGATCTCCTCCGCCGCATCGGCGGGGAGGCCGCCGCGAGCCATCAGGCCGGGCGCGGGGCCGGAGGTGGTCTGGGTCTGCATCGCGGGGTCTCCTCAGCCGACGACCGGCGCGCTCAGGCACTGCCGGAGGCTCTCCAGCAGGGCGGCACGGTCGAATTTCGCCACATAGTCGGTGAAGCCGGCGGCGCGGCCGCGCTCGATATCGGCCGGATCCGCCCGGGCGGTGAGTGCGATCAGCGGCAGGTCGCGCCAGGCGCCGCCCTCGCGCAGCCCGCGCGCCAGGGCAATGCCGTCCATCCCCGGCATGGCGATGTCGGAGATGATCGCATCGAAACCCGCACCCGCCTCGCGCAGCCGCAGCGCCTCCTCGGCATCGGCGACAGCGGTCACGTCGTAGCCCGCGGCGCCGATGGCGGGGATGACGAGGTTGCGGAAGAAGGCGCTGTCCTCCACCAGAAGGATGCGCCGGCCAGCGCCCGCCTCATGCTCGGCGCCATGGCCGAACCAGTCCTCGCCGGCTTGGCGCAGCCACCAGGCAGTATCGAGCATCTCCGTCACCTTGCCGCCGATCACGGTGGTACCGAGGAAACCGGGCCGCTCGCCGGCGCCGTCGACCACCAAATGCTCCTCGACCACGTCGAGGATCTCGTCGACCATCAGCCCCATCGTGCGCTCGCCGTCGGAGAAGACGAGCACCGGCTGGCGCTCAGGCGTCATCGACTGGTCCCAGTGGCCGCTCAGCGGCACCAGCGGCATGAGCTTGCCGCGATACTGGACGAGCGGCCGGCCGCCGGCATTCTCGATCCGCTCGCGCTCGACATCCTCGAGCCGGGCGATGAGGCCGAGCGGCACCGCCTTCGGCGTCGCATCGCCGGCACGGAAGAGCAGCAGCGCCGTGCGCTGGTCGGAGCGGTGGGCGACGGCCTGGCGCTTCCCGTCCCGCTCCGCCTCCCCTTCCCCGCTCTCGGCGCCGACGCCGGTTGCACGGGCGATGCCGTTCGGGTCGAGGATCATGATGACGCTGCCGTCGCCGAGGATGGTGTTGCCGGAGAACATGGTCACGTGGCGCAGGATCGGCGCCACCGGCTTCACCACGATCTCCTCCGTGTCGAAGACGCGGTCGACGATGATGCCGAAGACATGCGCGCCGACCTGGGTCACGACGACGAAGGCGCTCTCCTCCGCGACCGGGCTGTCGAGATGCAGCAGGTTCGCCAGATTGACCAGCGGCAGCAGCCGGTCGCGCAGGCGCAACACGGCGCTGTCCTTGATGCGCTCCAGCTGCGGCGCGCCCTCGCCGCCGACGCGCACCAGCTCGACGACGCCGATCTGCGGGATGGCGAAGCGCTCGCCCCCCGCCTCGACGATCAGGGCGGAGACGATGGCCAGCGTCAGCGGGATCTTGACGACGAAGGCGGTACCGCGGCCCTCCTTCGAGCGGACCTCGATGGTGCCGCCGATCCGCTCCATGTTGGTCTTCACCACATCCATACCGACGCCGCGGCCGGAGACGGCGGTGACGGCGGCCGCAGTCGAGAAGCCGGCGCGGAAGATGAAGCGCTGGATCTCCCGCTCCGGCATGGCCGCCAGCTCCGCCTCGGTGGCAAGGCCCTGGGCGAGCACCTTCTGGCGGATCCGCTCGACACTGAGGCCACGCCCGTCATCGGCGATCTCGATGATGATGTGCCCGCCCTCATGCGAGGCGTTGAGCATGATCCGCCCGGCCTCCGGCTTGCCCGCGGCCAGGCGCTGCTCCGGCGTCTCTAGGCCATGATCCGCCGAGTTGCGGACCATGTGGGTCAGCGGGTCCTTGATCAGCTCCAGCACCTGGCGGTCGAGCTCGGTCTCCGCGCCGCGCATCTCCAGCTCGATCTTCTTGCCAAGCTCCACGCCGAGGTCGCGCACCAGGCGCGGCAGCTTGGCCCAGGCATTGCCGATCGGCTGCATGCGGGTCTTCATCACCCCCTCCTGCAGGTCGGAGGTGATGTGGGAAAGGCGCTGCAGCGGCACGGCGAAGGCGCTGTCGGCGCCGTTGCGGGAGAGCTGCAGAAGCTGGTTGCGGGTGAGGACGAGCTCGGAGACGAGCATCATCAGCCCTTCCAGCACGTCGACGGTGACGCGGATGGTCTGCGGCGGGGCATTGGCGCCGCCGACGTCGGGTTCGGCCGCGGTCGGCAGGGGCGCAGCGGGCGCCACGGGTGCGGGCTGCGGGGCAGCGGCCACCATCGGCGCCGCGACGGGCGGCAGGGCCTCCGGGCCGGGCCCGGCAGCCGGGGCGGCCTCACCGGAAGCGACGGCGTCGAGCGCCGCGATCAGCGCCGAATCGTCGCCGGCCGGCTCAGCACCCGTCCCTTCCAGCGCCGTGACGATGCCACGGATGCAGTCGATGGCGCTGAGAATGACGGAGATGCCGGACTGGGTGACCCGAAGCGTGCCGTCCCGGTAGCGGCCGAGGACATTCTCCGCCGCATGCGCGACGCCCTCCATGCGGGTGAGACCAAGGAAGCCGCATGTGCCCTTGATGGTGTGGACGATGCGGAAGACCTCGGAGAGGGTCGCCATGTCGTCGGGTGCCCGTTCGAGCCGCACCAGCGCCGCGTCGAGCGCACCGAGGCCCTCTTGCGTTTCGGTCAGGAAGTCGGCGAGCAGGTCATCCATGGTGATCCTCGAGGCGGTCTGCGGCAGGCAGACTGCGCCTCAAGGCGCGAATATTCGGTAAAGGCGCTCAGCGCGGCGTGAGCAGCAGCGGCGCCGCCTGGGCCGCCCCCAATGCGAGGCTTGCGCTCCAGCCCGCTTCGGCCACCAGGGCGTGGAGCAGCGGCCCCAGCACCTCCCGCGGGCCGGGCGAGGGCTGTGCCTGGCCCGCAATCACGGCAAGGAAGCCAGCGGGCCAGGCCGCGGGCGGGGCGCCGAGATCGGCCGCCGGCAACACCACCAGCCCATCCAGCGGCGAGCCGGAGAGCCGCACCGTGCCGCCGCGCGGCAGGGCCTCGGCGGCGAGCAACGCGGCATTGAGCGCGATCGGGACGAGCGGCGCCGGCAGCGCCACCGCCGGCTCCAGCCCTGCCAGGTCGAACCGCACGCGCGGCGCGGCCGGGGCACCGGCCAGCAGCTCCGCCATCGCCGCCGGCTGCAGCGCCTCGGTCGGCCCGCCCCAGGCGGCGCTGAAGAGGCGGAGACGCTGGCGCAGCGCGGCGGCACTCTCCTGCGCCACCTCGAGCAGTTCCTCCCCGCCCTCCGGCAACAGGTCGAGCGCGCCCGCGAGGCTACCGATCGCGCCGCTGAGGTCGTGGCAGAGCCGGGCGCAGAGCGTCCGTGCCAGGCTGGTGTCAGAAGGAGGCGTCATGGGCGGGTTTCCTGTAGGCCGCCCCATGGGCTACCCTGTTGACGTTAGCGAAGCGTTGCACGGTCTGTCCTGCAGGAGGACCAGAGGTGCCGAGCCTATTCGAGCCAGGCATGCGGGTGCGCCATCCCGGCCAGCCCGATTGGGGGATCGGCCAGATCCAGTCGGTCGTCGGGGACCGGGTGACGGTCAATTTCGAGCATGCCGGCAAGGTCCTGATCAATGCCGCCGTGGTGACGCTCGAGCCCCTGGCCGAGCCATGGCCCTGACGCGGGGCTGCGCCGCGGGGGCCGGGGGGTTGCGGGCGATGGGGGTCGTGGCCCAAATGTACAAAACAGACCCATCCTCCCCAAGGGAAGCCCGTCCATGATCGATCCGTTCGGCCGACGGATCTCTTACCTCCGCGTCTCGGTGACCGACCGTTGCGACCTTCGCTGCGTCTACTGCATGGCGGAGGACATGACCTTCCTGCCGAAGCGGGAGGTGCTGACGCTCGAGGAGCTGGACCGGCTCTGCGGTGCCTTCATCGGCCTCGGCGTCGAGAAGATCCGGTTGACCGGGGGCGAGCCGCTCGTGCGGCGGGGCGTCATCAGCCTGATCCGCAGCCTCGGCGGGCGCATCGGCGAAGGGGGGCTCAAGGAGCTCACCATCACCACCAATGGCACCCAGCTGCCGAAGATGGCGGATGACCTCCGTGCGGCCGGCGTGCGCCGCATCAACGTCTCGCTCGATACGCTGGACCCAGGCGTGTTCAAGGCGGTGACGCGCTGGGGCGAGATCGGCCAGACGCTGGACGGCATCTTCGCCGCCAAGGCAGCCGGGCTCGCGGTGAAGATCAATGCCGTCGCATTGAAGGGCGTGAACGAGGGCGAGTACGACCGCATGTTGGCCTGGTGCGGCGAGCACGGCTTCGACCTCACCCTCATCGAGACCATGCCGCTTGGCGAAATCACCGGCGACCGGATGGACCAGTACCTGCCCCTCTCCGCGGTGCGGGACCGGCTGCGCGAGCACTGGACGCTGGAGCCGACGGATTACCGCACCGGCGGCCCGGCCCGGTACTACACGGTTAAGGAAACCGGAAGGCGGATCGGCTTCATCACCCCGATGACGCATAACTTCTGCGAAAGCTGCAACCGCGTCCGCCTGACCTGCACCGGCACCCTGTACATGTGCCTCGGCCAGGAGGATGCGGCGGACCTGCGCCAGGTGCTGCGCGACCCCGGGGCCGGCGACGAGGGCCTCCGCGCGGCGATCGAGGCGGCGATGCTGCGGAAGCCGAAGGGTCATGACTTCGTCATCGAGCGGCGCGAGGCCCGGCCGGCCGTCGCCCGCCACATGAGCGTGACCGGAGGCTGACCCCATGGCCCTGCTGCAGGATCTGGCATCCCGCCTCGCCATCCCCGGCCTGCCGGACTGGACGGGGCTGCTCGCGCTCCTCGTCCTGCTGCTGGTCGGCCTCGCCTACCTGCTGATGCCCTTCAGCGTCTTCGGGCTGAAGGGGCGGCTCGACACGGTCGAGGCGCAGCTCGACGAGATCCAGGGCGAGCTGCGGCTGATCGCCATGCGCCTCGCCGATGCGCCGCGCCGCAGCACCGTCTCCGAGGACTGGATGGACCTGCCGCCGGCCCAGCCTGAGCCGAGGCGGCAGCCCTCCTGGCAGGAGGCCTCCCGCCGCGGCCGCGCGGAGCCCCGGATCGACTGAGCCGAGGCTTGCCCTTGGCCCCCCGCCGGGGCTTGATGCGCCCATCCGGCGGAGTGGGGCGATGCGCGTCAGCGTCATCCAGATGAACCAGGGCAGCGAGAAGCAGGCCAATCTCGACCAGGCGCGGCGGCTGATCGAGGCGGCGGTGGCGGCGGACCGGCCCGGCCTCGTCTCCCTCCCCGAGACCTGGACCAATCTCGGCGGCGGTCGGGAGAGCCGGCAGGCGGCGGCCGAGATGCTGCCCGCGCCCGGCGAGACGGGCGGCGCGGCCTATGAGCTGATGCGCGGCCTTGCCCGCGGCCACGGCATCCATCTCCACGGCGGCTCGATGATCGAGGCGCCTGGCCCGGGCGACGACCCGGAGAAGCTCTACAACACCACGGTCGTCTTCGACCCGGAGGGGCGCGAGGCCGCCCGCTACCGCAAGATCCACATGTTCGACATCGTGGCCCCCGACGGCACCGGCTACCGCGAGAGCGCCCTCTACGGCGCCGGCGACCGGCTGGTGACCTTCGCCGCGGGCGGCATCACCTTCGGCTGCACCATCTGCTACGACATGCGCTTCGCCGAGCACTACGTGGCGCTGCGGCGCATGGGGGCGGAGGCGATCCTCGTCCCCTCCAACTTCACCCTGCAGACCGGCAAGGACCATTGGGAGCCGCTGCTGAAGGCGCGTGCGATCGAGACCCAGTGCTGGATCGTCGCCGCCGCCTCCACCGGCCAGTACCTCGAGCGCGGGCAGCCGCGCTCGGTTTACGGGCATTCCCTGGTGGCGGACCCCTGGGGGCATGTCGTCGCCCGCGCCTCCGACGGCACCGGCTGGGCGACGGCGCGGATCGACCCGGCCATCACCGCGCGCGTCCGGCGCGACATGCCGGTGATGGAGCATCGCGCCGCACGGCGCATCGACCTCGACGCCGCGGCGCGCGGCGCGTGATGGAGCCCGTGCCGGCGCCCTTCCCCCAGCCGGTCAGCCTGGTGCCGGCGGATTTCACCGGGCGCATCGCCTTCTTCGCCGCCGCCACGGAGATCGCGGCGGCCGCCAAGGCGCGGCTGATCGCCCGCTACGGCGACGCGCCGCTGGAACGCGCCCGCGCCGTCGTCTCCCTCGGCGGCGATGGCTGCATGCTGGAGACGCAGCACCGGCTGCTCGGCCGCAACCTTCCTGTCTACGGGATGAATTGCGGCAGCGTCGGCTTCCTGATGAACGACTACCGCGAGGAGGCGCTGGCCGAGCGCCTGGCCGAGTCCCAGGCGGCGACGCTGCATCCCCTGCGCATGCGCGCCACCTCGGCCGATGGCACGGTGCGCGAGGCGCCGGCGATCAACGAGGTCTCCTTGCTGCGGGAGACGCGGCAGGCGGCGAAGATCCGCATTCTGGTCGATGGCAAGGAGCGCCTGGCGGAACTCATCTGCGACGGCGTGCTGGTGGCGACGCCGGCCGGCAGCACCGCCTACAACCTCTCGGCGCATGGCCCGATCGTGCCGCTCGGCGCCAACCTCCTGCCGCTGACGCCCATCTCCGCCTTCCGCCCGCGGCGCTGGCGCGGCGCATTGCTGCCGGGGGACGCCGCCGTGGTCTTCGAGATCCTCGAAGGTTCGAAGCGCCCGGTCGCTGCCGTCGCCGACTATACCGAGGTGCGCGACGTGCGCCGCGTCGAGGTGCGGGAGGATCGCAGCATGGCCCTCACCCTGCTCTTCGACCCGGACCATGGGCTGAGCGAGCGGATCATCGCCGAGCAGTTCACGGTCTGAGGCGCCTCGGCCAGGCATCGCGCATGGAAGGCAGCCCGCCCGCTTCGGATCGCCGCCTCATCCTCTGCATCGCCATCGGCCAGCTGATCGGGTGGGGCACGCTCTTCTCGGCCTTCCCGCTCTTCGGCGCGCCGATCGAGGCGGAGCTTGGCTGGACGAGCACGGAGTTCAATGCCGGGCTGACGCTCGCCTTGCTCGTCTCCGGCCTCGCCGCCGTGCCGGCCGGGCGCTGGGTGGACCGGCGCGGCGGGCGATGGATGCTGGCGCTCGGCGGCTGGGGAGGCGCCGCGCTGCTGGCGGCCTGGTCACAGGTCTCGAGCCTCCCGGCCTATTGGGCGATCTGGGCGGCGATGGGCCTCGCCCAGGCGACGGCGCTCTGGAGCCCGGCCATGGCGGTGGTGGTGGCGCAGGCGCGGGAGCCGGTGCGCGCCATCACCGGCATCACCTTCATCACCGGCTTCACCGCCACGCTCTTCGTCCCGCTCACCGCGCTGCTGATCGAGCGGCTCGGATGGCGCGAGGCGCTGCTGGTGCTGGCGGGGCTGCAGGCCATCCCCGGCCTGCTGGCGCTCTGGCTACTGCCGCCGGATGCGGTGCGGGCGGAGGCCAAGGGCAGCGGCAGCTTCGATCTCGGCCGGGCGATGCGGAGCCCGGCCTTCCTCGGCCTCGCCGGTGCGCTGGCGGCACATGCCTTCATCGGCGTCGGGCTCGGCGCCCATGCCATCCCCCTGCTGCGCGAGCGGGGCCTGCCGGAGGCCTCGGTGATCGCCCTCGTCTCGCTGCACGGGCCCTTCCAGGTGGCGGCGCGGCTGGCGCTCTTCGCGCTCGGGCGGCGGGTGACGATGCGGGGCGTCGGGCGCCTGGCCTCCGCCCTCGTCCCCGTCGCCATGCTGGCGCTCGGGCTGGCGCCGCCCGAATTCGCCTGGTTGCTGATCTACATCCTCGCCTGGGCGGTGGCGGATGGGCTGATGACCATCGTCCGCGCCGCCGGCGTCGCCGAGATCCTGGGCCGCGAGGGCTACGGCGCCATCACCGGCGCGCTGAGCGCGGTGACGGTGCTGCCGCGGACGCTCGCGCCGGTGCTGATCGCCCTGATCTCTGAAGGCACCTGGGGCTATGGCCCCGTGCCCTGGCTGCTGGCCGGGCTCGGGGCCTTCGGCGCCGCCTGCTTCGCCCTGGCGGCGGCTCAGCGCGGCCGCTGATCCTCGCGGATCGTGGCGCCGGCCGCGCCGCCGACATAGGGCCCGCTGGTGCCGCCCGACTGGCAGGCGGCGAGCAGCAGCAGGGCGAGGAGGACCGCGCCCCTCATGCGGCGTCGTTCAGGTGGCAGGCGCTGCGATGCCCCGTGCCGACCTGCTGCAGCGCCGGCCGCTCCACCCGGCAGCGGTCGAAGGCGAAGGGGCAGCGCGGATGGAAATGGCAGCCCGAGGGCGGGTTCAATGGCGAGGGAATCTCGCCCTTCACCCCGGCGAAGGCGCGCTTCCGCGCCTCGATCCGCGGCACCTCGGCGAGCAGCGCCTTGGTATAGGGATGGTTCGGGCTGCGGAAGACCTCCTCCGCCGGCGCCTCCTCCACCACGCGGCCGAGATACATGATCACCACGCGGTCCGAGAGATGCTCCACCACGCCGAGATCATGGCTGATGAAGAGATAGGTGAGGTCGAGCTCCCGGCGCAGCTTCATGAAGAGGTTCAGGATCTGCGCCTGGATCGAGACGTCGAGCGCCGCCACCGCCTCGTCGCAGACCAGGAACTCCGGCTGCACCGCAAGGGCGCGCGCGATGCCGATGCGCTGCCGCTGGCCGCCCGAGAACTGGTGCGGGTAGCGCGCCTTCAGCGCCGGGTCGAGGCCGGCGCGGCGAAGCTGCTCATCGACATAGGATTCGATCTCGCCGCGCTTCGCCATGCCATGGAATTGCGGTGCCTCGCCGACGATCTCCTGCACCTTCAGCCGCGGATTGAGCGAGGCATAGGGGTCCTGGAAGATCATCTGCGTGCGCAGCTTGGCCTCGCGCGCCTCCGCGCCATTGAGGCTCGTCAGGTCGCGGCCGCGCCAGAGGATCGTCCCGTCGCTCGGCGGCATGATGCCGGCGACCATGCGGCCGAGGGTCGACTTGCCGCAGCCGCTCTCGCCGACGAGACCCACCACCTCGCCCTTGCGGATGGTGAGGTCGACGGCGTCCACCGCATGCACCACCTCGTCGCGGAGATTGGCGCCCAGGCGCCGCGCGAGGCGCCCGGCGAAGTCGAGCGTCTTCGAGAAGCGCTTGGAGACGCCCCGCAGCTCGATGATCGGCTCGGCGAGGGTTTCCGCGGCGGGCGGCGCGGTCAGGGTCTCGCTCATGCTGCCACGGCCTCCTGATGCGGGTGGATGCAGCGGGCATGCTGGCCCGGACGGTACTCGGCCATGGGCGGCGGCTCGGCACAGCCCGGCTCGGCCCGCGGGCAGCGGGAGCGGAAGGCGCATCCGGCCGGCAGGTTGAGCAGGGAGGGCGTCATGCCGGGGATCTGCCGCAGCGCCTCGCCGCGCTTGTTGCGGCTCGGCACGCTGCCGATCAGGCCGAGGGTATAGGGATGCAGAGGCGCGTCGAGCACCTGCGCGACCGGCCCGCTCTCCACCACCTTGCCCGCGTACATCACCGCGATGTCGTCGGCGAGGCCGGCGACGACCGAGAGGTCATGGGTGATCCAGACCAGTGCGGTGCCGAACTGGGCGCAGAGCTTCTGCGCCTCCGCGAGGATCTGGCCCTGGATGGTCACGTCGAGCGCCGTGGTCGGCTCGTCGGCCACGATCACGTCCGGCTTGTGCAGCAGCGCGATGGCGATGGCGACGCGCTGGCGCATGCCGCCCGAGAATTGGTGCGGATAGGCCTTGAGCCGCTCATCCGGGCTCGGGATGCCGACCTGGCCGAGCGCGTCCCGCGCGCGCTGCCTCGCCTCCTCCCGGCTGACCTTCTCATGGGCCTGCACCGTCTCGATCATCTGCGTGTCGATGCGCAGCACCGGGTTCAGCGTCATCATCGGGTCCTGGAAGATCATCGCGATGCGGTTGCCGCGCAGGCCCCGCATCTCGGCTTCCGGCAGCGTCGCCAGGTCGCGCCCCTTGAACAGGATCTGCCCGCCCGCGATCCGCCCCGGCGGGTCGACGAGGCCGATGATCGAGAATCCGGTGACGGTCTTGCCCGAACCACTCTCGCCGACGAGGCCCATGACCTTGCCGGCCTCGACCGTGAAGGAGACATCGTCCACCGCCTTCACCACGCCGCCGCGGGTGAAGAAATGCGTCCTGAGGTTGCGGACTTCGAGGGTGGGGGCGCTCACCGCTTCAGCCTCGGGTTCAGCACGTCGCGCAGCTGGTCGCCGACCAGGTTGATCGAGACGATGGTGACCAGCAGGGCGATGCCGGGATAGAAACTGATCCAGTATTTTCCGCTCAGCATGTACTCGTAGCCATTGGAGATGAGGAGGCCGAGCGAGGGCTCGGTGATCGGCACGCCGAGGCCGAGGAAGGAGAGCGTCGCCTCCAGCGCGATGGCGCGCGCGACCTGCATGGTGCCGACGACGATCAGCGGCGGCAGGCAGTTCGGCAGCAGGTGGCGGAAGATGATGCGCCGCGTCGGCAGGGCGAGGCATTGCGCCGCCTCGATATATTCCCGCCGCCGCTCGACCAGCGCCGAGCCGCGCACCGTCCGGGCGTAATAGGCCCATTCGACGATGACGAGCGCGAGCACGACGTTGAAGATGCCCTTGCCGAGGAAGGCGAGGATCATCAGCGCCGCGAGGATGGCCGGGAAGGAGAGCTGCAGGTCGACCAGCCGCATGATCAGGCTGTCCGTCCGCCCGCCGGCATAGGCGGCCAGCATCCCGAGCGAGGCGCCGACCAGGCAGGCGATGATGGCCGAGCCTGCGCCCACCATCAGCGAGATGCGCAGCCCGTACATGATGCCGGAGAGCATGTCCCGCCCCTGGTCATCGGTGCCGAGCCAGAAGGTGAAGCCGGCGCCGCCCACCGTGCCCGGCTCCATCCGCCCGTCCATGATGTCGAGCTGGGCGAGGTCGTAGGGATTCTGCGGCGCGATCCAGGGCGCCAGCACCGCGATGGCGACGATGGCCAGGAACACCACCAGCCCGAGGAGCGCGATGCGGGAGGCGGCGAATTCCGAGACGAAGCGCTGGAAGGGCGTCTCGACCTTCGGGGCCGGTGCCGCGGGGGCGGCGCCGATCGTGGTGCTGCTCATTGCTTGCCCTCCAGCCGGACGCGGGGATCGAGCAGGGAATAGGTGAGGTCGACGACGAGGTTGATGGTGATGAAGAGCAGCACGATCATCATCAGGTAGGCGACCATCACCGGCCGGTCGAGCACGTTGATGCTGTCGATGATGAGCTTGCCCATCCCCGGCCAGGCGAAGACGCTCTCCGTCACCACCGAGAAGGCGATCGTCCCGCCGAACTCCAGCCCGACCACGGTCACGACCGGGATCAGGATGTTCTTGAAGACATGCACGAAGGTGACGCGGGCGGGCGAGAGCCCCTTGGCACGGGCGAACTTCACGTAGTCCATCAGCATCGTCTCCCGCACGCCCGCGCGGGTGAGGCGGATGACGAGGCTGATCTTGAACAGTGCCAGGTTCAGCGCCGGCATGATGAGATGGGCGATGCCGTCGCTGGTGAGGAAGGACCAGCGCGTGCCGAGGATGGTCACCGTCTCGCCCCGGCCCGTGCTCGGCAGCCAGCCGAGCTGCACGGCGAAGACCATGATGAGCATCAGCCCGACCCAGAAGGTCGGCAGCGAGAAGCCGAGGATGCTCGTCGCCATGATGCCCTTGCTGAGCGCCCCGTTCGGCCTCAGCCCCGCATAGAGGCCGAGCGGCAGGCCGATGACCAGCGCCGCGATGGTGGCGCCGATGGCGAGCTCGAGGGTTGCCGGCATGCGCTCGAGGATGAGCTTCAGCGCCGGCTCGTTGAAGACGAAGGAGCGGCCGAGGTCGCCCTGCAGCGCATTGCCGAGGAAGACCAGGTACTGCTGCCAGAGCGGCAAGTCGAGGCCGAGCGCCTTGACCGCGCGCTCGCGCTCGAACTGGTCCGCCTCGGGGCTGATGAGGATCTCGACCGGATCGCCGACCGCGAAGACGCCGAGGAAGACCAGCAGCGACATGACGAGGACGACGGCCGCGGCCTGGATCAGTCGGCGGAGCAGGAAGGCGGTCATCGCGCCGCCACCGGGCGGACATCCTGCGCCCGCGTCAGCTCATCCGCCCGCGCCTCCATGGCGAAGCCGCGGCGCATGGCCCAGGCATTCTTCTGAATGTGCAGCGGCATGATCCCGACATCCTCCATGACGAGCCGCGTCGCCTGCTGCAGCAGCGCCTCGCGCTTCGCATCGTCCAGCTCGCGCATGGCCTGCTCCAGGATGCGGTCCGCCTCCGGGTTGGAGTAGCGGCCGCGGTTGGAGGCGCCATAGCCTTTCTCGCGGTCGAAGGTGGCGGTCAGGTTGCGCAAGGGGTTGGAAGCCTCGCCGGAGGAGGTGCCCCAGCCGATCAGGAAGGCGGAGAGCTCCTGCCGCGCCGCGCGGCCGACGAAGGTGGTCCAGGGCTGCGCCTCCACCGCCGTGCGCACGCCCGCCCGTGACCACATCTGGCCGACGGCCTGGATGATGCGCGCATCGTTCGGATAGCGGTCATTCGGCCCGTGCAGGGTGATGCGGAAGCCCTGCGGATACCCCGCCTCGGCCAGCAGCCGCCTCGCCGCCTCGGTGTCGAAGCGCGGCGGGTTGAGGCCGGGAACGTAGCCGAAGCTCCCCTCCGGCAGGAACTGCCCGGCGGGGATCGCGGCATTCTCCATCACACGCTCGGTGATGGCGTTGCGGTCGACCGCCATGGAGAGGGCACGGCGCACTCGCCCATCGCGCAGCGGGTTGCGCGGGGCCGGCTTGCCCTCGTTGTCGGTGACGAAGGGCGAGGCCTCGTCCCGCATATGGTCGAAGCTGAGGAAGATGACGCGCAGCCCCGTGGTCTCGGCCAGCGTCAGCCGCTGGTCGGTCCGCAGCTTGGCGAGGTCGCTGGTCGGCACCTGGTCGATCACGTCCACATCGCCGGCGAGCAACGCCGCGGTGCGCGCCGCATCGTTGGTGATCATTCGGTAGGTGACGCGGTTCCAGGCCGGGCGCGGACCGAAATAGCCGTCGTTGCGCTCGAACTCGATGCGGTCGCCGTTGCGGTGGCTGACCATGCGGAAGGGCCCGGTGCCCACCGCCATCGGCCCGGCATTGAAGCCCTCGGTCGTCGCAGCCCCATGCGTCTCGCGGTCGAGGATCATTACGCTGGCCAGGTCGGTCGGCATCAGCGGATAGGGCGAGGCGGTATGGAGCCGGAGCGTGTGGCTGTCGACGATCTCCACCCGGGTGATCGGCCGCGTGTAGATGGCGTAGGAGGAGGGCGAGTTCGGCACCTTCGGCACGCGGTCGAAGGTGAAAGCCACATCCTCGGCGGTGAAGGGCGAGCCGTTGTGGAAGGTCACGCCCTGGCGCAGCTTGAACTCCCAGACCGTATCGGAGACCGGGCGCCAGCTCTCGGCCAACGCCGGGGCGATGCGGGCATGCGCATCCGTCTGGGTCAGCCCGCTGAAGATCATGTGGCCCACCGCCGTGTTCGGCGAAAGCTGATGGTAATGCGGGTCGATCGAGGTGACGGGCGCGCCCACGCCCATGGTGAGCGTTTGCGCTGCCGCCGGCCCGGAAGCCAGGGCGGCAATTACCAGACCGGCGGCCAGACCGGCCGCGTGACGAAATCCTGTCATTGTGTCCCTCGGAAGCCCCAGCGACGCGAAAGCTAGCATTCCGGTCATCCTCTCGCCAGCTTCCCTCCCGGCCCGGCCGCCCAGCCTCGCCCATGGCGAAGGCCGAGGCATAACGCACAAGCCGGCGGCAGGCCGCGCACGGCATGGCGCGACCCTAGGCAGCCAGGCGCCATGCCCGGCCTCGCGCTCACCCGCCGCTCCCCGTTCACGAGGCCGGTGCCATGCGGTTGGCGGCAGGCGCCGCGGCCGGTAATCTCACCGCCATCCGGGAGACATGCATGCACCACCGCACCGCCACGGGCCTCGGCCTCGCCGCCGCCCTGCTCACCGCCGCCCCCGCCCTCGCCCAGAACGGCGAGACCACGCTGAATATCGGCATCGCCGGCTCCGTCACCTCGGTCGATCCGCATTTCTTCAATGCCTCGCCCAACAACAGCCTGGCGATGCACATCTTCGACCGGCTGGTGGAGCGGGATGCGCGGGCGCAGCCCTATCCGGGCCTTGCCGAGAGCTGGCGGGTGATCGGGGAGAGGGTCTGGGAGTTCAAGCTCCGCCCCGGCGTGAAGTGGCATGACGGGCGCGACTTCACCGCCGAGGATGTGGCCTTCACCATCCAGCGCTCGCCGAGCGTGCCGGGCAGCCCGGGCGGCTTCGGCGGCTTCGTCCGCGCCATCGAGCGCGTCGAAGTGATCGACCCGCTGACCGTCCGCTTCCACACCGCGCAGCCGCATCCGCTGCTGCCGACCGAGCTCGCCTCCGTCGCCGTCATCGCCCGCCATGCGGCGGAGGGCGCCAGCACGGAGGATTTCAACAGCGGCCGCGCGGCGGTCGGGACCGGCCCCTACCGGATGGTCGCCTACCGCTCCGGCGACCGTACCGAGATGGCCCGCAATGAGGCCTACTTCCGCGGGCCGGAGCCCTGGGCCCGTGTGAACTACCGCTTCATCGGCAACGACGGCGCACGCACCGCGGCGCTGCTCGCCGGCGATGTGGACCTGATCGACCAGGTGCCGTCGACCGACCTCGTCCGGATGAAGCGGGACCCGAAGGTGACGATCTCCGAGATCCAGGGCCTTCGCCTCATCTACCTGCTGATGGACCACTCGCGGCAGCGCGACGTGCCCTTCATCAGCGACAACGACGGCAAGCCGCTCGCCGCCAATCCGTTCAACGATGTCCGCGTGCGCCGCGCCCTCTCCCTCTCGATCAACCGCCAGGCGCTGGCCGAGCGGGTGATGGAGGGCACCGCGCAGCCGACCGGGCAGTGGCTGCCTGAGGGCACCTTCGGCTACAACCCGGAGGTCCGCGCCCCCGCCTTCGACGCGGATGGCGCCAAGCGGCTGCTCGCCGAAGCTGGCTTCCCGCAGGGCTTCCGCATGACCCTGCACAGCCCGAACGACCGCTACCCGAACGACGCCAAGACGGCGCAGGCAGTGGCGCAGATGTTCACCCGCATCGGCATCCGCACGGAGGTGGAGGCGGTGCCCTGGTCCAGCTTCTCGCAGCGCTCCAACCGGCAGGAATATGCCATTCGCCTCAGCGGCTGGGGCAGCGTGACCGGCGAGGCGAGCTACGCGCTGGTCAACATCCTCGGCACCTATGACCGCGAGCGACGCACCGGCGCCAGCAACAGCGGCCGCTATTCGAACCCGGAGCTCGATGCGGCGACGGCCCGGGCCGCCGCCACCATCGATGACCGGCAGCGCGAGCAGCTGCTGCGCGAGGCGGTGAAGATGGCGACGGACGACATCGCCATCATCCCGCTCTTCCAGCTCGTCAACAGCTGGGCGCTGCGCAAGGGCCTCACCTACGAAGCGCGGATGGACGAGCGGACCACGGCGATGGCCGTGCGAGCGGCGCGGTAGGGGCAATGCGGTTCCGCGCATTCGGAGTCGGCCTCGCCCTGGCGCTGGTCTCGGGATGCGCGCCTCGCCAGCCGCCGCCGCCCGGGCTGGCGGCAGCCGATCCGGCCGATTCCTGCGGCCCGCAGGTCGTCGTCTTCGTCTCGGCCGGCGACCTCCTCGGCGAGCCGCCGCGGCGCCAGAGGCCGCCGGGGGCCGAGGAACTGGCCAGCGAGCTGGCGCGGGAGAATGCCGCGATCGATCGCCTCCAGATCGCCTTCGACGCCCTGCTCTACTGCCGCTGGACTGAAGTGCGGGTGATCCGCGCCGATGCCGCCAGCAATGTCGTCCCCAAGGCCGAAGCCTCGGTCCGGCTCGCCGCAGCGTCGGGGCGGCTGCGCGCCGACCTCCGGCGCGCGCAGCAGCTTCGCCAACGGTTGAGCGAGCGCAGCGCCCGCCTTGAAGCCGCGGTCGAGCGCGCCGCGCCCGGCACGGCCGCCGCCCTGCTGGCCGAACGGGCCGCTCGCGACGCGCCGGTCCGGGCCGTCGCCTCCGCACCCGTCGCCCTGCGGCTGCGGCCGGAACTCAGGGCACCCGAGGTCGGGCGGGTGCCGGCAGGGACCGAGGTGTCGCTGCGCCCGGCAACCGGCGGCTTCGGCCTCGTCGATGGTGGGCTGCGGGCCTGGGGCTATGGCCAGCTCGGCGCCTTCACCGTGCTGCAGCAGCGCCGCGCGCCCGTCACCGAGGCAGCCGGGCCTCAGGCGGAGTTGCGGCGGCTGGCCGCCACGAACCTTGTCAGGCGCGATAATTTCGCCGAAAGCCTCGATCTTGCCGAGCGTTCGGCCGAGGCCGGCTTCGAGCCGGCCATGTGAGGCAGCCTACTCCTCCGTCGCCGGCGAGACCGGCAGGATGGAGGTCTCCTTCACCGTGGCGATGGCGAGCAGCGTCTCCACCCGCTGCACGCCGGACTGGGCGCGCAACTCGTCATTGAGGAAGGCATCGAGCGCCGGCAGGTCGGCGAGCCGCACCTTCAGCAGGTAGGTCCAGTCGCCGGTGATGGCGTGGCACTCCAGCACCGCCTCCTGCCGCCGCATCGCCTTGCGGAAGGCGGCCTCGTCCCGCCCAGGCGCGACGGTGACGAGGATATGCACCAGCAGCGGGCAGCCGGCGGCCACCGGGTCGATATCGGCCCGCCAGCCGCGGATGACGCCGCGCTCCTCGAGCCGCTTGACCCGCTCGGCCGTGGCGGAGACCGAAAGCCCCGCCACCTTCGCCAGTTCCGCCAGCCCCGCGCTGCCATCCAGCTGCAGCGCGATGGTGATGTTCCGGTCGATTTCGTCCATGGCGCAAGACTATGCGCCCGGTGCGGCCTTGGAAACGGAAAGAATCAGACGTAGTGCTCGGCCAGCGGCCGGAAGCCGTTGAAGGCCTGGCTGGCATAGCTGGTCACATAGGCCCCCGTCGCCAGCAGCTCCACCCGGTCGCCGCAGTCGAGCGAGAGCGGCAGGCGGTAGTTGCTCCGCTCGTAGAGCGTGTCCGTGCTGTCGCAGGTCGGCCCGGCGATCGTCACCGGCCCATCCGCCTCGCCGTCATGCGGGGTGCGGAAGGCATACTTGATCGCCTCGCCCTCGGTCTCGGCCAGCCCGCCGAAGCGGCCGATGTCGAGATAGACCCAGCGCACCGGGTCGTCCTTCGCCTTGCGCGAGACCAGCACCACCTCGGCGCTGACCACGCCGGCATCGCCGACCATGAAGCGGCCCGGCTCGATGACGATCTCCGGCAGGGCATTGCCGAAATGCTCCGTCATCGCGCCCATGATGGCCGCGCCGAAATCGTCGATCTCCGGCACCTCGGAGCGGTAGCGCACCGGGTAGCCGCCACCCAGATTGACCATGCGCACCTTCACCCCCGCATCGCGCAGGTCGGTGAAGAGCATGGCGACCTTGGCGATCGCCGCCTCATAGGCATCCGTCCGGGTCTGCTGGCTGCCGACGTGGAAGGAGAGGCCGAAGGGGTCGAGGCCGAGCTCGCCGGCGAGGATCATCAGCTCCCGCGCCATCTCGAGCTCGCAGCCGAACTTCTTCGACAGCGGCCACTCGGCGCCGACATTGCCGACAAGGATGCGGCAGTAGACCCGCGCGCCGGGGGCGGAGCGGGCGAGCTTGCGCAGCTCCGCCTCGCTGTCGAAGGCGAACATGCGGACGCCGGCCTCATGGGCGGCGCGGATCGCGCTCTCCTTCTTCACCGTGTTGCCGAAGGAGATCGCCTCCGGCCGGGCGCCGGCGGCGAGGCAGGAGGAGACCTCCTCCCAGCTCGCGGCATCGAAGGAGGAGCCGAGGCCGACCAGGCGCTCCAGCACCGGCGCGGCCGGGTTGGCCTTCACGGCATAGTAGATGCGCGCGAGCGGCAGGGCGGCCATAAGGCGCCGGTAGTTCTCTTCAACCCGATCGACGTCCAGCACGAGGCATGGCGTGGCCGGCGCGTGGTCGCGCAGGAAGCGGGAGACCTTGGGGGTCATCGCACTATTCCCTACAGACTGTAGGACCACCCCGGATCGGGCGGCGGCCCCAGATTGACGAAACGGTCGAACGAACCAGCGACCAAACGGACCACGAGGCTTGCGCCCCACGGGGTTGCCAGAACGCTTGACGTCGTTGCGTAAACCTTGCGCCGCGGTGACCGTATCTAGGCTGCGCCGTTGTGGAGGGGCGCCGGGTTCCGTGGGCCTGGGGCCAGAGGCACGTGCGTACTGCGTCTGAGCCGGCATATAGGCCCCACCTCCGGGGGTGGAAAGCGGAAAATGCAGGTCGGCCCAGATTTTTTTCCCGCGCCCCCGCCGAGGCACCGGAAACTACGCCGGGAGCCCGCTGCGGTTCCCGCTGATCCGCCTGCCGCGATGCGAAAGCGCCGGGGAATTTGCCGCAGGCGCCTCGGCAATGGTTGACCGGCCGGGCGTCAGTTCCGGCCGATGATCCCCTTGGCGAGCGGGCTCGACGGGTCGGCCGCGTGTTGCCGCGGCATCCGCCCGGCGAGGAAGGCCAGCCGCCCCGCCTCCACCGCCGCCTTCATCGCCCGCGCCATCCGCACCGGATCCTGCGCATGGGCGATGGCGCTGTTCATCAGCACCGCGTCGCAGCCGAGCTCCATGGCGAAGGCCGCATCGGAAGCGGTGCCGACGCCGGCATCGACCAGCACCGGCACGCGCGCCTGCTCGATGATCGCCCGGATCATCACCGGGTTCTGGATGCCGAGGCCGGAGCCGATCGGCGCACCGAGCGGCATGATGGCGACCGCGCCCATCTCCTCCAGGCGCCGCGCCGCGACCGGGTCGTCCGAGCAGTAGACCATGACCTGGAAGCCGTCCTTCAGCAGCGCCTCCAGCGCCTCGAAGGTCGCCCGCATGTCCGGGTAGAGGAAGGGCGGCGGCCCCAGCACCTCGAGCTTGACGAGGTTCCACCCCCCCGCCTCGCGCGCCAGGCGCAGGGTGCGCACGGCATCCTCGGCGGTGAAGCAGCCGGCGGTGTTCGGCAGGTAGGTGTAGCGCCGCGGGTCGACGTAATCCTGCAGCATCGGCGCCTTCGGGTCGCCGAGATTGACCCGGCGCACGGCGACGGTGACGATCTCGGCGCCGGAGGCCTCGATGGCCCGCCCCGTCTCCTCGAGGTCCTTGTAGCGCCCGGTGCCCACGATCAGGCGCGAGCGGAAGCGCAGGCCGGCGACCTCCCAGCTGTCGTCCTGGGCAGGCTGTGGCAATCCGTCCATGGTTCAGCCTCCGCCGATGAAATGCACGATCTCCAGCCGGTCGCCGGCAGCGAGCTGCGTCGCGGCGTAGGTGGAGCGGGGGACGATCTCGAGATTGCGCTCGACCGCGACCTTGCGCGTGTCGAGCCCGATCCGCTCCAGCAGCTCGGCCAGGGTGACGGGCGCCGGCTCCTGCCGGGGCTCGCCATTCACGGTGATCTGGATCTGCGCCTCCATGGTCCGGAATGTGGCGAAGCGGGGGGCGGAGGACAAGGCGGGGGTGCCGCCCCATCCGCTTGCCCCCCGAAACCCCTCCGTGCTAGCGCAACCGCCCCGATCCCCGCCGGATATGCCCCCATGTCGCCCCCGCTGGTCGTCGTCCTGAATGGCCCGAACCTCAACCTGCTCGGCGTGCGGGAGCCGGAGAAGTATGGCTCCGCCACCCTCGACGACGTGGAGGCGCTCTGCGCCGAGGTGGCGGAGGGGCTCGGCCTCGCCATCGACTTCCGCCAGACGAACGGCGAGGGCGAGCTGATCACCTGGGTGCAGGAATGCCACGGGCGGGCGGCGGGGATCGTGATCAACCCGGCTGGCTACACCACCACCTCCATCGCGCTGATGGACGCCCTGCTGGCGGTGGAGCTGCCGGTGATCGAGGTCCACATCACCAATATCCACCGCCGGGAGGAATTCCGGCAGCACAGCTTCGTCTCGAAGGCCGCGACCGGGGTCATCGCCGGGCTTGGCGTCCAGGGCTATGCCCTGGCGCTCGAGGCGATGGCCGGGCTGATCGGCAGCGACGAGCCGGACGACGACGAAGCCTGAGGACGAGCATGAGCAACGGCATCCAATTCGACCCGGAGGCGATCCGCGCCCTGGCGCAGATCCTGCGGGACACCGACCTGACCGAGATCGAGCTGGTCGAGAAGGACAGCCGCATCCGCGTGGCGCGGAAGCCCCCTGCGCCGCCCCAGGCCGCAGCCACCATGGCCTGGCCCGCCGGCATGCTGCCCGCCGCCGCGCCGCCGGCCGCCGCCGTGCCGGTCGTGGCCACCGTCGCCGTCGAGGCGGAGGTGCCGGACGCCAAGCACCCGGGCCTCGTCGCCTCGCCCATGGTCGGCGTCGCCTACCTCTCGCCGGAGCCGGGCCAGCCGAATTTCGTCACCGTCGGCGCCAAGGTGGCGCAGGGGCAGACCTTGCTGCTGATCGAGGCGATGAAGACCTTCAACCAGATCCGCGCCCCCCGCGCCGGCACGGTCACCCGCATCCTCGTCGAGTCCGGCACGCCGGTCGAGTATGGCGAGCCGCTGCTGATCGTCGAATAACCATGTTCGGCAAGGTTCTGATCGCCAATCGCGGCGAGATCGCGCTGCGTGTCCACCGCGCCTGCCAGGAGATGGGCATCCGCACCGTCGCCGTGCATTCCACGGCCGATGCCTCCGCCATGCATGTGCGCCTCGCCGATGAAAGCGTCTGCATCGGCCCGCCGGCCGCGCGCGACAGCTACCTGAACGTCGCCGCCATCCTCTCCGCCGCCGCCATCACCGGCGCGGATGCGGTGCATCCCGGCTACGGCTTCCTCTCGGAAAACGCCTCCTTCGCCGAGATGGTCGAGGCGCATGGCCTCGCCTTCATCGGCCCGTCGCCGTCCCATATCCGCATGATGGGCGACAAGATCCAGGCGAAGGACGCGATGCGCCGGCTCGGCGTGCCGCTCGTCCCCGGCAGCCTCGGCGCCCTCTCCTCCATCGAGGAGGCGCGGCAGGTGGCGGCGGAGGTGAAGTATCCCGTCCTCATCAAGGCGGCGGCCGGCGGCGGCGGGCGCGGCATGAAGGTCGCCCATTCCGAGGACGAGCTGGAGGAGGCCTGGCGCGTCGCCCGCACCGAGGCCAAGGCCGCCTTCGGCAATGACGAGGTCTATCTCGAGAAATACCTCGACCGCCCGCGCCATATCGAGCTTCAGGTCCTGGCGGACACCCATGGCAACGTGGTGCATTTCGGCGAGCGCGACTGCTCGCTCCAGCGCCGCCACCAGAAGCTGGTCGAGGAGGCCGGCTCGCCCGTGCTGAACGCCGCGGAGCGCGATGCGCTGGGCGCGCAGGTGACCCGGGCGCTGCGCGAACTCGGCTACCGCAATGCCGGAACGCTGGAATTCCTCTGGCAGGACGGCCAGTTCGCCTTCATCGAGATGAATACCCGCCTGCAGGTGGAGCATCCGGTGACCGAGATGGTCTGCGGCATCGACCTGGTGAAGGAACAGCTCCGCGTCGCCGCCGGCGAGGCGCTCGGCTACGACCAGCCGGAGATCCGCTTCCATGGCCATGCCATCGAATGCCGGATCACGGCGGAGGACCCCGACACCTTCGCCCCCTCCCCCGGCCGGGTGCACACCTACCACGCGCCGGGCGGGCTCGGGGTGCGCGTCGACAGCGCGCTCTATTCCGGCTACGCCGTGCCGCCGCATTACGACAGCCTGATCGCCAAGCTCGTCGTCCATGGCGCGACCCGGGCGGAGGCCATCGCACGGCTCAAGCGCTCGCTCGCCGAAATGGTGGTGGATGGGATCAACACCACCCTGCCGCTCCACCGGGCGATCATGGAGGATCCGGAGTTCCAGGCCGGGGACTATACGATCCACTGGCTGGAGCGCTTCGTCGCCCGCCGGCTCGCGCAGGGCTGAAGGGGAAACGGTGGCGGCCGGCCGGGCGGCTGGCTATGCTGCCCCCATGTCGCGCCACAGCATCGCCGAGGCGAAGGAGCGCTTCCCCCATCGAATCGGTCGCGCCCTGGAGGCCGGGACGACGGCCTCCCCCTTGCCGCGACCGCAGCAGCCGGGGGCCTGACATGGTGTCCCGCCGGCCGGTCGCCCCCGCATGAGCCGCCGCCACATCGACATCACGCCGGAGCTCATGCTCCGCGCCTATCGCGCCGGCCTCTTCCCCATGGCGGAGAGCCGCGGGGGCGACCGGCTTTACTGGCTCGATCCGGAGCGGCGCGGGATCATCCCGCTCTTTGAGGGCTTCCACCTCCCGAAGCGGCTGATGCGGACCGTCCTCTCCGGCCCCTACGAGGTCACCGCCGACCGCGACTTCGCCGCGGCCATCGCCGGCTGCGCCGCCGCAGCGCCGGGGCGGGAGGACACCTGGATCAACCCGGAGATCGAGCATCTCTTTCTCGCCCTCCACCGCCAGGGCCATGCCCATTCCATCGAGGTCTGGCAGGAGGGGCGGCTGGTCGGCGGCCTCTATGGCGTCATCCTCGGCGCCGCCTTCTTCGGCGAGAGCATGTTCAGCCGGGCGCGGGATGCCTCGAAGGTCGCGCTGGTGCATCTGGTGGCGCGGCTCCGCCTCGGCGGCTTCACCGTGCTCGACAGCCAGTTCCTGACCGAGCACCTCTCGCAATTCGGCGCCCACGAGATCCCCCGCGCCGACTACAAGCGCCGCCTCGCCCATGCCGTCGCCATGCGCGCCGAGTGGCACATCACCCCCGATCCCGGCCTGCTGGAGGCCGAGATCCGCGCCCTCCGCGCCGCCAGCGCGCATGAGTGACGCGGCGGAGGCCCCGCCCCGCGCCCGCCGGGTGCAGGGCGGCAGCGCGACGGCGGATGTGGTGCTCTCCGCCCATGCCGGGGGCAATGCCGCCCTCTTCCCGCAGATCCTGGCCCTTCACGTCCCGGCAGGGGCGGTCATCGCCGATGTCACCTATGGCCAGGGCGTTTTCTGGCAGCAGGTGCCGGAGGGGCTTTACCGCGTGCTGGCCTCCGACCTCGCCACGGGGACCGATTGCCGCGCGCTGCCCCACACCGATGGCAGCCTCGACGCGCTGGTGCTCGACCCGCCCTACATGGAGGGCCTGCTCCGCCCGAAATCGGCGACGCGCGGCGGGCTCGGCAGCCATGCTGGCCTCCGCACCTACTATGCCGCCGGCGGCGAGGGCGAGGCGCCGGGGGGCGGGCGCTGGCACCAGGCGGTGCTCGACCTCTACCTGGCCGCGGCCGCCGAGGCGCGGCGGGTGCTGCGCGACCACGGCATCCTCATCGTCAAGTGCCAGGACGAGGTCAGCGCCAACCGGCAGGAGCTGACCCATGTGCAGATCGTCACCGGCCTCGCCGAGCTCGGCTTCTATGCCCGCGACCTCTTCGTGCTGATGCGCCCCAACCGGCCGGGGGTGGCGCGGCTGCTCCGCCAGGTGCATGCGCGGAAGAACCACAGCTATTTCCTGGTCTTCCAAAAGGTCCCCGCCGGCCAGCAGGTCGCACGCTACCGCACCCGCACCCTGGTCCCCCGCACGCCGGGCTTGGCGGCAGGCACGTAAGGGCGCAAGAAGCGCCCCCGTTTGCCGCCCCGGAGCCCCCATGTCCGACCGCCTCTCCCTTCCCAAGGACCGCATCCGCGTCCTCCTGCTGGAAGGCATCTCCGACAGCGCGGTGGAGCTCCTGGCCGCCGCCGGCTACGAGAACGTCACCCGCATGCCGAAGGCGCTGGATGGCCCGGACCTCGCCCGGGCGTTGCACGGCGTCCACCTCCTCGGCATCCGCTCGCGCACCCAGCTGACCGGCACCGCCCTGGAGGCGGCGGACCGGCTGATCGCCGTCGGCTGCTTCTGCATCGGCACCAACCAGGTCGATCTCGCCACTGCGGCGCTCCGCGCCATCCCCGTCTTCAACGCCCCCTTCTCCAACACCCGCTCCGTCGCCGAGTTGGTGATGGGCGAGGTGGTGATGCTGCTCCGCGGCATCCCGGACCGCTCCCGCTCCGCCCATCAGGGCGGCTGGGACAAGTCGGCCGAGGGCAGCTACGAGGTACGCGGCCGGACGCTCGGCATCGTCGGCTACGGCAATATCGGCAGCCAGCTCTCGGTGCTGGCCGAGGCCTTCGGCCTGCGGGTGATCTATTTCGACCACACCACCAAGCTGCCGCATGGCAATGCCCGCCCCTGCGCCAGCCTCGGCGACCTGCTGGCCGAGGCCGACATCGTCACGCTCCACGTGCCGGAGACGCCCGAGACCATCGGCATGATCGGCCCGGCCCAGGTCGCGCGGATGAAGACCGGCGCCATCCTCATCAACAATGCCCGCGGCTCGCTGGTCGACCTCGAGGCCGTCGCCGGGGCGCTGCGCGACCGCCACCTGCTCGGCTTCGCCGCCGACGTCTTCCCGGAGGAGCCGGCCCGCAACGGCGAGCGCTTCCGGAGCCCGGTCCAGGGCCTCCCCAACGTCATCCTGACGCCGCATATCGGCGGCAGCACGCAGGAGGCCCAGTCCCGCATCGGCCAGGAGGTGGCGCGGAAGCTGATCGACTTCAGCGACACGGGCGCGACCATGGGGGCGGTGAACTTCCCCCAGGTGCAGCTTCCCGCCCGGGCGAGCGGCGCGCGCTGGATCCATGTCCACCGCGACGCGCCCGGCATGCTGTCCCGAATCAATGAGGCCTTCGGCCGGCGGGGGCTCAACATCACCGCGCAGTACTACCAGACCCAGGCCGAGCTCGGTTACGTCGTGGTCGAGAGCGTCGAGGCGCGGGACGAGGCGGAGGCCATCCTCGGCGAGCTTCGCGCCCTGCCCGGCACGGTGCGGGCACGGCTGATCTACGAGCGGGAGTAGGTCAGCGCATTGGCGGCGCCACCATCAGCCCGCCGCGGGTCCAGAGGTCGTTGAGCCCGCGCGGCAGCCCGACCGGGCTGTCCTTGCCGAGATGCCGCTCGTAAATCTCGCCGTAATTACCGACGGCCTTCACGGCATTCAGCATCCAGCCCCGATCGAGGCCGAGCGTCGGCCCCAGGTCGCCCGTCCTGCCGAGCAGCCGCTGCACCGCCGGGCTCGGGCTCTCGGCCAGCAACCGGTCCGCATTGGCGCGGGTGATGCCGAGCTCCTCTGCTTCGACGAGGCCGAAGACGACATAGCGGACGATGTCGAACCACTGGTCGTCGCCCTGGCGGACGGAGGGCGCATAGGGCTCCTTGCTGATCCGCTCCGGCAGCAGCACATGCCGCGCCGGCTCGGGGAAGGCGCCGCGGATGGCGGCGAGCTGGCTGGCATCGCCGGTGTAGCTGTCGCAGCGGTTACTCTCATAGGCCCGCCGCGCCTCGTCCTTCTCGGCGAAGATCACCGGGGTGAAGCGGATGCCCTGGCTGCGCGACCAGTCCTGCAGGTTCAGCTCATGCGTGCTGGCGGAGACGAAGCAGATGGTCGCGCCGTCGAGCTGGCGGATGCTGGTGATGCCGCTCTCGGCATGCACGAGGAAGCCCTGGCCGTCATAGAAATTCGGCGCGGTGAAATTGAGCCCGAGCATCGAATCCCGCGCCATAGTCCAGGTGGTGGTCCGCGTCAGCACCTCCACCTGGCCGGAGGCCAGCGCCGGGAAGCGGTTCTGCCCGGTGAGGTGCTGCCAGACCAGCCGCTCCGGGCTGCCGAGCACCGCGGCGGCGATGGCGCGGCAGAGATCCGCATCCATCCCCTGCCAGATGCCGCGGCTGTCCGGCTGGCTCCAGGCCGGGTCGCCGGTCGAGATGCCGCAGGAGAGGGCGCCGCGGGCCCGCACCGCCGAGAGGGTCGGCCCCGCGCTCGCCGCCTGCTGCGCGGCCGCGATCCCCGGGGCCAGCAGCGCCAGGGCGAGCAGGAATGGCTTCAGCATCGTCACTCTCCTGGGATGCGCGGCGCGGCCGCCCGCGGTAGTCGGATGATCTGCACGGCGGCGATCAGCCCCGGCACGCCGAGCGCGACGGCCAGCCGCACCAGGTCCGGCACGCCGTGGTAGAAGGCGGCGAAGAGCCCCGCCCCACCCAGCAGCAGCCGCGAGGCCCAGCCCATCGGCGCCAGCAGGAAGCCGGCATAGGCCGCGCAGATCGCCGTCAGCGCGCCCACCTGGATCGCCGTCGCGGTCAGGATGTCGGCAAGCGAGCCGCGCAGCATGATCCCCGGGTCGTAGAGGAAGGCGAAGCCCACGGTGAAGCCGGCGATGCCGAGCCGCGTCGCATGGTTGCTCGAGACGAGCGGGGAGGCCTTGGCGATGGCCGCCGCGGCGAAGGCGGCCGCCGCCACGGGCGGCGAGGCATCCGCCAGCACCGCGAAGTAGAAGACGAAGAGATGCGCCGGCAGCAGCAGGTCCCCTGGCGGGACGCCGAGCGCCTGGCTGCCGAGGTCGAGGATCTGCGGCACGCCGATGGCGGCGGCGATGATGTAGCTCGGTGTCGTCGGGATCCCCATGCCGAGAATCAGCACGGTGACCGCCAGCAGGATCAGCAGCAGCGCGAAATTCCCCGCCGCCAGGTCCTTGATGATGCCGCCCAGCGCCACGACCAGCCCCGTCGCCGTCAACGCCGAGACGACGATGCCGGCACCTGCGATGGAGACGGCGAGCGGCGCCATGGTCAGCCCGGCATTGGTCAGGCTCTCCAGCACCTGCCGCCAGCCCATGCGGCTCCGGCGCCGGAAGGCGGCCACGCCGACCATGGCGAGCGTCGCCACGAAGGCGGCGAAATTGCCGCTCCAGCGGCCCATCATCAGCCAGACCAGCACGGCGATCGGGATGACGAGATGCGCATCCTGCGCCACCTCGCGCCAGGCGGGGATGTCGCGCAGCGGCATCGGCGCCATGCCGGCCTTCTTCGCCTCGAAATGCACCGCGGCGAGGATGGCGAAGTAGTAGAGCGCCGCGCCGATGGCCGCCGCGACGACGATCTCGCCATAGGCGATGCCGGTGATCTCGGCGAGGACGAAGGCCGCCGCCCCCATCACCGGCGGCATCAGCGCCCCGCCGACCGAGGCCGCGCTCTCGATCCCCGCGGCGACCGCCGGCCGGTAGCCGATGCGGATCATCAGCGGGATGGTCATGGCGCCCGTGGTGATGACGTTGGAGACGCTGCTGCCGCTCATCGTCCCGAACAGGCCGGAGGTGATGACGGCGACCTTGGCCGGCCCGCCCGTATAGCGCCCCGCCGCCGCCGCACCGAGATTGGTGAAGAGCCGCCCCGTGCCGCTGCCCTGCATGAAGGCGCCGAAGACGATGAAGACGGCGATGGTCGTCGCCACGATGCCGGTGAGCGGCCCATAGACCCCACCCGCCGTCGGCACCAGCCAGGAGGCCTCGAGGATCTCGGCCAGGCTGAAGGGCCGGCTGTTCAGCAGGCCGGGGATATGGTGCCCGAAGCCCATATAGGCGACCGAGATGACGATCATCCAGGCGAGCCCGACCTCGACCGCCCGCCGCGTCGCCTCGAGCAGGGTGACGACCGCCAGCACGGCGAGCACCATCATCTCCCAGCCGAAGGGGTCGACATACTCCATCCGGTCCGAGACCTCGGCCCAGTGCCACATCACCCAGCCATGCGGCACCGCGGCGGCGGCGACCCAAAGCCAGTCGACGAGGCTCGGCCGCCGCGCCGGCGAGCGGCCGGGCCGCGCCGGATAGAGCAGGAAGAGCGGCGGGACGAAGACCAGCAGGTGGAAGGCGCGGAGCGTGATCGGCTCGGGAAAGCCGAACCCGCCGAAATAGAGGTGGATGGCCGAGGCCGCGGCCAGCCACAGGGTGACGATCAGCTTCAGGGGGCCGGCGAGGTCGCGCATGATGCTTCGCCCCTATGCAAGGACCTTGCCGCCCCTGGCGGCTAGGAGAGGATGCCCGCCTCCCTGAAGGCCTTGATCCCGCCCGGATGCAGCGGCAGGCCCTGATACTTCACCGAGGCCGCCGGGTCCCAGGCGCCCATGCTGGCATGGATGGAGACCAGGCGCTGGCCCTTGTTGCGGATCAGCGTGCGGGTGATCTTGTAGGCGGCCTCTTCCGGCATGCTCTCATGCACCATGAGCACGCTGTCCATCATCGTCACCGGCACGTCGCCAGACTGCAGCGCGGGGTAGGTCGCGGCCGGCAGCACCCCCTCGGCATAGGCATACTGGTCGATCAGGTGGCGGCGGATATCGGCAGGGAACTCGACCAGCCTGCCGGGCCGCCGCCCCTGGGCGATCTCGGTGACGATGGCCGCCGGCTTGGCCAGCGCCACGAAGAGGTAGTCGACCTGCCCGTCCGAATAGGCGGAGCCGATATCGGCATAGCTGCCGTTCAGGTAGCGCCCGCCTTCGGACCTGATCCTGTCCGGGCTGGTGCCGAGGAATCTCAGGATCCGCTGCAGCGTCATCTCATCGGTCGAGGAGCGCTGCGGGCAGGCGATGCGCAGCCCCCGCTGCGTCAGGATGGCGCGCATGTCCTCCGGCCCGCCATCGGCGCGGCGGAGGAAGTGGAACTCGGTCGGCGAATAGCCGGTGCCGAGGCAGCGCAGCGCCTCATGCTTCTCCGAATAGGGCTCCGACCCCGCCCGGGCGGCGGCGGCGAAGGTGTCGATGCCCCAGCCCATCGGCGATTGGGCACGGTTGACGCGGGTGGAATTGGCCAGCCCCCCTCCCGGGACGACGCGGATCTGCAGGTCCGGGTTCTCGTCCTTGACCAGGGCGGAGAGGCCGGCGGCCATGGTGTACCAGCCGCCGCCGAGCGAGCCCGCCACCCATTCCAGCGTCTGCTGCGCCCGCGCCGTGCGGATGAAGGGCAGGGCCAGGGCGCCGCCGAGCAGGCCACGCCGCGTCCAGATAGGGCTCATCCTCATTCTCCCAGCCGAAACCGGGGCGGGATCATGCGGCGCCGGGGCCGCCGCCGCAACGGGCCTTGGGCCATGATTCCCGATCGCCGGATCGTGGACCATGGCCCGGCATGGTCCGGGCCGCACGAGTCACGCCTCCAGGCGATGCCGCCCTTCGGCGATCCCGCTCAGCGGCACATCAGCACCGGCATGTCGCTGTTCTCGAGGACATGCCGGGTGACGCCGCCGAGGATGAGCTGGCGCAGCCGCGAATGGCTATAGGCCCCCATGCAGAGCAGGTCCGCGTCGAAGTCCCGCGCCGCGCCGAGCAACCCGGCGCCGACATCCTTGGTCATCGGCTTGAACAGCACCGGCTCCGCCTCGATCTCGTGCCAGCGGAGGTAGCTGCGGATGCCCTCCACCTTCGGCCCGCGCCGCTGGTACTCGTCGGCATAGAGCAGGCGGACGGCCTCGGCCCGGTCCAGCCAGGGCAGGGCCGCGGCGATGGCGGCGGCACTCTCGGCCGAGCCGTTCCAGGCGCAGCAGACGCGGGTGCCGATCGTCCGCGGCACCTCCCGCGGCGCGATCAGCACCGGCCGGCCCGAATCGAACAGCACCGCATGCAGCGCGTCGGAGGAGGAGACATCCTCATCCGCCTCCGGATGCGGCACCACCGCCATGTCGTAGAGGCGCGACTGCTGCGCGACCACATCCTCCTCCCGCCCGGCGATGCTCTCGAAGGACAGCGTCGGCCCGTCGGTCTTGAGCGCGGTCTCGGCGCTGTCGGCGATGGCGACGCCGCCCGAGGTGCCGGCGAAGCGGTCGAACAGGGCGCGGACGCGGCCGGCGCGGTCGCCGCTCTCGCGCTCCGTCGCCGCCATCATCTCCTCGATCATGGCGCCCGACAGGCCCTCGCCGGCCAGCGGCGCCACGTCCCGGGCATCGACCCGGACATGCAGGCAGTGCACATGCGCGTTCCAGATGCGCGCCACCATCAGCGCGGTGGCGAGCGCAGCCTCCCCGGCGGCGGTGCCGGTGAGGGGCAGGAGCAGACGACGATAGGCCATGGCGCGTCTCCCAAACGGCGCGGAAGCCCGGATTCTAGCACGGATCGGCACCGTTGCAGCCCAGCGCTTCGCGCGCCGCCGGCAGCGGGTCCCCGGCCGCGTCCAGCACCTGCCAGGCGACGGGCCCCGCATCCCGCGCAGCGGCCGCTGCCAGCACCGCCGCATCGGCATCCGAGGCATCGCCGGTGCGGGCGGCGATCCGCGCCTCCAGCAGGGCACGCGGGGCGGTGAGCCAGAACCCGTCGAAACGCACCCCCGCCACCCGCGCCGCAGACTCGATCGCCGCGCGCTCCCCGGTGCGATGGAAGACGGCATCGGCGATCACCGCATGCCCGGCCCGCAGCGCCGCCTCCGCACAGGCCGCAAGCTCGGCGAACACGGCGGCGCTCGCCTCCGGCGTATAGGCCGAAGGCGGCAGGCGCTGCTCCGGCGGCATCCCGGCCAGGCGCTTGCGGATCTCGTCCGAGCGCAGCACCAGCGCCCCCGGCGCCGGGCCGATTTCCGGCGCCAGCGCCCGCGCCAGCCGCGTCTTCCCCGTCCCCTGCAAGCCGCCGACCGCCACCAGCCGCGGCGGCGCCGGTCGCAGCAGCGCCTCCGCCCGATCAAGATAGGCGAGGCCGTCGCCGCCCCGCCTGGCCTCCGCATGCGCCCGGATCAGCGCGCGCAGCGAGAGCCAGAGCGGCAGCGCCCCGACCAGCCCGGCATCGCCCGAGCGTGCGACATAACGATTCAGCACCCGGTTGGCGGCGGCGCGGCCGAGCCGGTGCTCGCAATCCATCAGCAGGAAGGCGAGGTCGTAGCCGGTATCGATGGTCGCCAGCGCCTCATCGAACTCGAGCGCGTCGAAGGGCGTCACCCGCCCCTGCCAGAGGCAGAGATTGCCGAGATGCAGGTCGCCATGGCAGCGCCGCACCCGCCCTTCCCCCGCCCGCGCGGCGAGCAGGGGCCCGAGCCGCGCCAGCCAGCCTAGCGCCGCCTCCACCCAGGCCGCGACCCGCCCCTCCGCCAGCCCGGCGCCCAGCGCCGCCCGCCCATTGCCCTCGATCACCATGCGGAAGCCGGGCGGGGCCTGCGCCGGCAGCGCGGCATGCATGGCGACGACGGCATCCGCCAGCGCATCCAGCCGCGCCCCATCGAACCCGGTCGCCGCCTGCGCCTCGAGGAAGTCGCCCGGCGGCAGCGGCGCCATGCGCAGCACCCATTCCACCGCCGGGCCGTCGCCGCCGAGCCGGAGCGCGCCATCCGCCCCACGGGTGAGCGGCACCACCCCCCGATAGAGGCCTGGGGCGAAGGGCGCGTTCAGCGCCAGCTCCCGCCGCAGCAGCCGCTCACGCTCGGCGAGGCTTGTGAAGTCGAGGAAGCCGAGCGCCACCGCCTTCTTCAGCTTCCAGGCATCCCGCTGGCCGACATAGACCGCCGAGATATGCGTCTCGGCCGGCGCCGCGCCGGCAAGGCGCGCGAGCAGCGCCCCCGCCTCGGCCTGCGCGGCGGGCAGGCTCACGGATAGAGCGCCTCCACCCGCCAGCCCTCGGATGCATCCCCCGCGCCGCTCCCCGTGATCCGGTGGAAGACCTGCCGGTCATGCAGGCGGAAGGGCATGTCGCGCCAGAACTCGATCCGCCGCGGCAGCACCCGGAAGCCGGACCAGAATTCCGGGCGCGGAATCTCGCCGATGCCGAATTTCAGCGTGTACTCGGCCACCGCCTTCTCCAGCGCGAAGCGGCCTTCCAGCGGCCGCGACTGCCGGCTGGCCCAGGCGCCGATGCGGCTGCCCCGGGCGCGGGAGGCGTAATAGGCATCCGCCTCCTCCGCCGAGACCGGCTACACCCGCCCCTCGACGCGGACGCTCCGCTGCAGGGTCTTCCAGTGGAAGCAGAGCGCCGCCTCGGGATTGGCCGCCAGCTCCCCGCCCTTCCGGCTCTCGAGATTGGTGTAGAAGACGAAGCCGCGCGGATCGATGCCCTTCAGCAGCACCATCCGCGCCGAGGGGCGGCCATCCGGCGTCGACGTCGCCAGGCAAACGGCATTCGGGTCGTTCGGCTCGGATTTGGCCGCCTCCGCCATCCATTCCTCGAAACGGGCGAAGGGGTCGGCGGCGCTGCTGTCCATGACGGAAATCCCGGGTAACGAGGGGTGCGGGCGCTAAGGCTTGCCCGCTGCCCGGGGGTGTGCCACCACGCCAGGGCCACCACAACACTGCCAGAGCTGGTCCCCACGCACCATGTCCGACGCGCCCCTCGCAGACGCCCCCACCGGCACGCTCATGGCAGGCAAGCGCGGCCTCGTCATGGGGGTGGCCAATGACCGCTCGATCGCCTGGGGCATCGCCCGCGCCGTCGCCGCTCAGGGGGCGGAGGTCGCCTTCACCTACCAGGGCGAGGCGCTGGAGCGCCGCGTCCGCCCGCTGGCCGAAAGCGTCGGCAGCAGGCTCGTCCTGCCCTGCGACGTGACCGACGATGCAAGCGTCGATGCCGCCTTCGCCGCCCTCAAGGAGGCCTGGGGCGGGCTCGACTTCCTGGTCCATGCCATCGGCTTCGCCAACAAGGACTATCTCCGCGGCCGCTACCTCGACACGCCGCGCGAGGCCTTCCTGCAGGCGCTCGACATCTCCACCTATTCCTTCGTCTCGGTCAGCCAGCGCGCCGTGCCGCTGATGAAGCCGGGCGGCGCGCTGCTGACGATGAGCTATCTCGGCGCCGAGCGCGTCACGCCGCATTACAACGTCATGGGCGTCGCCAAGGCGGCGCTCGAGGCGAGCGTCCGCTACCTGGCCGCCGACCTGGGCGGCATCGGCATCCGGGTCAACGCCATCTCCGCCGGGCCGATCAAGACGCTGGCAGCGAGCGGCATCGGCGACTTCCGCTACATCCTGAAGTGGAACCAGTACAACTCGCCGCTGAAGCGGAACGTCACCATCGAGGATGTGGGCGGCGCCGGGCTCTACCTGCTCTCCGACCTCGGCTCCGGCGTCACCGGCGAGGTGCACCATGTCGATTGCGGCTACCACATCGTCGGCATGAAGGCGGTGGACGCGCCCGACATCAGCACGGTCTGAACGCCGCGCCGATGTCCCACAACAGCTTCGGCCGCCTCTTCCGCGTCACCACCTGGGGCGAGTCCCACGGCCCCGCCATCGGCTGCGTCGTCGATGGCTGCCCGCCGCGCCTCTCCCTGACCGAAGCCGACATCCAACCCTTCCTCGACCGCCGCCGCCCGGGCGCTTCCCGCTTCGTGACGCAACGGCAGGAGCCGGACCAGGTCCGCATCCTCTCCGGCACCTTCGAGGGGATGACCACCGGCACCCCCATCGCCCTGCTGGTCGAGAACCAGGACCAGCGCAGCAAGGACTACGGCGAGATCAGGGACCGCTTCCGCCCTGGCCATGCCGACATCGCCTATGAGCTGAAGTACGGAATCCGCGACCACCGCGGCGGCGGCCGCTCCTCCGCGCGGGAGACGGCGATGCGCGTCGCCGCCGGCGCCGTCGCCCGCCGCGTGCTGGCGGGCGTCACCATCCGCGGCGCCCTCGTCCAGATGGGCGACGACCGCATCGACCGCGCGGCCTGGGACTGGGCAGCGGCGGAGGAGAACGAGTTCTGGTGCCCGGACCGCGCCGCTGCCCTCCGCTGGGAGCAGCGGCTGCTGGAGGCGCGCAAGTCGGGTTCCTCCCTCGGCGCCGTCATCGAGCTGGTGGCGGAGGGCGTGCCCCCCGGCCTCGGCGCGCCGGTCTACGGCAAGCTCGATGCCGACATCGCGGCGGCGCTGATGGGCATCAATGCGGTGAAGGGCGTCGAGATCGGCGAGGGCTTCGCCGCCGCGGCGCTGACAGGCGAGGCCAATGCCGACGAGATGCGCATGGGCCCCGATGGCCGCGTGCTCTTCGGCGACAACCATGCCGGCGGGGTACTCGGCGGCATCTCCACCGGCCAGCCGATCGTGGCGCGCTTCGCGGTGAAGCCGACCTCCTCCATCCTCACCCCCCGCCGCTCGGTGGACCGCTTCGGCCAGGAGGTGGAGGTGACGACCCGGGGCCGCCACGACCCCTGCGTCGGCATCCGCGCCGTACCGGTCGGGGAGGCGATGCTGGCCCTGGTGCTGGCCGACCACCTCCTCCGCCACCGCGCGCAGAATCCTGACGCACCCACCGAGGCGCGCCTGCCCCGCAACTAGGCGAAGACGAAGTCCGCCGCCGTCAGCGCCGACCCGGCGACGCCGGCCAGGGTGATGCTGTCATCCGCATCAAGGCTGATGACCGCGCCGCCCGCCCGGTCCTGGATCGCCAGCTGCGAGAACTGGGTCAGCCCGGCGAAGCCGACCAGCCGGACATGGTCGGCGCCATGGGTGAAGTCGCCGATCCGGTCGGCGCCCGTGCCATTGGCGATGACGAAGCTGTCCGCCCCCGCCCCGCCGGACAGCGCGTCATTGCCGCCGCCGCCATCGAGCCTGTCCGCCCCCGCCCTGCCCGTCAGGCAATTGCCTGCGGCATTGCCGGTGATGGCGTCGTCCCCGGCCCCTCCCCTGGCATTCTCGATCACCGCGCCATAGGCGATGGCCAGGTTGTCGTGCCCGCCATAGCCCGGGGTCGGCGCCTCCGTGGCGAAGGCCGGGATCTCCAGCCGCTTCTCCGCCTCCGTCCCGCGCATGGCGATGCTGGAGAAATTCCCGGCCCTGAGGTCGATCACCGAATCCAGAACCTGGTTGGAGGTGTCGATGGTGTCGGTCCCGCCGGCATCCCAGATCGTCTCGTAGAAACGGGCATTGGCCGCCCAGGCATAGCTGTCGTCGCCCGCCGCATGGGCCATGTTGGCGCCGTAGAGCGCCTGCACGGCGGCGATGTCCTCAAGCATCGGCCCGCTCGGGTAGAGCGGCGTCCGCACCCAGCTGTAATCCTCCGCCGTGCCGGTGACGCTCACCACCGAGGCGTCCTCCGGCGTGTCGTAGTTCATGATCGAATGGCGGAAGTCCTGCTTCCCGGCCGGCAGGGTCAGGCTGCCCTCGAAGGGATGCTTCAGCCCGATCGCATGGCCGATCTCATGCGTCAGGGTCTCGAGCCCGTACTCGCCGGGCGCCACCTGCGCGTTCTCGGCATAGCGGCCGACATAGACATCGCCGGCCTGGTCGATCGGCTCGCCGCCGACGAAGGTCGGGTAGTAGGAATAGCCGCCCGCCCCATACAGCGAGGAGTCTGCCGGCAGCTGCCGCGTATCGAAGCTGCCGATGCGGATCTCGCCGCCCCGGCCGGCATCGGTGACCTCGGTGAAGGTCAGGTTGGCGACCTCCGCCCAGGACCCGAGCGCCGACCGCGCCGCTGCCTGCATCGATGCGTCGAGCGGCGTGAAACCAGGATGGTTCGCCTGCGCTTCATAGGCGGGGACGGCCTGCATGAAGCTGTAGGTGACGGTGGCCGGAGTGCCCGGCGCATCGGGGTAGCTCCAGCGAGCTGTCGGGAACCCGTCCAGATAAGCGAGAAGCGGATCGAAATCGGCCATGAAGTCCCTGCTGGAAACGAAAACGCGAGCAGGGCGAGAAGCGCGGCAAACCCGAAGGCGGTTCCGGCCCCTGGTGCAAGCCCCTTGACGATTTCCCTGTGGAGGCGCTTACCAGCTTCAACGAGAGGGATGAGACGAAGCCATGACCTTCGCCGATCCGCAGCCGGCACAGCTGAAGAGGGGAAGCAGCTTCCCCGCCTCGCCCAGCCTGACCGCTGCCAATCCGGGCCTCGACGCCTTCGTCGCGCTCTGCGGCGAAGCGACCTGGGCGGCCCGGCTGGCCGATCTCGGCAGCCGCGCCCAGGCGAATTCCCTCACCGGCCGCGCCGCCCAGCAACGCCACGCGCTGGAACTCGCCCTCGCCCGCCTCTCCGGCCGCCGCGCCCTGACGCGCGCCAGCAGCACCGAGCGCCTGGTCTGCGCCTTCGCCGAGGAGGCCGTCCGCCTTGCGGATAGCTTGCCCGAAGGCCCCCGCGCCCGCATGCGCGACCAGATCATCGCCGGCCTGACGGGCGAGGCGACGCTCATCCCCATCTTCCACCTGCTCCGCACCGCCGCCCTGCTGCGCGAGAGCGGCTTCGGCATCCGCTTCACTGGCCTAGTCGAGGGCACGCCCCATGACCTGCTGGCGGAGCGGGACGGCGCCAGCGCAGAAGTGATCTGCGAAACGGTCTCAGCCGAGGAGGGCCGGCCGGTCCATCGTTGCGACTGGTATGCGCTGGTCGACCGTCTCAATCCTGAGATCCAGGCCTGGCTCGCCCACCATCCCGGCCACTACCTGCTGAAGATGACCCTGCCCGAGGGCATCTCCGGCCCCGAGCAGCTCGAAGGCCTGCATGAGCGCATCACCGCCATGCTCGCCGCCGGCAGGCGGCAGGACGCCGGCAGCCAGGCCGTGTTGAAGCTGGACCCGCTGGTCCTCGCCGGCCCGCAGCAGGGGTCGGCCGCGCTTTCGGCCCGGCTGCGCGCGCAATTCGGGCCGGAGGCGCATCTCGCCGTTGCGACGGATACGCCGAGCGGCAGCGTCTTCGTCCTCGCCGCCCGGGCGGGGCGGGAGAACCAGATCGCCGGCGCCGTCGCCCGCCGCCTCGGGCTGATGGCGGAAGCGCGGCTCTCCGGCCGCAAGCCCGGTATCGCCGCCGTCTTCCTCGAGGATGTCGACCGCACCGAATGGCGCGGCCTGCGCGAGCAGCTGGAGCTGGAGGGCGCCGTCCGCCGCTTCCTGACCACGCCGCCGGCGCGGCGCGTCGTCGCCGTCACCTGTGCCTCGCGCTTCGAGATGTTCGGCGCCGCGCCGCCGGATGCGGCCGCCGAGCCGGCGCTCCGCTTCCGCAACCCGTCCCACCCCGCGGCCAAGATCCAGGCCCTGGCGCCCGCTATCCTTTCGTCGATGTAGCGGCATCTTGATCGGAGATCGGAAGGAAACCGTCTTCGATCTGCCACGTTTCCCTGCGGCACTGATCGACGCTGCCGCTGCCGGCCAAGCCGGCAGCGCGGAGAGGATGAAGCCGCATGACCGACCGGGAATTCCAGGCCAAGCTTGACGAATTGGACCAGTTGCTGAACGACCCCGATGTGCGGATGGACCCGCACCGCGTCTGGACCCTGCTGGCCGAGATCAGCGCCGCGGAGGCGCAGATCGCGGCCGAGTAAGGCGCCCGGTCAGGCTACCTCGAACAGCCCGGCGGCGCCCTGGCCGCCGCCGATGCACATGGTGACGACGACATAGCGGCCACCGCGCCGCCTCGCCTCGATCAACCCATGCCCCGCCATGCGGGCGCCGCTCATCCCGTAGGGATGGCCGACCGCGATCGCCCCGCCATCCACGTTGAGCCGCTCATCCGGGATGCCGAGCCGGTCCCGGCAGTGGAGCACCTGGCAGGCGAAGGCCTCGTTCAGCTCCCAGAGATCGATGTCCTCGACCTTCAGCTCGTGCTGGGCGAGCAGCTTCGGCACGGCGAAGACCGGGCCGATGCCCATCTCCGCCGGGTCGCAGCCGGCGACCGCCATGCCGCGATAGATCCCGAGGGGCTGCAGCCCCCGCCGCGAGGCTTCCCGCTCCTCCATCAGCACCGCGGCCGAGGCGCCGTCCGAGAGCTGGCTGGCATTGCCCGCGGTGATGAAGCGCCCCTGCTTCACCTGCTGCCCATCGGCCAGCACCGGCTTCAGCCCGTTGAGGCCGGCAAGCGTCGTGTCCGCCCGGTTGCCCTCGTCCTTGGTGAGCGTCACCGGCTTGTGGCTGATCTCGCCGGTTTCCTTGTTGGCGACGGCCATCATGCTCGGCAGCGGCACGATCTCGGCGTCGAAGCGGCCTTCCGCCTGGGCCGCGGCGGTGCGTTGCTGCGAGCGCAGCGCATACTCGTCCTGCGCCTCGCGCGAGACCTTGTAGCGCTCGGCGACGATCTCCGCCGTCTCCAGCATGGACATGTAGAGCTGCGGCACATGCTCGGTGAGCCAGGGGTCGCGCGTGCGGTGGCGGTTCATCTTGTCGTTCTGCACGAGCGAGATGGATTCGAGCCCGCCGCCGACCGCCACCTGCATCCCATCCGCCACGATCTGCTTCGCCGCCGTGGCGATCGCCATAAGGCCGGAGGAGCATTGCCGGTCCACCGTCATCCCCGGCACGGTCTGCGGCAGCCCGGCGCGGAGGGCGCATTGCCGTGCCAGGTTGCTGCCCTGGCTGCCCTGCTGGAGGGCGGCGCCCATCACCACATCCTCGACCTCGGCCGCATCGATCCCGGCCCGCTTCACCGCCTCGGCGATGGCATGGCCGCCCAGAGCCTGCGCCTGGGTGTCGTTGAAGGCGCCGCGATAGGCCCGGCCGATGGGCGTGCGGGCGGTGGAGACGAGGACGGCGGTACGCATTCTTGGTTTCCTCCCGAGGCAGGCGACGTCAGGTGCCGAGAATCTTCCAGATCCCGTCGGCATGGATCACGGTGCGGTCGCCGACCATGACCAGCCCCCGCACGAACACCACGGAGCGGGTGCTGCGCAAGACCTCCGCCCGGCCTTCAACGAACTCGCCGGCCCGGGCGGGCGAGATGAACTGGGTGCTGAGCTGCACGGTGGTGCAGGGCTTCCGCCCCGCCGCCTCCCAGACCGTCATGCCGAGCACGTCGTCGGCGAAGCTCATCAGCATGCCGCCGTGGACGACGCCGCCGAGGTTGAGGTGCCGCGCCTCGGCCGGGAAGCCGTAGCGGAAGCCGCCCTCCTCCCGCTTGTACCAGAAGGGGCCGATCAGGGCGGGGTAGCCTTCCGGCCGCATGGCCTTCCAGCCGGCCGAGGCAGGGTCGAAGAGGGTCGGTGCGTCGCTCATGCGGCGAGTTTATCCCGCAGCGCAGCAATCAGGAACTCCCGGTTCCCCTCCGGTCCGAGCAGCGGGCTCGGCTCGACGCCCAGCACCCGCCAGCCCGGCAGCGCGCCCCACCACTCCTCGATCTTCCGGCAGACGCCCCGATGCACCGCCGCATCCCGCACCACCCCGCCCTTGGCGATGGCGGGCCCCACCTCGAATTGCGGCTTGATCAGCGCGACGGCCCAGGCCCCCGGCGGGCAGAGCGAAAGCGGCTGCGGCAGCACCACCTGCAACCCGATGAAGCTCGCATCGCAGACCAGCACTTCCGGCGCCTCATCGAGCTGGGCGGCCTCGAGGTAGCGCGCATTCACCCGTTCCATGACGGTGACGCGCGGGTCGTTCCGGAGGCTCCAGGCGAGCTGCCCATGCCCCACATCGACGGCGAAGACCCGCGCCGCCCCATGATGCAGCAGCACATGGGTGAAGCCGCCGGTGGAGGCGCCGACATCGATGGCGACCTTCTCCCGCGGCGAGAGTCCGAAATGCCGGATGGCGTGGTCGAGCTTGACCCCGCCGCGCGAGACCCAGGGGTGATCCTGGCCCCGCACCTCCAGCGGCGTGCCGGGGGCGAGGAACTGCCCCGCCTTCTCCACCCGCTGCTCGCCGGAATAGACCTTGCCGGCGAGGATCAGGGCCTGCGCCCGGGTCCGGCTTTCCGCCAGCCCCCGGTCAACCAGCGCCTGGTCGGCGCGCTCCTTGGCGATGGCCGCCTCAGGCCCGCGCCGGCTGCGCCGCGGCCCCGGCGCCGAGCGCCGCGACCGCCATGGCGACGATCTGCGCAGCGTTCAGCCCCGCCTCGTCATACTGCTTCTTCGGGTTCTCATGGTCGATGAAGCGATCCGGCAGGCACATCGGCCGCACCTTCAGCCCATGATCGAGCATGCCCCGCAGCGCCAGGTGCTGCAGCACGAAGCTGCCGAAGCCGCCCACCGAGCCCTCCTCGATGGTGATCAGCACCTCGTGCTCGCGTGCCAGGCGCTCGACCAGGCCAGTATCGAGCGGCTTGGCGAAGCGCGCATCGGCAACGGTGGTGGAGAGCCCACGCGCGCCAAGCTCCTCCGCCGCCTTCATGCATTCCTGCAGCCGCGCGCCGTAGGAGAGGATGGCGACGCTCGTTCCCTCGCGCAGCACCCGCCCCTTGCCGATCTCGAGCGGCGTGCCCCGCTTCGGCAGCTCGAGCCCAAGGCCCTCGCCGCGCGGATAGCGGAAGGCGCTCGGCCGGTCGTCGATGGCGGCGGCCGTCGCCACCATATGCATCAGCTCCACCTCGTCGGCGGCGGCCATCAGCACGATGCCCGGCAGGCAGCCGAGATAGGCGATGTCGAAACTGCCCGCATGCGTCGCGCCATCGGCGCCGACCAGCCCGGCCCGGTCCATGGCGAAGCGCACGGGGAGCGACTGCAGCACGACGTCATGCACGACCTGGTCGTAGCCGCGCTGCAGGAAGGTCGAGTAGATGGCGCAGAAGGGCTTCATCCCCTCCGTCGCCATGCCGGCGGCGAAGGTGACGGCATGCTGCTCGGCGATGCCGACATCGAAGCTGCGCTTCGGGAATTTCCTGGCGAAGGCATCAAGGCCGGTACCCGCCGGCATCGCCGCGTTGACGGCGACGATGCGCTCATCCGCCTCCGCCTCGGCGATCAGCGCGTTGGAGAAGACCTTGGTGTAGCTCGGCGGGCCCGGCGGCGGCTTCTGCTGCTCGCCGGTGACGACGTTGAACTTGACGACGCCGTGGTACTTGTCGGCGCTCGCCTCGGCGGGCGCGTAGCCCTTGCCCTTCTGCGTCACCACATGCAGCAGCACCGGCTCGCCGAGCTCGGTGTCGCGCAGGTTGCGCAGGATCGGCAGCAGATGGTCGAGGTCGTGGCCGTCGATCGGCCCGACATAGTAGAAGCCGAGCTCCTCGAAGAGCGTGCCGCCGGTCAGCAGCCCGCGCGCATACTCGTCCGCCCGCTTGGCGGCGCGCTCGATCGGCGCCGGGAAGCGCCGCGCCAGCTTCGCCATCATGTCGCGGATGGAGAGGAAGGGCCGCGAGGAGACGACCTTCGACAGGTAGGCGCTCATGGCGCCGACGGGCGGCGCGATCGACATGTCGTTGTCGTTGAGGATGACGATGAGGCGCGACTTCTCGGCGCCCGCGTTGTTCATCGCCTCATAGGCCATGCCCGCGCTCATCGCGCCGTCGCCGATGACGGCGACGACGTTGCGCGGATCGCCCCGCAGCTCGCTCGCCACCGCCATGCCGAGGCCGGCGGAGATGGAGGTCGAGGAATGCGCCGCGCCGAAGGGGTCGTACTCGCTCTCGCTACGGCGGGTGAAGCCGGAGAGGCCGCCGCCCTGGCGCAATGTACGGATTCGGTCACGCCGCCCGGTCAGGATCTTGTGCGGATAAGCCTGATGGCCGACATCCCAGATCAGCCGGTCCCGCGGCGTCTCGAAGACGGCGTGGATCGCCACCGTCAGCTCGACGACGCCGAGCGAGGCGCCGAGATGCCCACCGGTCTGGCTGACCGCATGGATGGTCTCGGCCCTGAGCTCGGAGGCGAGCTGCTTGAGCTGCTCCGACGAGAGGTTGCGCATATCGGCCGGGATTCGCACGCGGTCGAGGAGCGGGGTGGCGGAGGGGGCGGACATCAGCTCCTCCGCTCGATCACGAAATCAGCGAGCATGCGTAAGAGGTCTGCCTTCTCTCCAAAGACGTCAAGGTGGGATTTCGCCTGGGCCACCAGCCGGTCGGCCTGCAGCCTTGCCCGGTCGAGGCCGAGGAGGGATACGAGGGTGGCCTTGCCGGCCTCGGCATCCTTGCCGGTGCGCTTGCCAGCCTCCTCGGCGGTGACGGTCGCGTCCAGCATGTCATCGGCGATCTGGAAGGCGGCGCCGAGGTCGCGCCCATAGCCGAGCAGCGCATGCCGCTGCGAGGCCGCGGCCTTGCCCAGCACGGCGCCGGCCTCGGCGGAGAACTCGATCAGCTTGCCGGTCTTCAGCGTCTGCAGCCGGCCGATCGCCGCCTCGTCGAGCGGCGCACCGCTCTCCTCCGCCAGCATGTCGAGCATCTGCCCTGCGCACATGCCCCGCGCGCCCGCGGCCTGGGCGAGGCAGCGCACCAGCTCGATACGCACCGCCGGATCGGGATGCGTGTCCTCATGCGCCAGCGCGGCGAAGGCCTGGGTTTGGAGGGCATCCCCGGCGAGGATGGCGGTCGCCTCGTCGAAGGCCTTGTGCACGGTCGGCTTGCCGCGGCGCAGGTCGTCGTCGTCCATCGCCGGCAGGTCGTCATGGACGAGGCTGTAGGCATGCAGCATCTCGATCGCGCCGGCGACGCGCAGCGCCGCATGGCGCGAGACGCCGAATTGCCGCGCGCCCTCCAGCACCAGGAAGCCGCGCAGCCGCTTGCCGCCGCCAACCGCCGCGTAGCGCATGGCCGCATAGAGCCGGGCCTCGGGACCCTCCTCCGGCGGCAGGAGGATGTCGAGGGCCTGATCGATCTCCTCCGCCGCCATCGCCATGGCGCGGCGGAGGTCCAAGGTCTCGGTGATCATGCTCATCTCATTCCACATCGCGGAGGGTAGGGCCACCCGGGGCGTCGACGATGGCCTGCACCTTCGCCTCCGCCTCCGCCAGCTTCTGCTCGCAATGCCGGCGGAGCGCGGCGCCGCGCTCGTAATCGGCGATGGCCTGGGCGAGCGTGCTCCGCCCGCCTTCCAGCGACTTCACAATCTCTTCCAGCTCCGCCAGCGCGTCCTCGAAGGACAGCGCGGCAAGGTCCTCCGGCGGGGATGGCCGCCGCGCAGGGGCCGTCTGGCCTTGCGCCTCTCCCATTCGGTGCTCCTGATCCGAACCCCCAGCATACATACCTTGCACATTTGGTAACACCGGCTGCTTTACCTCCGTGCCGAGGCGTTTCCTTTTTGACACGCTGGCGCCTGCGGCCGGCAACGACGCCGTGTTTTCAAAGGCTTCACAGGCGCTCCCGCCGTCTCGCGATCATGTCAAATCACTCGCGGCGGCCTGAGACCGGCCAACCTGCCATCCATAGGTTGCATGCCATGACGCCGGCAACCTGTCCCATGATCGTCTTCCCTGCCCGGCCAGCCGGTCTTGCCTGCCCTTGGCGGCCGGCGCTACGCAGGCCAGTCTCGGCACCTGGGGGACAGGCATGCCGATCGAACAGGCTCTCGAATGGATCAGCCAGCACCGGACGGGCGTGGTCATCCTCGTCGTGGTGATGGTGGTCACCATGGCGGCGCGGAACCGGAAATAGCCCCGCCGCGGCCGCTTGACGGCATCCCTCGCCGCTCCGCAAGCTTCCGCCGACGGCCGGCCCGGACCGGCCGCATGGGAAGGAACCGCCGCCATGCGGGCCACGCGCCGCCTGGTCCTTGGGCTCGCCGCCGCGCCCCTTGCGGCCCCGGCCCAGGGTGACCGCTACCCGGACCGCCCCATCCGCATCGTCGTCCCCTTCGCCCCCGGCGGGCCGACCGACGTCATGGCGCGCGTGCTCTCCGCCGGGCTGACCGGCACGCTCGGCCAGCCCGTGGTCGTCGAGAATCGCGGCGGGGGCGGCGGCAATATCGGCGCCGCCCATGTCGCCCGCAGCGCGCCGGATGGCACGACGCTGCTGGTCGTCTCCACCGGCTTCGTCGTCAACCCGAGCCTCTTCCGCAACCCGGGCTACGACCCGGTGCGGGACTTCGCCCCGGTGACCGAGCTCGGCGCCTCGCCCAATGTCATCATCGCCGGTGCCCGGTCCGGCATCGCCTCGCTCGCCGGGCTGGTCACCGCCGCGAAGGCACGGCCGGGCGGGCTCGACATCGCCAATCCCGGCACCGGCTCGACGCCGCACCTGACGGCGGAGCTGCTGCGGATGCGCGCCGGGATCGAATTCGTGCAGATCACCCACAACAGCGCGGCGCTTGCGGTGCAGTCGGTGCTCGGCGGCATCACGCCGGTCGGCGTCGCGGCGCTGCCGCCGGCCCAGCCGCATATCCTCTCCGGCGCGGTCCGCGCGCTCGCCATCACCAGCGCCGGGCGCTGGCCGGACCTGCCGGACGTGCCGACGATGCAGGAGCTCGGCTATGCCGGCTTCGTCTCCGAGACCTTCCAGGCGCTCCTCGCCCCCGCCGGCACCCCGCCCGCCATCATCGACCGCCTGGCGCGCGACAGCATCGCCGCCCTCGCCGAGCCGGCGACCCGCGCCAGGCTCCGCGCCGCCGGCTTCGGCATCGAGGCGCGCGGGCCGGCGGCGCTTGCCGCGCGCATCGCCCGCGAGGTACCGCTCTGGCGCGACATCATCCGCGAGGCCCGCATCCCGGCCGAATAGCGCTGCTGCTTGACGCCGTCGCGCAGGACGGCTTCGCTCATCCTGCACGCGTTCCGGCAGAGGGCAGCGGCATCAGGGAGAGACGCCAGATGACGGCATTCCGGACCACCCGGCGCAGCCTCTTGGGGGCTGGCGCCGCCCTTACCATCCCCGCGACGGTGGCACGTGCCCAAGGGCCGGCCCGCGGCGGCGACCCGCTCCGCGTCGGGGTGATGACCGACCTCTCCGGCCCCTTCGCAGGCGCTGGCAGCCTGCCGCTCTTCTGGGGCGCCGAGGTGGCGATCGAGCTGTTCAACGAGCGCGGCGGCGTCGATGGCCGCCCCGTCCAGGCCGTCACCGCCGACAGCCAGAGCAAGGCCGATGTCGCCATCAACGAGATGGAGCGCCTGCTCGGCCAGGAACGGCTGGAAGTGGTGACCGGCATCTACTCCTCCGCCCATGCCGTGCCGCTCTCCGGCCGCTTCGAGCAGTCGAGGAAGATGATGTGGATCACCTCGGCCATCGCGACCGCGGTGCTGAAGGACAAGAATTTCCGCTACGTCTTCCGCCCCACCGTGCATTCCGACCAGTATGGCGAGGGCTCGATCTCCGCCATCGCCGAGAACGCCCAGGCCAAGCTTGGCCTGGCGCCGGACAAGGTGAAGCTCGGCGTCATCTACGAGGACGGGCCCTACGGCACCGGCGTCGCCTCGGCGATCGAGGCGAACGCCAAGAGCCGCAACATGCCGATCGTCCTCAAGGAAGCCTATTCGTCGACGGCGCCCGACCTGTCGACGCTGGTCACGAAGCTGCGGCGCGAGCGGCCCGACATCGTCCTCCAGGTCGGCTACAACCCGGACATCACCCTCTTCCTCCGCCAGGCGAAATCGGGCGGCCTCCGCTTCAAGATGCTGATCGGCCATGGCGCCGGCTGGTCGCAGATCGACCGGCTGACGGAAACCTTCGGCGGGGACGTCAACCACATGTGCAACGTGGACCCGGCGGCCACGCAGATGCTCGACTGGGGCAAGCTGCAGCCCGGCATCGGCGACCTGGCGAAGACCTTCATGGACCGCTTCCAGGCGAAGCATAAGCTGAGCGACCCGCCGACCCATGCCTCCATGGGCTTCAACAACACCTGGATCTTCCTCGAGCATGTACTCAAGCCTGCCGTCCGCAAGAGCGGCGGCATGTCGGCCGATGCGCTGCGCGAGGCGGCGCTGGCGGTGGACGTGCCGGAGGGCGGCACCATCCAGGGCTATGGCGTGAAATTCGCCCCGCCCGGCGACCCGATGGCAGGCCAGAACCAGCGCAGCCTCGCCGTCGTCATGCAGTTCGAGAACGGCAAGTCGAAGGTGGTCTGGCCGGCCTCGCTCGGCCAGCCGATCGTGATGCCGCTGCCGGCCAGCAACGCCTACGCCGCGCGATGAGCGCGGCGCCGCTGCTGGAGGTCGCCGGGCTGACCAAGCGCTTCGGCGGCTTCACCGCCGTCGACGCCGTCTCCTTCGCGGTCGGCACGGGCGAGATCCTCGGCCTGCTCGGCCCCAACGGCTCCGGCAAGAGCACCACCTTCAACTGCATCGCCGGCATGCTGCGCCCTACGGCGGGCTCGGTGAAGCTCGCCGGCGAGGAGATCGGCGGGCTGACGGCGGACGAGACCTGCCGGCGCGGCATCGGCCGCACCTTCCAGATCCCTCGCCCCTTCCGCGGGCTCTCGCTGCTGGAGAATGCGAGCCTCGCCGCGCATTACGGCGCCGGCGGCCGCATCACCCGCGAGGAGGCCGAGACTCGAGCCCGAGACGCCCTCCGCCTCGCCCAGCTCCCCGACGATCCGCAGGCGACGGCGCACGGCCTCGGCGCCGCCGGGCTGAAGAAGCTGGAGCTGGCCCGGGCGCTCGCCACCCAGCCGCGCCTGCTGCTCGCCGATGAGAGCCTCGGCGGCCTCGATACCGGCGAGATGCATCAGGCCGCCGCCATGCTGAAGCGCATCCGCGACGAGCGGGGCATCACCATCGTCTGGGTCGAGCACATCATGGGCGTGCTGCTCTCCGTCGTGGACCGCGTCGTGGTGCTGGACCATGGCGCCGTCATCTTCCAGGGCACGCCCGAGGCGGCGCAGGCCGACGAGCGCGTCGCCGAGGTCTATCTCGGCCCGCCCGAGAGCCGCGCCGCATGAGCGCGACCCTGGAGCTCTCCGGCGTCCATGCCGGCTATGGCGACTTCCAGGCGCTCTTCGGCATCGGCCTCCGCGTCGAGCCGGGCGAGGCCGTGGGCGTCGTCGGGCCGAACGGCGCCGGCAAGACCACCCTGCTCCGCGTCATCTCCGGCCTGATCCGCCCGACCGCCGGCAGCCTCCGCTTCGACGGGACGGACCTGGCGGCGACGCCCGCCCATCTCCTGCCCTCGCTCGGCATCGCCCATGTGCCGGAGAACCGCCGCCTCTTCCCGCACCTCACGGTCGAGGAGAACCTGAAGGTCGGCGCCTTCTCCCCTGCCGCCCGCGCGCATTTCGCCGAGCGGCGCGACCGGGTCTACGACCTCTTCCCCCGCATGAAGCAGCGCCGCCACCAGCTCGCCGGCACCCTCTCGGGCGGCGAGCAGCAGATGTGCGCCATCGGCCGCGCGCTGATGTGCGCCCCGCGCATCCTGCTGCTCGACGAGCCCTCGGCCGGCCTCGCCCCGATCGTCGTGAAGCAGGTCTTCGACCTGGTGCGGAGGATCCGCGAGGAGGGGCTGACGGTGCTGATCGTCGAGCAGAACGTGGCGCAGGTGCTGCGCGTCGTCGACCGCGCCTATGTGCTGGAGACCGGCCGCGTCGCCGCCGAGGGCCGCTCGGCCGATCTCGTCGCCGACCCGGCCATCCGCCGCAGCTATCTTGGAGGGCACTGACCGTCCGATCGCCGGAGGGCGCAACCCGACGGCGTGAATCGGCCGGTTCTTTCACGGAGGACCCATGGACTCCTTCCTGCTCGAGGCGCTCGTCAACGGCATCCTGCTCGGCGGCGTCTTCGCCCTGCCGGCGCTCGGCCTCAACCTCGTCTTCGGCGTCGTCGACGTGGTCTGGCTCTGCTATGCGGAGCTGGTGATGGTCGGCATGTATGCCGTCTGGTTCCTCTACACCCAGGCGGGATGGCCGCTCTGGATGGCCTTCGCCGCCTGCCTGCCGGTGGTCTCGCTGCTCGGCCTGCTGCTGCACCTGCTGGTGGTGCGGCCGCTGCTCGCGTCGCCGCCGATCAACCAGGTGCTGGCGACGGGCGGCGTGCTCTTCTTGTTGCAGGGTGCGATGACGCTCATCTTCCGCACCGATTTCCGCAGCCTCGGTGTCGACATGCCCCCGATGGAGGTCGGCGAGATCTTCGTGAGCGGCACCAAGCTCGCGGCCTTCTGCGCCGCGCTGCTGGGCGCGGCCCTGCTCTGGGCCTTCCTGAAATTCACCTATGTCGGCACCGCCATCCGCGCCATCGCCCGCGATCGGGAGGTGATGCCGCTGATGGGCGTCGACCCGCAGCGCATCTACCTCATCGCCTCGGCAGTGGGCGGGGCGCTGGCCGGCCTCGCCGCCTGCCTGCTGGTCGTCCAGCTCGACGTGCACCCCTTCGTCGGCCTCTCCTTCGGGCCGATCACCTTCATGATCTGCGTCATGGGGGGCCTGGGGAACATGCTCGGCGGGTTCCTGGCGGCCTTCCTCATGGGGATCATCGTCTCGGTCGGCGGCTTCTGGGGCTCGACGGAGTTCTCCTATGTCGTCGCCTTCGGCTTCTTCATCGTCACCATCTTCGCCCGGCCGCGGGGGCTCTTCGCACGATGAGATACCTCATCCCCCTGATGCTGGCGCTGGCCTGCGTCCCGCTCCTCGCGCCGCCGGACTACTTCCTCCATCTCGGCGTGACGGTGCTGCTGACCGCCGTCGCCGGCACGGGCTGGGCGATGATGGGGCGCTATGGCCTCGTCTCCTTCGGCCATGGCGCCTTCCTCGGCATCGGCGCCTACGCCATGGCCCTCCTTTGGAACATGGCCGGCCTCACGCCCTGGGTCGGCATTCCCGTCGCGGTGGCGCTCGCCGCGCTGGTCGGCGTCATGCTCGGCTATCCCTGCTTCCGGCTGAAGGTCGTCGGCCACTACTTCGCCCTGGTGACGCTCGCCGCCGGCGAGATCGTCCGCATCCTCATCACCGCGCTCCGCGAGTACACGGGCGGCTCGCTCGGCATGACGCCGGACCGCGTGCCGCCTGAGCAGGGGCTGCTGGCGATGCAGTTCGACAAGGCCGGTTTCTGGTGGCTGGCGCTGCTCGCCTGGGGCGCCGGGCTGCTCGCCTGGTGGCTGCTCGACCGTTCCATGGCCTCGAAGGCGCTTGCCGCCATCTCGGAGGATGAGGAGGCCGCCGCCTCCATCGGCATCCGCGTCACGCGGGAGAAGCTGCGCGTCACCCTCATCTCTACCGCGCTCGCGGCACTGGCCGGTACGCTGATGGCGCAGTACCGGATGTACCTGAACCCGGAATCGCTGGCGGGCCTCGGCATCTCGCTGCAGATCGTCTTCGGCGCCATCGCGGGCGGGATGTATGCGCCGCTCGGCCCGACCGTCGGCGCCATCATCACCATCGGCCTCGAGGAGGTGCTGCGCATCGCCTTCGGCACGGAGTTCACCGGCGGTGCGCCCTTCATCTACGGCATCCTGCTCGTGCTCTTCATGATCTACCTGCCGCGCGGCATCGTCGGCATCGTCGAGCGCAAGCGGCGCAGCGCGACCGCGCCGCTCGGCCTGCCGGCGGCCGCCAAGTGATCGCCATCGGCCGCCTGCTGCCCGAGGACCGGCCGACATGGGAGGCGCTGTTCCGCGCCTATATCCGCTTCTACGAGCGGGCGCTGCCCCAGGCGATGTACGACCGCGCCTGGGCCGAGTTCGAGGCTGATACCCGCATGCATGCGCTGGGGGCGAGGCTGGAGGGCCGGCTGGTCGGCATCACCCATTTCCTGGTGCATGCCAACACCTCCTCCGAGGATGTCTGCTATCTCCAGGATCTCTTCACCGCGGAGGAGGCGCGCGGCAAGGGCGTCGCGCGGGCGCTGATCCTGGCCGTGGCGGATTGGGCCCGGGCGCGCGGCTGCCCGCGGCTCTACTGGCAGACGCATGAATCCAACGCGCAGGCCCGCCGCCTCTACGACCAGGTGGCGGTGAACCGGGGCTTCATCCGCTACGACATCACGCTGGATCAGCCCGCTCCGCCAGCAGCCTGAGGCTGCGCGGCGCGAGGTCGCCCGCCGCCCCCGCGCTGTCGGCCAGGACCTGCCAGGCGAAGCCCGGCCGCGGCGCAGGCAGGGCGAGCGGCACCGGCCCCTCCTCGCCATTCAGCGCCACCGCCACCCGGTCCCCCTCGGCATGGAGCAGAACGAGCAGGCTGCGGCCATCATTCCAGTCGAGTTCGCCGCCCTCCGGCCGCCGCCATTCCACATCGGGGATGCCGCTTGCATCGATGGCGGCGCCGGTCAGCCTCCGCCCGCCATGCAGCGCCGGATGGGCGAGCCGGGCCCGCACCAGCGCCGCGGTGAACTCGACCAGCCACTCATCCATATCCTCCCAGTCGAACCAGGAAATCGGGTTGTCCTGCGCATAGGCGTTGTTGTTGCCGCCCTGGCTGCGCCCCGCCTCGTCGCCCATCGAGAGCATCGGCGTCCCCCGCGCGGTCAGCAGCAGGGCGAGCAGCGCCCGCACGTCGCCGGCCCGCCGGGCGAGCACGCCGGCATCCTCGGTCGGCCCCTCGACGCCATGGTTCCAGGAGAAATTCTCCCCCGTCCCGTCCCGGTTCTCCTCGCCATTGGCCCAGTTGCGCCGTTCGGTGAAGGCGGTGAGGTCGGCCATGGTGAAGCCGTCATGCGCGGTGATGAAGTTGACGCTGTCCACCGCCGGCCGGTACGCCCCGAACACATCGGCCGAGCCGGCGAAGCGCGTCGCCAGCTCGCCCAGCAGGCCGCCATCCCCGCGCCAGAAGCGCCGCGCGGTGTCGCGGAAGCGGTCGTTCCACTCCCCCCAGCCGGCCGGGAAGCGCCCAAGCTCATAGGTGCCGATGTCCCAGGGCTCGGCGATGATCAGCAGCTCGCGCAGCACCGGGTCCTGCCGCATGGCGGAGAGCAGCGGCGCCTCCGGGTCGAAGCCCTGCTCGCGCCGCCCGAGCGTCGCCGCCAGGTCCAGCCGGAAGCCGGCGATGCCCGACTGCACCGCCCAGTGCCGCAGCGCGTCCATCACCAGCCGCAGCGGCCAGGGCCGGTCGAGGGCGAGGGTGTTCCCCGTCCCCGCGTCGTTGGCATAGTCCGCGCCGCGCCTCCGGTAGAAGGCCCGGTCGCCGAGCCCGCGCAGCGAGAGCGTCGGCCCTTCCGCATCCCCCTCGCCGCTATGGTTGAAGACCACGTCGAGGATGGTGCCGATCCCGGCCGCCCTGAGCGCCGCGACCGCCGCCCGCACCTCCGCCATCCCGCCCGGCGCGAGGCGCGGGCAGGGCACGAGGAAGGCGACCGGGTTGTAGTTCCAGTAGTTGGTCAGGCCGAGCGGCGCCAGGTGCCGCTCGTCGATCCCCGCCGCCACCGGCAGCAGCTCCAGATGCGTCACGCCGAGCCGCTGCAGATGCGCGATCGCCGCCGGATGGCCGAGCGCGGCGAAGGTCCCGCGGATGGCCTCCGGGATCGCCGGGTGCCGCATGGTGAAGCCGCGCACATGCGCCTCGTAGATTACCCGCGGCCCCGCTGGCAGCGGCGGCAGCGGCACGGGCGGCGCCCCCGGCCCGGCGACGATTCCCTTCGGCAGGAAGAGCGCGCTGTCCGTCCCGTCCGGCCGCTCGCCCGTGTCGAACAGCGCCGGGTGCAGGCGGAAGCCCCGGTCCAGCGCCACCGCCCAGGGATCGACCAGCAGCTTGGCCGGGTTGAACCGATGCCCCTCCTCCGGCGCCCAGGGCCCCTCGGCGCGGAAGCCGTAGCGCGCCCCCGCCCCGACACGCGGCACATGCCCATGCCACAAGGCGCCGACGCGCTCGGTCAGCCGGTGCCGCGCCACCTCCCGCTCGCCCTCGAAGAGGCAGAGATCAACCGCCGTCGCATCCGGCGCGACCACGCCGGCGCGGACGCCATCGCCCTCGAGGACGACCCCCGGCTGCGGCTCAGCCATGCGCCAGCTCCCGGAACAGCGCCGCATACCGCCTCGCCGACCGCGCCCAGGAGACATCCGCCGCCAGCGCATTCCGCTGCATCGCCGCCCAGGCCCCCCCGTCGCGCCAGAGCGCCGAGGCCCGACGCAGCGCTCCCGTCAGCGCCTCGGCCGAGGGCGGCGCGAATTGCAGCCC
>CADCTD010000001.1 GCA_902805545.1 uncultured Craurococcus sp. | reverse complement strand
GGAACTTCCCCTGGTCCCAGCCCCCCCCCCCCCCCCCCGCCGGCCCCCCGCCGGTCCGCATCAACCTCTACTCCGACACCCAGACCCGCCCGGGCCTGGCGATGAAGGAAGCGATGATGCGCGCCGAGGTTGGCGACGAGCAGCATGGCGACGACCCGACCGTCCATGCGCTCTGCGACCGGATGGCGGCATTGATGGGAAAGGAGGCGGCGGTCTACCTGCCCTCCGGGACGATGTGCAACGTCATCGCCATCCTGACCCATTGCGGCAAGGGCGACGAGGTGGTGGCGCATGAGACGAGCCACATCCTCCACAGCGAGGGCGGCACCCATGCGGCGCTGACGGGCGTGCAGATCTACCCGCTCAAGGGCGCGCGTGGCCAGTTCACCGCCGACGAGGTGCGTGCCGCGATCCGGCCGAAGACGCGCTACGCCCCGCCACAGCGGCTGCTGGAGGTGGAGCAGACGGCGAATATCGGCGGCGGGACGGTCTGGCCGCTCGCGCAGCTCAACGAGGTGGCGGAGGTCGCCCATGAGCAGGGCTGGGCGACGCATATGGACGGCGCCCGGCTGATGAACGCCTGCGTCGCCGCCGGCATCGCGCCGAGCGAGATGGTCGCGCAATACGACAGCGTCTGGCTCGACTTCACCAAGGGGCTCGGGGCGCCGCTCGGCGCGGTGCTCTGTGGCTCGGCGGATTTCATTGGGCAGGCCTGGCGGTGGAAGCAGCGGCTCGGCGGCTCCATGCGGCAGGCGGGCATCTGCGCGGCGGCCTGCCTCCATGCCCTCGACCACAATGTGGAGCGGCTGGCGCAGGACCATGCGAATGCCAAGGCCCTGGCGCGTGGGCTGCGGCAAATCCCCGGCATCGTGGTGGAGGAGCCGGATACCAACCTGGTTTTCTTCGACGTGCGCGACACGGGGCTGAGCGTCGAGGCGCTGCAGGAGCGGCTGGCGCTGCAGGGGATCGCGGTGAGCGGCCTTGGCGGGCGGGTGCGGGCCTGCACCCATCTCGACGTCTCGGCGCCGATGATCGAGGAGGCGGTGGGCGCGATCCGGGAGGCGGTCGGCCGCTGAGCCGGGCCGGGACCGGGGGCCAGGGGAGCGGAGCCCAGGGGAGAGGAGCCAAGGCGGAACTCTCCGGCCGGCAAGCCGAGGCGGTGGCGGAGGCGGCGCTGGCGGCCTCCGGCTGGCTTGTGCTGGCGCGGCGGGTGCGCACGGCGGCCGGGGAGATCGACCTCGTCGCCGAGCGGGATGGGCTCCTCGCCTTCATCGAGGTGAAGGCGCGGCCGAGCCTCACCGAGGCGGCCGGCGCGCTCGGCCCGAGGCAGCGGGCGCGGCTGCTGCGGGCCGGCGAGTGTTGGCTGGCCGCCAATCCCGGGCGCGGCGCGGCGGGGGTGCGGTTCGACCTGCTGCTCGTTGCAGTCGACGGGACGGTGCGGCGGATCGCGGATGCCTTTCGGCTCGAATAGCTACTCCGCGAGCGCGCGCGCCAGCTGCAGCGCCTCGGCGACGGTCGCGGCGCGGACCTCGCCGCGGTCGCCGGGGAAGACGCGGCGGAGGGCCAGCGTGCTGCCGTTGCGCCGGGCGGCCGCCATATGGACCAGGCCGACCGGCTTGCCCGGCGTCGCGCCGCCAGGACCGGCGATGCCGGTGCAGCTGACCGCGATATCGGCGCCGCCCACCCGCAGCGCGCCCTCGGCCATGCGGCGGGCGACCGTCTCGCTGACGGCGCCATAGCCTTCGATCACCCCCATCGGGATGCCGAGCATCCCGGCCTTCGCCTCGTTGGAATAGGTGACGTAGCCCCGCGTCACCACCGCGGAGGAGCCGGGGATGGCCGTCAGCGCCGCGGCGATGAGCCCGCCGGTGCAGCTTTCGGCCGTGGCGAGGGTGAGGCCGCGCGCCTCGAGCAGGGCGAGGAGGGCGCGGGCGGCATCGAGGGTCTCATCGGGCAGCATCGGCGGCAGCCTATAGCGGAAGGCCGGGCCAGGCGAGGCGCAGCAGCAGCAGCAGGCCCGCGACCAGGGCGCCGGCGAGGATGTCGTCCAGCATCACGCCGACCGGGCCGTGCTGCCGGTCGGCCCATCCGACGGGGCCGGGCTTGGTCACGTCGAAGAGCCTGAAGAGCAGGAAGGCCAGCAGGATGCCCCAGCCGGTCGGCTCGGGCGGCAAGGCGGCCAGCGCCAGGAGCTGGCCCGCGCCCTCGTCGATCACCACCCAGCCGGGATCGGCGCCGCGGTCGGTCGCCAGCAGCCGGTCGACGGCCCAGAGGCCGAGCAGGGCGAGCAGCAGCGCCAGCGCCAGGCAGGCGCCGGGGCCGAGCAGGGCGAGGGGGAGGACGAGGGCCGAGCCCCAGCTCCCCGGCGCCGGCCGCAGCAGGCCGATGCCGCCCATGGTGGCGACGAAGCGCAGCGGGGTCATCCTCATCCGAGCTTCGCCAGCAGGCGGTCGAGGGCGGTGAGGCAGGGCGGCTCGAGCAGCGTCGGCGCATGGCCGATGCCGGGGAGGGAGACGAACTCCATCTCCGGCCGGGCTTCGCACATCCGCCGGGCCGTATCGGCCGAGAGGATGGCGCTCGCCTCCCCGCGGATCAGCAGCAGCGGGATCGCAGGCAGGCCATGGAAGAGCGGCCAAAGCTCGGTCGGGCCGGCCTCGCGCGGCATCGCCTGCAGGATGCGGATATCCCAGCGCGGGTGCAGGCGGCCATCGGTGCCGCGGGCATAGGTCGTCTCGGCGATGGCGCGCCAGCCCTCTTCCGGAATGCCGAGCGGCGGCAGGATCTGGCGGAGGAAGGCCGCAGCCTCCTCGATGCCGGCGAAGGCCGGGTCGCGGCCGATGAAGTTGCGGACCTCGTCGAGGCCCATCGGCTCGATCCGCGGGCCGGTGTCGTTGAGGGCGAGGGCCGCGAGCACGGTCGGGCGGATGAGGCCGAGCGCCATGCCGAGGATGCCGCCGAAGCTGGTGCCGAGGATGGCGATTCGGTGCAGGTGCAGCGCCGCCAGCGCATCCATGAGGTCGCGGATGGCGACCTCGACGCGGTAGCGGGCGGGATCGGCGGCACGCCCGCTCTCGCCATGCCCGGCATAGTCGAGCGCGACGACCCGGCGGCGGCCGCGATGGCGCAGCGCGACCCCGGTGAAGTCGAGCGCGGTCCGGGCAATCCCCGGCAGGCAGAGCAGCGGCACGGCGCCCGGGTCGCCCGGCCATTCCAGGGCGGAGAGGCGTAGGCCGTCGCGGGCGCTGAAGGCGATGCGGCGCGGCAGCGCGCTCACGCGGCGAGCCAGCGCGTCATCGGGTGCGGCAAATCCGAGGCTGCTGGGTCGCGGGTGCGGTAGACGGCCATGTTCTCGATCACCCGCTGCACATAGTTGCGGGTTTCGCCGAAGGGAATGAGCTCCATCCAGTCGAGCATGCTGATCGAGCCGGAGCGCGGGTCGCCGAAGGTGCCGACCCATTCGTCGACGCGCCCCGGCCCGGCATTGTAGCCGGCGATGGCGAAGGGCAGCGTCCCGGCGAAGCGGTCCAGCAGCTGCGAGAGGTAGCCGGCACCGAGGCGCATGTTCAGCACCGGGTTGGCGGTCAGCATGCCGACCGCATAGGGCACGGAGAGGCGGCGGGCGACGAGCTGGGCGGTGCTCGGGAGAAGCTGCATCAGCCCGCGCGCATTGGCGGAGGAGACGGCTTCCGGGTCGAAATTGCTCTCCTGGCGGGTGATGGCGAAGGTCAGCGCCGGCTCCGGCCCATCGGCCGGGGCGGGGTAGGGGGTGGGCCAGCCATCGGCGAGCAGCATCAGGCCGCTGGCGCCGGCGCGGCGGGCGATCCAGACCGCATGGTCCGGGCGGCCGATGCGGGTGGCGAGCTGGGCGGCAAGCACCTGCTCGGCCGGCTCGGCGGCGGTCTCCTCGAGGCGGAGGAGGAAGGTGCGGGCGCGCCGCGTCTCGCCGATATCGGCCAGTGCCAGGACCAGTCGGGCCAGCTCCTTGCCGGCGAAGGCGCTGGCGAGGCCAGGGGAGGCGGCCGGCACCGGGGTGCGGGCGATGCGGGCCGAGAGCGCGGCGCCATCCTCGCCGATGGCGAGCGCCCCGAGCTGGCCGTAGAAGGTGACGGGATACTCGGCGGCGGCAGCGTAGCGCTGGCAGGCGGCGGCGGCATCGCCGCGGGCGGCGAGCGCGCGTCCCTGCCAGTAGAGGGCGCGGGCGCGGGTGATGGCGCTGCGGCTGCCCTCGGCGAGCAGGGTGAAGTGGCGCTCCGCCGAGGCGGCGTCCTCCAGCCGGCGGAGGGCGATGAAGCCGGCGAGGAATTCGGCCTCCTGCCGCGGCTCGCCCGGGACCTCGAGCCCATGGCGCGAGGCGACGGCATAGCCAGCGCGCGCATCGCCGAGGCGGATCAGCTTGCGGGCGAGGAGCTGGCGCTCCGGCCAGGCGGCGCGGGCGACCTCCGGCGAGGGGGCGGGGCTGGTCGCCCAGCAGGCGGCGGCCTCGGCATCGCGGTCGCGGCGGCGGAGCCAGCGGGCGCGCTCGAAGGCCAGCGCCGCATCGCTCGCGGCGGCGGTGGCAAGCGCCGGCAGGTCGGCATCCGCCTGGTCGGCGGCATAGGCGAGGCGGGCGGCGGCGATGCCCTGCCGGGCCGGGTCGAGATAGGCGAGGGTGCGGCCGGCGGCGGCCTCGCGGGCCAGCGCAAGGCGGTCGAAGCGCCGCCAGTGGTGTTCGGGCGTCAGGCTGGCGGCATTGCGGTCGAGATAGGTGGGCTCGGCCAGGGCGTCGGCCGGCGCCTCCTGCCAGCCGATGCGGATGATCTTTGCCGCCTCCTCGCCGCGGCCGGCGCGGGCGAGGGCATCAGCGAGGCGCTGGTAGCCGTCGAGGGTGCGGGGGGCGCGTGCGGCGAAGTAGTCGGCGGCGAGGGTGTCGTTGGGGTCGGCGGCCAGCGCCTCCTCCGCACGGCGGGCGAGCGCCTCCTGGGCGGGCCAGCCGGGATTGGCGAGGGCGAAGGCGACGATCTCGGGCGCGGTCGCGCCGCTGCCGCGGGATTGCAGGCGCATCCAGGCCACGAGCTTGCGGATCAGCGGGTCGGCGGCCTGGGCGGCGGCATCGGCCTCGGCCCAGCGCTGGCTGTTGGCGAAGGCGACCGCCTGGCGGCCGGCGGAGCGCACGGCCTCCGGCCCGCCCGGCGGGGCGGGTTGGGCGAGGGCCGGTATCGGCAGGGAGAGGGCCAGGGGCAGGGCAAGGACGGTTCGGCGGCGCATCGGTGCCTTGTACCCGATCGGACCCCTCGCTGTCCCGCGCGGCCTTGTTCCCGTCCGTTCCGGCGACTAGCTTCGGTGGACCGCCCATCGGGCCGGCAGGGAGGACAGGGAACATGTTCAGGGGATCGATGGTCGCGCTGATCTCGCCGATGCGGAGCGATGGATCCCTGGACGAGAAAGCCTTCCAGGAGCTGGTGGAGTGGCAGATCTCCGAGGGCACCGAGGGCCTCGTCCCCGTCGGCACCACGGGCGAGAGCCCGACCCTCAGCCATGCCGAGCACAAGCGGGTGGTGGAGCTCTGCGTCGAGGTGGCGCGCGGCCGGGTGCCGGTGATCGCCGGCGCGGGCAGCAACAGCACGGCGGAAGCGGTCGACTTCGTGAAGCACGCCAAGGCGGCGGGGGCGGATGCGACGCTGGTCGTCACGCCCTACTACAACAAGCCGACGCAGGAGGGGATGTACCTCCACTTCAGGACGCTGGCGGATGCCGCCGACCTGCCGCTCTTCATCTACAACATCCCGCCGCGCAGCGTGATCGACATGAGCGTCGAGACCATGGCGCGGCTGGCGCAGCACCCGAACATCGTCGGCGTGAAGGATGCGACGGCCAACCTGGCGCGGCCGCTGCACACGCGCCGGGCCTGCGGGCCGGATTTCATCCAGCTCTCGGGGGAGGACCACACGGCGCTGTCCTTCAACGCCGCCGGCGGCACCGGCTGCATCAGCGTCACCGCCAATGTCGCGCCCCGGCTCTGCGCCGAGATGCAGAAGGCCTGGCGCGAGGGGCGGATCGACGAGGCGATGGGCATCCAGAACCGGCTGTTGCCGCTGCACGACGCGCTCTTCGCCGAGACCTCGCCGGGGCCGGTGAAGTATGCGGCCAGCCTGCTCGGCAAGGGGAGCGACCATTGCCGCCTGCCGATGGCTCCCGTCTCGGAGCCGGTGCGGAAGCGGGTGCGGGAGGCCATGGTATCGGTGGGCCTCCTCAACTAGATATGCCCTCATGGCAGAGAAGAAGACGAAGAAGGGGCTGATCTCGCACGGCATCGCGGCGCAGAACCGCCGCGCGCGCTACGACTACACGATCGGCGAGACGATCGAGGCCGGCATGGCGCTGGTCGGGCCGGAGGTGAAGTCGCTCCGCGCCGGACGGGCGACGCTCAGCGAGGCCTGGGCGGGCGAGCGCGACGGCGAGATGTGGCTGTTCAACTGCACCATCCCGGAATGGCAGGCAGGCAGCACCGTCGCCCGCTTCGAGCCGACGCGGCCGCGCAAGCTCCTGCTGCACCGGAAGCAGGTTCAGGAACTGATCGGCAACATCGCACGCGAGGGCGCGACCATCGTGCCGATGCAGATCCACTTCAACGAGAAGGGCCGGGCCAAGGTGCTGCTCGGCGTGGCCGAGGGGCGGAAGAAGCACGATAAGCGCCACGCCATCGCCGAGCGGGACTGGGCGCGGGACAAGGCGCGGCTGATGCGGGCGCGGGGGTAGCACGCCGGCTCAGATCTCGGCGTAGATCTCGATGACGTTGCCGTCCGGGTCGCGGAAGAAGATCGTCCGGTGGCCGAAGGGGTGGTCGGTCAGCGGCGAGACCAGCGCAACCCCCTTTGCCTCCAGCTCGGCCGCGCAGGCCGCCACCATCGGCGGCGGAACGCGGAAGGCAAGCTGCACCGACAGCGCGCCCGGCGCCGGCGGCGGGTCGTCGAAGCGCCCGCCATGGGTGGCCAGCGCCAGCGTCACCGAGCCGATCCGGTACTCGAACCAGCGGTCGCTGAGGCGGCGCGACAAGGGGAATTCCAGTACACGCTCGTAAAAGTCCCGCATTGCGGTGAGGTCGCGCGCGAAGATCACTGCGTAGTCGAGCTGGCTGATCTGGCCGAGTGCAGTCATGGCCTGCCCTTGGGCCTCGTCAGGGCCGATGCCGCTCAGGCCCTTGCCAGCTTGCGGATGGCGCTGGCCATCGGGCGCTTACCCTCGCCCATGTAGGTCTCGTGGTATTCCTCGATCCGCGCCGGGTCGTAGAGGTAATTGACCATCAGCCCGGCGCTCTCGCGCATCCCCTTGTCGGAGATGTCGCCGCGCCAGTTCAGCCGCTCGATCCGCGCGCCGTTGGAGAGGTGGAAATGCTCCACCGGGTCGCGCGCCCGCTTCGGGTTCCGCGGCGAGGCGGCCTGCACCAGGTAGGTGGCGCAGAGGCGCGTCAGCACCGGCTCCAGCAGCTTCGCCAGAGCCTCCTCCCGCTGCCAGCCGCGGCGGGCGAGGATGCGGGCCAGGGTCTGGGCCGGCGTCTCCGGCGCGAGAGAGGGGGCGCTGGTGGTGGCGGCGCCGCCCTCGGCCGGGGCGGGGAGGGCCAGCATGGCGGGGGCAGCGGCGCGGAGCGCGGACAGCTCCTCCTCCGTCACCATCCCGGCCTCGCCCTCGGCGATGCGCTCCTGCAGCCAGCGGCAGAAGCCGGGGATGGGCGAGAGGGTGGAGAAGGCCTTCAACCCCTTCAGCTCCGTCCCCAGCAGCGCCACCACGCGCTTGATGAGGAAATTGCCGAAGCTGATGCCGTCCAGCCCGCGCTGGCAATTATTGATGGAGTAGAAGATGGCTGTGTCGGCCTGGGCCGGGTCGAGCACCGGCGCCTTCTCGTCGAGCAGCCGCTGCACGCTGCCGGCGAGGCCCTTCACCAGCGCAACCTCGACGAAGATCAGCGGCTCCTCCGGCATGCGGGGATGGAAGAAGGCGTAGCAGCGGCGATCGCTGTCGAGCCGGTTCTTGAGGTCGCGCCAGGTGCGGATGCGATGCACCGCCTCGTAGCTGACGAGCTTCTCGAGGAGGGCGGCGGGGCTGTTCCAGTCGATCCGGCGCAGCTCGAGGAAGCCGACATCGAACCAGCTCGCCAGCAGGCCACGCAGGTCGCTCTCCAACGCGCCGAGCAGCGGGTCCCCATCCATCAACCGCAGCAGCTCGCCGCGCAGGTCGACGAGGAATTTCACCCCGTCCGGAATGGTGGTGAACTGCGTCAGCAGGCGGAGCCGCGGCGGCTCCAGCGCGCGGCGGAGGCGGGCCTGGGCGCTGGCCCGCTCCGCGGAATCGGCGGCGGCCTGGACCCGGTCCATGGCGGCGCGGACGGCCGCCTCGTCGGAGTCGAAGCCGGCCAGCGTGCGGAGGAAGCCGATGCGGCCTGGCGCATCGAGGCCGAGATAGGCCTGGGCCAGCTTGGCAGCGCGGTTGCGGGCCGAGAGTTCGCCGCCGCGGTCCTCAAGGCAGGCGCGCATCTGCTCGGCGATGCCCTCCGCCTCGGCGCCGGTCACGCGGTCGGCCATGTCGCGCCAGAGGCTGGTGACGCGGCGAAGGGCGCGGTCGAGCAGGCCGGCTTGTTCCAGGACTTCGGACATGGTCGGGCCCTTTGAAGGAACGCAATGAAACCCTTTGCAATGTAGGGTGAGCAAGCGGAATCCGTCAGGGGCTGGAGGCGGCGGCCGCTGCCGCTGGCAGCAGAGTGATCAGGTCTTCGGCGAGCAGGCCTGGGCCGTGGCGGCGGGCGGCCTCGCCCTGCAGCCAGGCGCCGGCGGCAGCGGCCTCGAAGGGCGGCATGCCCTGGGCGAGGAGGGCGGCGATGGTGCCGGCCAGGACATCGCCGGTGCCGCCGGTGGCGAGGCTCGGCGGGGCGTTGTGGTTGATGATCGTCCTGCCATCCGGGGCGGCGATGACGGTGTCGGCACCCTTCAGGAGGACGACGGCGCCGGTGCGGGCGGCGGCGCGGCGGGCCGCCTCCGGCTTGTCCGCGCCGATGGGGCCGAAGACGCGGGTGAACTCGCCGGCATGGGGGGTGAGGATGGCGGCGCCTGCCAGCACCTCCGGCATGTCGGCGGCGGCGCCGAGGGCGCCGGCATCCGCGACGAGCTGGCGGCCAGCGTCGATCACCTGGCGGAGGGCGGTGCGGGTCGCGTCATCGGGCTCGAGGCCGGGGCCGATCAACCAGGTGGCACGGCGCGGGTCGGTGAGGAGGGACGCGACGGGCGCCTTGGTGACGAGGCTGCCGGGCTCGGCGGCGCGGTAGAGCGTGGCCGCCGCGGCGTCGGGGGCGCGGATGGTGACGAGGCCGGCGCCTGTCCGGTGCGCGGCGCCGGCGGCGAGCCGGGCCGCCCCGGTCATCGCCGCCCCGCCGAGGATGGTGAGGTGGCCACGGGTGTATTTGTGCGAGTCCGGGCCAAGGCCCGGCAGGCGCCAGAGGCCGGGGCCGTTGCGGCGGCTGCGCGGGGCGATCACCTCAAGGACCGAGGCAGGCAGGCCGATGTCGGCCAGCAGCGTCTCGCCGCAGAGGCCGCGGCCGGGCAGCAGCAGGTGGCCGGGCTTGAGGCGGAAGAAGGTGACGGTGAGTGCGGCCTGCGGGGCGAATCCCAGCACCTGGCCGGTGGCGCCGTCGAGGCCGGAGGGGGTGTCGATGGCGAGGATCGGGGCGCGGCAGGCCTGCAGCACCTCGACCACCGGCCCATCGACCGGGCGGGCGAGGCCGGCGCCGAAGACCGCATCGATAACGAGGCCGGCGCGCCCCGCCTCCGCCACGGAGAAGGGAACCAGCGGGCCGCGCCACCGCGCCGCCGCAGCCGCCGCATCGCTGCCGGGACGCGGCGGGGCGATGGCGGCGACGGAGACGGGCCAGCCCGCCGCCTCCAGCAGCCGCGCGGCGACATAGCCGTCGCCGCCGTTGTTGCCGGGGCCGGCCAGCACCAGGGTCCGGCTGGGGCGGAAGCGGCGGCGGGCGGCCTGGGCCACGGCGCGGCCGGCGGCCTCCATGAGGCGGAGGGTAGGGAAGCCCGCCGCGGCCGCCAGCGCATCGGCCCGGGCCATCTCGGCGGGGCTCAGCAGTTCGGGGGCTGGGTCTCTCGGCATCGATCCGTGCTCCGTTTGAACCGGCTGGGGCGCCGTGCGTCCTGGGGTGGCACGTTTCCGAAGGAGCGGAGAATGCCGCGCATCTCGCTGTCCACCGTCATCGCGCCGCTGCTGATCCTGATTACCCTGGCGCTCGGCTTCCACAAGATGACCGCCGACGCGCCGGACAAGCCGCCGCCGCCGACCACGGCTGCCTACCGCGAGGCGACCGGGGCAGGCCCGGCCCCGTCGCAGCCGGCGGCGACGAATACGCAGACCGGCGGCTCGGGCGGTTGAACTCCTACAGGCGCGGCAGGATCGCGGCGACGACGGCCTCGAACATCTCCGTCGTCAGCCGCCGCGTCGAGGTGTTGTACCGGCTGACATGGTAGCTGTCGGCCAGCACCAGCCCGCCGGGCAGCTCATGCATGGCGCCATGGGCGAAGCGGGTCGCGCTGCGCTTCAGCCCGAGCGCACGCAGGCAGGCATCATGCGCCAGCACGCCGAGCGCCAGCACCACCCGCAGCCGCGGCATCGCCTGGATCTCGCCGGCGAGGAAGCCGTTGCAGGCGCGGATCTCGGCCGGCTGCGGCAGGTTCGCCGGCGGCACGCAACGCACCGCATTGGTGACGCGGCAGCCGGTCAACGCCATCCCGTCATCCGGGCGCTCCAGGTAACTGCCCTCGGCGAGGCCATGCTTCAGCAAGGTCGCATAGAGCAGGCGGCCGGCGTGGTCGCCGGTGAAGGGGCGGCCGGTGCGGTTGGCGCCGCGCTGGCCGGGCGCCATGCCGAGTACCATCAGCCCCGCCTCGCGCGGGCCCCAGGAAGGGACGGGGGCGTTGTGCCAGTCCGGAAAGGCGGCCCGGTTCGCCTCGCGGAGCGCGGCGAGCCGGGGGCAGAACGGGCAGTCGCGGTCCGGCTGCGGCGCCGGATCGCTCACTTCGGCCTCCTCACTCCGGCAACTCCGGCGTCTCGCGGAAGGGCTCGGCCGGCGTCGCGCGCACCGGTGCGAGTCTGGGCGAGGAGCCGGCGGACGCGCCGGCCTGGCGCTGCCGCGGCTCCACCTGGCGGCGGGTGATGTGCTCGGCGAGCTCGGAGAGGTCGATGAAGGCATCCGCCTGGCGGCGCAGCTCGTCGGCGATCATCGCCGGCTGGGTGCGGATGGAGGAGATGACGGTGACGCGCACGCCGCGCCGCTGCACCGCCTCGACCAGGCGGCGGAGGTCGCCATCGCCCGAGAAGATGACGACATGGTCGAGATGCGGCGCGAGGTCGAGCACGTCGACGGCCATCTCGATGTCGACGCTGCCCTTGACGCGGCGGCGGCCGGTGGCGTCGGTGAATTCTTTGGCGGGCTTGGTGACGACGGAGTAACCGTTGTAGCCGAGCCAGTCGACGAGGGGGCGGAGCGGGGAGTACTCCTCGGTCTCGAGCAGGGCGGTGTAGTAGTAGGCGCGGATGAGGTAGGCCTGACGGCGGAAATGGGCCAGCAGGTTCTTGTAGTCCACGTCAAAGCCGAGGGTACGTGAAGCGGCATAGAGATTGGCCCCGTCGATGAAAACGGCGAGGCGTTCGATCCGGTCGGGCTGCAAGGTCGTTGCTTTCGAAATATGGGATGCGCCAGTCTGCGCACCCTCCAGTTTAGGCGAACATTGCAGGTGGTTAAGCGACAAAGCGTGGTTCTCGTCGCCATCGGCGCGAATTTGCCTGGATATGACGGAAAAGCACCAGTCGAGACTTGCCGTATTGCTGCGGCGGCGCTCGATGGGCTGTGCGGAATGCGGCTTGCCGCGCTCTCGCGCTGGTATGAAACCGAACCGGTGCCACCGATGCCGGGCGCGCCGCGCTACGTCAACGGCGTGGCGCGGCTGGAGGGCACGGCGCCCGACCCGGCGGCGCTGCTGGCCGCGCTGCAGCGGCTGGAGGAGGGCGCCGGGAGGCAGCGGCCCTATCCCAATGCCCCGCGGACGCTCGACCTCGACATCGTCGCCGTCGACGCCGTCCTCCGTACCGCGCCGGACCCGGTGCTGCCGCATCCGCGGGCGCATCTCCGCCGCTTCGTGCTGGAGCCGCTGCGGGACGTGGCGCCGGGCTGGGTGCATCCGCGCCTCGGCACGACGGTGGAGGCGTTGCTGGCGGCGCTGCCGGCCGGGGACCTCCCGGTGCCGATCGGGGGGTGATCGGCGCCCGGCGCTTGCGAAAGCGGGGCGGCATGGCTATCTGGAGGTTTCATCCGCGCTGCCCCGATGGGGGCGGCCGATCCAATTCATGAGGCCGAGATGGCGCGCGTCACCGTCGAAGACTGCATTGTCCAGATCCCGAACCGGTTCGAGCTGGTGCTCACCGCCGCGCAGCGGGCTCGCAATATCGGCCGCGGCGAGGACCTGACCCTCGAGCGCGAGAACGACAAGAACACCGTCGTCGCGCTCCGCGAGATCGCCGAGCAGACCATCGACCTCTCCTCGGTCGAGGCGGACCTGATCAAGTCGCTCCAGCGCGCGCCGGAGCCGGAGCCGGCGGAGGAGGAGGTGCTCGACCTCATCGCCACCGACGAGAACATCTTCGGCGTCATGGACGTCAACGAGGAGCTGCCTGCCGAGGGCGCGGGCCTCGAGGACATGTCGCCGGACGATCTCGAGGCCGCGATCGCCGCCGAGCTGGGCGGCGGCGGCCGCCGCTGAGGCGGGCCGCTTGACGCCGCGCGACACCGGGCCCCTTTCTGCCACGGTGCCGCGCGCCCCTGAGGGCCCGGCTACCGGAACCGTTGCGAGCGCCACGCTGCCGCCCGGCTATGCCGAGGCCACGACGCTCGCCGAGCGGGTGCTGGCCTATGACCCGCGGGCGGATATCGGCCTCCTCACCCGCGCCGGGCAGCTCGCCGCCGAGGCGCATGCCACGCAGCAGCGGGAGAATGGCGAGCCCTACATCACCCACCCGCTCGCCGTCGCCGGCATCCTGGCCGATTACCGGCTCGACAGCGCGACCATCGCCACCGCCCTGCTGCACGACGTCGCCGAGGATACGGCGGTCGGGCTGAAGGAGATCGAGCGCCGCTTCGGCGTTGAGGTGGCACGGCTGGTCGATGGCGTCACCAAGCTGACGCGGATCGAGCTGCAGTCGGAGCGGACCAAGCAGGCGGAGAACCTCCGCAAGCTCGTGCTGGCCATGAGCGAGGACATCCGCGTCCTGCTCGTGAAGCTCGCCGACCGGCTGCACAACATGCGGACGCTGCATTTCGTCCCGCAGCAGGCGCGGCGGCAGAAGACGGCGCGCGAGACGCTCGAGATCTTCGCCCCCCTCGCCGAGCGCATCGGCATGGATGCGCTGAAGACCGAGATGGAGACGCTCGCCTTCCAGACGCTGCACCCGGAGGCGCGGCAGACCATCGCCGCGCGCCTCACCTTCCTCCGCGGCCAGGGCGCGGACCTGATCCGCGAGATCGAGCAGGACCTGAAGCGCGTGCTCGCGCTGCACGGGGTGAACGCGCTCGACGTGCTGGGGCGGGAGAAGTCGCCCTATTCGATCTGGCTGAAGATGCAGAAGAAGAACGTGGCCTTCGAGGCGCTCTCGGACGTCATGGCCTTCCGCGTCATCGTCGATGACCGCAACGCCTGCTACATGGCGCTGGGCGCGGTGCACGACGCCTATCGCGTCGTCCCCGGCCGCTTCAAGGACTACATCTCGACGCCGAAGACCAACGGCTACCAGTCGCTCCATACGGGCGTAACGGTGCCGGAGCGGCGCAATGCCAAGATCGAGGTGCAGATCCGCACGCGCGAGATGCACGAGGTCGCGGAATTCGGCGTCGCGGCGCACTGGATCTACAAGCAGGGGCCGGAGACGGCCGGCGGCACGGCGCGCAAGCGCTACCCCTGGGTGCGGGCGCTCCTCGACATCCTGGAGAATGCCGAGGGCGTGCAGGAATTCCTCGACGACACCAAGCTCGAGCTGCACCGCGAGCTGGTCTTCTGCTTCTCCCCCAAGGGCGACCTGATCGAGCTGCCGCGCGGGGCGACTCCGGTGGACTTCGCCTATGAGGTCCACAGCCAGGTCGGCGACACCTGCGTCGGCGCCAAGGTCAACGGCAAGATCGTCCCGCTCCGGCACATGCTGGAGAATGGCGACCAGGTCGAGATCATCACCGCCCGCGGCGGGCAGCCCAACCCGGCCTGGGAGCGCTTCGTCGTCACCGGCAAGGCGCGGGCGCGCATCCGCCGCTTCGTCCATGCGCGGCAGCGGGAGGAGAACCAGGAGAGCGGGCGCGCCGCCATCACCAAGGCCTTCCGGCAGGAGGGGCTCGACTTCTCCGAGAAGCTCCTGGAAGGCGCGCTGAAGGCACTGAAGCAGCCGGGGCTGCCGGAACTCTACCTGCTCGTCGGTTCCGGCTCGCTCTCGGCGCGGGAGGTGGTGCAGGCGGCGGTGCCGGAGCTGCGCACGCCGCCGCGCATCGCGGACCCGCTGCCGCTGGCCCGGCCGCGTGGGCGGCTCGGCGCCGGGCCGACGCTCGGGCGCGCGGAGCGGCCGGGGTCTGGGCGCGGGGCGGCGCCGGCGGGGATGCCGGTGACGGGGCTCGTCAGCGGCATGCCCTATCATTTCGCCGGCTGCTGCCACCCGCTGCCGGGCGAGCGCATCCTCGGCATCGTCACCACCGGCAAGGGCGTCAGCATCCATGCGGCGGACTGCCGGAGCCTCGAGAATTTCGCCGCGGCACCGGAGCGCTTCCTCGACATCGACTGGGTCGAGGAGGCGGTCGGCCACCATGTCGGGCGGATCATCGTCGAGACGCGAAACAGGCCTTCGGCGCTCGCTGCCCTGACCGAGACGGTGGCGCAGCAGGATGGCGCGCTGGCCGGGCTCAAGGTCAATCACCGCGACCCGGAGAGCTGCGAGATCGCCCTCGATGTCGAGGTGCGGGACCTCCGGCACCTGGAGCGCATCATGGGCGCGCTGCGGGCACCGGCCGACAACCTCCGGGTGGAGCGGGCGCGCGGATGATCCTCGGCCTCGGCAATGACGTCGTCGACATCCGCCGCATCGAGCAGAGCATCGCCCGTTATGGCGAGCGCTTCCTCGAGCGGGTCTTCACCGAGACGGAACGCGCCAAGGCGGAGCGGCGGACGGAGAAGCTCCGGGCCGCGACCTATGCCAAGCGCTTCGCGGCGAAGGAGGCGGCCTCCAAGGCGCTGGGGACGGGGTTCCGGGCGGGCGTCTTCTTTCGCGACCTCGGCGTGGTCAACCTGCCGAGCGGGCAGCCGACGCTGCGCATGACGGGCGGGGCGGCGGAGCGGCTGGCGCGCATCACGCCGGCCGGGCACCGGGCGGAGGTGGCGCTGACGATGACGGACGAATACCCTTATGCCAGCGCCGTGGTGATCATCTCGGCGGTCAGGCTGCCGGAGTAGCGGCCAGCGCCGCCTCCACCGCGCGGACCAGCGCCGGCGCATCCGGCTCCGTCGCGGTGGGGAAGCTCTGCACCCGGCGCCCGTCGCGCGCGATCAGGTATTTGTGGAAATTCCAGCGTGGCGGCCCACCGCCATTCGCCGCGAGGAAGGCGAAGAGCGGCGCCGCCTGCGCACCCCGAACCCGGGCGGGCATGGTCATCGGGAAGGTGACGGCGTAATTCGCCTCGCAGAACCGCTTGATGGTGCCGGCGTCGGCGCTCTCTTGGTTGAAGTCGTTGGAAGGCACGCCGAGCACCACCAGGCCGCGGGCCGAGAAGCGGTCGTGGAGCTTCTGCAGCGCGGCGTATTGCGGAGTGAAGCCGCAGAAGCTCGCGGTGTTCACCACCACCATCGGCCGGCCGCGGAAGCCGCCGAGGTCGAGCGGGCCGCCATCGATCGAGTCCATGCGGAAGTCGAAGGCGGTCGGCTCCGCGGCGCCGGCGAGGCCGCTCATCGCCGTCGCGCCGAGCGCCAGGGCCGCGCGCCGTCCAAGCTCAGCCATACCGCTCCTCCGCCCAGGGATCGCCGTTGTTGTGGTAGCCGCGGACCTCCCAGAAACCGGGCCGGTCCTCGCGCAGCAGCTCGATCCGCGTCACCCATTTCGGGCTTTTCCAGAAATAGAGGCGGGGCAGCACGACGCGCACCGGGCCGCCATGCTGGCGGGTCAGCGGCTCGCCCTCCCAGGAATGGGCCAGCAGCACCTCGTCGCGGGTGAACTCCGCGAGCGGGACATTGGTGGTGTAGCCGTCATAGGAGGTGAAGGAGACGAAGCGCGCCTCCTCCTTCGGCCGGGCCATCTCGATGAGGTCGCGGGCGCGGACGCCCTGCCAGCGATTGTCGTAGCGGCTCCATTGGGTGACGCAGTGGATGTCGTTGACCAGCTCGGTCTGGGGCAGGGCCATGAATTCGGGGAGGGTGAGGCGCACCGGGGCCTGCACCAGCCCCTCGACGCGCAGCCGCCAGCGCTCCGGCGAGACATCGGGCTGCACGCCGAGGTCGAGGACCGGCCAGTCCTTCACTAGGGTCTGGCCGGGCGGCAGGCGGTCCCGCGTCGGGTCGCCCTGGGTGCCGGTGAGGAGGCGGCCGTCGCGGGCCCAGGCCCGCTTGGTGTCGACCAGCTTCTGGCGGATGCCGCCGCTCAGCGGGATGTCCTCGTCCTCGGCCATCGTGCTGTCCTCCTGCTTCTACGTATCGACAGGAGCGGCAGATGCAAGGGCTCAAACGCCGATGTCGAGACGCGCCGGCGCGGTAGGGGAGGCGGGCGGCGCCGGCGGGGCAGGGGCGGCGGTGCGGGGTTTCTGATCCTCGCTAGCGGCTTCACGGCTGGTCGGCATGGGGCGGGGCGAGGTTGGAGATGGCGGTTAAAGGGCGGCCATCCTGCCCACGCTGCGCAACCGCAAGCTGCATGCGGCAGGCCCGGCGATCAGGGCCAAGATCTCATTTTCCGGGGCGGATGATGGTCGGACCGGCGGGATTCGAACCCACGACCCCTTGTCCCCCAGACAAGTGCGCTACCAGGCTGCGCTACGATCCGTACCGGGCGCGGGGATAGCACCACGCCTTCGCCGAGGCTAGAGCCCTTCCGCCATTATCGGCCGGCGAGGCCGTGCAACTCCTCGGCGATGTCCTCCAGCTCCTCGATGATGCTGCGGAGGCTCTCGGGCGGAGCCTCGGCAGGCTCCGGCAGCGGCAGCTCCGCCTCGCCGAGCCCGCCCTCGCGCAGCAGCCGCTGCACGCCCTTGATGGTGTAGCCCTGGGTGTAGAGCAGGTCGGCAATGCGGCGCAGCAGGCCGATATCCTCGGGCCGGTAGTAGCGCCGCCCGCCGCCGCGCTTCAACGGCTTGAGCTGGGGGAATTTCGTCTCCCAGAAGCGGAGGACGTGCTGCGGGATGTGCAGGTCGTCCGCCACCTCGCTGATGGTGCGGAAGGCGGTCGGCGCCTTGCGGGGGCGGGGAGACAGCTGGTCGCTCACGCGGCGCTGTCCGAGGCGGGTGCGACCTGGCCGTTGATGCGCGCCTTCAGCACCTGGGAGGGGCGGAAGGAAAGCACCTTGCGAGGCAGGATGGGCACCTCCACGCCGGTCTTCGGATTGCGGCCGACGCGCTGGCCCTTCTGGCGCACCATGAAGGTGCCGAAGGCGGAGATCTTCACCGCCTCGCCGGACTCAAGGGCAGCGGAGATGCGTTCCAGGACTGATTCAAGAAGGGCTGCGGATTCGTTCCGCGACAGCCCGACCTGGCTGTAGATCGCCTCGGCCAGGTTCGCGCGTGTCAGCGTATTCATCTGGCAACCGGTTCCCGCAAACCATTCTGACCGTTAGGAAACCGGCATCCACCACGGGCGTCAACCGCGCTCTGGCGAATGCGCCACAGCGTTGCCGGAATGTCGCAGTAGCGAAAGCCGCATCGGGGTGGGCACCCCGGCAGACGGCTCGTTCCTGCCCTCGGCTATCTTGGGATGCGCCCGGCGATGGCGGCCTGAAGGGCGTAGACATCAACCTTATGGTTGAAAGTCCGCTCGATGGGCGCCGCGGCTCCGCTGACCCAGATCTTGAGCTCGGCCTCCAGGTCGAAATGGCCGGCGCTCTCAACGGAGAAGCGGACGACGCTCCGGTACGGGATGGAAAGATACTCGGTCTTCCGGCCGGTGACGCCCTGCTTGTCGATCAGCAGGATCCGACGATCCGTCAGCAGGATCACGTCGCGGACGATCTTGTAGGCGCTCTCGACAGCCTCGTCGGCGGCCAGCAGGCGGCCATACTCCTCCCGCGCCTGCGCCGGATCGAACGCGCCCGCATGCCCCAGCAGGCCGGACAAAATCGCCATACCCCGCCACCTTCCTACTTCAAGCCCGGCACACCATAACGGCCGGACCGCAGGGCAGGCGAGGGGTTCGATGGCGGCGGCGCAGTCCTCAGAAGCGCAGCAGGCAGGCGCCCCAGGTCAGGCCGCCGCCGATGCCCTCCAGCGCCACCAGGTCGCCGCGCTCGATCAAGCCGCGGCCGGCGACATCCGCCAGCGCCAGGGGGATGGAGGCGGCGGATGTATTGGCATGGCGATCGACCGTCACCACCACCCGCTCGCGCGGCAGGTTCAGCTTCTTCCCCATCGCCTCGATGATGCGGAGATTGGCCTGGTGCGGCACCAGCCAGCGGAGGTCGGCATGGCTCAGCCCATTGGCGGCCAGCGCCTCGTCCACCACGGCGGCGAGCTTGGAGACGGCGTGGCGGAAGACCTCCTTCCCCGCCATGCGCAGCAGGCCGGTGCCGCCGGTCGAGCCGGCGCCGCCATCGACCAGCAGGATGTCGCCATGGCGGCCGTCGGAGTGCAGATGAGTGGAGAGGATGCCGCGCTCGGTGCCCTGCTCGGCGGTCAGCACCACCGCCCCGGCGCCGTCGCCGAAGAGCACGCAGGTGCCTCGGTCCGTCCAGTCGAGGATGCGGGAGAAGACCTCGGTGCCGATGACGAGGGCGCAGCGCGCCTGGCCGGTCTTCAGCAGCGCATCGGCCACGCCGAGGGCATAGACGAAGCCGGTGCAGGCCGCCGACAGGTCGAAGGCGAAGCCCCCGGTGATGCCGAGATGCTGCTGGATGCGCACCGCCGTCGCCGGGAAGGCGCTGTCCGGCGTCGCCGTCGCCACGATGACGGCATCGACCCGGCCGGCCTCGATGCCGGCGCGCTCCAGCGCCTGGCGGGCCGCGGCGGCGCCCATGGCGGAGGCGGTCTCGCCCGGCGCGGCGATATGGCGCTGGCGGATGCCGGTGCGCTCGACGATCCACTCATCCGAGGTCTCGATGCCGAATTCGGCGCCGAGCGCCGCGTTCGGCACGCAGCGTTCCGGCAGGTAGCCGCCGCAGCCGGCGATCACGGAACGGAGCATCGGGGCGCCCTCCTTCAGGCTGCGGCGACCGGCTTGCCGATCTGCGCCAGGCCCTCGCGGATGCGGTCGTTGAAACGGTGGGTGACCATGTCCATCGCGACGTCGACGGCATGGGCGAAGCCGAGCGCATCCGTCCCGCCATGGGACTTCACCACCACGCCGTTGAGGCCGAGCAGGATGGCGCCGTTGTAGCGGCGCGGGTCCATCCACTCGCGCAGGCGGTCGAGGGCGGGGCGGGCCAGAAGGTAGCCCGCGCGTGCGGGGATGCTGCTGGTGAAGACCTGGCGTAGCAGGTCGCGCATCAGCTTCAACGTGCCTTCGGCGGTCTTCAGCGCGACATTGCCGGTGAAGCCGTCCGTGACCACCACGTCGACGGTGCCGGCGGCGATGTCATGGCCCTCGATGAAGCCATGGAAATTGGGCCCGATATGGCTCTCGCGCAGCGTCTCGGCGGCGGCGCGCACCCGGTCGTCGCCCTTCAGCTCCTCGGAGCCGACATTGAGCAGGCCGAAGCTCGGCGAGGTCAGGCCGAGGACGGCGCGGGCGAAGCTGTCGCCCATGACGGCGAATTCGACGAGGTTGCGGGCATCGCACTGGACGTTGGCGCCGAGGTCGAGCAGCACCACGTCGCCACGTGCCGAGGGGGCAATGGCGGCGAGCGCCGGCCGGTCGATCTCGGGCAGGGTCTTGATGATGATCTTGGCGAGCGCCATCAGCGCGCCGGTATTGCCGGCCGAGACCACGCCGCTCGCCTCGCCGCCGGCGACGGCGTCGATCGCGATGCGCATCGAGCTCTGCCGGCCCTGGCGCAGCGCCGCCGTCGGCTTCATCTCGGAGGAGATGATATCGGGCGCATGGCGCAGGCTGCAGGCGCGGGCGGCGCGGGGCCGGCGGGCGAGCATCCCGCCGATGCGGGCCTCGTCGCCGACCAGCAGGAAGCGGGCCTGCGGATGACGCTCCGCGGCCAGTTCCAGCCCATCGAGGACGCTGTCGGGCGCATGGTCGCCCCCCATGGCGTCGATCGCCAGGGAGAAGCCGGAGGCACCTGTACTCTGCGACACGATCTGCCGTTCCCCGCCCGGATGCCGATGCTGGCTCAGTGGCGGATGGCGGCCTTCAGCGCGTCCCCGGCGGGAACGACCTCGCGGCCGTCATAATGCCCGCAGGAGGAGCAGACATGATGCGGGCGCTTCAGCTCGCCGCAGTTGGAGCACTCCGCATGGGCCATCTTGGTCAGGGCCTGATGGCTCCGCCGCATGCCGGCACGGGAGGGCGAAACTTTCTTCTTCGGGACGGCCATGGCGCCGAGCCTTTCTTTGCAACACGCAAGGCGTTTCAACGGGAGGGCGGGGCTGTAGCACCGCACCCCCCAGTGTGCAAGCGCCGTGCAAGCGCCGTGCAAGTGCCTTGCAAGCGGTGCTCAGGCGCATCTCCCGCCGCGGGCTAGTTCCTCCGCAAGGCGGAGAGGGCCGCGAAGGCGTCGGCGGAGCGGTCCGTTGCCTCATCCGGCAACTCGGCACCAGGCGCGCGGGGATAGGGGTCGAGGGCTAGGGCCAGCTGCTCGGCCACCGCCTCGCCGAGATCGGCGGTGCCGTCGGGGCATTCGATCTCGTCGATGTCGTCCGGCCCGTCCTGCGGCTCGCGGCCAGGGGGGAGGAGGCGGAAGGCGACCGGCTCGTCGACCGCCTGCGGGACGGGCTCCAGCGTCACGATGCAGGCCTGGGTGAGGCAGGCGGCGACGCGGCCCTTGGCGCGGACCGTGCCTTCCGGCTCCATGGTCAGGTGCAACTCCGCGCTCAGGCCGTCGAGGGCGAGGATGCCGAATCGAGCGGCAAGCGCCGCGCACTCCGCCGGCGTCGCCGTGAGCGACAGGTGGCGGCCGCCCTCGCGGACCATGCCGAGCGCCAGGGGGCGGGAGAATTCCGGGCCCTGGTCAGGCGGCATCGGCAGCCTCCTGCGGTGTGGGGAACGGCGCCTCGCCGCGCAGCAGGGTGGCGAAGGGCAGCGCGGCCAGCGCGTCGGCCGAGCGGGCGGCATGGCGGGCGAGGCGGAGGGCGGGCTCGCGCGGCGCCTCGGCCGCCTCGCGCCAGACATTGCGCTCGAGGGCGGTGGCGAGCGCTGGGACATCGCCGGCATCGAGCGCGGCCTCATAGGCGATGCAACGGCCGTGGAAGGCCTCCCACATCTGCTTCACCCGCTTGCCGATGCTCATGTCGCCGGCGCCCATCTCGCGCAGGTTGATGTCCATATCCGCGAACATCGCGTCGAAGACGGCCTGGGCCAGGGCGGCGCCGCGCTTGTCCGGGTCGGTGCGGAGCCGGCGGATCAGCAGGGCGACATGCAGCCCGACCACGTCGAAGCGGCCGTCCAGCGTGTCCGGGATGCCGAGGCCCTCGAAGTACCACGGGTCCCGCGCGGCGGCGACGGCGGCGCCGTAGAGTTCGAAGCCGGTCCGCTCATGCGGCTTGCGGCGAAACAGGGCGAGCAGGCCCATGGTCGTTCGGTCCTCTTCACGGTCCGGGCACGGCGCGGTTGACCCTGCCGTGGCATGGTGGCATTCGCGCCGGAGCAGTCATGCGCGGCCCGCGGCACCCTGCCGCGGGCGGAGATCGAGATTGGGACCAGACATGGATTGCCCCTGCCATCCGGTCAATCGGCCTGGCGCGCCACGGTTGCGCGCGGCGGCGCTGGCCCTTGGCGTGCTGCTGGCGCTGCCCGGCTGCAGCGTCTTCGACGCGCCGGTGGTGCAGCGCGGCAACCGCGTGACGGAGGACCAGCTCAGGGAGATCACCCCCGGCGTGCAGACGCGCCAGGACGTGCAGACCCTGCTCGGCTCCCCGACCCAGAGCAGCACCTTCGGCGACCCCATTTGGTACTACATCAGCAGCCGGACCCGGCAGCGCCCGGGCCGTGAGCTGCTGGTGACGGACCAGCAGACGGTGGTCATCGCCTTCGATCCCAGTGGCGTGGTGCGCGAGGTGAAGGTGTTGGGCGAGGATGATGCCAAGCCGGTGGACATGGTCTCGCGGGTGACGCCGACGCCAGGCAACGAACGTTCGCTTCTGCAGGCGCTCTTCGGCAATGTCGGGCGGATCGGGCCGGGCGCCTCCATCCCGACCAGCCCCGGGGCGCCGGGCTCGGGCACGGGACGCTAGAGCGGCCTCCGCTCGACCTGGCTCACGGAACCCGCTCCAGCCTGGTGTTTAGTCCAGCAAGTTCCTCCGATCGGGTGATCCCGCCTGGTCGGCGTTTGCTCTGCGGGCGTTTCAGCTCGCCGCCGCGCGCGCCCCGCGCATTTGCTGCCAGGCGATCGCACCGAGCGCCAGGACCAGCGCCGGCAGCACCGTGAGATTGAGCACCGTCCATCCCGCCTGCGCATGCACGGCGCCGGAGAGGAAGGCGGTGCAGGCGACGGTGCCGAAGACGATGGTGTCGTTCGCCGCCTGGGCGCGCACCCGCTCCTCCGGCGCATGGGCCGTCGCCAGCAGGGTAGTGGCGCCGACGAACATGAAATTCCAGCCGAGCCCCAGCAGGCCAAGCGCCAGGCTGAAATGGGCGAAAGTCTCGCCCATCAATCCGATTGCAACGCAGAGCGCCGTCAGCACCGCGCCGGCCACGATCACGGGGCGGACGCCGAAGCGGATAATGAGCCGCCCGGTGAAGAAGCCTGGGCCGAACATGGCAACGGCATGGATCTGGATCACCGTCGCCGAGGCGCCGATGCCGAAGCCGCAAAGCATCATCTCCACCGGCGTCGAGGTCATCAGCAGGTTCATCGTGCCATAGGCGACCATGCCGGTGACGGCGGCGGTGAGGAAGGCCGGGCGGGCGATGATCTCCCACACCGAGGCGCCGCCCGCATGGCGGACGGGCGGCGGCGGCAGGCGGGTGAAGGAGAGCAGCGCCATGCAGAGCACCGGCAGGCAGGCCAGCACGAGATAGGTGCCGAGGAAGAGATAGGGCGGGAAGCTGTCCCGCGTCGCCTTCACCAGCTCCGGCCCGAGGCTGGCGGCCAGGATTCCGCCGGTCATGACGAGGCTGATGGCGCGCGGGCGATAGCCGGGCGAGGCGACCTCGGCCGCGGCGAAGCGGTAATGCTGGGCGATGCCGAAGCCCAGGCCCGCCGGCACCGCGCCCGCGCAGTAGAGGACGAAATTCCCCGTCCAGACGCCGGCGGCGAAGGTGAGCGAACCGGCCATTGCCCCGAGCGCGCCGACAATGAAGCCCGGCCTGCGGCCGAGCCGGGCGAAGACCATCCCGGCCGGGATGGAGGCTGCCATGGTGGCCGTCATCTGAATGGCGACGGGCAGGGTCGAGAGCGACTTGTCCTCGGCGAGGCTGTGGCCGATCAGCGCCGCCATCACCGCCTGGCCGACGGTCGCGGCCTGCATCAATGCCTGGCAGCAGAAGAGCAGCCAGACCTGGCGCCTCATGCGCCTTTCCTCGCTAGAAATGCGACCATCCTCCCGAGGGGAGCGCCACGGGGGCGCCCTCCGCATCCATGACCCGGACCTCGGCGGGTCCTTCGGTGAATTCGCCGATCCGGGTGACGGGGGTGCCGGCGGCGGCGGCCAGGGCCTCGATGCCGGCGCCGGGCGGGGCGGCGAAGAGCAATTCGTAGTCGTCACCGCCGGTCAGCACCAGTGGCAGCAACGCCGGGTCAGCCGTGACCAGGGCGAGAGCGGCGGGCGAGAGGGGGATGCGCGCTGCCTCGATCAGGGCGCCGCAGCCGGAGGCGCGGCAGAGATGGCCGCAATCCTGGACCAGCCCGTCCGACACATCCATCGCCGCCCGGGCGAGGCCGGCGAGGGCCGCGCCAAGGGCAAGGCGGGGCTCCGGCAGGCGGTAGCGGCGGGCGAGGTGGCCTGCGGCATCGGCCGGAAGGCGGCCCTGGAGGACGCGGAGGCCGAGCGCCCCGTCGCCGATGGTCCCCGACACCCAGAGCCCGTCGCCGGGCCGGGCGCCGGCGCGGCGGAGGGCGGTACCGGGGGCGACGCTGCCGAGGATGGTCAGCGAGAGGCTGACCGGGCCGGGGATGGAGACGGTGTCGCCGCCGAGGACGGAAAGGCCGAAGCGCGCCTGGTCCGCGGCGAGGCCGGCGACGAAGCCGGACAGCCAGCCCTCAGGCAGGTCGTGCGGCAGGGCGGTCGTCATCAGGTAGCCGAGCGGGGCGGCGCCCATGGCGGCCAGGTCGGAAAGATTCACCCGCAGCAGCTTGCGGCCGATCGTCTCGGGCGGGTCATCGGGCAGGAAATGGACGCCCGCCACCATGGCATCGGCGGCGAGGACCAGTTGCCGGCCGGGGGGCGGGTCGAGCAGCGCCGCATCGTCGGCGAGGCCGAGCGCGCCCGGCCCGGCCAGCGGCAGGAAGTGCCGGGCGATGAGGGCGAATTCGGCGGGCGGTCCGGCCACCTCGCTACTTCCGGCCGGCGGCGAATTCCTCCGGCCGCAGGCTGCGGGCCAGCGCATCCAGCACGCCATTGGCGAAGCGCGGCTCCTCGCCCCCGAAGAAGCCATGGGCGATGTCGAGATACTCGTTGATCACGACGCGGGCCGGGGGCTGGCCGCCGCCTTCGGCAAACTCGGCGCAGGCGGCGCGGAGCAGGGCGCGCAGCACCGGGTCGAGCCGCATCAAGGGCCAGTCGGCGTCGAGATGGGTGACGATCAGCCCGTCCAGCCGGTCCCCATGCTTCGCGGCGGTGCGGACGATGGTGCCGAAGAGCGGGCGGTCGGCTTCCGGCACGCCGCCATCCTCGAAGCCGCCGCCGATGCGGTGGCTGAGGAATTGCTGGATGACCGCCTCGGCCGCCTCGCCGGTATGCTCGCTCTGGTAGAGCGCCTGGACGGCGGCGACGCGCGCCCCGGTGCGCGGGCGGCCGCCGCGGACCTGCGGCCCGCCCGGGCCCTGGCCGGGGCGGCGGTGGCGGGACTTGCCGCCGGGTTTTCCGGCCGGCCTGGCGGCAGGCTTCGGCGCCTCGGGCGGGCCGGCCTGCTCGGCCTCCATCTCGGCGCGGAGCTTGTCGAGCTCGCTGGTGCCGAGGTCCGAGGTCTTCCAGTTCCCGCTCACGCCAGGCTCCAGCGCCGCCGCAGCGCAACCTGGCCGAGCAGCGCATGCGCCGCCTCGGCCCCCTTGTTGTGCCGGTCATCCGCCGAGCGCGCCTCGGCCTGGGCGAGGCTGTCAACCGTCAGCAGGCCGAAGCCGATGGCCACGCCCCGCTCGGTCGAGACATCCATCACACCCTGGCAGACGGCGGCGCAGATGAAGTCGTAATGGTCCGTCTCGCCCTTCACCACGCAGCCGAGCAGCAGGAAGCCGTCGTAGCGGACCGAGCCGCGCCCCTTGACGGGCTGGCTGAGGGCCATGCGCAGCGCGGCCGGCAGCTCGAAGGCGCCGGCGACATCGACCACATCGGCGGTCGCCCCGGCCTCGGCGAAGACGCGCTGCGCCCCGCGCAGCATGCCGCCCACCACATCGGCGTAGTAGGGCGCCTGGATCACCAGCAGGTGCGGCGCCGGCCCTTCCAGCGGCCGCGCCTGGCGCTCCGGCGCATCGATCGTGCTCATTCAGCCTTCCTTCTGGGCCAGCGGGCGGGTTTCCACCACCCGCAGGCCATAACCCTCGAGGCCGACGATGGGTCGAGGGTTGTTCGATAGCCGCACCATGTCGCGCACCCCGAGATCGGCGAGGATCTGCGCGCCGATCCCATAGTCCCGGATCTCGGGCGGCGCTACCTGCCGGTCGCGATTGTTCCTCACCTGCTCGCTCATGCCGTCCGGCCGCCAGTCGCGGATGATGACGACGACGCCGCGCCCGGCCGCCTCGATCATGCGCATCGAGTCGTGCAGATCCCCGGTGCCGGCGCCGAGGACGATGTCGTGCAGCAGGTTGGCGGCATGCATCCGCACATGGACGGGCCCCGGCGCGCTGACATCGCCGCGGATGAGGGCCAGGTGCTCGCCCGGCGAGAGGGTGTTGCCATAGACGACGAGGCGCCAGTCGCCGCCGATCGGGTGGTCGATATGCCCCTCGGAGAGGCGGCGGATCAGGCGCTCGGTGCGGCGCCGGTGGGCGATCAGGTCGGCGATGGTGCCGAGCTTCAGGCCATGGTGCTGGGCGAAGGCGACGAGGTCCGGCATCCGCGCCATGGTGCCGTCGTCGTTCATGATCTCGCAGATCACGCCCGACGGGTTGAGGCCGGCGAGACGGGCAAGGTCGACCGAAGCCTCGGTATGGCCGGCGCGGACCAGTGTGCCGCCGTCGCGGGCGACGAGGGGGAAGACATGGCCCGGGGTCACGATATGCTCGCGTCCCATCTCCGGGTTGATCGCAACCGCGATGGTATGCGCCCGGTCGGCGGCCGAGATGCCGGTGGTCACGCCGTCCTTCGCCTCGATCGAGACGGTGAAGGCGGTGGCATGGCGGGTGCCGTTGGCCTGGGCCATCAGCGGCAGGCCGAGCTGTTCGACCCGCCTGCGGTCCATCGCCAGGCAGATCAGGCCGCGGGCGAAGCGGGCCATGAAGTTGACCGCATCGGGCGTCGCGAATTGGGCGGGGATGACGAGGTCGCCCTCGTTCTCCCGGTCCTCGTCATCGACCAGGATGAACATGCGGCCGCGCCGCGCCTCCTCGATCAGCTCCTCGGTCGGGGAGATGAAGTCCGAGAAGTTGACGGTCTTCGTCGCCACCGCGCCGGTCATGCCGAAACCCCTTTGGCCGAAATGCCCTGGCCCGAAATGCCCTGGCCCGAAATGCCCTGGCCCGAAATGCCCTGGAAGGAGACGAGCCGGGCCACGTAGCGCGCCAGGGTGTCGATCTCGATATTGACGAAGCCGCCCGGCTGCAGCGTGCCGAAGGTGGTCACGGCCGCCGTGTGCGGGATGACGTTGACGCCGAAGACCGCGCCCTCGACCTCGTTGACGGTGAGCGAGATGCCGTCGACGGCGACCGAGCCCTTGGCGGCGACGAAGGGGGCAAGATGCTCCGGCAGGCGGAAGCGATATCGGACGGAACCGTTCTCGGGCACCGCCGAGAGCACCTCGGCGACGCCATCGACATGGCCGGAGACGAGATGGCCGCCGAGCTCGTCGCCCATGCGGAGCGAGCGCTCGAGATTGATCCGGCTGCCGGGGGAGAGGCGGCCGAGCGTCGTCTTGGAGAGGCTCTCGGCCGAGGCATCGACGGCGAACCAGTCGCCACCGAGCTGCACCGCGGTCAGGCAGCAGCCCGAGCAGGCGATGGAGGCACCGATCGCGACCGGCGCAGGCTCGGCGAGGAAGGTGGGGGAGGTACCGATGACGACGCGCATGTCCTGCCCGTCGCCCAGCGGCTGGATTTCCCGCACCGTCCCCAGGTCGGTCACGATCCCGGTGAACATGGCCCGCACTCCTCGAACTCGGTCAGCCAGTCCTCGCCCAGGGAGCGGCTTGCAACCCTCTGGAACTTGGGCATGGCGGAAAGCAGAACAACCGGCAAGGGCAGGACGGCGGGCAGTCCGTCGCCGCCCATGATGCCGGGGGCATGGAACCAGGCCAGCCGGTTGACGAAGCCGCCGCGCAGCAGCCCGGCCGCCAGCCCGGCCCCGCCCTCGGCCAGCACCCGCGTGATGCCCCGCTGCGCCATCGCGCCCAGCAGGGCTGCGAGGTCGAGGCCGGGCTTGGCGCGGGGGATGGGGAGGATCTGCACCCCGGCCTCCTGGTAGGGGGCGAGGGCGGCGGGGCGCTGGTTGGTGCGCGTCGCGATCCAGGTCGGCACTGCGCGGGCCGTCCGCACCAGGCGGGAGGAGAGCGGGGTCCGGAGGCGGCTGTCGGCCACCACCCGGGCCAGCGGCACGCGGGCAGTGCCGGGGAGGCGGGCGGTGAGCTCCGGGTCGTCGGCAAGGACGGTGCCGCTGCCGACCAGGATGGCGTCGTGCCGGGCGCGCAGCGCATGCGCCTCGCGGCGGGCGGCAGGGCCGGTGATCCACTGGCTCTCCCCCGTCGAGGTGGCGATGCGGCCGTCGAGCGTCGTCGCCAGCTTGAGGGTGACGAGGGGCAGGCCGCGGGTGATGCGCCGGGCGAAGCCGGCATTCTGGCGGCGGGCCTCCTCGCCCATCAGGCCGAGCTCGACGATGACGCCGGCCTCGCGCAGGCGCTGCAGGCCGCGGCCGTCGACGCGCGGGTCCGGGTCGCCGGTGGCGACGACCACGCGGGTGACGCCGGCGCGGACCAGCGCGTCGCAGCACGGCGGCGTGCGGCCCCAGTGGGAGCAGGGCTCGAGGGTGACATAGGCGGTGGCGCCGCGGGCGGAGCCGCCGGCGCGGTCGAGCGCCTGCGTCTCGGCATGGGGGCGGCCACCGGGCTGGGTCCAGCCGCGGCCGATCACCTGGCCGTCCTTCACCAGAACGCAGCCGACCGCCGGGTTGGGCCAGGTATTGCCGAGCCCCCGCCGCGCGAGCGCCAGGGCTGCCGCCATATGCTCCCGATCCGTCATGCGGCGCACTATGGGCCGGCGGGAGCGGCGGGCAAAGCGAGCTCCACCCGGAGGCCGGGCCCGGCATCGCCGAGGGTGAGGCGGGCGCCATGCAGCTCCGCCACCGCCGCGACCAGCGCAAGGCCGAGCCCGGCGCCCGGGCGGCTGCGGGCGGCGTCCAGCCGGTGGAAGCGGCGGAGCGCGGCCTCCCGCTCACCGGGCGGGATGCCCTCGCCGTCATCGGCCACGACGAGCACCCGGTCGGGGCTGAGGGCGAGGCGGATGCGGCCGCCCTCGCGCCCGTGCTTCACCGCATTCTCCAGCAGGTTGGCGAGGGCCTGGGTCAGCAGCTCGCGGTCGCCGAAGCCGACGATGCCCGGCGGGACCTCGGCCTCCAGCCGCTGGCCGCGCTCCTCGGCGGCGGGGGCATAGACCTCGGCGACGGTGGCGGCGAGGGCGCTGAGGTCGAGGCGGGCGAAGCCGGCCCGGCGGGCGCCGCTCTCCACCTGGGCGATACGGAGCAGGGCGGCGAAGATCTCAAGCAGCTGCTCGCAATCCCGCAGCGCCGCCTCGGTGGCCGGGCGCCAGCCGGCAGCGCCCTCGGCACGGAGCGCGGCCTCCAGCCGGCCGCGCAGCCGGGTGAGGGGGGTGCGCAGGTCATGGGCGATGTCGTCCGTCACCTGGCGGAGGGTCTGCATCAGCCCCTGCACCCGGTCGAGCGCGGCATTGATGCGCCGCGCCAGGCGGTCGAATTCATCGCCGCCGGCGCGGATCGGCAGGCGATGGCCGATCTCCCCGGCCTCGACCCGGGCCAGCGCGGCATCCATGGCGGCGGCGCGTCGGGTGACGCCGCGGCCCATCAGCAGCCCGCCGAGCAAGCCAACCAGCGCCGCCCCGCCGCCGACCCAGCCAGCGGCACCGAGCAGGAGCGCCTCGAGCTGGCGGACGGGCGCGACATCCCGCGCCACGACGAGGAAGCCGCCGCCGGGCAGCGGGGTGCCGAGGGCGAGCAGCTCGGCCGACTCCGCCTCCTCCGGGCCTTCGAGGCGGAGCGTCGCCCAGCCCGGCGCCCCCGGCGCGCTGGCGAGGTTGCCGGCGAGGCGCTCGCCCGCCGGCGACGCGAGCAGGTAGTACTGCGTGCCGCTGCGGTCGGCGGCGAGCCGCGCCTCGACCGAGAGCGCCACCGAGCGTGGCCCGCCGAGCCGCGAAGCCTGCACGAGCAGGCCGCTGTCGCGGTCGACCTCCTGCGCCAGCTGGCGGAGGGCGTAGCCGGTGGTCGCCCACCAGGCGATGCCGGAGAGCGCCGCGGTCCCGAGCAGGGTCAGCAGCAGGTGCAGCAGGGTGACGCGGAAGGCGGTGGTGCGCCACCAGCGGGTTGCCTGCTCCACGCCCTTGGCCCGTCGCGCCTCGGGCTCGCCCGGGGGGGCGGGCTCCGCCCGGGCGCCTCCGGGGCGACGCGCGGCAGCGTCCTGGGGGGTGTCAGTCCGGGGCGCGGATGGCATAGCCGGCGCCGCGCATGGTGTGGATGAGCACGGGCTCGCCGAGCTTGGCGCGCAGCCGGCTGATATGCGTCTCGACCACGCTCGTCTTCGGGTCGAAATGGAAGTCCCAGACGCCCTCGAGCAGCATGGTCCGCGTCACCACCTGGCCGGCGCGGCGCATCAGGTATTCGAGCAGGCGGAACTCGCGCGGCTGCAGCTCGATCCGCCGGCCGGCCCGTGCCACCTGGCGGCGGAGCAGGTCCATATCGAGGTCCGCGACCTGGAGCGTGGTCGCCTCCGTCGCCATGGGCGGACGGCGGGCAAGGGCGTTCAGCCGCGCCGCCAGCTCGGCGAAGGCGAAGGGCTTGCCGAGATAGTCGTCCGCCCCGGCTTCCAGCCCCTCCACCCGGTCGCCGATGCCGGTGCGGGCGGTGAGGAAGAGGACGGGGGTGCGGAGGCCGGCGGCGCGGAGGGCGCGGACCAGGCCGAGCCCGTCCAGCTTCGGCAGCATGCGGTCGACCACGAGCACGTCATGGCTCGCCTGCATCGCAAGGTGCAGGCCGTCCGGCCCGTCGGCCGCGTGGTCCACCACATGCCCGGCCTCGGTCAGGCCGCGGCGGATGAAGGCCGCGGTCTCCGCATCGTCCTCCACCAGCAGGATCTTCACGCCGCCTCCGCGCCCGGGTCGCGGGCGGCAGGATAGGCGGAGCCCTGCCGCAGCGGAACCATACCGATCCGTATGGTCCGGGGCAGGAAGCCCGCAGGTGCCAGGGGCTTTGATGGAGGCATGGCGGTCGCCCGGAGCGACCCGCCCCTCGGATAGGAGACCAACACGATGTCCCGCATCACCAAGATCCTCACCGGCGGCGCGCTGGCCCTCGCCCTCGGCACCACCGCGCTGACGCCCTTCCTCCCGCCCGCCACCGCTCAATCAGCAGGCCAATCCGCGGGCCAATCGGCGGGCCAGCCGGCGACGGCCGTCGCCCTGCCGCGCCCGGTCGGGCCGGATTTCGCGGACCTTGCCGCGCAGGTGGCGCCGGCGGTCGTGCGGATCAGCATCACCGGCCATGCCGAGGCGACCTCCGCCCAGCTCCCGCCGGAACTCCGCGGCACGCCCTTCGAGCGCTTCTTCCAGCAGCGCCGGGGCCCGGCCGAGCGGCGGCTCACGGGCCAGGGCAGCGGCTTCATCATCGATCCGGCCGGCTACGTCGTGACCAACAACCATGTCGTCGGCCAGGCGGATTCGGTGAAGGTGGAGCTGGCCGACGGGCGGCAGATGCCGGCCCGGGTCGTCGGCACCGACCCGAAGACCGACCTTGCCCTGCTGAAGATCGACGCCGGCGGCAGCCTGCCGACCGTCGCCTTCGGGAACAGCGACCAGTTGCGGGTCGGCGAATGGGTGCTGGCCATGGGCAACCCCTTCGGCCTCGGCGGCACGGCGACGGCGGGCATCGTCTCGGCGCGCGGGCGGCAGATCGGCGCCGGGCCCTATGACGACTTCATCCAGACCGATGCCTCGATCAACCCGGGCAATTCCGGCGGGCCGCTGTTCAACGCGCAGGGCCAGGTGGTCGGGGTGAATGCGGCGATCTTCTCTCCCTCCGGCGGCAATATCGGCATCGGCTTCGCGGTGCCCTCCTCCCTGGCTCAGTCGGTCATCACCCAGCTCAAGGAGCACGGGCGGGTGGATCGCGGCTGGCTCGGCGTCTCCATGCAGGCGATCGACCCGACGCTCGCCAGCGCGCTCGGCCTCGAGGAGAGCAGGGGCGCGCTGATCGGCGGGGTGGAGCCGGACGGGCCGGCGGCCAGGGCAGGTCTGCAGAGCGGCGATGTCGTCACCGGGATGAACGGCCGCCGGATCGTCCTGCCGCGCGACCTGGCCGAGGCGGTGGGCGAGCAGAAGCCCGGCGCGACCATCACCCTTGCCCTGCAGCGCGACGGCAAGACGGTCGAGCAGCGGGTGACGCTCGCCAGCATCCCGGGCCAGCAGGAGGCGAAGGGCGGGCCGGAGCAGTCGCCGGGCTCGGGCAATCTCGGCCTGGCGCTGGCGCCGCGTGACCGCGGCGGGCCCGGCGCCGTGGTCGCCCAGGTGCAGCCGGACAGCGTGGCTGCGACCCAGGGCCTGCAGCCGGGCGACGTCATCCTCCGCGCCGGGGACCGGGCGGTGAGCGGCCCGCGCGACGTGGCCGAGGCCGTGGGCGCCGCGCGGCGGGACAACAAGCCGGCCATCGCGCTGCAGATCGAGCGCGAGGGCGGGCGGGCCTTCGTCGCCCTGCCGCTGAAGGCGGGCTGAGGCAGGCCGGGCGCCCCGCCGCCGACGCTTCGGGTCGATGGTGGGGCCCGCTGGGGCGGCGTCCGGTGGCTGCGGCACCGGGCGCCGCTTCGGCATGCCGGCCCGGGGGCGGCGCGTGCAGAGCTTCCCACGCCTACCTCTTGCGGACGATTGACGGCGGGGCGCCGGGCGCGCATGGCGAGGTTCGCTGAGATGTTCGAGGAGCCGCGGCCCGCCCTGCGGGCCCGCGGCCGAGGGGAAGCAAAGGCATGGAACCCTGGCAGCTCACCGCCGCCGTCGCCGCCGCAAAGCTCCGTGAGGGCCGCCTCACCGCCGAGGCGCTGACGCGCTCCTGCCTCGAGCGCATCGCCGAGCGGGAGGCGGTGGTGAAGGCCTGGACCTTCCTTGACCCGCAGCTCGCCATCGCCAGCGCCCGCGAGGTGGACAAGGCCCATACGATGGGCGCCCTGCACGGCCTGCCGATCGGCGTGAAGGACATGATCGAGACGGCGGACATGCCGACCACCTACAATTCGCCCATCTACCAGGGGCTGCGGCAGGGGCGGGACGCGGCCTGCGTCGGCGTGGCGCGGGGGGAAGGCGCGGTGATCCTCGGCAAGACCGACACCGTGGAATTCGCCGCCGCGGGGCGCCGGGCGCTGACCCGCAACCCGCATGACCCGGCACGGACACCGGGCGGCTCCTCCTCCGGCTCGGCGGCGGCGGTCGCGGATGGCATGGTGCCACTCGCCTTCGGCACCCAGACCGGGGGCAGCATCATCCGCCCGGCCTCGTTCTGCGGCATCTATGCGATGAAGCCGACGCATGGGGTGGTGAACACCGAGGGCGCCAAGCGCTACTCGCACACGCTCGACACCATCGGCTGGTACGGGCGCGCGCCGGAGGATTTGCGGCTGGTGGCGGAGGCCTTTCGCCTCTTCGACCTCGACCGGCCGCTCGGGAAGGGGCTGCGCGAGCTGCGGATCGGCCTGTGCCGGGGGCCGAACTGGCACCTAGCGTCACCCGACTCCCAGGCCGCGCTGGAGCTGGCCGGGCAGCGGCTCGAGGCTGCGGGCGCGGTGGTCGAGACGCTGGCGCTGCCGCAGCCCTTCGAGGGCATCACCGAGGCGCAGCGCGTGGTGCTGCTCGGCGAGGGGCGCGGCGCCTTCCTGCACGAATACGTCATGGCCCATGGCAAGCTGCATGCGGATTTCCGCGACCGCGTCGAGAATCATGCCGAGATCGGCGGGGCGCAGCTGGCCGGCGCCTACGACCTGGCGGCCGACTGCCGGAAGCTCTTCGACGCGCTCTTCCCGCGCTTCGACGTGGTGCTGACGCCGGCCGCCGCGGGCGAGGCGCCGCTTGGCCGGCAGGACACCGGCAACCCGGTCTTCAACAGCATGTGGACGCTGCTGCACGTACCCTGCATCGCCATTCCCGCCGCGCGCGGGCGGCACGGAATGCCGGTCGGCGTGCAGATCGTGGGACCCCGCTTCGGCGACGCCGCGCTGCTCGAGGTCGCGGCGCTGGTCGGCCCGGTGATCGACCAGCGCTGAGCCTGGCGCCTCAGGCGGCAGTCCTTCAAGCGATGGTGCAGGCTTCCTCGAAGGAGAGCCGCGGCAGGCGCTCGAAGACGCCGCTCGGGTCGCCATGGCCGATATTGACGAGGAAGTTGGACTTCACCTTGGTGCCGGCGAAGAAGGCTTCGTCGCACTTCGCCTTGTCGAAACCCGACATGGCGCCGACATCGAGGCCGGCCAGCTTCGCCGCCATCATCAGGTACGCGCCCTGCAGCGTGGCGTTGCGGAAGGCCGTCTCCGCCGCCAACTCCGGGCTCGAGGTGAACCAGGAGCGGGCATCGGCATGCGGGAAGAGCCGCGGCAGCTTCTCGTAGAATTCCATGTCCTGCGCGACGATGACGCAGACCGGCGCGCTCATCGTCTTGGCGAGGTTCCCGGAGGACAGGCAGGGGGCGAGCCGCTCCTTGCCCTCCGTGCTGGTGACGAAGACGAAGCGCGCCGGCGAGCAGTTGGCCGAGGTCGAGCCCATCTTCAGGATGTCGTAGATCTGGCGGAGCTGCGCCTCGGAGACGGGCTCCTCGGTCCACTTGTTCTGGCTGCGCGCCTTGTGGAAGAGCGCGTCGATGGCGGCTTGGTCGAGCATCGCGGATGTCTCCTTCGTTGCCGCCTCCATAGCGGCTGCGGGCGGCTCAGTCACCGGTCATCGCGGCCAGCGCCGCCGCCACCTCGGCGACCGGCAGCACACCGGCATACTTCGCCGCCATGTCGGTGGGGCTGGTTTGCCCAGGATCGGTCTCACAGGCGGCGACGTGGCGCCCGGGCTGGCTATAGGCGCACTGCAGGTCGGTATTGACCACCGCGCCGCTCGAAGCCGGAGCGCGCCCTTCCGCCTTTCCTCGATCATCAGGCCGCGGCCCCGGCGACATGGCGCCGGCTCCGCATCAGCGGCTGGATGCGTGTGCCGAACTGCTCCATGCCGATGAGGAAGTCGTCGAAGGTCAGCATCACGCCCTGCAGCCCGGGCGTCTCGGCCAGGGCGTCGAGCTGCGTCGCCACCGTCTCGTAGGAGCCGATGAGGCGGAGCATGTTGGTCGGCACGCGGTCTGAGCGGACCATGCGGCCGACGGTGCTGTGCGCCTCCGCCTTCACATCGGCCGCCGCCTGCGAGTCCCGCCAGGCCAGCGCCTCGAGGTCGGTGCCGGCGACATAATGGTGCCATTTCGCCATCGCCGCCTCATCCGTCTCGTCGGCGATGATCATCATCAGCAGCATGGCGCCGCATTGCCGGCCGGCGGCGGCATTGGCGGCGAGCAGCCGGTCCGTATGCTGGCGGACCTGCGAGACGTCGTTGATGCCGCCGGCGCTGATGAAATTGTAGTCGGCATGCTCGGCCGCGAACTGCATGCCGCGACTGGACTGGCCCGCGGAGATGATCTCGATCTTCCGCATGGGCAGCGGGCTGACGCGGCAATCCTCCATCCGGAAGAAGTCGCCCTTGAAGTCGGACCGGCCGGTGGCCCAGAGATCCTGCATCACCGAGACATATTCCGAGCAGTACTCGTAGCGCCGGGCGAAATGCGCCTCGCCGGGCCAGATGCCCATCTGCTCGTACTCAGCCTTCTGCCAGCCGGAGACGATGTTCACGCCGAAGCGGCCATGGCTGATGCTGTCGATGGTAACGGCCATGCGCGCCAGCACCGCGGGCGGGATGGTCAGCACCGCGACCGAGGCAAAGAGCTTGATCCGCGTGGTCACGGCGGCCAGCCCCGCCATCAGGCTGAAGCTCTCGAGATTGTGGTCCCAGTACTGGCTCGGGCCGCCAAAGCCGCGCAGCTTGATCATGGAAAGGGCGAATTCGAAGCCGTATTTCTCCGCCTTGTCTGTCACCTCGCGGTTGAGGTCGAAGCTCGGCATATATTGCGGCGAAGTGCTGGAGATCAGCCAGCCATTGTTGCCGATGGGAAGGAAGACGCCGACATCCATGGGCTCGCTCCGCTTCGGGTGGCCCGCATCCTAGCGGCGAGGCCCGGCGGCCCGGGAGGGGGAATGGCGCGCCGAACGCGGCCGCCGGGCACGGATATGCCGCCATCGCGGCCAGGCCGCCGCCTGACTGCCCAAAGGCATGGCGTGCCCGCAGCGGAGCCCGGGACGATGGTGCGGTGCAACATCGAGTGCTAACCCCTGTTCCATGCCGACTGCCACGCCCTTTCTCGTCCTCGTCCTCGCCGCCATGTCGGCCTTCGGGCCGCTGTCCACGGACATGTACCTGCCGGCCTTCCCAGCCATCGCCGCCGGGCTTGGGACGGATGCCGCGCAGGTGCAGACGACGCTGGCGACCTTCTTTGCCGGGATGTCGCTGGCACAGCTCGCCTTCGGGCCGCTGACGGACCGCTTCGGGCGGCGGCTGCCGCTGCTCGGCGGGCTCGGCATCTTCGTCCTCGGCTCCATCGGCTGCGCGATGACGGAGGATGTCGGCTGGCTGGCGCTCTGGCGCTTCGTCCAGGGGCTCGGCGGCTGCGCCGGGATGGTGACGGCGCGCGCCATCCTGCGCGACATCTCCGAGGGGACGGAGACGATCCGGCTGATGTCGCGGCTGATGCTGGTGGTCACGCTGGCGCCGATCCTGGCGCCCTCGATCGGCGGGCTGCTGCTCGGCCTCGGCGGGTGGCGGGCGATCTTCTGGGCGCTGATGGCCTATGGCCTCGGCCTCGCCCTGGTGGTGGCGCTGGTCTTGCCGGAGACGCTGCCGCCCGAGCGGCGGCGGCGGGAGGGGCTGGCCGGCATCGCCATGGTCTATGCGCGGATGCTGGGCAACCGGCGCTTCATGGGGCTGGTGCTCTCCGGCGTGCTGCCGATGGGCGGGATGTTCGCCTACATCACCGGCTCGCCCTTCGTCTTCATGGAACTGCATGGCGTCGCGCCGGCGCAGTACGGGCTGCTGTTCGGCGCGAATGCGCTCGGCATCATGGCGGTCTCGCAGCTCAATGCGATGCTCTCGCGGCGGTACCCGCCGGAGCGGGTGCTGCTCTGGGGGCTCACCGCGATGAGCGCGGCCGGGCTCGCCATGGTGGCGATGTCCGGGACAGGCAGCTTCTGGGGCATCGCCATCCCGCTCTTCGTCTTCGTCGCCAGCATCGGCATGGTGATGCCGATCGCCGCCGCGCTGGCCATGGCCTCCCAGGGACGGGCGGCGGGCAGCGCCTCCGCCCTGATCGGCACGCTGCAGTTCGGCGGCGGGGCGCTGACCGGGGCGCTGGTCGGCGTCTTCCACAACGGGACGGCGGTGCCGATGGCGATGGTGATGGGCCTGGCCGGACTTGCCGGGCTGGCGAGCCGGCTGGTCTTGGTGCGTTAGAACGACGTCTCCCATGCCGGCGACGGGTAAAGCCGCTCCGGCTCCTGTTCCGCAGGCAGCTCACAGAGCACAGGCCCGCGCGCCTGTTGGGCCTTTGCCCTAGCCAGGCTCCTGCACCAAGGCCCCGTACCAGCCGAGCCCCTCATAGGTCTCGTAGCCCGGCGTGCGGTGGAAGGCGATGGTGCGCCCCTGTGCGTCGCGATAGGCGCCGGCGCCGCGCCCGCCATGCTCCAGTCGCAAGACCTCCGACAGCACGCCGCCACCCGCCGAAGCCGCCAGTACCCGTCCTGCCGCATCCAGCAGCAGCACGCGGGTGCGGGCGCGCTCGGCGGGCGAGAGGCGGACGCCCTGGACCACCCCCTCCGCCTGCGGAGCCCAGTCGAAATGGATGCCGAGCACGCCGATCGGCCGGCCATGGGTCGCACCGCCCTCGCGCACCGCCGCGGCATAGGTAGCGACCGGCGCATGGCCGAGCGGGCCGCAGCGGGCGATGTCGGTCACGACATACTCCTCGCCGCTCGCCGTCTCCAGCGCCGCGCGGAACCAGGGGGCATCGCGGACATCCACTCCGCGCACCCCCGAATAGCGCTCCGGCCGCCCATGGGCGATGACGCGGCCCGAGAGGTCGCAAAGCCAGAGGTCGAGATAGACCGTATAGGCCGAGAGAATGGTGCCGAGCCGCCGCTCGGCATGGGCGAGCTGCGCCGGATCCGTCGCGGCCTCGACCAGTGCGGCGTCGGTCGCCCACCAGCGGACGTCGCAGCTGCGCTCGTAGAGGTTGCGGTCGATGATCTCGATGGCGTTCAGCGCCAGGTCGATCAGCCGCTGCCCGCCGACCTCCTCCGCCATGCGGGCCCCGATGCGGCGAAGGGCGGCGAAGGCACCGCGCAACTCGCCGTCCATCTCGGCGGCGAGGCGGGCGACCTCGGCGGCGACGGACTTCACCTCGCCGGCGACGACGCCGAAGCCGCGGCCATGCTCGCCGGCGCGCGCGGCCTCGATGGTGGCATTCAACGCGAGGATGCGCGTCTGCCCGGTGATTGCCTGGATCGCCCGGACCTTGCCGGCGGCTAGCGCTTCCGCTTGCTCGGCGAGCGCCAGGACGCGCTCCGGCGTGGCAGCCTCCTCGGTGATGTGAATCCCATCCATGGCAGAGTCCTGTGGCGATATCGTCACATCCTGCCCGGCGCGGGTTAACGCGGCGTTTTCACCCCGTTCGAATTTTGGTGCGAAGCACGTGTTTCTGGATCTTGCCCGTGCTGGTCCGCGGCAGCTCCGTGAAAACGACGGATTTCGGCGCCTTGAAGCCGGCCATCCGCTCGCGGCAATGGGCGATCAGCTCCGCCTCGGTCGCCTCGGCGCCCGGCTTCAGCTCGATGAAGGCGCAGGGCACCTCGCCCCATCTGTCATCGGGCTTCGCCACCACCGCCGCCAGCGCGACCGCTGGATGCTTGTAGAGCGCATCCTCCACCTCGATGGACGAGATGTTCTCCCCGCCGGAGATGATGATGTCCTTCGAGCGGTCGCGGAGCTGGATGTAGCCGTCCGGATACCTCACCGCGAGGTCGCCGGTGTGGAACCAGCCGCCGGCGAAGGCCGCCTCGGTCGCGGCGCGGTCCTTGAAGTATCCCTTCATCACGACATTGCCGCGCATCATGACCTCGCCCATGGTCGCGCCGTCGGGGGGGACGGGCTGCATCGTGGCCGGGTCGAGCACGTCGAGGGATTCGAGCGCCAGGTAGCGCACGCCCTGCCGCGCCATCAGCCGCGCCTGCTCGGGCGGCGGCAGCGCGTCCCAGGCGCGGTTCCATTCGTTGACGACGGAGGGGCCGTAGCACTCCGTCAGCCCGTAGACGTGCAGCACGGCGAAGCCCGCTTCGCGCATGCGGCCAAGGACCGCCTCGGGCGGCGGCGCGCCGGCGGTGACGAATTGCACCTGGTGGGGAAGGGCGCGCTTCTCTGCCTCGGGCGTGTCGAGCAGCGTTGCCATGACGACGGGGGCCCCGCACATATGCGTCACGCCATGCTCCGCCATCAGCGCCCACATCGCCGGGCCGCGAACGGCGCGGAGGCAGACATGCGTGCCGGCGACGGCGCAAACGGTCCAGGGGAAGCACCAGCCGTTGCAATGGAACATCGGCAACGTCCAGAGATAGACCGGGTGCCGCGCCATGCTGGCCGAGAGCACGTTCCCGGTGGCCAGCAGCTGCGCGCCGCGATGATGGTAGACCACGCCCTTCGGCCGCCCGGTGGTGCCGGAGGTGTAGTTGAGCGCGATCGCATCCCACTCGTCGGCCGGCATGGGCCAGGCGAAGGCCGGGTCACCCTCGGCCAGGAACGCCTCGTAGTCGAGCCCGCCGAGCGTCCCAGCCCGCGCGGCCTCCGGCGCCTCCGGATCGTCGATCTCGATAATGAGGGGCGAGGCGCCGCTGATGGCGAGCGCGGCACGCAGGATGGGGATGAATTCGCGGTCGGCGAGCACCGCCTTCGCGGCGCCATGCGTCAGGATGTAGCCGATGGTGTCGGCGTCGAGCCGCGTGTTGATGGTGTTGAGCACGGCGCCCGCCATCGGCACGCCGTAATGCGCCTCGACCATCTCCGGGATGTTGGGCAGCAGCGCCGCCACCGTGTCGCCCCGGCCGATGCCGCGCGCGGCGAGCGCGGAGGCAAGGCGCACGCAGCGCTCGCGCAGCGCGCTGTAGGGCCGCCGCAGGGCACCGTGCACCACGGCGACGTGGTCGGGGAAGGTCGCCGCCGCACGCTCGAGGAAGAGCAGCGGCGTCAGCGGCTGGTGATTGGCGGCGCAACGCTCCAGCCCGGCGTCGTAATCCTCGGCGGCCATGATGCGTGCTCCCTCAGCGATGCCGCCATTCCGGCCGGCGCTTGCCGATGAAGGCACCGATGCCCTCCGCCGCATCCTCGGCGAGCAGGTTCTCCACCATCACCCGTCCGGCCGAGGCATAGGCCTCGGCGAGCGGCAGGCCGGCCTGGGCGTTGAAGCCGCGCTTGCCCATCCGCACCGCAACCGCGGAGCGGGCGGCGATGCGCTGCGCCAGCTCCAGCGCCGCGGGCAGCGCCGTGCCCGGCTCGACGACGCGGTTGACGAGGCCCATGCGATGCGCCTCCTCCGCCGGGACCATCTCGCCCAGCAGCAGCATCTCCATGGCCGATTTGCGCGGCACCGCGCGGGCCAGCGCCACGCCCGGCGTCGAGCAGAACAGGCCGATATCGACCCCCGGCGTGCAGAATTTCGCGGATGCCGCCGCCACCACCAGGTCGCAGCTCGCCGCGAGCTGGCAGCCGGCGGCGGTGGCGACGCCCTCCACCGCGGCGATCACCGGCTGGGGCAGGGTGGTGACCCGCTGCATCACCGCGCCGCAGGCCTCCATCGTCTCGGTGAAGAAGGCCGCGCCGCCATCCGGGTCGGCGCGATGGGCGGTGATCTCCTTCAGGTCGTGCCCCGCGGAGAAGGCCGGCCCTTCGGCGGCGATCACGACGCAGCGGATGCCCTCCTCCGCCGCCACCTCGTCCAGCGCCGCCTGCAGCGCCGCCAGCATGGCGCGCGAGAGGCTGTTGCGCGCCGCCGGCCGGTCGAGGGTGATGATGGCGACGGCGCCCTCGTCGCGTCGCGTCACCGGGGGCGTGTTGTCACCCGCTTGAGCCATCGCTGCCTCCTTGGCACTTCGGGGAATATTGCCAGGGAGGGCAGCGCGGGCAAGGGCTAGACAGGGGTGAACATGGTCGCCGGCGGGCTGTCGCCCTGGGTCGGCTTGAACACCACCTTCACCTTCTGGCCGATCCGCACCTCGTCGAGGTCGCAATCGACGATGTTGGTGAAGACGCGCACGCCCTCATCCAGCTCGACATAGGCGACGCAGTAGGGCTCTTTCGTCCGCATCACCGTATAGGTGTAGATCGTCCCGGTGCCCTTCGCCTCCACCAGCTCGACATTGTTCGAGAGGGTGAAGGGCGAGCAGCCGCGCGGGTACCAGAAATGCTTGCCGGTATCCTTGCAAAGCCCGATCAGCATGCGGCCCTCGCGCGCGGCATCGAAATAGGGCTTATTGGTGGGGTCGACCGCGATGGCCGGCAGGGCGCGGTTGGAGGCAGGGGTTGCCATGGGTAATCTCCTTTCTGATCCGGTCGATTCACGCTTCTGCGCCTGGCGGCGCTCCAGCGATCGAACGGACTACTCCCGCTCGAGGATGACGGTGGCGCTGCCATGCCGGGTGCCGAGCAGCCCGCCCGTGCCATGCGCCAGCGCGAGCGTGCAGCCCGGGACCTGGACCTTCGGATGGGCCTCGCCGCGGAGCTGCCGCACCGCCTCGATCACCTTGGTCATGCCGCCGCGATTGGCCGGGTGGTTGTTGCAGAGCCCGCCGCCATCGGTGTTGAAGGGCAGCTTGCCGACGCCCGAGATCAGGTTGCCGTCGGAGACGAACTTCCCGCCCTGGCCCTTCTCGCAGAAGCCGAGATCCTCCAGCTGCATCAGCACGGTGATGGTGAAGCTGTCATAGATCGAGGCGTACTGGATGTCCTGCGGGGTGACGCCCGCCTCCTCGAAGGCGCGCGGACCGGACCAGCGGGCGCCGGAATAGGTCAGGTCGGTATAGCCGGCATTCTGGTTCTTGGTCGCCTCGCCATGCCCCTTCACCTTCACCAGCGGCCGCTTGAGCGACCTGGCGATCTCCGGCTTGGCGATGATCAGCGCGCCGCCGCCATCCGAGATGACGCAGCAATCAAGCCGGTGCAGCGGGTCGGAGACCATCGGGGAGTTCACCACATCCTCGACGGTCACGACCTTGCGCAGCATTGCCTGCTCGTTCCACTGGGCATGGTGGCTCGCCGCCACCTTGATCCAGGCAAGTTGCTCGCTGGTCGTGCCGAATTCATGCATGTGGCGCATGGCGCACATCGCGTAGGCATTGGCGACCGTGCGGCCATAGGGGATCTCGAAAGGGTCGTCGGGTACGTTGACGCCCCAGCTCCGCGGCGCAGTCCCCGTCGCCATCGCCTCCGCCCGCGGCCGGCCGGCGAGGGTGACGAGGGCGATGTCGCAGAGGCCCATCGAGATCGCCTCCGCCGCATGCCCGACATGCATGACATAGGAGGAGCCGCCGACATCGGTGCTGTCGAAATGCCGGAGCTTCGTCAGGCCGAGGTAATCCGCCATGTTCAGCGGCCCGAGGCCGGGCGCCGCGCCGGTGCAGAAGAAGCCGTCGATGTCGTCCTTGGTGAGGCCGGCATCCTGCAGGGCGCCATAGGCGACCTCGGCATGGAGCTGGGCCACGGACTTGTCGTCCGCCTTGCGGGTCGGGTGCTCGAAGGCCCCGACGATATAGGCCTTGCCGTTGATGCTCATGGGCCTGGGCGCCCTCCCTTGTCGATAGCTAGCTAGCTTAGGGTTCCCTCAAGCCTCGCCGCCGTCAAGCGGGGGAGGGCCTATTTCAGCCCGCTGCCGAGGAACTGCCGCAGCTCCGGCGTCTGCGGCGCGCCGAAGAGCTGCTCGGAGGGCCCGAGCTCCCAGACCTTGCCCTGGTGCATGAAGACGGTCTGGGTGGCGACGCGGCGGGCGAAGGCCATCTCGTGCGTCACCAGCAGCATGGTCATGCCATGCCCCGCCAGCCGCTCCATGGTCGCCAGCACCTCGCCCGTCAGCTCCGGATCGAGGGCGCTCGTCACCTCGTCGAAGAGCATGACCTTCGGCTTCATCGCAAGCGACCGGGCGATGGCGACGCGCTGCTGCTGCCCGCCCGAGAGGTTGTCCGGCCAGGCCTCGAAGCGCTCGCCGAGCCCGACCTCGGCCAGCGCCTCCTCCGCCCGCTGCCGCGCCTCGGCGCGGCCGACGCGGAGGACCACGCGCGGCGCCAGCATGATGTTCTCGCCGACCCGGAGATGGGGGAACAGGTTGTAGCTCTGGAAGACGATGCCGACATCCTTGCGCAGCTCGCGCAGGCCCTTGCCCGAGGCATCCAGCCTGTGGCCCGAGACCTCGATCCGCCCGGCCTGGATCACCTCCAGCCCATTGATGCAGCGCAGCAAGGTGGATTTGCCCGAGCCGCTGCGGCCGATGATGGCGATCACCTCGCCGCGCTCGACGGTGAGGTCGATGCCCTTCAGCACCTCGACGGCGCCGAAGCTCTTGCGGACGGCTTCAACCTGGACGACGGGCATGCAGCCTTCCTTCCAGCCGCCGCGCCAGCAGCGAGATCGGCCAGCAGATGACGAAATAGGTCGCCGCCACCGTGCCGAAGACCTTGAAGGGGGCGAAGGTGGCGTTGTTGACGAGGTTGCCGGCCCGCGCCAGCTCCACCACGCCGATGATCGAGACGATGGAGGTGTTCTTCACCAGCTGCACGACGAAGCCGACCGTCGGTGCCACCGCGATCCGCACCGCCTGCGGCAGGATGACGTAACGGTATTGCTGCGCCCGCGACATGGCGAGCGCCGCCGAGGCCTCCCATTGCTGCCAGGCGACGGACTGGATGGAGCCACGCCAGATCTCGCCGAGATAGGCGCTGGCATAGAGCGCCATCGAAACCGAGGCGGCGACGATCGGCGGCATGTCGACGCCGGCGAGCGACAGCCCGTAATAGGAGAGGAAGAGCAGCATCAGCACCGGGATGCCCTGGATCATGCCGATCCAGCCCGCGGCGAGCATCCGCAGCGGGGCGAGGCGCGAGGTGCGGACCAGCGCCACGACGAAGCCGAGCGCCCCGCCGAGCAGCAGGGCCAGCACCGTCAGCAGCAGCGTCCAGCGCGCCGAGGCGACGATGAAGAGGAACTCGGATTCCGAGAAGGTGCGGATCATCGGCCGGACTGCGCCCGCAGGCGCCCGAGCCCCGAGCCCTTCGGGAAGAGCACCGCCCCAATACCGGCCAGCAGCCCGCGCATCGCCAGCGCCAGCGCCAGGTAGATGGCGGTAACGGTGATGTAGACCTCGAAGCTGCGGAAGGTATCGCTCTCCACATTGGCGGCCGTCGCCGAGAGCTCCTGCACGGAGATGAAGGAGCAGACCGAGGTGGAGAGCATCATCAGCACGAACTGGCTGGAGAGCGAGGGCCAGACCCGCGCCAGCGCCGGCGCGATGACGACATGGCGGAAGACCTGCCACCGCGTCATGGCGAGCGACAGCCCCGCCTCGATCTGGCTCCGGTGGATGCTCTCGATGCCGGCGCGGACGATTTCGGTCGAATAGGCGCCGAGATTGAGGATGATCGCGCCGATCGCCGCCTGCTCCGCCGTCAGCTTCACGCCGATGGACGGCAGGCCGAAGAAGATGATCAGCAGCTGCACCAGGAAGGGCGTGTTCCGCACCAGCTCGACATAGGCATCGACCGGCCAGCGCAGCAGCCCCGGCGCCAGGCCGCGCAGCATCGCCAGCAGGATGCCGAGCAGCGCCCCGAGCGAGATGCCGATGGCGGAGAGCTGCAGCGTCAGCCACAGCCCCTCCAGCAGCACGTCGCTGCGAGCGAAGACCGGCGCGAACTGGAACTGGAAGCCGCCCACGGCCTCAGAACACGGGCAGGTCGGCGGGCAGCGGACTGCCGGTCCACTTCTGCGAGATCTCGTCCAGCTCGCCGCTGGTCTTCATGAAGTAGATGGTGTTCTGCAGCCATTGCCGCAGCTCGAATTGGTCCTTGCGGACCGTCATGCAATTGGGCTGGTTGAAGAGGTTGAACTTCGTCTCGAGCCCCGCCTCGGGCCGGCCCTTGGCGATGTCGCCGCCGATGGTGTCGGGGATGCCGATCGCATCCACCTGGCCGACAATCAGCGCCTGGGCGGAGGTCGCGTCATCCTCGAAGCGCACCACATTGGTCCCCCGCGGCGCCCGGCGCAGCAGCGCCTGCTCCTGCGGCGTCCCGCGCGGCACGCCGACGCGCTTGCCGGCCAGGTCCTCGATCTTGGAGATGGGGCTGTCCTTCTTCGCCATCACCACCATGCGGAAGGCGCTGTAGGGCATGGTGAACATCACCGAGCGCGCCCGCTCCGGCGTCGCGCCGAGCGTCGCGCAAAGGAAGTCGACCCGCCCGGCCTCGAGCGCGGGGATGCGCGACGGCGGGGTGAGGGAGGAGATCTCCGCCGGCACGCCGAGATACTTTGCCAGCAGGTTGGAGACGTCGAGGTCGTAGCCGACGGCGTTGCCGGTGGCGTCCACCATGCCGAAGGGCGGCGCGCCGGTGACGACGCCGATCCGCACCTTGCCGCGCTTGATGATGTCGGCCGTGGTGATGGGGCCGGACTGCTGCGCCGCGGCCGGGCGGGAGAGGGCGGCGAGCCCCGGCAGCGTGGCCGCCGCCGCGAACAATCCAAGGCGCGTGATCATGCTCGTTCCTTCCCCGTATCCAGGTCCTTGTCCGCTGTCAGACCACGCTTGTCAGCCCGCCGTCAACATAGAGGAGGTGGCCGTTGACATAGGCCGACGCGTCGGAGGCAAGGAAGATCGCCGCCCCCACCAGCTCCGGCAATTCGCCCCAGCGGCCGGCCGGCGTGCGCTTGCAGAGCCACTCGTCGAACTCGCGGTTGGCGCGCAGCGGCGCGGTAAGCTCGGTGCTGAAATAGCCGGGCGCGATGCCATTGGCCTGGATGCCGTGCCGCGCCCAGTCGGCGCACATCGCCTTGGTCAGCATCCCGAGCGCGCCCTTGGTCGCCGTGTAGGGGCCGGTCCCCGGCCGGCCGAGCATGCTCATCACCGAGCAGGTGTTGACGATCTTGCCACGGCCGCGCGGGATCATCCGCTTGGCGACCGCACGCGCGCAGTAGAAGGCGCTGTCGAGATTGGTCGAGATCACCGCGCGCCAGGTTTCGTCCGGAATCTCGTCCAGCGGGCCGCGGAGATTGACCCCCGCGTTGTTGAACAGGATGTCGATGGGCCCGATGCCGGCCTCGATCGCGGCGACGCCCGCCTCCACCGCCGCCGGATCGGTGACATCGAAGGCGGCGATCTCCGCCTTCAACCCATCCGCGCGGAGGCCCGCCGCCGCCCGCTCCAGCTTCGCCCCGTCGCGCCCGTTCAGCACCACCGCGGCTCCCGCTTCCGCCACGCCCCGGGCGAGGGCCAGGCCGATCCCCTGGCTCGATCCGGTGACGAGGGCGCGCCGGCCGGTGAGGTCGAAGAGCTTGAGCGACATGGTCCCATCCTCCATCCGGACTCCGCCCGCTGCCGTCGGCGAAATCCTCTCTGCGATTCCCTCGGCGGGCGAATTGACCGCGCCGGGTGATTCCACCCGACCGGGGTTTGCTCTAACAGCGCTCCGGACAGTTGCAGGGGAGGCGCAGTTGGACAAGCCGGAGCTTCTGGTGATGGGCGTCCTGCCGGATTGGGACCTCGCGCCCATGGCGGAGCGCTATACCCTCCGCCTGCTCTACGAGGCGCGCGACGAGGAGGCCTTCCTCGCGCAACACGGCCCCGCCATCCGCGGCATCGTCACCAAGGGCGAGATCGGCGCCTCCGCCGCGCTGATGGACCGGCTGCCGCGGCTCGGGATCGTCGCCTGCTACGGCGTCGGGGTGGATGCCATCGACCGCGCCTGGTGCGCCCGGCACCGCATCCCCGTCACCAACACGCCCGATGTGCTGACCGAGGACGTGGCCGATCTCGGCATCGCCCTGCTGCTCGCCGCCGCCCGCCGCATTCCCGCCGCCGATGCCTGGGTGCGCGACGGGACCTGGGCGCGGGAGGGCTCGATGCCGCTGACGACCCGCGTCTGGGGCAAGCGGCTCGGCATCGTCGGGCTCGGGCGCATCGGCTCCGCGGTGGCGAAGCGGGCGGAGGGCTTCGGCATGGCGATCAGCTATAGCGGCCGCAGCCCGAAGGGGGGCGTGCCCTACGCTTTCCACCCGAGCCCCGCCGCCCTCGCGCCGGAGGTCGACATCATGATCTGCTGCGCCATGGGCGGGCCGAGCACCCAGGGCCTGATCGACCGCGCGGCGATCGAGGCGCTCCGCCCCGGCGCCATCTTCGTCAATGTCAGCCGCGGCTCCGTCGTCGACGAGGCAGCGCTGCTCGAGGCCCTGCGCAGCCGCCGCATCGCCGCCGCGGGTCTCGACGTCTTCTGGAACGAGCCGAAGATCGACCCGGAATTTGCGACCTTCCCCCATGTCGTCCTCGCCCCCCATGCGGCGAGCGGCACGGAGGAGACGCGCCGCGCCATGGGTGCTCTCATGCAGGAGAACCTGGCCGCGCATTTCGCCGGCCGGCCCCTGCCGACGGAGATCACGCCATGAAGTCCGTCGTCATCCACGCCCCGAAGGATCTCCGCATCGAGGAGCGCGCAGCGGAGGCGCCAGGTCCCGGCCAGGTCGCCATCCGCATCAGGGCGGGCGGCATTTGCGGCTCCGACCTGCACTACTACCTGCATGGCGGCTTCGGCGCCGTCCGGCTGCGGGAGCCGATGGTGCTCGGCCATGAGATCGCCGGCGTGATCGAGGCGGTGGGGCAGGGGGTCGACGGCCTCGCCCCCGGCCAAGCCGTCGCGGTCAATCCCAGCCTGCCCTGCGGCGTCTGCCGCCACTGCCTTGCGGGGCGGCCGAACCACTGTCTCGACATGCGCTTCTACGGCAGCGCCATGCGGATGCCGCATGTCCAGGGCGGCTTCTCCGAGCGCCTGGTCTGCGAGGCCGCCCGCGCCGTTCCGCTGCCGGAGGGGATGACGCCTGAGCTCGCCGCCTTCGCCGAGCCGCTGGCCGTCTGCCTGCATGCCGGGCGGCAGGCCGGGCCGATGCTCGGCGCCCGCGTCCTCGTCACCGGCGCGGGGCCGATCGGCAACCTCGCCATCGCCGTGGCCCGCCATGCCGGGGCGCGGGAGGTGGTCGTCACCGACCTCCATTCCACGCCGCTGCTGACCGCTCGCCGCATGGGCGCCGACCGCACCCTCTCGATGAGCGAGGATCCTGACGGGTTGCTGCCCTACACCCTCGACAAGGGGCATTTCGACGTGGTCTTCGAGGCCTCCGGCAGCGGCGCCGCGCTCGCCTCGGCGATCCAGGCCGCCCGCCCCGGCGCGGTGATCGTCCAGCTCGGCCTCGGCGGCGATGTCGGCCTGCCGCTCTCGGCGCTGGTGGCGAAGGAGGTTTCGCTGCGCGGCACCTTCCGCTTTCACGAGGAGTTCGCGCTCGCGGTGGATGTGCTGGCGCGCCGCGCCATCGACCCGACGCCGCTGCTGACCGCGACCATGCCGGTGGCGGATGCCGTCGCCGCCTTCGACCTCGCCGCCGACCGGAGCCGGGCGATGAAGGTGCAGCTGGCCTTCTGAGGATCACGTCGCATGCGCATTCCCGACCATGTCCGCGCCCATGCCGGGCTGATCCTCGCCGACACGCTCGGCGCCATCCTCGCCGGCCAGGCGCAGCCGGAGGTGCAGGCCATGGCCGCGCGGCATGCGGCGGGCGGCGTGCCGCTGCTAGGGACGCGCCTCGCCGCGCCGGTGCCGATGGCGGCCTTCCTCACCGGCTTCGCCGGCACGGCGGTGGAGCTGGACGAGGGCAACTACCCGGCCGGTGGCCACCCGGCAATCCACGCCGTCGCGCCTGCGCTCGCCGAGGCAGCGGCGCGCGATGCCTCGGGCGAGGCGCTGCTGACCGCCGTCATCGCCGGCTACGAGGCAGGCTCGCGGGTCGGCCATGCGATGCGGCTGCGGCCGGCGGCGCATCCGCATGGCACCTGGGGGGTGATCGGCGCGGCGGCGGCGGTCGCCAGCCTGCGCGGCCATGACGGGGCGCGGCTGCAGGCGGCGCTCGAGCTGGCGGCGAGCCTCGGCCTGGCCACGAGCGCGACAGCCTCGCTCCGCGGCGGCTCGGTCCGCAACGCCTATGCGGGGGCGGCGGCGCAGAACGGCGTGCTGGCGGTGGACCTGCTGGAGGCCGGGGTGACGGGCGAGCCGGGCGGCATCCCCGTCGTGTTCGGCGAGGTCATCGGCTCCGCCTTCGATATGGCGGCCTACGCGGCGGGGCAGGGGCGCTGGTTCATCCTCGAGAGCTTCCTGAAGCGGGTAAGCTGCTGCCGCGAGACGCAAGGGGCATTGGAAGCCGTGGAGCTGCTGCTGGCCGAGGGCCGGATCGACCCCGGCCAGGTGGCGGCGATCGAGGTCGCCACCTTCGCCTCCGCCGCGCTGCTGGCGGAGCGCGCGCCGGTGGCGCCGATCGCGGGCCGCTTCTCCATCCCCTTCACCGTGGCGACGCGGATCCTCCGCGGCCATGCCTGGATCGAGGCTTTCTCCGCCGAGGCCATCGCCGATCCGGCGACGCGGGCACTTGCGGCGAAGGTCACCGTCACCGAGGATCCATCCTACACGGCCCGGCTGCCAGGGGAACGCCTCTGCCGCCTGACGCTGCGCCTGGCGGATGGCAGCCGCCGCGAGCGCGTCGTCTGCGGCACGCCCGGCGACCCGGACCGGCCCCTGCCGGAGCCGGCGCTGCGGGAGAAGTTCCGCCGCAGCGTCGAGCCGACCCACGGCGCGCGCTGGGACGCAATGTGGGAGATGGCCCGCCACCCCGACCGCCTGCCGGGAGTCTCCGCACTGTTCGAAGCCTTCAAGGCGTAAATTCGGACCGGTCCAGGCCGGGTTCCGGCCTGGCGGATGGAGCCCCGGGAAGGCAGCGCCTTCCCCAGAATTCTACATCGCCTCCATCTCCCGCCTGATCCTGACGGCTTCGCTCGCCTCGTCGACCGCGACATCCGCCCAGCCGACCGTCGCCCCGCGCGGCACCGCCCGCCTGAGCCGCACCCCATGCGCGAGCCCGATCGGCAGCGCGCCGAGCGCGAGCGAGCGCTGCGCCGGCAGGCACTTCCCCCAGACCATGGCGCCGCCCTCGCCATCCAGCACCTCGCCCTCGGCCAGGTCGCGCTTCGCCGTCGCCACCACATCGCCGCGCCAGGCCTCGGGCGCCCCGGTCGGCTCCCGCCGCAGCGCCGCGGAGGCGATGCTGACGCCGAGCTCCAGCCCGATCAGGTGATAGGGTCGCCAGAGCGCAGCGAACCGCCCGGATGGGTCGCAATGCACCCCGTATTCGGAGAAGCAGCGGCGGATATAGTCCGTCTCCCCCTCGAAAACGGCGTAGACGCCCCAGCGCAGGTCGCCCACCACCTGCCGCCCGTCGCGCTCGAGGGAGGAGATGACCTCCACCACGCCCCCCGCATCGGCGAAGACCCGCGGCAGGTCATGGGTGGCGCAGGGCGGGAAGAGCAGCCCGTCCTCCGGCGGGGCGAGGCCGGTGGCATTCGCAATGGCCGCCATCTCGATCCCCGACTTGGTCCCGTCGAGGAAGGAGTTGAACATCTGCGGGTTCATCCCCCCAAGCCGCGCCTGCTCCTCGGTCAGCCCGTAATGACCCCAGACCGTCTCCGGCGTGCTCTCGTGATAGGCGGGGAGATACTTGGTCCCCTTGCCGGCCGCGGTGACGGGCAGGCCCATGGCGCGGATGGTGTCGACCAGCTCGCAGACCAGCGCCGGCTGGTCGCCATAGGCGAGGGAGTAGACGACGCCCGCCTGCCGCGCCCGGGCGGCGAGCAGCGGACCGGCGAGGACATCGGCCTCCACATTCACCATGACGATGTGCTTGCCATGCCCGATGGCGGCGAGCGCATGGCGGATGCCGGCCGCCGGATGGCCGGTGCACTCGACGATGACCTCGATGCGCGGCTCCGCCATCAGCGCCGTCGCATCCTCGGTGAGATGCGTCCCCCCCGTCGCCAGCGCCACGTCCAGCGAGGCCGAGGCGTAGCGCTCCGCCTCCCAGCCGACCCGGGCCAGCGCATCCCGCGCGCGGGGGATGGAGAGGTCGGCGATGCCGGCCACCTGCACCCCGGGCATCCGCACCGCCATGGCGAGGAACATGGAGCCGAATTTCCCGGCGCCGATGACGCCGACGGTGATCGGCCGCCCCTCCGCCGCCCGGCGGCGCAGCATGGCATGGAGGTTCATCGCCGTGTCCTCTCCCTCGTTGAGGCGGAAGGCTAGCGCTTGACGCCGCCCCCGCGCCACCCGAGCCTCGCCGGCCACGGGCGAGGGAAGGGGAGCGGCATGCGCGTCGCGGTGATCGGTCTGGGCAGCATGGGCATGGGCGCCGCCCTCAACCTCGTGAAGGCCGGGGAAATGGAGGTCGCCGGCGTCGATCCGCGCGAGACGGCACGGGCCGAGTTCACCGCCGCCGGTGGCTCGGCCGCCGCCCGCGCCGCGGAGCTGCCGGAGGGGACGGAGGCCGTGCTCGTCCTCGTCGTCAATGCGCAGCAGGCCGAGGCGGCGCTCTTCGGCCCGGACGGCGCCGCCCCGCGCCTCGCCCCCGGCGCTGTGCTCATCGTCTCCTCCACCATGGCACCGGAGGATGCGCGGCGTCTCGCCGCCCGGGCCGAGGCGGGCGGCTTCCTCTATGTCGATGCCCCGGTCTCCGGCGGCGCGGTCGGGGCCCGCGCCGGGGCGATGACGGTGATGGCCTCCGGCAGCCAGGCCGCGATGGCGCAGGCCGCCCCGATCTTCGCCGCCGTGGCGAAGAAGGTCTGGACCCTCGGCGAGGTGCCCGGCCTCGGCAGCACGATGAAGGTGGTGCACCAGCTCCTCGCCGGCGTGCATATCGCCGTCGCGGCGGAGGCAATGGCGCTCGGCATCAAGTCGGGGATCGAGCCGCAGGCGCTGTTCAACGTCGTCACCCAGGCGGCGGGCAATTCCTGGATGTTCGAGAACCGCATGCCGCATGTGCTCGAGGGCGACGAGGCGCCGCGCTCGGCGGTCGACATCTTCGTCAAGGACCTCGGACTGGTGACGCAGCTGGCGCGCGAGGTGGCCTTCCCCGCGCCGCTTGCTGCCCAGGCGCAGCAGCTCTTCATCGCGGCGAGCGCCCAGGGGCATGGCGGCAAGGACGATGCCTTCGTCATCCGCGCCTACCAGGCCTTGACCGGCATCCGGTTGCCGAAGGAAGGTTAGGGAACGTCCAGCGAACATTAACCCTTGATTCAGCGTTCAGGATTTGTTCACATCGGCCCATGCCGACGATCTCCCCGCTGGACCCGAACCACATCCCCCCGCCGCCGGGCCGTGCAAGGCCCGGCCCCGTGGCGGGCGGCCTCCGCATCACCGTGATCGGCCTCGGGCCGCTGCAGGAGGCCTGCCTCGCCGGCATGCTCGCCCTCGCCCTCTCCTGGGTCTCGGCCGAGCTGCTGTTCCGGGTGGAGGCAGGAACCGAGGCGGCCCCAAGGGCGATCCTCTCCGCGGCGTTGCAACCCTGAGTCGCTCACTGCATCGCGTGTAGGACCTGCAACAGTATTGATCCATCACGACGCCCATTCCGGCCGTTCCTGGCCTGAATTGGATACATCGTGAGGTATTTGCTTGCAGTTGAATGTCCTGCTCCGCGGCCAGTCCAATGCCCAGCTCATGGGCGATTACAATGGCGGCGCCCAGGCGATGGTGGACCGGGTCGAGGAATTGCTCGGCTTCGACGGCGCCACGGATAGGGTAGCTCTGGAATATTCCAGCCAGGCGCGCAACGCGAACACCGTCTTCAGCGGTACCGCCCTGCTCGGCGACTGGCTGAAGCCCACGGCGGATGCCCTGGGCTGGACCACCGGCAGGCTCGAGCAAAGCCTGCTGAACTACGTCGGCGAGCTGCCTGCCGCACGGAAGGCGGAGCCGACCGCCGTCGTCTGGCTGCACAGCGAGTATGACAGCCGCGACGCCACGCTGACCCCCGCCGAATGGCAAGGAGCCCTCCGCAGCGAGGCCGCGCAGCTTCGCGCCGCCTATGGACAGGATGCCGCCGCGCTGCCCTACCATTTCGTCAGCGCCATCCCCTATCCGGACGGGACGGATGCCGGGCACCAGGCCATCCGCATCGGCATGGAGGAACTGGCCGCCGACCCGGCCTTCAACGCCCGCATCGGCGCCCGCGCCCTCGACACGGATATGAGCTTCGACAACCTCGACGGGAACTCGAAAACCCGGGACTATGGCGGCTCGCATCAGTCCAACCCGGACGGGATGCAGACCGGCGAGCGCCTCGCACTCTCCCTCGCCCAGGACTGGGCCGAGCATGCGAAGCCCGGCTCGCCCATCGCGCTGGCCGGCGGCCAGGCGGACGACCTTGGCCCGCAGGTGGTGCAGGCGAGCCGCATCGGCGACCGGCAGCTCGCCCTCGCCGTCGCGCATGACGCCGCCGGCAGCCTCGCCCCGCTGGATGCCGATGCCGCGCGTGGCACCGGCTGGACCACGATCGCCGATGCGACGGGGGCGGCGATGGCCGCGACCGCCGCCACCGTCACCGGGCCCGATTCGCTGCTGCTCGACTTCGCCAAGCCGCTGCCCGCCGATGCGCGGCTCTTCTACGGCCATGGCTATGGCCGCCTCGCCGGCGCCGAGGGTGGCGGCCGCGGCAACGCAGTCTATGACGAGCAGGGCATGCCCATCTGGGTCGATGCGCACGGGCTCGCGGCGGATGGCACCATCCACGCCCCGGTGACGGCCGCCGCGACCCTTCCTGCCGGTGAGGGAGCCGATGTCGTCAGCCTCGGCGCCGGCAGCGGCGGCGGCGTCCTCGCCGGCGGCGCGGGCGCGGACCGATGGCTGGTCGCCCCCGGCGCCGGCTCCGCCACCATCGCCGACTTCGCGCCGGGCGAGGACCATTTGGTCTTCACCGGCATCGCCGCGGAGAGCCTCACCACCGCGCCGGCCGAAGGCGGCGGCCTCGTCATCACCTTCGATGCCGCCGGCCATGGCGTGACCCTGCCCGGCATCGCGGCGCTCGCGCCAGGCGATATTCTTTTCGCCTGAGCCCGGCGATCTTCGCGCTTCGCTAACCATTGCGGAGCCAGAGTGGCGGCGCCCCAGAACGGAGCCGCCGCGTGAACGCCATCCCCGAGACCGGGCTGCAACCCGCCATGACGGCGGCGGAGCAGGCTTTGCTCGCCGCCGCCGTCGCCGACCGGCGCGCCGGGCTGGAATTCGGCTGCGGCGGCAGCACCGGCCTGCTGCTCGCCGCCGGCCTCCCGCGCCTGCTCTCCATCGACAGCGACCGTGCCTGGCTCGAGCGCACCGCCGCTGCCAACCCCGCCGCCATGGCGGACGGCCGGCTCCGCCTGCTGTATGTCGATCTCGGCCCGACCGGCCCTTGGGGCTACCCGACCGAGGCCGCCAGCCTGCCGCGCTGGCCGTCCTACTGGCGCGACCCGTGGGAGGCTGCCGGCGAGGTCGATTGCGTGCTCGTCGATGGCCGCTTCCGCATCGCCTGCGCACTCGCCGGCCGACCGCGCCTCGCCCCGGGAGCGCTGGTGCTGGTGCATGACTTCTGGAGCCGCGCCGCCTACCGCGCCCCGCTGCTCCGCCATTACGACCTGGCCGGCAGCGCCGGCACCCTCGCCCTGCTGACGCCGAAGCCAAACACCGATGCGGCGATGCTCGCCACCGACCTCATCGCCCACGCCTTCGATCCCGGATGAGGCCTGCAGAATTCGCCACGCGCCTTAACCGCCTTTTCACTTCCGGGGCGGAGACTGCTCGCATGGTCCCGGACGAACCGGGCCTGCGACCAGAGGGAAAACCCGCATGCCGCTGAACTCCGTCATCACCAACGCCGGCGCCCAGGTGGCGCTGGCCTCCTTCAACAACACCGCCGAGGCGCTCGCCGTCACGCAGAAGCGCATCTCCACCGGCTACCGCGTCGCGGACGCCAAGGACGACGGCGCTGCCTATGCCGTCGCCGAGCGCGTGCGGGGCGAGGTCGCGGCCAATACCTCCGCCAATGAGCAGCTCGGCGGTGCCAAGGGGCTGATCGACGTCACCTCCGCAAGCCTGCAGAACGTCTCCGATACGCTGCAGAAGCTGCAGACGGTGACGGTGAAGATGGCCGATGGCAGCATCTCCGCCGAGCAGCGGGACCAGTACAAGGCCCAGGTGAAGGAGCTGACGAACAACATCCAGTCCTTCATCAAGGACGCCACCTACAACGGCACCAACGTGCTGAACGAGTCGGCGACGCCCCCGCCCGCCGCCAGCAACAAGGTGGTGCGCAACGGCAAGGGCGACACCTACAGCTTCAACAGCTACAGCGGGATGGCCAACATCTACAACCTGGTCTCCGGCGCCAATGCCTGGAGCCGGAGCGATGCCTCCAACGCCCTGACCAAGGGCGGCGCCGTCTCCAAGGCCATCACCAACACGCTGAGCCAGCTCAACAACTTCGGCAGCTATTCGAACTTCATCGACAGCCAGATCAACTACAACAAGGCGAAGATCGACGCGCAGCAGGCCGGCATCGGCGCGCTGGTCGATGCCGACCTGGCGAAGGAGTCGGCGACGCTGCAATCGCTGCAGATCCGCCAGCAGCTCGGCACCCAGGCACTCTCCATCGCCAACCAGGCACCGCAGACGCTGCTGAGCCTGTTCCGCTAAGGCGGCGGCCAGGCCGGCAGGAGGCCGGCCATTGGCTGAGACCGCGCACCCCTCCAGGAAGGAACGCTGCGCATGACCCCCGAGACCGAGACCCAGGCCAATCGCGGCGCCGCCGCCTATCGCCGTCGCCTCTCGACGCGGCAGATGGAGGCCGAGGTCTTCGCCCGCGCCAACCGCGCCATCCGCGAGAGCCGCGATGGTGGCCCGCTCGCCCGCGCCCGCGCCCTTGCAGACAACCGCCGCCTCTGGGATGCGGTGCAGGGTGCGGTGATCGATCCGACCAATGCCCTGCCGGCCGAGCTGCGCGCGAGCATCGCCGGCGTCGCCATCGCGGTGCTGCGCGAATGCGGCAGGGAGGAGCCCGATCTCGGCTTCGTAGCCGAGATGAACGACCACTTCGCTGCCGCCCTCTGGCGCTGAGGGAGAGCCACGATGACCATTGCCGCCGCGCCCGCTGCGCTCCTCGGTGCCCGCCTCCATGCTGGCGCCCGCCAACTCCTGCAGGACCGCCGGCCGGAGGAGGCGCTGCCGATGGTCGACCGGCTTGGCCGCCTGCCCGGCCTCGCCCCTGCCGCGGCGCTGCTGCAGGCGGAGGCCCTTGCTGCGCTCGAGCGTTTGCCGGAGGCCGAGGCAGCCGCCGACCGGGCCCTGGAGGCCGACCCCGAATGGTCGGCCGCCCGGCAGGTCCGTGCGCGCATCCGCCTTGCCCGCGGCGAAGGGAAGGGCGCCATCGACGATGCCGCCGCAGCGGTGATGGCGACGCCATGGGACCCTCCCGCCAAGGCCCTGCTCGGCATCGCCCTGCTCGAGGCCCGCTGCTTCGACGAGGCGATCTGGTTCCTCGGCGAGGCGGTCAGCGTCAATCCCGCCGATGCCGGCCTGCGGGCCCGCCTCGGCCAGGCCTTCATGCTGGCCGGCCGCCACGAGGCCGCCGCCGAGCAATTCGCCCTCTGCCGCAGCCAGGCTCCCGAACACCTCCGCTTCGTCGCCTTGCAGGCGCAGAACGCGCTGCTCGCTGGCGACACCGCAGCCGCCATCGCGCTGGCCGAAACGGGCCTCGGAGCCGGCATTCCCGATGGCTCGCTGCATAACGTCCTCGCCCATGCGCTGGTCGGCGCGGGCCGCCTTGCCGAGGCCGGGCCGCATTTCACCGCCGCCGCGCGTCTGTCGCCGGGTGACGGCTATCTCGCCCATCTCGCCGCCGCCGCGACGGGGCAGGCGACGGAGCGCGCGACGGAGAGCTATGTCGCCTCCCTGTTCGACGGCTATGCGCCGCGCTTCGAGCAGTCGCTCCTCTCCCTCGGCTACCGCGTGCCCGGCCTGGTGCGGCGGGTCGTGGAGCGCCATTGGCCGGCCGTCGGCGCCGGCGGGGCGAAGCTCGGCCCGGTGCTCGATCTCGGCTGCGGGACCGGCCTCGTCGGCGTCGTGCTCGCGGACATGCTCGGCGGCCCGCTGACCGGCATCGACCTCTCCCGCGCCATGCTGGAGCAGGCGGCGCAGAAGCATCTCTACGCGGCTCTCCGCCAGGCCGAGATCACCGCCGCGCTGCGCGAGGGCCTGCCGCCCCATGCGCTGATCGTCGCCGCCGACGTCTTCATCTATCTCGGCCGGCTGGAGGAGGTGATGCGCCTCTGCCGCGAGACCCTGGCGCCCGATGGCGCACTGCTCTTCAGCCTGGAGCGCCTGCCGCCGGGCGGCGAGCCCTGGCGCCTCGGCGCGTCCGGCCGCTACGCCCACGCACCGGACTATGTTGCCCGCTGCCTTGCCGAGGCCGGGCTCGCCGTGACCGAGCAGCGTGACGAGCTGCTCCGCCTCGATGGCAGCCAGCCGGTCGAGGGAATGATGATCCTCGCCCACCCGACGTCGCACTGATGGGCGCGTCCGCCTATCGCGCCGGGCTGGAGGCGTTGCAGGCCGGCAGGCCGGAGGCCGCGCTCGCCCCGCTCACTGTCGCGCTCGCGGACCCGGTGCAGGGCGCCTGGGCACGGCTCAACCTGGGCCTCGCCCTGCAGGATCTTGGCCGCCTCGCTGAGGCGGAGCCGCATCTGCAGGCGGCCATGGCGGCACTGCCGGATCAGGCGGAGCCGCCCTTCCGCCTCGGCACCATCGCCGGGCTGCGCGAGGACGCGGCCGGCGCCATGGCGCTCTTCCGCGCCGCCCTCGCCCGCGACCCCCGGCATGTACCGGCCCATGCCGCTCTCGCCGCGCTGGCGATCGAGGCCGGCGACCGGGCCGAGGGCCGCGCCCTGCTGAGCGCCGCCCACGCCATCGACCCGGAGGAGCCGGAGCTCAAGCTCGCCCTCGCGCGCCTCGACCTCGCCGAAGGCCGCCCCGAAGCCGCCGCCGCCGGCGCCGCCGCCATCCTCGCCACGCGGCCGGCCCATGCCGGCGCCGCCAAGCTCTTCGCCGAGGCGAGCCTGGCCCGGCTGGGCGCCGAGGCAGCCCTCGCCGAGATCGCCGCCCGGGCGGAGGCGGAGCCCTTCGCCGCTGGCTGGTCACTCGCCGCTGCCGCCCTGCACGCGGCCGCCGGCCGCCCCGCCGCCGCCCTCGCCGAACTGCGCATGGCTCGGATGCTCGCGCCGAATTCCCCGGACATCCTGGCGCCGCTCGGCCATGCCCTCGCCGATGCCGGCCAGCAGGAGGAGGCGGAGGCAACCCTTCGCGCCGCCATCGCCGCCCGGCCGAGCGATGTCGACCTGCATAACCGGCTGGCGACCGTGCTGTGGAAGTCCGGCCGCAACTCGGCGATGCTCGACGTCCTCGCCGCCGCCATCGCCGAATTCGGCCCGCATCCGACGCTGCTGCTGAACCAGGCGCTCGCCCTGAACACGCTGGGCGAGCAGGAGGCGGCGCTCGCCGCCGCCGACGCCTCGCTGCAGGGGGGAGGGGCCGCCGCTCTCGTCAACCGCGTCGCCGTCCTGCCCTATCACCCGGTCTGCGGCACCGCCGCCGGGCTCCGGGTCGCGGCGGAGGCGGTCGATGCCGCCCTGCCGCCCGCCGCGCCGCTCGTCGCCCGGCGGCGGCAGGGCGGCGGGCCCCTGCGCCTGGGTCTGCTCTCGGGCAATCTGGGCCGCCATCCGGTCGGCTGGCTGACGCTCGCCGGGCTGGAGGCGCTGCCGGAGGGGGAGTTCGAGCTCACAGCCTACTCCCTGAAGCCGCGCACGGATCCGCTCGCCGCCCGCTTCCGCGCTCGCTGCGCCCGTTGGCGCGAGGTCGGTCCACTGGACGACGCCGCCATCGCAGCCCGGATCGCCGAGGACGGGATCGACATCCTGATGGAGCTCGGCGGCTATGGTGAAGGCGGCCGGCCCTTCGTGCTGCGGCATCGCCCGGCGCCGGTGCAGGTGAAATGGGTCGGCGCGCAGTTCTCGACGCTCGGCCTCGCGGCCTGCGACTGGATGCTGACCGACTGGTGGGAGACGCCCCCCGGCTCGGAGCCGCACTATACCGAGCGCCTGCTGCGTCTGCCGGACGGCTACGTCTGCTACACGCCGCCGCCCTATGCGCCGCCGGTCGCACCCTTGCCGGCGCTTGGCCGCGGCGCCGTCACCTTCGGCTGCTTCAACAACCTCGCCAAGCTGACGGCGCCGGTGCTCGCCGCCTGGTCGGGCATCCTGGCCGCCCTGCCGGAGGCGCGGCTGGTGCTGCGCACCCATGGCCTCAGCGAGCTGGCGACGCGCACCCGCACCGCCGCTCGCCTCGCCGCCGCCGGGCTGCCGATGGCGCGGGTCGCGCTCGAGGGTGGCGTGCCGCACCGCGAGCTCATGGGCGCTTATGGCGATATCGACATCGCGCTCGATCCCTTCCCCTATACTGGCGGATTGACGGTCTGCGAGGCGCTGTGGATGGGCGTGCCCGTCCTCGCCATGGTGGGGGACAGTTTCTGTGCCCGGCATGCGTTCAGCCACCTGAGCAATGTAGGCCTTGCCGATTGGGCGGTGGCGGATGTGGAGGCATACGTCACCCAGGCCATCGCACGGGCGCGGGATCTGCCGGCGCTCGCCGCCCTGCGGGGGGGGATGCGCCAGCGCGTTGCGGCCTCGCCGCTCACCGATGCCCCGCGCTTCGCCCGCGGCCTCGCCGCCGCGCTGCGTCATGCCTGGGAGGAGGCCGCTCGACAAAACGTCACGCCAGGTGGTTAGGCTTTCGGGAATCTTCGGTTGGGCAGGCGCGACGCGGCCCCCATGTCGGCGGAACCGGTCCGGCCCTCGGCCGTTCCGGCAGCGGCTCGCGGGACAAGGAAGCACGAAGGCCGATGACCCTCCTCGATACCGGCGTCTCCGCCCTGGCCGCCCGCTATGCTGCCGTTCGCGCCCATACGGAGAAGCTCGCCGCACCGCTCTCCCCCGAGGACCAGACCATCCAGTCCATGCCGGATGCCAGCCCCGCGAAGTGGCATCGGGCGCATGTCACCTGGTTCTTCGAGACCTTCCTGCTGCTGCCGCATCGTCCGGGCCACCGTCGCTTCCGCGAGGAGTTCGCCTACCTCTTCAACTCCTATTACGAGGCCGCCGGCCCGCGCCATGCCCGGCCGAAGCGCGGCATGCTGACGCGCCCCTCCGCCGCCGAGGTCGGCGCCTATCGCGCCAATGTCGATGCCGCCATGGCCCGGCTGCTGGAGGACCCGCCGGCCGAGGTCCTGCCGCTGGTCGAGCTTGGCCTGCAGCATGAGCAGCAACACCAGGAGTTGCTGCTGACCGACATCCTGCACGCCCTGGCGCAAAATCCGCTGCAGCCCACCTATGATTCGGACTGGCGCGAGCCGGCCTCCGTTCCCGGCCCGGCCCGCATGCTCGACGGGCCCGCGGGCCTCGGCGAGATCGGCAGCGCCGGCCCCGGCTTCGCCTTTGACAACGAGACGCCGCGCCACAAGGTTTGGCTGGAACCCTACCGCATCGCCGACCGGCTGGTGACGAATGGCGAGTGGCTCGACTTCATGGCGGATGGCGGCTACCGGACCGCGATGCTCTGGATGAGCGAAGGTTGGGCGCGCGCCCAGGCCGAGGAATGGCAGGCCCCGCTGCATTGGCACCGGCGTGAGGGCGGCTGGAGCCAGTTCACCCTCGCTGGTCTCCGTCCGCTCGACCCCGCGGCGCCCGTCCGCCACGTCTCCTGGTACGAGGCGGAGGCCTATGCCCGCTGGGCTGGCCGCCGCCTGCCGACCGAGGCGGAATGGGAGGCGGCGCAGGACATCCCCGGCTTCCTCCAGGCGCGCGATGTCGCCTGGCAATGGACCGGCAGCGCCTATCGCCCCTATCCCGGCTTCCGCCCCTGGGAGGGCGCGGTCGGCGAGTACAACGGCAAGTTCATGATCGGGCAGATGGTGCTGCGCGGCGGCTCGCTTGCCACGCCGCCCGGCCATGTCCGGCCGGGCTACCGCAATTTCTTCCCGCCCGATGCCCGCTGGCAGTTCACCGGCCTGCGCCTCGCGGAGGATGCGGCGTGAGCGCCGCGATCGACGCCGCCTCCGGTCAGCGCGCCGCCCTCATCGCCGATGCGCTCGCCGGCCTCACCGCCCCGCGGAAGACGCTGCCCTGCAAGTGGCTTTACGATGCCGAGGGCTGCCGCCTTTTCGAGGCCATCACCCGCCTGCCGGAATACTATCCGACCCGGACGGAGACGCGGATCCTGACCGAGGAGGCCGCCTCCATCGCCGAGGCCGTCGGGCCTGGCCGCGCCGTCATCGAGTTCGGCCCGGGCGACGGCGCCAAGGCGGCGCTGCTGCTCGCTGGCCTCGACCGCCCGGCCGCCTATGTGCCGGTCGATATCGCCCCCGAATGGCTGGAAGGCGCGGCGAGCCGCGTCGCCCTCGCCTGTCCCGGCCTGCCGGTCCTGCCGGTCGTCGCCGACTTCACCTTGCCCTTCGCCCTGCCGGGGCGGCTCGGCACGGCGCCGCGGCTCGGATTCTTCCCTGGCTCGACCATCGGCAATTTCGAGCCGGAGGGCGCTGTCGCCTTCCTTCGCCGCGCACGGACGACGCTCGGCGCGGGGGCGCGGCTGCTGCTCGGAGCCGACCTGGTGAAGGCACCCGCGGTGCTGGAGGCCGCCTATGACGATGCCGCCGGCGTCACCGCCGCCTTCGACCTCAACCTGCTGCACCGCCTCAACCGCGAGGCCGGTGCCGATTTCGACATTGCCGCCTTCCGCCATCGCGCCGTCTGGAATGCCGCGCTGGAGCGGGTCGAGATGCATCTCGTCTCCGGGCGGGCGCAATCCGTGCGCCTCGCCGGCCGGACCATCCGCTTCGCCGAGGGCGAGACCATCCATACCGAGAGCAGCCACAAGTACCGGCCGGAGCGCCTCGCCGGCTTGGCCGCCGCCGCCGGCTGGCGCATAAGCCGGCCCTGGACGGATGCGGAAGGGCTCTTTTCGGTATGGCTGCTGGACGCATAGGGACGGAGATCGCCAGCCACCGCGGCGGCGCGATCCTCTGGCCGGAGAACAGCCTGCTCGCCTTCCGCCAGGCGCTGGCCCTGCCGGCCGAGCAGCTCGAGATCGACGTCCACCTGGCCGCTGATGGCGAGGTCGCCGTCATTCATGACGCGACGCTTGATCGCACCACCGACGGCACCGGCCCGGTCCGCGCCCGGACCATGGCCGAGCTGCGCCGGACCCGACTGAAGGGCACGGGCGGGGAGGGGGTGCCGGGCCTCGCCGAGACCGTGGCGCTGGTGCGGCAGGCGGGGCGCATCCTCCGCCTCGAGATCAAGGCGGATGGCACGGGCCGGCCCTATCCCGGCATCGTGCCGGCCTGCCTCGCGGCGCTCGACGCTGCCGGCATGCGCGGCCGCACCGTGCTGATGAGCTTTGAGCCGATGACCGTCGCTGCGGCCGCCGCTGCCGGCGGCTTCCACCGGCTGGTGCTGCTGATGGGCAGCCGCTCCTGGCACGGCATGGGGCCGGAGAGCGCCGTCGCCCTCTCGCGCGCCTGCCATGCCGGGGAGCTCGGCCTCACGATCGCCGATTGGGACGAGGCCTCGGTTGCCGCGATCCGCGCCGCCGGTCTCGGCGTCAGTGCCTGGGGCACCAATGACGAGGGGACGATCCGGCGGGGCTTCGCCCTCGGCATGGATGCCATCGCCACCGACGACCCGCCGCTCGCGCTCCGCCTGCGCGGCTGAGCCGAGCAACCACCCCCCCGGTGCTAATATCGCGAAAGAAACGTCCGGAAAGCCGCTGCCTCCCTTGCATATAGGGCGTTGCGCGGCCATACCTAGCCGCAACGAGGGCGGCACTAGGGACGCAACGGGGAGAACGATCCGGGTGACAGATTCCATCCTGGAAACCGAGGGGCTGACGAAGGAATTCCGGGGTTTCGTCGCCGTGAACGACGTCGCCCTGAAGGTCCGGCGCGGCAGCATCCATGGCCTGATCGGCCCGAACGGCGCCGGCAAGACCACCTGCTTCAACCTGCTGACGAAATTCCTTCAGCCGACACGCGGCACCATCCGCTACGACGGCAAGGATATCACCGGGATGAAGTCGGCCGAGGTCGCCCGCCTCGGCCTGGTGCGCAGCTTCCAGATCTCGGCCGTCTTCCCGCATCTCTCCGTGCTGGAGAACGTCCGGGTCGCGCTGCAGCGCCAGCGCGGCGGCAGCTTCGATTTCTGGCGCTCGGAGGGCCTGCTGCGGCAGTTCGACGACCGCGCCATGGCGCTGCTCGAGGATGTCGGCCTCACTGCCTATTCCCGCATCCAGGCTGGCGAGCTGCCCTATGGCCGCAAGCGCGCCCTCGAGATCGCGACGACGCTGGCCATGGACCCGGCGATGATGCTGCTCGACGAGCCCACCGCCGGCATGGCGCATGAGGATGTCGACCGCATCGTGGCGCTGGTGAAGCGCGTCTCCGCCGGCCGCACCGTGCTTCTCGTGGAGCACAACCTGAAGGTCGTCTCAGGCCTCTGCGACCGCATCACCGTGCTCGCCCGCGGCAGCGTCCTCGCCGAGGGCGACTACGCCGAGGTTTCCCGCAACCCCGACGTCATCGCCGCCTATCTCGGCACCGAAGCCACCCCCGAAGGAGCGATGGCCCATGGCTGAGACGCTGGAACGCGCTCGCTCCGGCACCGCCGGCGCCGCGCTGCTCGAGGTCCGCAATCTCGAGGCCTGGTATGGCGAAAGCCACATCCTGCACGGCGTCGATATCGACGTGATGCCGGGCGAGGTCGTCACCCTCCTCGGCCGCAACGGCGCCGGCAAGACGACGACGCTGCGCGCCATCATGGGCCTGACCGGGAAGCGCTCGGGCAGCATCCGCTTCGAAGGGCGGGAGACGGTCAACCTCCGCTCCGACATCATCGGCCGCGCCGGCATCGGCTACTGCCCGGAGGAGCGCGGCATCTTCGCCAGCCTCAACGTCACCGAGAATCTGATGCTTCCCCCCGTGGTGAAGCCCGGCGGCCTCGACTTGGGGACCATCTACAAGCTCTTCCCCAACCTGAAGGAGCGGGCAAGCAGCCAGGGGACGAAGCTCTCCGGCGGCGAGCAGCAGATGCTCGCCATCGCCCGCATCCTGCGCACCGGCGCCAACCTGCTGCTGCTCGACGAGCCGACCGAGGGCCTCGCTCCGGTCATCGTGCAGCAAATCGGCGCCATGATCCGCGAGATCAAGGAGCGCGGCTTCACCGTGCTGCTGGTCGAGCAGAATTTCCGCTTCGCCCAGACCGTCGCCGACCGGCACTACGTCATGGAGCACGGCCGCGTCGTCGACATGGTGCGGAACGAGGAGCTGAACGCCTCGCTCGAACGCCTGCACGAATATCTCGGTGTCTGATCCCGCTTCCAGGAGCCTCATGGTAATGTCGCTTGATCGCCGCAGCCTGCTGACCGGCGCCGCTGCCGCCCCCTTCGCCCTTGCCGGCACCGGCCGCGCCCAGGGCGGGCCGACCTTGAAGATCGGCGTGCTGAACGACCAGTCCGGCGTCTACCGCGACATCTCCGGCCCGACCTCGGTCGCCTGCGTCCGCCAGGCCATCCAGGATATCGGCAGCCGCGGCTTCAATGTCGAGGTCATCATCGGCGACCACCAGAACAAGCCCGATGTCGGCAGCAACATCGCCCGGCAATGGATCGACCGCGACGGCGTCGATGTCATCGTCGACGTGCCGAACAGCGCGGTGGGCCTCGCGGTCAACGGCGTGGTGCGCGAGAAGAACAAGGTCTACTTGAACTCCACCTCGGCGACGGCGGACCTCACCGGCTCGCAATGCTCGCCGAACACCGTCCACTGGACCTATGACACCTACATGCTGGCGAAGTCGACCGGCGGCGCAATGGTGAAGGCGGGCGGGACCGACTGGTTCTTCATCACCGCCGACTATGCCTTCGGCCATGCGCTGGAGCGGGACACGACCAATTTCGTCAAGGCGGCCGGCGGGCGCATCGTCGGCGGCGTGCGTGCGCCGCTCGGCAATACGGACTTCTCCTCCTTCCTCGTCCAGGCGCAGTCCTCGCGCGCCAAGGTGATCGGCCTGGCCAATGCCGGCGCCGACACCGTCAACACGGTGAAGCAGGCGGCCGAGTTCGGCATCACCCGGCGCGGTACCAAGATCGCCGTGCTGCTGATGTTCCTGAACGACGTGCATGCGCTTGGCCTCCAGGCGGCGCAGGGCCTGGTGCTGACCGAGACCTTCTACTGGGACCTCAACGACCGCACCCGCGCCTTCACCAACCGCGTCAAGCCGCAGCTCGCCGGCGCCATGCCCGCGATGTCCCATGCCGGCTGCTACAGCGCAGCGCTGCACTACCTGAAGACGGTGGCCGATATGGGCGCCGCCCAGGCGAAGCAGGACGGCGCCGCGACGGTCGCCCGCATGAAGGCCATGCCGACCGACGATGACTGCTTCGGGCCGGGCCGCATCCGCGAGGACGGCCGGAAGCTCTGCCCCGCCTATCTCTTCGAGGTGAAGACCCCGGGCGAGAGCAAGGGCGCCTGGGACTACTACAAGCTGCTGCAGACAACCCCGGCCGACGAGGCCTTCCGCCCGGTGAACGAAGGCGGCTGCTCGCTGGTCCGCAGCTAGGCCAAAGACCATGGGAGACCGGGCGGCCATGCATCGCCCGGCCCCGCGCCGAACAGGGAGACGGACATGACGACCACGAGGAGAGGCCTGCTTGCCACCGGTGCCGCGGCCGCGGCGGCGGTATCGCTGCCGCGGCTCACACGGGCCCAGGCGGCGAATACCATCCGCATCGGCGTGCTGAACGACATGTCCGGCACCTACAAGGACAATACCGGCCCGAGCTCCGTCGCCTGCGCGCAGCAGGCGGTCACGGAGTTCGGCCAACAGGGCTTCAATGTCGAGATGGTCTTCGCCGACCACCAGAACAAGCCGGATGTCGGGGTGAACATTGCCCGGCAATGGTACGACCAGGGCGTCGACATGATCCTCGACGTCCCCACCAGCTCGGTCGGCCTCGCGGTCAACAACGTCGCCCGCGAGAAAAATAAGGTGAACCTCAATGTCGGCTCTGCCACCTCGGACCTGACCGGGGCGCAATGCGCGCCGACCATGATCCACTGGGCCTACGACACCTACATGCTGTCGAAGTCGACCGGCGGCGCCATGGTGAAGGCAGGCGGCGATACTTGGTTCTTCATCACCGCCGACTATGCCTTCGGCCATGCGCTGGAGCGGGACACCAGCAATTTCGTCCGCGCCTCGGGCGGGCGCGTGCTCGGCGCCGTGCGCACGCCCTTCCCGGCGACGACGGATTTCTCCTCCTTCCTCGTCCAGGCGCAGAGCTCCCGCGCCAAGGTCATCGGCTTCGCCAATGCCGGGTCCGACACCATCAACTGCGTGAAGCAGGCGGCGGAATTCGGCCTCACCCGGCGCGGCACCAAGCTCGCGGCGATGCTGATGTTCATCACCGACGTGCATTCCATCGGCCTCGAGACGGGGCAGGGTCTGGTCTGCACCGAGAGCTTCTACTGGGACCTCAACGACCGCACCCGCGCCTTCACGCAACGCGTGCTGCCGCGGATGCCGAACCTCTACCCCAACCAGATCCATGCCGGCTGCTACTCGGCGACGCTGCACTACCTGCGCGCGGTGCAGGCCATGGGCGTCGCCGCGGCCAAGGCCTCCGGGACCGAGGTCGTCAACCGCATGAAGGCGGTGCCCACCGAGGACGATGCCTTCGGGCCCGGGACCATCCGTGCCGACGGGCGGAAGCTCTGCCCCTCCTACCTGCTGGAGGTGAAGTCCCCGGCGGAGTCGAAGCGCCCGTGGGACTACTACAAGGTGCTGCAAACCACCCCGGCCGAGGAAGCCTTCCGCCCGATCACCGAGGGCGGCTGCTCCCTGGTCCGTAGCTGAGAGGAAAGACGCGAGAGATGACCCCGACCCGCCGCAGCCTGCTGACCGCCTCGGTCGGCGCCACGCTGATGCCCGCCCTGCCGCGCCTCGGCCGGGCGCAGGCCGCCAACACCATCCGCATCGGCGTGCTCAACGACCAGTCCGGCGCCTATCGCGACATCAGCGGCCCCTACGGCATCGAGTGCACCCGCCAGGCGGTGCAGGAGTTCGGCGACAAAGGCTTCGCCGTCGAGGTCATCGCCGCCGACCACCAGAACAAGCCGGATGTCGGCGCGAATATCGCGCGCCAGTGGTACGACCAGGGCGTCGACCTCATCATCGACGTGCCGACCAGCTCGGTCGGCCTCGCGGTCAACAATGTCGCCCGCGAGAAGAACAAGGCCTATATCAACACCGGCTCGGCGACATCCGACCTGACCGGCGCGCAGTGCAGCCCGACCACCATCCACTGGATGTACGACACCTACATGCTCGCCAAGTCGACCGGCGGCGCCATGGTGAAGGCGGGCGGCGACAGCTGGTTCTTCATCACCGCCGACTATGCCTTCGGCCATGCGCTGGAGCGGGACACGACCAACTTCATCAGGGCCGCGGGCGGCCGCGTGAACGGCAGCGTCAAATACCCCTTCCCGGCGACCTCGGACTTCTCCTCCTTCCTGCTGCAGGCCCAGGCCTCCCGCGCCAAGGTCATCGGCTTCGCCAATGCCGGTGCTGACACCATCAACAGCATCAAGCAGGCGGCCGAATTCGGCGTCACCCGCGGCGGCGTGAAGCTGGCGGCGCTGCTGATGTTCCTCCCCGATGTCCATGCGATCGGCCTGCGGACCGCGCAGGGCCTGGTGCTGACCGAGAGCTTCTACTGGGACCTGAATGACCGCACCCGCGCGGTGTCGGAGCGGCTGCGCCCGCGCCTGAAGGATGTGCGGCCGAACATGGCCTCCATCGCCAACTACTCCTGCACCCTGCACTACCTGAAGGCGGTGGCGGATATGGGCGTCGCGGCCTCCAAAGCGTCGGGCGTCGAGGTCATCAACCGCATGAAGGCGATGCCCTGCGACGACGACGCCTTCGGCGCGGGCACCATCCGCGCGGATGGGCGCAAGCTCTGCCCCTCCTACCTCTTCGAGGTGAAGTCGCCGGCCGAGAGCAAGGGCCCGTGGGACTACTACAAGCTGCTCCAGACCACCCCGGCGACGGAGGCCTTCCGCCCGATGAACGAGGGTGGCTGTTCCCTCGTGCGGAGCTGAGGGCAATGCCGCTGCACCGCCGCAACCTCTTGCTGGCCGGCAGCGGCCTCGCCCTGGCCGGGGGCCGGGCGAGGGCGCAAGGCGGCCCGCTCCGCCTCGGCGTCCTCACCGACATGTCCGGCCCCTATCGCGACCTGACGGGCCCCGGCAGCTTCGCCGGCGCCCGCCAGGCGGCCGAGGAATTCTCGGCCGCGACCGGCATCGCCGTCGAGATCATCGTCGGCGACCACCAGAACAAGCCGGATGTCGGTGCCAATATCGCCCGGCAATGGTTCGACCGCGAGGGCGTCGAGGCGATCATCGACCTGCCCAACAGCGCGGTCGCGCTCGCCGTCTCCGGCATCGCGCGCGAGAAGAACAAGGTGGTGCTCGGCTCCGGCGTCGGCTCCACCGTCTTCTCCGGCGCGCAATGCAGCCCGAACAGCGTCCAGTTCACCTACGACACCTACATGCTCGCCAAGGGCACGGGTGATGCGCTGGTGAAGCAGGGGGCGGATAGCTGGTTCTTCATCACCGCCGACTATGCCTTCGGTCATGCGCTCCAGGCCGATACCTCCCGCTTCGTCGAGGCCGCTGGCGGCAAGGTGCTCGGCGCGGCGCGCTACCCCTTTCCGGCGACGACGGATTTCTCCTCCTTCCTGCTCCAGGCGCAGTCCTCGCGCGCCAAGGTCGTCGGCCTTGCCAATGCGGGTGCGGACCTCATCAACTGCATCAAGCAGGCCCGCGAGTTCGGCCTGACGCGGGGCAGCACGAAGCTCGCCTGCCTGCTGATGACGGTGGTCGACAGCATCGCCCTCGGCCTGCCCGAGGCGCAGGGCCTGCTGATGACCGAGAGCTTCTACTGGGACCTGAACGACCGCACCCGCGCCTTCGCCGAGCGGGTGAAGAGCAAGCGCCAGGGCGGCGTGGTCCATGCCTCCTGCGCCGGCTGCTACGGCGTCACGCTGCACTACCTGAAGGCGGTGAAGGACCTTGGCGTCGAGCGCGCCCGCGCCTCCGGCCTCGATGTCGTCAACCGCATGAAGGCGATTCCCTGCGACGACGACGCCTTCGGGCCAGGGCGCATCCGCGAGGATGGCCGCAAGCTCACGCCCGGCTATCTCTTCCAGGTGAAGTCGCCGGCCGAGAGCCGCGGCCCCTTCGATGTGCATAAACTCGTCGCCACCACCCCGGCCGAGGAGGCCGCCCGCCCGCTCGCCGAAGGCGGCTGCCCCTTCGTTCGAACTTAAGGACTCCCACGCCGCATGGACGACATCTTCGGCATCCCCGCACCGCTGCTCTTCGGGCAGCTGCTGCTCGGCCTCATCAACGGCGCCTTCTACGCGATGATGTCGCTGGGGCTGGCGGTGATCTTCGGCCTGCTCAACATCATCAACTTCACCCATGGCGCGCAGTTCATGATGGGCGCCTTCGCCGCCTGGATGCTGCTGGAATGGGCCGGGCTGAACTACTGGTGGGCGCTGGTGCTGGTGCCCATCATCATCGGCTTCACCGGCGTGGTGCTGGAGCGGCTGATGATCAGCCGGCTCTACAAGCTCGACCATCTCTACGGCCTGCTGCTGACCTTCGGCCTCGGCCTCATCATCGAGGGCGTGTTCCGCAACCAGTTCGGCTCCTCCGGCCTGCCCTACCGCATCCCTGCCGAGCTGCAGGGCGCCTGGGACCTCGGCTTCATGTTCCTCCCCATCTATCGCGGATGGGTGGTGATCGCGGCCCTCGTCCTCTGCCTTGCGACCTGGCTGATCATCGAGAAGACGCGGCTCGGCGCCTATCTCCGCGCCGCGACCGAGAACGCGCCGCTTGTCCAGGCCTTCGGCGTCAACGTCCCCCGCATGGTGACGCTGACCTACGGCTTCGGCGTGGCGCTGGCGGCGATTGGGGGCGTGCTCGCGGCGCCGATCTATTCGGTCAACCCGCAGATGGGAACCAACCTGATCATCGTGGTCTTCGCGGTGGTGGTGATCGGCGGCATGGGCTCCATCCTCGGCTCGATCATCACCGGCTTCGGCCTCGGCATCGTCGAGGGGCTGACCAAGGTCTTCTATCCGGAGGCCTCGGCGACCGTCATCTTCGTCATCATGGCGATCGTGCTGCTCGCACGTCCCGCCGGCCTCTTCGGGAGGGCCTGACATGGCCGATACCACCGCCATCACCGCCAACTCGATCCCGGCCCCCGCGGCCGAGGATCACGGCATCTGGGGTTTCTCCCGGGCGCAGTTCGGCGCCCTCGGGGTGATGCTGGTCATCCTCGCGGTCGGGCCCTTCCTGCTCTACCCCGTCTTCCTGATGAAGCTGCTCTGCTTCGCCCTCTTCGCCTGCGCCTTCAACCTGCTGATCGGCTATGTCGGGCTGCTGAGCTTCGGCCATGCCGCCTATTTCGGCATGGGCGGCTACCTCGCCGGCCATGCGGCGAAGGTCTGGGGGTTGACGCCGGAACTTGCCATCATCACCGGTGGCGCGACGGCGGCGGTGCTCGGCGCCGTCGCCGGCTGGGTGGCGATCCGCCGCCAGGGCATCTACTTCGCCATGATCACCCTGGCGCTGGCGCAGATGATCTACTTCCTCTGCGTCCAGCTGCCCTTCACCGGCGGCGAGGACGGCATCCAGGCCATCCCGCGCGGCACCCTCCTCGGCATCGTCCCGCTCGACCGGGACCTGACGCTCTACTGGGTCGTCGCCGGCATCTTCCTCCTCGGCTTCCTGATGATCCACCGCATCATCCACTCGCCCTATGGCATGGTGCTGAAGTCGATCCGCGAGAACGAGCCGCGGGCGATCTCGCTCGGCTACCGGACGGATGACTACAAGCTGCTCGCCTTCATCCTCTCCGCCTGCCTTGCCGGCGTCGCGGGGGCGACCAAGTCGATCGTCTTCGGCATCGCCACGCTGACCGATGTCCACTGGTCCATGTCGGGCGAGGTGGTGCTGATGACGCTGGTGGGCGGCCTCGGCACGGTCTTCGGGCCGGTGGTGGGCGCGGCGGTGATCGTGACGATGCAGAACTACCTGGCCGAGCTCGGCGCCTGGGTGACGGTGATCCAGGGCGTGATCTTCGTCATCTGCGTGCTCGCCTTCCGCCGCGGCATCGTCGGCGAGATCGGCAACTGGCTGAAGGTGAAGCTCTGACCGGAGGGGGAGGGGGCCAGCCCGCCCCTTCCCGTCAGGCCTCTTCCTTGAAATAGGGCTCGACGGTCCCCTTCAGCCTTATCGTCATCGGGTTGCCCTTGCGGTCGAGCGTCTTGCCGACCGCAACGCGCACCCAGCCCTCGCTGACGCAATACTCCTCGACATTGGTCTTCTCCACCCCATTGAAGCGGATGCCGATGCCGCGGGAGAGCAGCTCCGGCTGGTGGAAGGGGCTGCGCGGGTCGGTCGCCAGGCGGTCTGGCAGGGTCTCGGTCATGGCATGGCCTTCCGGCATATCGGTCATGCCCCGGTGATACCGAGGAAGGCCCGTCGCGCCAACCACCCCGGGGCCGGGAACGCATCCCGGCGCCACGCGTCATCCGCCAGGAGGCCCCGCCATGACCCCGGAATTGCTGGTCTTCGCCGATGACGGCACGATCCCCAACAACCCGCGCCTGCCCGCGCTGCTCTTCCGCGCCGCGCTGCCGCCCGGCGACCCCGCCGCGGCCGAGGCGCTCTTCGCCTGCCATGGCTGGCCGCCCGCCTGGCGCAACGGCATCTACCGCTATCACCACTACCACCCGGATGCGCATGAGGCGCTCGCCATCGCCTGCGGCCGGGTGAGCGTGTTGCTCGGCGGGGAATGGGGCCAGGTCCTCGACCTCGAGGCCGGCGACGTGGTGGTGCTGCCTGCCGGCACCGGCCACCGCAACCTCGGCGCCAGCGCGGACCTCCTGGTCGTCGGCGCCTATCCGACGGGCCAGTCTCCGACCGAGCATCGCGGCCGCCCTGGCGAGCACGCGCGGGCCATCGCCGCCATCCCCGCTGTCCCCGACCCGCCCGCAGAGCCCGTCACCGGCGCCCCCTGGCCGCTCTGATCCACCCATGACAGGCTCCCCCGCAGGGGAGGAGCCCGCCATGACCGACATCTTCGAGATCCTGCACACCACACGCGCCATGCGCCGGCTGAAGCCGGACCCGGTGCCGGATGCGCTGATCGCCCGGATCCTCCGCGCCGGCGCCTCGGCCGCCAATGGCGGGAACACCCAGCGCTGGCGCTTCCTCGTGGTGAAGGATCCTGCGATCAAGCAGGCGGTGCAGGCCTGGTACAAGCGCGCCTATGACGAGGTGATCGGCCCCCGCTACGCCGGCAGCGCCCCGCCCCCCGGCACCACCGCGGAGCGCTACGCCCGCCAGCACGCCGCCGTCGAATACCTGACCGAGCGTTTCCACGAGGCGCCGGTCTGGATCGTCGCCTGCCTTGCCGAGGAGAAGCCGACCCGCTGGTCCGGCGCCTCGATCTACCCCGCGGTACAGAACATGCTGCTCGCCGCCCGGGCGCTCGGCCTCGGCGCCACGCTGACCACGCGCCACCTGCTCTACGAGCGCGAGGCCGAGGCGGCGCTCGGCCTGCCGCCCGGCGTCCATTCCTACGCCATCCTGCCCATCGGCTACCCGATGGGCCGCTTCGGCCCGGTCGGCCGCGGCCCGCTCCGGGACATCACCTTCCTCGACCGCTGGGGCGAGCAATGGGACATCCCGGAGGAGGGCTGAGCGCCTATCCGGCGACCAGCACCACCCGCCCGGTGATCTTCCCGGCGCGGAGCCGCTGCAGCACCGCATCGGCATTGCGCTGCGGCTGGTTCTCAATCGGGATGGCGGGGATCTTGCCCTGCTTGGCGATGTCCACCAGCGCCCGCAGCTCCTTCACATTGCCCACATAGCTGCCCTGGACGGTCAGCGCGCGGATCGGCATCAGCGGCAGCGGCAACGTCATCTCGCCGCCGAAGAGCCCGACCTGCACCAGCTTGCCGCCCTTCCGCAGCGCCTCGAAGGCGAAGCGCGCGGTCTGCGTGCCGTTCACCAGGTCGACCACGCCGGCGACCGGCCCGCCGCAGGCCTCGACGATGCGCTGCGCCGTCCCCTCGTCGGAGGCGAGCACCGTATCCGTCGCCCCCTGCTGCTTGGCGGCCGCCAGCTTGTCCTCGGCGACATCGACCACGCAGATGCGCCGGTGCCCGATCGCCTTCAGGATGGCGATGGCGTTCAGCCCGAGCCCGCCCGCGCCGACCAGCACCACCGGCTCATCCGGCTCGAGCGGCATCAGCTTGTTGACGGCCGAATAGACGGTGACGCCGGAGCAGGCATAGGTCGCCGCCAGCGAAGGGTCGAGCCCCTCGATGTCGATCAGGTGCTTCACATGCGTCGCCAGCACATGCGTCGCGTAGCCGCCATTCTGGTAGACGCCGAGGCTGCGCCCGGATGGGCACATGTTCTCCTCGTCGCGCTGGCAGATGGCGCACTTGCCGCAGCCGACCCAGGGGTAGACGACGCGGATGTCGCCGACCTTGCTGCCCTGGCCCTCCGCCTCCGGCCCGAGCTTGACGACGCGGCCGACGATCTCGTGCCCCATGGCGAGCGGCAGCTTCACGCCGCGATCGGTCAGCCGCATCTTGCCGCGGGAGCCGAGGTCGTACTCGCCTTCCCAGATATGCAGGTCGGAATGGCAGACGCCGGCATGCGTCACCTCGAGCAGCACCTCGGCGCCCTTCGGCTCCGGCGTCGGCAGCTCGATCTCCTGCAGGGGTTGCCCCGTCTCGACCACGGCCCAGGCGCGCATCGCGTTTTCTCCCGTCTGATCAGAGGATGGGACCGCGCCGCGCCGCCGCGGTCAAGCGGGGCCCGGCAACGGCGCCGCGCCCGGAGCGTTGCTCCCGCGAAGGAGAGGTCCATGAGCGAATTCCTGAGCCGCTTCGGCAGCGCCGCCCTGAACGACCTGAAGGGCACGCCGCTCGATGCCATCCTGAACCGGTTGATGGGCGGCCAGGCCGGCGCCTCCGGCCTCGAGGCGCTGGTCGAGCGCCTGCGCAGCGGCGGCCTTGGCGAGCAGGTCGCATCCTGGATCGGCACCGGGGCAAATCGCCCGGTGACGCCGCCCGAGCTCGAGCGCGCCCTCGGCGAGCAGGAGACCGACGCCATCGCCCGCGAGTCCGGGCTGGAGCGCCCGGGCCTGCTCGAGATGCTGAGCCAAGCCCTGCCGCGCCTGGTCGATGCGCTGACGCCGGACGGCCACCTCCCGCGCGATGAGGGCACTGGCACCGTCCTGCCCAATGCTGGCCAGCTCACCGCCGGCACCCACCAGCCGGGCATCGGCGCCGGCGGCGATGCCGGGATCGGCCGCTTCGGCCCGGCCACAGCCGACGATGCGCCAGCCCCCGCCTCCGGCCAAGCCTCGCCGCCGCTGCACGGCAGCTAGAGCGGTCTCCGTTCGCCTTGGCTCACGGATGCCGCCCTGGCTGTCGTCTGATCGAGCCGACTACTCCGGTCAGGTGATCGCGCCTGACCGCCGCCGCTTCAGTCGGGCCTGATGCCGTTCTCGCGCACCACGCGCCCCCAGGTCTCGATAGCCTTGTCGAGGAAAGCGGCGAATTCCGCGGGTCCCTTCGGGTCGAGATCGAGGCCGAGCGTCCCCGTCAGCCGCTCCTGCACCGCCGGCACCCTCAGTGCCTCGCGCAGCGCCGCCTCGAAGCGCGCGCGGATCGGCGCCGGCGTCGCCGCTGGCCCGAGCACGCCCCAGAAGGCCTCGGCCGTCACGCCGATGCCGAGTTCCGTCAGCGTCGGCGCCTCCGGCGCGACGGTGGAGCGCTTCGCCCCCGTGCTCGCCAGCGGCCGGATGCTCTTCGCCTCGAGCTGCGGCACGAAGATCGTCCCCGTTGCCGTCGGTAGATCGACCTCCCCGGCCGAGGCGGCGACGCCGAGCGGTCCGCCCCCGCGATAGGGCACATGGAGGAGGCTGATGCCCGCCGCCTTCTCCACCAGCTTCATCGTCAGATGCGCGAGCGAGCCGTTGCCGATGGTGCCGTAGCTGATCGTCTCCGGCTTCGCCTTCGCCGCCGCCGCCACCGCGGCGAAGTCCCGCCAGGGCCGGCTGTGGAAGGCGGTGATGACCATGGGCGAGGTGCCGATCAACAGGACCGGCGCCAGGTCCTTCTGCGTGTCGAAGCCCATGTTCGGGATCAGCGCCGGGTTCACCGCATGGGTGTCGAAGACCAGCACCCAACTGTTCCCGTCGGGTGCCGAACGCGCCACGTCCCGCGTGCCGATCGACCCCGAGGCCCCGCCCTTGTTCTCGACGACGACCGGCACGCCGAGCGCTGACGAGAGATGCGGCTGCAGCAGCCGCGAGATGGCATCGACGCTCCCGCCGGGCGGGAAGGGCGCGACGAGCCGGATCGGCCCGCTCGGCCAGGCCGGCTGGGCGATGGCGGGCGCGGCGAGGACGAGCCCCGTGCCGAGCACGGTACGACGGTTGAGCATGGCGGAACCTCCCTGGTCTCGTCCCTAGGTCGCAGACCAGGCGCCTCCGTCAAGGCCGCAGATGGACGGCCGCCGCCCCCGCCCGCTAGCCTGCACCCGCCAAGGAAGAACGACTCCGGAGGAAACTCGCCGATGACGCTGCGCCGCCATCTCTGGCCGCTCGCCCTGCTGCCGCTCCTCGCCTGCGCCGGGCAGGACCGCGCCCCGACCGCCGCCGCCCCGTCCCGCCAGGCCGTGATGGACGGCGCGCTCCGCCAGCAGGTGGAGGCCGGCAAGGTCGCCGCCATCGCTGCCATCGTCATCCGCGCCGATGGCGAGGTGCTCTACGAGGGCTTCGCCGGTGGGGCGAACCCGGACAGCCTTTTCCGCCTCGCCTCGATGACCAAGCCCGTCACCAGTGTCGCGGTGATGACGCTCGTCGAGGACGGCAGGCTTCGCCTCGACGACCCGCTGGCGAAACACCTCCCCGAGTTCCGCGGCCTCCGCCTCCGCGAGGCGAATGGCAGGCTCGTCGCGGCCCGCCAGCCGACGATCCGCGACCTGCTGCGCCATATGGGCGGCTTCTCCTACAGCTTCCTCAACGTACCCGGCATCGTCGAGGCCTATGCGCGGGAGGGGGTGGATGACGGCCTCGCCGCGCCCACGCGTACCACGCGCGAGAACATGCGCCGCCTCGCCCGTGCGCCGCTGCAGGCCCAGCCCGGTACGGTCTGGGCGTATTCCCTGGCGACCGACGTGCTCGGCGCCGTCGTCGAGCGTGTCAGCGGCCAGCCGCTCGATGCCTATATCCAGGAACGCATCGCGGGTCCCCTCCGGATGACGAGCTTCGCCTTTCACGTCCCCGAGGCATCCCGTCCCCGCATGGTCACGGCGATGCAGCCGGCCGATGGCGGCCTCCGCCCCATCCGCTCCGGCGAGCGCGTGCCCTATCCGCTGACCCGCGGCACCTGGGCCTCCGACCCTGAGCGCGCATTCAGCCGCACCGCCTACCCCTCGGGCGGCGCCGGCGCCACCGCCACGCTCGGCGACTATGCCCGCTTCACCCGCATGCTGTTGAACGGCGGCGAGCTGGACGGCGTCCGCATCCTAAGGCCGGAGACGGTGGCGGAGATGACGCGCGGCCAGACCCGCAGCCTGCCGATCAACCTTCGCGGCCCCGGCTATGACTTCGGCTACGGCTTCAGCATCGTGACCGACCCGGCGGCGGCGAAGACGCGCCAACCGGTGGGCACCTATGGCTGGGGCGGCATCTACGGCACCGGCTTCTTCATCGATCCGGCGAACCGCCTCGCCACCATCGTGATGACCCAGACCGCGACCAACGGCGGCGCCGCGGCCAATGAGGTGCGGGAGGCCTTCTACGGCACCATGGCGCAGTAGGGAGACGGACGGGGCGGCCTCACATCGGCCGCGCCGGCGACCCGCCCGAGGCCCTCGCGGCAGTGAGCACCCGCCGGATCTCGCCCTCGGCCTTCTCCAGCTCCTTCGTCGCACTCGCCCGCTGCGCCTGCGCCTCGTTGGCGATGCGCAGGCTGTCCTCGATCGTCGCGACGAGCGAGGCATTCGCCCGCTTCACCGCCTCGATGTCGAAGACGCCGCGCTCGATCTGCTGCCGCGCCTCCAGGTTGCCCTGGCGCAGCCGCTCCGCATTGCCGGTCAGCAGTTCGTTGGTGAGGTCCGTCGCCTCCTTCAGCGTCCGGCCCGCCTCGCGCATGTTCTGGATGGCCAGCGCCTGGGCCAGCTGCTGCCGCCACAGCGGCACGGTATTGGCGATGACGCTCTGGATCTTGGCAGCCAGCGCCTTGTCGTTCTCCTGGATCAGCCGGATCGAGGGCAGCGCCTGCATCGCCACCTGGCGCGTCAGCCGCAGGTCATGCACCCGCCGCTCCAGCTCGTCCCGCGCACTCCGCAGGTCCCGCAGCTTCTGGGCCGCGGTGGAATCGCCACCCTCCACGGCCTTCGCCATGGCGGGGATCGCCTCGCGCTCGACGCGCCCGAGCACGCTCTCGCCGGCCGCGATGTGGTCGCCGAGCGCATGGAACCACTCGAGCGTCGCCCCGTAGAGCCGCTCCAGCTTCTCCACATCCTCGAGCAGCCGCGTGCGATGGGTGTCGAGCTTGTCGCCGACCGCCTCCACCTGCCCCTTGATCGTCTCGTAGCGCTGCAGGACGCGCGCCGTCTCGGCCCTGGCCCGGCCGAAGAGCCGCGCCAGCCAGCCCGTCTTCTCGCCGAGCCCGCGCATGTCGAAGCCGCGCAGCGTCCCGATCAGCGTGGAAAGCGTGACCCCCGCCTCGCCCGCCTCGCGGTTGCGCGCCCCTTCCAGCATCGCATCCGCGGCGATGGTCGCGCGGTTCTGCGCCTCCTGACCGAAGCGGAGGATGCTGGCCGGGTCGGCGACATCCAGCTGCTGCGCCAGCCGCGCCACCTCCGCCTCGCGCGGCGGCAGCACCGGCTCGAGCTCTACGGTCTTCTGCTGGGTCTCGCTCATCGGAATCCTTCCTCGCGCAGCCGGTCGGAGAGCACCTTCACCTGGATGTCGAGCGCCGCGCTCTCCTCCCGCGTCAGCCGCCCGCGCAACTCCTGCGCCGTGGTCGCCAGGTCGTCGAGCAGCACCGGCAGCCCCTCGGGCGGTGCCGCCCCGGCCTCCAGTCGCTCCACGATCCGCTCCAACCCATCCAGGTGCACGGTGAGGAAACGCCGGGCCTGCGGCAAACGATCCGGATGGGCGGTGAGATCGTCGAGCACGCCTTCCATCGCCGTTGCCACACCCTGCAGCCGCGGGTCGGCCCGCCGGGCCGCCACCGCCTCGATGCGCGCCAGCCGCGCCCGGCTCTCCTCGATCGGGCCCGGCGGCGGGGGTGGCGGCTCCGGCGGCGGGGGAGGGGCCGTCTCCGGCAATGCCTGGTACATCATCCGCGTGCCGAAGAGGGCGCCGGCGCCCATGATCAGCGACATCGGGACGCCCAGATCCCCGGCCATGCTCGCCGCCAGCCCCGTGCCGGCGGCCATCACCCAGGAAGCCCGCCGGGAGTCGCCCAGGCGCCCCCGCCGCAGCGCCCGCGCCGCCAACAGGCTGCCGCCGAAGCCGAGCGCCGAGCCGATCACCCCCTGCTCGTTCCCGTCGATGGCGAAGAACAGCGCCGCCGGCAACAGCGGCGAGGCGAAGATCGGCAGCGCCAGCCCGCGCCAGCGGGTGCGCAGCCCGATCCAGGCGCCGAGGGCCCGCTCCATCATCAGTCGAAGAACCCGCCGATGCTGCGGAACAGGGCGATGATGCCGACTAGCCAGGTGGTGGCGGTCAGCAGCACCCCGCCCCAGGCCCAGACCAGCGGCGTGGTGAGCGGCGGGGATGCCGGGAGCGGGGCGGGGAGGGAGGTCGCGTTGCGTTCGGCCATGACGGGTCGTTAGATCGCCCTCGCGTCGGCTCGTATCAAGCCGTCTCGCGGGGCGGACGATCACGGAAGGAGGATTTTGATGGACCAGATCGCAGTGGTGGGCGCCGGGCTGATCGGCCGGGCATGGGCCATCGTCTTCGCGCGCGCCGGCCATACCGTCCGGCTCTGGGACAAGCTGCCGGGCGTCGCCGACCGGGCGCTGGCGCTGGTCGCCGAGAGCCTCGCCGACCTTCACGCCGCCGGCCTCGTCACCGAGCCGCCCGCCACCATCGCCGCCCGCATCACCGCCGCGGCGACGCTGGCCGACTGCCTTGCCGGCGCCGCCCATGTGCAGGAGAACGGGCCGGAGCGCCTGGCCCCCAAGCAGGAGATCTTCGCCGAGCTGGACCGGCTCTGCGGCCCGGAGGTGATCCTCGCCTCCTCCACAAGCGGCATCCCGGCCAGCGAGTTCACCGCGGACCTTCCCGGCCGCGCGCGCTGCCTCGTCGCCCATCCGGTGAACCCACCCTACCTCATCCCGCTCGTCGAGCTGGTCGGTGCCCCCTGGACGGCGCCCGCCACCATCGCCCGCACCCGCGCACTGATGGAGCGGGTCGGCCAGGTGCCAGTGACTGCCTACAAGGAAACGCGGGGCTTCGTCCTCAACCGCCTCCAGGCCGCGCTGGTCGCCGAGGCCTTCCGCATGGTCCGCGACGGCGTCATGTCGGCCGAGGATGTCGATGCCTGCGTGAAGGACGGGCTCGGCCTCCGCTGGTCCTTCATGGGCCCCTTCGAGACCATCGACCTCAACGCCCCGGGCGGCGTCGCCGACTATGCCGGGCGCTTCGGCCCCCTGATGGGCGCCATCACCGAGGAGCAGACACCCTTCCTCTACGATGAGGAAACCGTCTCGCGCGTTGCCGGGGCCCGCCGCGCCGCCCTTCCGCTCGACGGGATCGAGGCGCGCAGCGGCTGGCGTGACCGGCGGCTGATGGCGCTCATCGCCCACAAAAGGCGCCAGGACTGAGGGAGCGTTGACCCCTCAAGCTTCCCCGCCAGAGACCGAAGGGCCGCTGGACAACGCGAGTTTGGCCACGACGCGAAACGGCTTTAGCCTCCCCGGGCAGGGAGGAGAACGGCCATGAACGAGATCGCCAGGTTGCTGAACGACGCCGTCGCCAAAGGCACCGCCGCGGGCGTCGTCGCCACCGCCGGCAATGCCGCCGGCACGCTCTTCGAGGGCGCCGCCGGCCGCCGCTCCACCGCCGATGGCGAGCCGATGACGCCCGACACGCTCGGCTGGATCGCCAGCATGACCAAGGCCGTCACCAGCGTCGCCGCCCTGCAGCAGGTCGAGGCCGGACGCCTCACCCTCGACGGCCCGATCGCCGAGGTGCTCCCCGACCTCGCCGAGCCCCGGGTGCTCGAGGGCTTCTCCCCGGCCGGCGAGCCCATGCTCCGCCCCGCCCGCGGCGCGATCACCCTCCGCCAGCTCCTCACCCATACCAGCGGCTTCGGCTACGACATCTGGAACCCGGACCTCGTCCGCTACATGCAGCTGAAGGGGATCCCCGGCGTCGCCTCCCGCAAGCGGCTCGCACTCACCACGCCGCTGATCGCCGACCCGGGCGCCGCCTGGAACTACGGCATCGGCATCGACTGGGCCGGCCTCGCCGTCGAGGCCGTCACCGGCCGCCGCCTCGGTGAGGTGATCGAGGAGCGCATCACCGGCCCCCTCGGCATGCAGGATACCAGCTTCCGGCCTGGTCCCGCCCAGCGCGCCCGCCTCTCGGCCATGCATGCTCGCGGCGCCGATGGCAGCCTCTCTCCCATCCCCTTCCCGATCCCGGAGGAGCAGGAATTCGACATGGGCGGCGGCGGCCTCTACGGCACCGCGCCCGACTATCTCCGCTTCTGCCGCATGGTGCTGAACGGCGGCACGCTCGACGGCGCCCGCATCCTCTCCCCCGGCACTGTGGAGGATCTCGGCCGCAACCAGATGGGCGACCTCCTGGTCGGCCCCCTCGCCACCGCCCAGCCCGGCGCCTCGAACCATGCCGAATTCTTCCCGGGCCAGCGCAAGCGCTGGAGCCTCGCCTTCATGCTGAACGAGGAGGCGCACCCGCAGGGGGGCCGCGCACCCGGCAGCATGGCCTGGGCTGGCCTCGGCAACACCTATTACTGGATCGACCCGACGCATGACCGCTGCGGCGTGCTGCTGACCCAGACGCTGCCCTTCGCCGACGCGAAGATCCTTGAGCTCTTCGCCGCCTTCGAGCGGGCGGTCCATGCGATGGGGTAGGGAGGGCTTGCCGGGGCAGGTGCAGCGGATGATGGGCCTGTAATCGACGCCATCCCCGTGCCCTTTGGCGAGGGGACGGCTCCCTCCTCAACTCTTCCAGTCCTCAAGCCTCGCCGGACACCCCAGGGCGAACCGCGGCCCTGGCCCGCCGGCCTTCAAGCCTTGTGGCGCCTCAGCGCCGCTCCCCCCTGGGGTCGAGCGCATCCCGGAGCCCGTCCCCGACCAGGTTGAAGGCCAGCACCACCAGGAAGATCGCCAGCCCAGGGAACACCGCCAGCCACGGCGCCTGGGTCAGGAAGCGCTGCGCGCTGTTCAGCATGCTCCCCCAGGAGGGCGCCGGCGGCTGCTGCCCGAGGCCGAGAAAGCTCAGCGAGGCCTCCGCGATGATCGCTTCCGCGATGGAGAGCGTCGCCTGCACCAGCAGCGGCGGGACGATGTTCGGCAGGACATGCACGAGGCCGAGCCGCCAGGGCGGGTTGCCGAGCGCCCGCGCGGCCTCCAGCCAATCCGTCGCCCGCGCCTCCAGCGCCATCCCCCGCGCGAGGCGGACGAAGATCGGCGAGGCGGTGATGGCGATCGCCAGCATCGCATTCTCGAGCGCCGGCCCGAGGAAGGCGGCGAGCGCGATGGCAAGGATGAGGAAGGGCACCGACAGCATCGCATCCGCGACGCGGGCGATGACGGCATCGACCCAGCCGCCCGCAAGCCCCGCCAGGACGCCGATCGGCACGCCGATCAGCAGCGCGACGGTGACCGAGAGCACCCCCGCCGCCATCGAGGCACGCGCCCCATGGAGCACCCGCGACAGCACGTCCCGCCCGTTCTCGTCGGTGCCGAACCAGTGCGCCGCCGAGGGCGGCTTGCGGATCGCCGTCCAGGAGGTCTGCAGCGGATCCGCCGGCGAGAGCCAGGGCGCCAGCAGCGCCGCGAGCAGGAAAAGCACGACGACAACCAGCCCGAACACGGCGAGCCGATGCCTGAGGAAACGCCGGAGCGCCCGCCGCCCCGGGCTGTCGGAATTGCTGCGCGGCCGGTTCAGCCCTCCGCTGCCACTCCGGTCGTCGGACATGGCGCTCATCCGGCCCGCAGCCGCGGGTTGACCGCCATGTACAGGAGATCGGCGACGAGCGAGAGCCCGACGAAGATCAGCGCGGTCGCCATGACGACTCCCTGCACCACGGGGTAGTCCCGGTTGAACACCGCATCGACGATCAGCTTGCCGAAGCCGGGGATGGTGAAGATCTGCTCCGTCAGCACCGCGCCCGCCAGCAGCCGCCCGAACTCGATCGTCCCGAGCGTCACCACCGGGATCAGCGCGTTGCGCAGCGCATGCCGCCCCACCACCGCCCGCTCGGCGAGGCCCTTGGCGCGGGCCGTCCGCACATAGTCCTGGGCCAGCGCCCCCAGCATCGCCGCCCGCGTGTGCCGCATCAGCACCCCGGCGATGCCGGAGCCGAGCACGAAGGCCGGCATGATGGTCGTCGCCAGGCTCTGCACCGGGTCCTCGCTGAGCGGCACGTAGCCGGAGGGCGGCAGCCAGCCGAGCTGCACCGAGAAGAGCAGGATCATCATGATGCCAAGCCAGAAATTCGGCATCGAGATGCCGAAGAGCGCGACGCCGTTGACCAGCCAGTCCGTCGGCCGGTCCCGCCGCACGGCCGAGACGATACCGGCCGGGATGCCGATCAGCAGCGCGATGACGAAGGCCATCACCGCGAGCTGGAAGGTCACCGGCAGCTTCTCGAGGATGAGCGCCGCCACCGGCTCGCGGATGCGCCAGGAGAAGCCGAAATCGCCCTGCACCGCGCGGCCGACCCAGTGCAGGTACTGCTCCGGCAGCGGCCGGTCGAGGCGGAGCTCGGCCCTGATCTGCGCCAGCACCTGCGGGTCGCCGCGCTCCTCGCCCGCAAGGATCAGCGCCGGGTCGCCCGGCATGAGCTGCTGCAGCCCGAAGATCAGCACCGAGAGGATGAGCAGCGTCGGCACGATCTGACCGATGCGCCGCAGGAGCCAGCCCAGCATGCTAGTTGAGCCTCAGCCCCTGCGGCCGGATCAGCCCGTCGGCGACGGGGACGAAGCCGCTGAGCCGCGCGGTATGGGCGACGATGTTCTTGCGGTGCCAGAGGAAGACGCGGCTGCGGTCCTGCCGCAGCGCGATCTCGAAGATGCGCCCGTAGAGCGCCCGCCGCGCCGCCACATCGGTCTCGACGCGGGCCTCGTCGAGCAGCCGGTCGACCTCGGGGTTGGAATATTTGCCGTCATTCTGCCCACCCTGGCTGTGCATGAAGGTCCAGGTATTGCCGTCCGGGTCGACGCGGCCCGACCAGGCGACGAGATAGGTCTCGAACTCGCCGCGATTGGCCGCCTGCAGGCTGCTGGCGAACTCCATGGTGTTCAGCTTCAGCGCGAAGCCGGCCTCCTGCACCATGGCCTGGATCACCTCGCCCACCTGGCGGAGATCGGGGTTGTTCGGCACCGTCATCTCGACCGGCACGGGCGTGGCGACGCCCGCCTCGCGCAGCAGCGCCCGGGCGCGTGCCACGTCTCGCCCTTCCGGGCGGAAGCCGGGGGCATGATACGGGTTCGCGGGCGGGACGGGCTGCGCCGTCGGCGTGAAGGCGCCCTCGAAGACCACCTGGTTCACCGCATCGCGGTCGATGGCGAGTTCAAATGCGGCGCGAACTCGCGGGTCGCGGGAGAAGGCGGTATTGGCCCGCGGCCCGTTGCCGATGTTGAAGGTGATGCTCTGGTAGCCGAGCTCGTCATAGGCGACGACCCGGAGGCGCCGGTTGCCCTGCACCGCCTTCATGTCGTCCGGCTCGATGGTCTGCACCATCTCCAGCGCGCCGGATTGGAGGTTGGCGAGGCGCACCGTGCTGTCCGGGATCGGCAGGAAGGTGATGCGCGGGATGTGGATGCGCGCGGCATCCCAGTAGCCGTCGAAGCGCTCGACCACGATGCGGTCCTGCGCCACCCGCTCGACCAGGCGATAGGGCCCGGCGCAGACCGGTGCATTGCCGAAATTGCGCCCCGTGGCCTCCGCCGCCTTCGGGCTGACCACCATCCCGGCACGGTCGGTGAGCTGGGAGAGGAAGGGCGAGGAGGGTGCCTTCAGCCGGATGCGGATGGTCTTCGGGTCGACCACCTCGACCGCCTCCATGGCGCCGATCTCGCTGCGGCGGAAGCTGCCCTGCATCGTCATGTGGCGGTTGAGCGAGTAGCGCACAGCCTCGGCATCCATCGCCTCGCCGTCATGGAAGCGCACTCCCTCGCGCAGCGTGATGCGCAGCGTCTTCGGGTCCTCCCAGGCATAGCCGGTGGCGAGCTGCGGGACGATCTCCAGCTTCTCGTTGATGTCGAAGAGCTTGTCGCAAAGAGTGGCGAAGACGATGCGGCCGACGAAGGTGCGCGCCAGCGTCGGGTCGAGGATGTCCGGATCCTCGCGCAGGCCGATGCGCAGGCTCTGCGCCTGCGCTGCGCCGGCGAAGGCGACCGAGGCAAGGGCGGCGAGGAGGGTTCGTCGGATCATGCATCGCTCCCGGCGGGCTGGAAGAAGGATTGCAGGCGGCGCAGCCTCTCGCCGCCCGGCTCGTTCGCCTGCAGGGCGGGCGCCGGCGGCAGCCGCTCCTGCAGGTGGCAGGCGGCGCGATGCGCCTCGCCCGCGAGCGCCGGCGCCTGCTCGCGGCAGACCGCCTCGGCATGGGGGCAGCGGGTGTGGAAGCGGCAGCCGGGGGGTGGCGCGATCGGGCTCGGCACGTCGCCCTCGATCGGCGGCGCGCGGAGGCCGCGCCCGGGCACGGCGGCGAGCAGCGCCCGCGTATAGGGGTGGCGCGGAGCGGCGAAGACGGAGTCGGCCGGCCCTTCCTCGACCAGGCTGCCGAGATACATCACCGCCACCCGGTCGGCGATGTGCCGCACCACGCCGAGGTCGTGACTGATCAGCACGAAGGTGAGGCCGAGGTCGCGGATGAGGCCGGCGAGCAGGTTCACCACCTGCGCCTGCACCGAGACGTCGAGCGCGCTCACCGGCTCGTCGCCGATGACGAGGCGGGGGCCGCTGGCAAGCGCGCGCGCGATGGCGATGCGCTGGCGCTGCCCGCCGCTGAACTCGTGCGGCCAGCGCCGCGCGCTCTCGGGACGGAGGCCCACGCGCTCCAGCAACTCCGCGACGCGCGCCGCCTCGCCGGCGCGCGGCACGATGCGGTGCAGCCGCAGCGGCTCGGCGATGGCGGCGCCCACCGTCATGCGCGGGTCGAGGCTGGCGAAGGGGTCCTGGAAGATCAGCTGCATGTCGCGCCGCCGGGCGCGCAGCGCGGCGGCGGAGAGGCGGCCGAGATCCTCTCCTGCGAAGCGCACCGTCCCCGCATCCGGCTCGATGAGCCGCAGCGCGAGGCGCCCGAGCGTCGACTTGCCGCAGCCGCTCTCGCCGACGATCGCCAGCACCGTGCCGCGATCGACCGCGAGCGAGACGCCATCCACCGCCCGCACCGCCCCGCGCGACCGGCCGAGCGCGTCGCGCACGGGGAAATGCTTGCGGAGGCCGCTGAGCTCGAGCAGCGGCTCGCTCATGCGGCGAGCACCCGGTCGAGCGGCGCGCGCCAGCACGCCGCCGCATGGCCCGGCTCCAGCTCGGCCAGCGGCGGCTGGCGGGCGCAGTCGGCACCGCGGAAGGGGCAGCGCGGGGCGAAGCGGCAGCCCTCCGGCGGGTGCAGCAGGTCGGGCACGGTGCCCTCGATGCTGGCGAGCCGCGCGCGCGCATCCTCGATGCGTGGCGCGGCGCCGAGCAGGCCGACCGTGTAGGGATGCTCCGGCCGGGCGAAGAGCCGCGCGGCCGGCGCCCGCTCGGCGACGCGGCCGGCATACATGACGACAACCTCGTCGGCATGGTCGGCGACGACGCCGAGGTCGTGGGTGATGAGCACCACCGCCGTGCCGGTCTCGCGCTTCAGCTCGTCGAGCAGGGCGAGGATCTGCGCCTGCACCGTCACGTCGAGCGCCGTGGTCGGCTCATCGGCGATCAGCAGGCGCGGGCGGCAGGCGAGCGCCATGGCGATCATCACCCGCTGCCGCATGCCGCCCGAGAGCTGGTGCGGGTACTGCCGCGCCCGCCGCGCCGCATCGGGGATGCGCACGCGATCCAGCAGGGCGACGGCGCGGTCGAAGGCGGCGCGCTCGCCGAGGCGCTCATGCAGCCGCAGCACCTCGGCCACCTGCTCGCCGGCGGTGAAGGCGGGGTTGAGGCTGGTCATCGGCTCCTGGAAGATCATGGCGATCTCCCGGCCGCGGCGACGGCGCCATTCGGCCTGGTCCAGCGTCGCCATCTCCCGCCCGCGCAGGCGGATGGAGCCGGAGAGCCGGGCATTGCCCGGGAGCAGCCCCATGGCGGCCAGCGCCGTGACCGACTTGCCGCAGCCGCTCTCGCCGACGACCGCCAGGGTCCGCCCGGCCTCGACCGCGAGGGACACGCCATCGACGGCCCGCAGCGGGCCCCGATCGGTGCGGAAGGTAATGGCGAGGTCCCGGATCTCGAGGACCATCAGCCGGCCGGACGGAAGGACATCATCCCGCCGACAGTGCCATGCCGGCGGGCCGGCGCAAGACGCGATCGCGCCCAAAACCGGGGCCCCGGTTTCGGCCGCGCAGCGGTTTCGTGCGAAATCCCTAGCGGGAGGCGCGGGCCTGGGCGCTGCGGAGCGGGGCGAGGCCCTGCAGGCTGTAGCCGCGGGCGCCGCCCTCCGGCGTCTCCGCCAGCTGCTCGTAGCGGGTGCTGCGATGGAGCTGCATGCCGGCATAGGCCGTGCCGGTGTTCACGCCATCATCCGGGCGGTTGTAGATGAAGCCGTAGGTCGGATAGACGCGGCCGAAGGCATTGTCGTCATGCCCGACCTGGACGCGCACCTCGGACCAGTCATTGACGTCCGAGACGTCAATCACGCTGACATCCTGCATGACCGTGCCGCGGCGGATGCCGGGGCCGGCCCAATTGGCATGGTCGATGCGGACCTCGCGGGGGCCGACCACCTGGCGCACCACGGCGACATGGCCGCGCGTCATGCCACCCGTCGCGCGGAAGGCCATGACCGAATGTGGCTCCGGTCGCTGCCCGCGGTCATAGAGACCGGCGGCATTGCCCCACCAGTCGCCGCCATTGCCGCTGATCTGCAGGCCGGTGACGGCGCGGGCATAGGGGACGCAGGAGATGCCTCCGGTGGCCGGGGCGGCCGCGAGGCGCGCATGGTCGCGGCGGTTGGTGCGCTGGCGGGGCGCGGTGCGGTTCGGCATGGCCTGAGCGGAGTGCGACGCCGTGGTGACCTGCCGTGCCGCATCCCGGCCGGGGCGCGGCTGGGCCTGGTCCCGTCGCTCGGCCATGGCGTCCCCTGACGCCGCTACCGCACCGATCACCACGCACCACGCCATCGCCGTCCGATGCATCCGCATCCCAATACCCCTGCACGCGTGGATCGCTTCCCCTCGCGAGGTCGTAACCTCACGACACAATTGGTTTTATCCGGGTCGCAAATGTCTCGCGCAACCGAGAGCGGCGAAACATCTCGAAACGCAGGGTGATTTATTGGAAGAGGGGCCGATTACCGGTCCGTGAACGGAGGATCGTCCTAGGGATGGTCTCAGAAATGAGGCCTGCCACAGTGTGTTGGCATACGTGCCACAGTCGCGAACAGGGCGGCGCCCCGAGAGGCGCCGCCCTTTTGCGAGTCCCGCCCCCTCAGCGGCAGGCGGTGATCATGATCTCAACGAGATGGCGAGGGTCGGCCATGTTGGCCTCGACGCAGGCGCGAGCCGGACGGCCGGCATCGCCGAGCCACTCGACCCAGACCTTGTTCATGGCGTCGCGGTCGCGGATGTCCTTCAGCCAGATCTGGGCGCTCAGCAGGCGGGTGGTGTCGGTGCCATTGGCCTCCAGCGCCGCGGTGATCTTGGCGAGCACCTGCTGCGTCTGCCCGGTGACGTCCTGGGAAAGGTCGTCGGCGGTCATGCCGGCCAGGTAGACGAAATTGTGGTACTCGACGGAACCCGAGAGAATCGCGTTGCTGCCCTGGCGGGTGATCTTCGACATCGGCTGCCCCTCCTTCAAGGAAGGGCCGTTCTAGGGCGCTGCTACAGCAGCGACAAGCGTGGCCGGTCAGGCAATCGCATAGCTGCTCCCGGAGGCGGCGGCGCCGATCATGGTCTCGAAGACGGCGACCCCATGGATCGCCTCCTCCAGCGGCAGCGGATAAGCCGGGCCGCCGGCCACGGCGGCGGCGAACGCCTCGAGCTCCGCCGCCTCGATGTCGACCTTGTCGAAGTCCCGCGCCCAGCCAGCCCCCTCCACCGGGGTGAAGACCAGCCGGTCCTGTCCCTGCATCTCCAGATGGCCCTTGGTGCCGAACAGGGCGACGCGCCAGTAGCGGGCGGTCAGCGAGAGCGTGGCGAAGTTGCAGCTGGCGCCGGAGGCGAAGCGGGCGAGCATCGCCGTGGTGTCGTCGATATGCGGCGAGACGCGCGGGAAGGACTGCACGGTGACCTCGGCGAAGGGGCCCATCAGGTTCACCAGCATGTCGATCATGTGGATGCCCATGGCGCCCATGCCGCCGAGCGGGCTCTCCTCGCGGTCGGCGCGCCACATGCCGGGCTTCCAGCCGAAGGCGCCGGGGCCGCTGATATGCCCTTCCGCATGCAGCACGGTGCCGAGAGCGCCCTCGGCCAGCATGCGCTTCATCTCGAGCGTGGCCGGCAGGAAGCGGCGGTTGTGGCCGAGCGCCAGCACCACGCCCGCCCCGCGGCAGGCGGCGACGCAGGCCTCGGCGGAGGCGCGGCTGAGGGTGAAGGGCTTCTCGACGAAGACATGCTTGCCGGCGGCGGCCGCGGCGATGACCTGCTCGGCATGCTGCTTGTGCGGCGTGGCCAGCGCCACCGCCTGCACCTCGGGGTCGGCGAGCATCGCGGCATAGTCGGGATGCAGCCGGATGCCCTGCTCGGCGGCCCAGGTCTCGGCCTTGGATAGGGTGCCGGTGGTGCCGGCGACGAAGCGGAGGCCCGCGCCGTTCTTCCGCTGCACGCTCTCCACCAGGGTGCGGCCCCAGCGGCCCATGCCGACGATCGCGGTGTTCAACATGACGAGGTGTCCTGCATTCCGGCCGGGAGACTATCGGTGCCGCTGCCGGTCAGGAAGAGCGGAGGAAGTCGAGCAGATGCGCGACCGTCCGCTCCGGCTGCTCCTGCTGCACCCAATGGCCTGCGCCCTCGATCAGGTGGCAGCCGCGCATGTCGGAGCAGGCCTCGCGCTGCATGCGCTCCAGCGCACCGGGCACCTGGCGGATGCCCCAGTCGCTGGCGCCGGCGATGAAGAGCGAGGGCTGGGCGATGCGGCGGCCGGCCATCAGCTGGTGCTCCGCCTCGAAGCGGCGGCTGGTGTTGCAGCGGTACCATTGCAGCCCGCCCTGGAAGCCGGTGCGGGCATACTCCGCCGCATAGACGGCAAGCTCCGCCTCGGGCAGCCAGCGGTTGGCGGCGACGGAGTCTGGCGGGGGCATGTCAGGAGCGACCTGCTCGGCCATGCCCTTCGCCAGGTCCATGACGTAGTAGCCGGGGAGCTTCGCCAGCTCCTCCGCGGTCCAGCCGGCGAGGGGGAAGGGGCGGTTCTCCGGCCAGTCGGCGCTCTTCGCATGGTAATAGGCGCGGAGGAAGGCATGCAGCCCCTGCGGGGCGTGCTGCATCTCCGCATTGGCCTCGCGGGTGGAGTAGTACCACTGATAGTGCTTGCGCGGACGCGGCAGGGCGGCCAGGGCGGCGTGGATGTCGGGCGCCGCGCTGCGAGGCGCGCTGCCCTGCGGCAGGGCGGGAGGGCCGGCGAAGGGCGCGCTCATCAGCACGACACGGCGAAACAGGTCGGGGCGCAGGACCGCACACCAGGCGGCGATGGGCGAGCCGAAGTCGTGGCCGACTACCGCCGCGACGCCGTCATGGCCGAGGGCAGCGAGCAGCCCCATCGCATCCCGTACCAGGTTGAAGGGGCGGAAGGGGGCGAGGTCGCCGTCATAATCGGCGCTCCAGCCGGTGGTGCGGCCATAGCCGCGCTGGTCGGGGGCCACGACGTGGTAGCCGGCCTCGGCCAGCGGCAGCATTGCCTTGCGCCAGGAGAAGGCGAGTTCCGGGAAGCCGTGCAGCAGCAGCAGGCAGGGCGCGTCCGGGTCGCCGGCCTCGAGCACATGCATCCGCAATCCGTTGATGCCGTCGAGGAAGCGCGCGCTTATGCCGGCGGGGAGCGGCAGGTCGTCCATGGTCTTGTTTCCTCCGGTCAGCTTCTCGTCTCGAGCGCCGCCACCATCGCAGGCTTCCGCCGCCAGCCCCAGCCCACCACGAGCAGCGCGGCCAGCATGGCGCCGATGGTCGGCCAGCGGAGGCCGAGGAACTCGCCCGCCACGCCGAGCGCCAGCGCCCCGCTCGCCGGGCAGGCGCGGACGATCATGCCCCAGAGGCTCAGCACCCGGCCACGCATCGCCGGGTCGGCGGCGTTCTGCACCAGCGTCTGGACCAGGATGCCATGCACCGAGGCGCTGGCGCCCATCAGCGCGGCGCAAAGCAGGGCGAAGGGGAAGACGCCCGTCGCCGCGAAGCCGATGGTGAATACCGCCTGGCAGGCGGCGGCCAGGACGGCGAGCGTCACCGCCCCCTCCAGCTTGCCGCGGCCGGCGACCCAGAGGCCGGAGAAGAGCGCGCCGATGCCGATGCAGGCCGTCAGCATGGCCAGCCCCTCCGCACCCCGCTCGAAGAGCCGCTCGACGAAGGGTGGCAGGATTTCCTGCACACCGCGCATCAGCACCGCAGCCACGGCGGCGAAGCCGAGCAGCGGGCCGATGCCCGGATGCCTCCCGGCATAGCGGAAGCCGGCGACGGTCTCGGCGAGGACGCTGCCTTCCGGCACATGGCCGCGGCGCTGCGCGGCCTCGACGCGGAGCCTGGGCATGGTCAGCGTCGCCACGAGATAGGCGATGCTGTTGAGGAAGACGGCGGGCACGACGCCGGAGGTGGCGATCAGCGGCCCGGCGATGGCGGGGCCGATGAAGCGGGCGACATTGAAGCAGAGCGAATTGCAGGCGACGGCGGCCGGCAGGTCGGCGCGCGGGACGAGGCCGGGCATCAGGCTCTGCCGCGCCGGCTGGGCGAATGAGGAGGCGGTGCCCTTCAGCACCTCCAGCGCCAGCAGCAGGCCGATGCCGAGATGGCCGGTGGCGAGCAGCGTGCCGACCGCGGCAGCTTCGAGGGCGATGGTCGCCTGCGCAGCCATGGTGAGCTTCACCCGGTCCATCCGGTCGGCGACGGCGCCGGCGATCGGGCTGAAGATGACGGCCGGCGCCAGGTCACAGAAAGCGACCATGCCGACCCAGAAGGCGCTCTTCGTCAGCTCCCAGGCCAGCCAGGCGACGGCGATCTGATGGATCCAGAGCCCGGTCCAGGAGGTGAGCGAGGCGCCGAAGAAGAGCCGCGCGTCGCGATGCGAGAGGGCGCGGCCCAGCGCGCCGAAGGCGCCTATGGCGGTCTCCCTGCGCACCGGCCCGCGGACCCCGATCTGTCCTCCGGTTCGGGCGATCCGATGCCGCCGGTCCGGTGGATCGGCCGGACCGAAGCTCGCCCCGAGCCGCGGATGGCCATCAGCGCTGCGGCGGGGTCCGGGTGTTCTCCTGCACGCAGTCGGCGGCGAGGCGGTCGCGCTCGAAGATGCGCCCCAGCCGGTCGGTCTCGCCGCGGCGGGCATAGATGCTGGAATCGGTGCCGATGCGGGCGTCGCGCTCATCCTCGCGCATCAGCTGGCCACGGTCGCGGAAGGTGACGATACGGTCGGCATCGGCGCGGCAGGCGGCGGCGAGCGCGGCCTGGTCGCGGAGCGCGGCGCTCGGCGGCGGCACGGTGGGGACGGCGCCGGGCCCGGGGGCGATGGCGGCGCGGGAGGGCGCGGCATTGCCCGCCAGCGGCACCACGGCCGGGTCCGGCCTGCCGGCGCAGGCGGCGAGCAGGGCGAGCAGGCCGATCGGGAGGAGGCGTGTCATCAGGTCATCCGTCATGCGATGCGGCCCAGGCTCGAAGCGCCGCCCGGGGGAGAGCCCTGGGGCAGCGGCCGGGACAATAGCCGACGGAGACCGGTTTCGTCGAACCGCGCCCCGGCGTCCAGCGGCATGGCGGCCGCTGCGGAGAGCAGGGCCGGATGCAGGTCGATTCCCTGGCGGCTGACGGCGAAAAGTGCGGCCAGCCAGGGTGCCCGGCCAAGGATCTCGACCAGGGCGAGCAGGCGGAGGCAGAGGCTGAGGCCGCTGATCGTGTCGAGGCCGACCGCCGAGTCGATGGCCTCGGCCCAGGCGGCGGCGTCGCGGTCGGCGATGGCGAGCTCCATCGGCTCCCCCTCGACGCGGGGAAAGAGCAGGCGGCGGGGCTTGCCCCATTCCTGGCGGCCGGCGGCCTCGCGCGCCAGCTCCCAGGCAGCCAGGAGCTGGCGCGGGGCGACGGGGGGCAGGCGCTCGGGCGGCAGCGGGACGGCGTAGGTGAGCGCACCATTCGGCGCCTCGGCCACGCGGATGGAGGAGGGCATTGGCGGCAATCTGGGGGCACGGCGGGGCCGGCGCCAGCGGCGTTGCGGAGGGCGATGCTTTTGCCGGCCGATTGCCTCCGCGGACGCTGTCGCGCCCTCCGGCCTTTGGCCTAAGCTCGAGCCATGACCGATCCCGCGACCCTCTCCGCCACCGACGCCGCCCGGCGCATCCGCGACGGCCGCCTCTCCGTCACCGCACTGACCGAGGCGCTGCTCGCCCGGATCGCGGCGCGGGAGCCGGAGGTCCGCGCCTTCATCCATCTCGACCCGGCCCTGGCGCTGCGCCAGGCGGCGGCGGTCGACAGGGCGCTGAAGGCGGGGCGGGCGGGGCCGCTCGCGGGCCTCGCCTTCGGGGTGAAGGACGTGCTGGATACAGCGGACCAGCCCTCGCAATACGGCTCGGCCGTCTGGGCCGGGCACCGGCCGAGAGCCGATGCGGCCTGCGTCGCCCTGGCGCGGCGGGCGGGGGCGGTGATCCTCGGCAAGACGGTCACCACGGAATTCGCCACCCGGCATCCGGGGGCGACGGCCAATCCGCACAATCCGGCGCATACGCCGGGCGGCTCCTCCTCCGGTTCGGCGGCGGGGGCGGGGGCCGGGTTCTTCCATGCCGGCTTCGGCACGCAGACGGCGGGCAGCATCATCCGGCCGGCGGCCTATTGCGGGGCGGTCGGGTTCAAGCCGTCCTTCGGCACCCTTCATCGGGCTGGGATGAAGGTGATGGCGGAATCCCTCGACACGATCGGCGTCATCGCCGGCAGCGTGGGCGATGCGGCGCTGGCCATGGCCGGGCTGACGGGCGGGGATTATGGCGCGCCGGAGAGCCGGCCGGGGCAGGCGCCGCGGCTTGGCCTCTGCTGGGGGCCGACGGCGGATCAGGCGGCGGCGGAGACGCGGGAGGCGATCGAGCGGGTAGCCGCCGCGGCGGCGCGGTCCGGGGCCAGGGTGGAGGCGGTGGAGCTGCCCGCGGCCGTCATCGCCGGGCTCGAGGCGCATGCTCTGGTCATGAACGGAGAGTCGGCCGAGGCGCTGGCCTGGGAGATGGACCATGCGGCGGCGCAGCTCTCCGAAGGGTTGCGGGAGCGGATGGAATGGGGCCTCGGCCAGGGGCGGGCGGCGCTGGCGGCGGGGCGGACCGCCTTCGCCGCGGCGCGGGCGGCCTTCGCAGATGTCATCGCCGGGTACGACGCGATACTGACGCCGAGCGCCCCGGGCGAGGCGCCGGAGGGGCTCGGCTGGACCGGCGACCCGGCCTTCAACTCGCTCTGGACGCTGCTGCATGTCCCCTGCGTGACGGTGCCGGTCGGCACCGGACCGAAGGGGCTGCCGCTCGGGGCACAGATCGTCACCGGCTTCGGCCAGGACCGGGAGGCCCTGGCCTGGGCGGAGTGGGTTCGCGCGGCCTCTACCTGACCTTTGCGAAGCCCGGCGCCTTCCGCAGCGCGTCGGTGGTATCGAAATCGCGCAGCACCGCGTCATCGGCCATCTCGACCTCGGCAACCCGGTCGGCGTGCTTCCCGGCGAGATGGCGGGCGCCGACGTCGCCGGTGATGGTCATCATTTCCGGCAGGAACTCCATCGCCCAGAGCATCGGGTTGCCCTGCTTGCCGCGGAAGGTCGGCATGACGATGGACCGGCCCTCCTCCGGGTCGAAGGCCGCCAGCAGCCGGTCGATCATCGGCCCGGCGACGAGCGGCATGTCGCCGAGGCAGATGACGACGCCCTCGATATCCTTCGGCAGCGCGCCGAGACCGGCCTTGAGACTGGCGGAGAGGCCTTCGGCATAGTCCTCGGCATGGGCGAAGAGGACGGGGCGGCCGGCGAGCGCCGCCTCCACCCGCTCATGCTCGTAGCCGGTGACCACCACCACGGGGCGTGCGCGGGAGGCGAGCGCGTTGTCCACCACGCGGGCGACCATGGGGACGCCCTGGTCGTCCTGCACCAGCAGCTTGTTGAGCGGCGCCATGCGGCGGCTGCGCCCGGCGGCCAGCACCAGGGCCGCCAGCTTGCGGCCGCGGCGCGGGGCGGGACCGGCGGGCTGCGGGGCGTGGTCGCGGGGCAGGGGGCGGGCCTCCATCTCCTTCAGCAGGCCGCCGACGCCCATGCCCATGACATCGCGCGGCGTCACCGGCAGGCCGGCGAAGAGGCGCTGGAGGATCCAGTCGATGCCGTTCAGCTTCGGCGACTTGGCGCAGCCGGGGAGGACGAGGGCCGGGATCGCGTCGATGCGGCCGAGGCAGATCAGGTTGCCGGGATCGACCGGCATGCCGAAATGATCGATCGCGCCGCCGGAGCGGACGATGCCGGCCGGGCCGACGTCGCGCCTGTCCACCACGGCGGAGGCGCCGGCGATCAGCAGCAGCTCGGCCCCGGCGCGGCGCAGGCGGTTCAGCGCATCGGAGATCGGTTGCGTCTCGTGCCGGGTTCGCTCGGGGGGAAGGAGGCTGCCGCAGAGCGCCTCCACCCGGTCCCGCGTCGCCTCGATGGCGCCTTCCATCACGCTCTCCTTCACCCCGGGCAGCTCGGTCAGCACGAGGCCGACCTTCAGCGGGCGGAAGGGATGCAGCGAGAGGGCGGGCGGGCCGGTGCGGGCGATCAACTCGGCCACTTCCAGCACCGGGCCGGGGGTGGCGAAGGGGATGACCTTGATGGTCGCCAGCATCTCCTTCGCCGAGACGGGGATATGCGAGGCGAGGGTGGCGACGGTGAGCGACTCGTCGAGCGCGTTCAGGCGGTTGATGGTGGTGGGGTCGACCACCAGCAGCCCGGCGGCATCGGCCAGGATGTTGACCCGGCCGGTGGAGGCGCGCGAGCGGGCAAGCAGCGGGCCCATCAGCGCATTGGAGAGGCGGTCCGCGGCCTCGTCCTCCGGCACCTCGCCGGACTCCAGCCGGGCGGCGATGACGCTGCCGAGCCCCGCGCCCTGCAAGGCGGCGATGGCGCCCTGGTCGAGCACCGTCCCCTTCTTCAGCACCCGGCCGGGCAGGCGGACGGTATGGGCGAGGACGGCGCCGCGTGCCTCGTCGAGCGGGGTAGGGCCGAAGATCATGCGGCGAGCGCCGGCCGGCGGGCCAGCGCCGCGCCGCGCCGGGTCGCCACCACCTCGGCGAGGATCGACAGCGCGATCTCGGGCGCCGTCACCGCCTCGATGTTGAGGCCGACGGGGGCGTGGATGCGGGCGATGGCCTCGGCGGAGTGGCCCGCCTCGGTGAGGCGGGCGACGCGCTTGGCGTGGGTGCGGCGGCTGCCGAGGGCGCCGATATAGAAGCAGTCCGAGGTCAGCGCGGCGTCGAGCGCGGGGTCGTCGAGCTTGGGGTCGTGGGTCAGCGTCACGACGGCGCTGCGGGCATCGGGGGCGAGGGCGGCGACCGCATCGTCGGTCCATTCATGGATGAGCGTGATGCCGGGGAAGCGCTCGGCCGTCGCCCAGGCGCGGCGGGGATCGACCACCGTCACCGCATAGCCGGCGGCCTGGGCCATCGGCACCAGGGCCTGGGCGATATGGACCGCGCCGACGACGATCAGCCGCAGCGGCGGATTGTGCGGGTGGATGAACCAGGCCTCGCCATCGAGGGTGAGGTTGGCGGCGGCGTCATCGGCGAGCGCCTTCGCCGCGGCCTCGGCGAGGGGGGCCGGGACCTCCGCCTCCGGCCAGAGATGCTGCGTGCCATCCGAGAGGCGGGTCAGCAGGGCGACCGGGCGCTTGGCCGCCTTCGCCGCCTCCAGCGCGGCGAGGGTCTCGGGAGTCACGAGAGCTTCTCCACGAAGACCTTCAGCTTGCCGCCGCAGGCGAGGCCGACTTCCCAGGCGCGCTCGTCGGAGATGCCGAAATCGAGCAGCTGGGGCGTGCCGCTCGCCATGGTCTGCTTCGCGGCATCCGCCACGGCACCCTCGATGCAGCCGCCGGAGACGCTGCCGGCGAGCCGGCCGGAGGCGCTGACGGCCAGGCGCGAGCCGGCCGGGCGGGGCGAGCTGCCCCAGGTCTCCACCACCGTCGCCAGGGCCACGGCCTCGCCGGCCGCGCGCCAGGCTGCGGCGGTCGCCAGTACGTCCTCGGAATCGCTCATGCCACCAGTCTCCTCACGGGCTGCGGCCCGCTCAGCGTCGCCACCAGGGCGCGCAGGCTTTGCAGGTTGTGGACCGGGCGGAATTCGTCGACATGCGGCAGCATCGCCCGGATGCCCTGTGATTTGGGCTGGAACCCCTCCCAGCGCAACAGGGGGTTCAACCAGATCAGCCGGCGGCAGGAACGGCGGAGGCGGTCGGTCGCCTCGGCGAGGCCGCGGGCACCCTCCCGGTCGAGCCCGTCGGTGATCAGCAGCACCACCGCGCCCTGGCCGAGCACGCGGCGGGACCAGAGGCGGTTGAACAGCTCGATGCTCTCGCCGATGCGGGTGCCGCCGGACCAATCGGGGACGATGTGGGAGACCAGCTCGAAGGCGACCTCGGCATCGCGGCTCTTCAGCTGGCGGGTGACATTGGTCAGCCGCGTGCCGAAGAGGAAGGAGCTGACGCGGTCCCGGTCGTTCGTCACCGCATGCAGGAAGTGCAGCAGCACCTGCGCGTAGCGGGACATGCTGCCGGAGATGTCGCAGAGCGCGACCAGGGGCGGAGGGCGGTGGACGCGGCGGCGGCGCTCGAGGCTCATGATCTCGCCTCCCATGCGCAGGCTCTGGCGCAGCGTGGCGCGGAGGTCGGTGCCCGGGCCGGAGGCGTCGGGGCGGAAGCGGCGGGTCGGGCGCTCGTCGAGCGGCAGGACGAGGCGGCGGATCTCCTGCTTGGCGGCGGCGATGTCGGCGGCCGACATCGCCTCGAAATCCATCGCCTGCAGGCGCTCGCGCTCGCTCACCGTCATCGCCACCTCGACCGGCGGCCGGTCCTCGGGCGGCTGGGGCGGCGTGGGAGACTGGGGAGGCGGGGTCATCGCCTCGGCGAGGCGGCGGCTCGCGGGGGGCGGCTTGTCGCGCTCCTTGAAGCCGTCGATCATCGCCATGGCGGCGGCGTTGCGGCCGGCCTCCGGGTCGCGCCAGAAGAGCAGGAAGGCCTGGTCGAAGACATCGAACTGGTCGCGGCGATGGATCATGATGCCGCGCAGCGCCGCATGCACCTGGCGGCGGTCGCCGATATCGACCAGCTGCAGGGCTTCGGTCGCGGCCAGCAGCTCGGCCGGGCCGACCGGCAGGCCGGCACGGCGTAGCAGGCGGCCGAAGGCGAGCAGGTTGCCCGCGAGCGCACCGCGGCCGGCGCCGATGCCGGCGCTGGCGAGCTGCATCGCTTGGCCGAGATGGCTCGGCATGTCGCTCATGCCGCGGTCACGCCGCCTTCGACCCCTCGACCAGCTTCGCCGCCTCGGCGCCGCGGAGCTTGGCGATGTCGTCCTGGTACTTCAGCAGCACGCCGAGCGTCTCGTCCACCGCCCCCGGCTCCAGCTCCGTCGCGTCGAGCGCGGCAAGGGCCGAAGCCCAGTCGATGGTCTCGGCGACGCCGGGCAGCTTGAAGTACTCACCGCCGCGCAGCTTCTGCACGAAGGCCACCACCTGCGCCGAGAGCGCCTCCGGCACGTGCGGCGCGCGGATCTTCAGGATCGCCCGCTCGCGTGCCGCATCGGGGTAGTCGACCCAATGGTAGAGGCAGCGGCGGCGGATGGCGTCATGCACCTCCCGCGTGCGGTTGCTGGTGATGACGACGACGGGCGGGATGGCGGCCTTCACCGTGCCGTATTCCGGGATCGAGAGCTGGAAATCGGCCAGCAGCTCCAGCAGGAAGGCCTCGAAGGGCTCGTCGGCGCGGTCCAGCTCGTCGATCAGCAGCACCGCCGGCCCGCCCTCGGGGCTGAGGGCCTGGAGCAGCGGGCGTTCCTGGAGGAAGCGGCGGTCGTAGATGCCGCGCTCCAGGCTTTCCCGGTCGGTGGTCTCGCCGCTGGCCTCGGCGAGGCGGATGGAGATCAGCTGCTTGGCGTGGTTCCACTCATAGGCGGCGGCGCCGAGATCGAGCCCGTCATAGCATTGCAGGCGGACCAGCCGGCGGGGCAGGCCGCCGGCCAGAACCTTGGCGATCTCCGTCTTGCCGGTGCCCGGCTCGCCCTCGAGGAAAAGCGGCCGGCCCATGCGCAGCGCGAGATGCACCGTGGTCGACAAGGCCCGGTCGGCGACATAGCCGCCGGCGGCGAGCAGCTTCTGGGTGGCCTCGACGCTCTCCGGGATGTCGCTCACAGGAAGAGCAGAACCAGGATGACCAGCATCACCGCGCAGCCGCCCCAGAATTGCAGCGGCAGGCCGAAGGGCTGGAACGAGCCGAGCAGGCGCAGCGGCTGCACCGCCACCGGATCGACCGGGCGCGGGTTCGGCCGGTGGACGGGCTTGCCGGCGGCGCTCGTCCCATCGGCGCCATGCTGGGTGAGCGGGCCCGGGCCGCCAGCATCGCGCAGATACTCGGTGTCCGTCCCGGCCATGGCGGGGGTGCGGACCTCAGCGCTCTGGGCGGCGGGCTCGGCCATGGCGGGCTCCTGCTCCGGCTCGGGTGCCGGGGTGAGGTGGGCGGCGAAGCGGTTGAAGAACTGGTCGGCCATTTGCTTCGCGGTGCTGTCGATCAGCCGCCCACCGAGCTGAGCCATCTTGCCGCCGACCTGGGCCTTCACGTTGTAAGTGAGCAGCGTCTCGGAGGGGCCAACCTCCTCCAGCGCGACATCGGCGCCGCCCTTGGCGAAGCCCATCGCGCCGCCATTGCCCTCGCCGCTGATGGTGTAGCTCGCCGGCGGGTTCAGGTTCTCGAGCTTCACCTTGCCGCCGAATTTGGCCGACATCGGGCCGAGCTTCAGCGCGACCTTGGCCTGGAACTGGTCATCGCCCACCCGCTCGACCGATTCGCAGCCGGGGATGGAGGCCTGCAGCACCTGCGGGTCGTTCAGGGCTTCCCAGACTTGCTGGCGCGGCGCGGGGATGCGCCGCTCGCCGGTCATTTCCATGCGTGTCTCCTGGGTTTTCGCGGACCTTAGTGGCCGGGCCGGGTGAGGGGAACCCCACCCCGTATCGGTCCGGGATGGGGTCCGTTCAATGCCCGGCTGCAACGCGGGGCGATCGGGCCGGGTTCAACCCCCGCGCGGCGGGGGTGGATCGGCGCAAGGAGGCGGGAGGCCGAGGGGAGCCCGGCAGGATGGGTGGGGAACGTCGTGATGCTCGGCCTGCCGCTCGGGCCGGGGGCTGTGCCGGGTCCCAAGGGGGTGCGCATGCCGGGACTCTTCGGCTATTGCGGCTGGGCGGTTGCCTTTCTGATCCCCGTGTTCATCCTGGCGACCTTCGTTTTCTTCCGATGAGGAACCGTCCCATGCCCTATGTCATCGGCGCCGACAATCCGGAAGAGCCGGCCGGCCACCGCTTCGCCCGCTTGCTGGAGCGGCCGCAGATCCTCCAGCTGCCCGGCGCGCATAACGGCATGGCGGGGCTGCTGGCGAAAAAGGCGGGGTTCGAGGGGCTCTACCTCTCGGGCGCGGCGATGACGCTGTCCATGGGCATCCCCGATCTCGGCATGATCACGGTGGACGAGGTCGCCTTCCATATCCGCCAGATCGCCCGCGCCACGGCGCTGCCGCTGCTGGTCGATGGCGATACCGGCTATGGCGAGGCGCTGAACGTCATGCACATGGTCCGCACCTTCGAGGATGCGGGGGCGGCGGCGGTGCATCTCGAGGACCAGCTGCTGCCGAAGAAGTGCGGGCACCTCAACGACAAGAAGATGGCCGACGCGCATGACATGGCGGCCAAGGTGGCGGCGGCGCGGAAGGCGCGCCGGCACCTCTACATCATCGCCCGGACCGATGCGGCGGCGAGCGAGGGGATGGACGGGGCGCTGGCGCGGGCCAAGCTCTACCTCGACAGCGGGGCGGATGCGATCTTCCCCGAGGCGCTGAACAGCCGGGAGATGTTCACCGAGTTCTCGCGGCGCATCCGGGCCGAGGGCTATCCGGAGGTGAAGCTGCTGGCCAACATGACCGAGTTCGGCCGCACGCCCTTCTTCACCGCGCAGGAATTCGAGGAGATGGGCTACCAGATGGTGATCTGGCCGGTCTCCGCCGCCCGGGTCGCCAACAAGGCGATGGAGGAGCTGTTCCAGTCCATCCGGGAGAATGGCGGGACGCACAAGCTGGTCGACCGGATGCAGACGCGGGCGGAGCTCTACGACGTCATCAACCTGCATGCCTATGAGGCGCTCGACAGCAGCCTGATCCAGACCATCGTCCCGACCTCGATGCCGCAGCGGTAGGGGCCGGCACCATGCGCACGGGCGTCTTCTACTTCCCGACCGAATACGGGATCGAGACCGGGGAACTGGCCCGGGCTTTGGAGGAGCGGGGCTTCGACTCGCTCTTCCTCTGCGAGCACACGCATATCCCGACCAGCCGGCGCTCGCCCTTCCCGGGCGGGGGCGAGCTGCCGAAGCGGTACAAGCACACGCATGACCCCTTCGTCGCGCTGAGCTTCGCCGCGGCGGCGACGACGCGGCTGCTGATCGGAACCGGCGTCTGCCTGGTGCCGCAGCGGGACCCGATCATCACCGCGAAATCCGTCGCCAGCCTCGACCGGCTCTCGGGCGGGCGCTTCGTCTTCGGCGTCGGCGGCGGCTGGAATGTCGAGGAGATGGAGAACCACGGGGCCCGCTACCCGACGCGCTTCCGGCTGATGGAGGAGCGCATCCGGGCGATGCAGGCGCTCTGGACCGAGGAGGAGGCGAGCTTCCATGGCGAGTTCGTCAACTTCGACCCGGTCTGGTGCTACCCGAAGCCGGTGCAGCGGCCGCACCCGCCGGTGCTGCTCGGCGGGGAGACGGACTACACGCTGAAGCGCGTCGCCGCCTTCTGCCAGGGCTGGTTCCCCCGTGCCGGCGCGGATTTCGACCCGAAGCTGGCGCGGGAGAGGCTGCGGCGCGTCGCCGAGGGGGCAGGGCGGGACCCGGCCGGCCTCACGATCACCGTCTTCCGGGCGCCACCCGATGCCGGCAAGCTCGCCGGCTACAGGGAGGCAGGGATCGAGCGGGTGCTGCTCGAGGTGCCCGATCTCGACCGCGACGGCATCCTCCGCCGCCTCGACGAGCTGGCGCCGCTCGCCGCCTGAAGCCGTGACGGAACCGCGGGCGGGACACGGCATTCCCTGCAGGTGCCCCAGCTCGACCCCGAAGAAGGCGATGCGATCCGCCAGGCGCTCGGCCTCGACCGCGCCGCCAGGCCCTATCGCAACCACTACCCCGCGCCGGGGGACGACCCGGTCGCCGGCCGGCTGGTCGAGCGTGGGCTGATGCAGCGCGGGGCGGCGACGCCGGCCGGGCTGGTGCTGTTCCAGGTGACGGAGGCCGGGGCGCGGCAGGTCGGGGCCAGGCTGCCAGAGGCCGAGGCCGGGCGCTGAGCCCGGATTGACCGCGGCGCCGGGACATGCGGCACTCCCCTCGTCCTGACGGGAGGGAAGAACCATTGTTCCTCGAGCAACGCATCTACACCATGCATCCGAACAGGTTGCCGGCCTGGCTGGCCTGCTACCGGGACATCGGCGGCCCTGCCTCCTCCCGCACGCTGACGCCGCTCATCGGCATGTTCACCGTCGAGTTCGGGCCGCTCAACCGCGTGCTCTTCGTCCGCGGCTATGACGACATCGACGAGCGCGAGCGCGGCATGGTCCGCCGCGATGCCGATGCCGACTGGCAGCGCTTCCTGAAGGAGAGCCGGGAGACCGGTTCGCTCGCCGCCCAGGAGGCGAAGCTGCTGAAGACCGTGCCCTTCTCGCCGCTGCAGAAGGTCGGCCAGCCCTTCGAGCGCAAGATCGAGGGCGAGCAGATGTGGGTCGACCACCGCACCTACGATTTCCACCCCGGTAAGGCGCAGGCTTGGATCGACGCCTATCGCGACATCGGCAAGCCGGTGCAGGACCGGCTGCTCGGGCAGCTGCTCTGGTTCGCCGTCACCGAATGCGGGCCGATCAACCAGGCCGTCTTCGCCTGGGCCTACAGCTCGCTCGGCGATCGCGACAAGCGGCGGGCGGCGATGGCGGCGGACCCGGGCTGGGCGGAGTTCCAGAAGGCGACGGCCGCGCTCGGCGCGCTGAAGCAGCAGACGACGATGGTCCTGAAGCCCGTTCCCTTCTCCCCAATCCGCTGAGGCCCGAGCCATGCTGAAGACGATCATGGCCGGCGCGGCGCTCGCATTCGGCCTCGCCGCCGCTGCCCAGGCAGGGCAGACCTTCGACGCGGTCAAGGCGCGGGGCATGCTCAATTGCGGCGTCAATGTCGGCATCGCCGGCTTCTCGTTGCCCGACAGCCAAGGCACCTGGCGCGGGATGGATGCCGACCTCTGCCGCGGCGTCGCCGCTGCCGTCTTCGGCGACCCAGCCAAGGTGCGGTTCGTGCCGCTGACCGCGGTGCAGCGCTTCACCGCGCTGCAATCGGGCGAGATCGACGTGCTGATCCGCCAGACGACGCTGACCATGACGCGCGACACCTCGCTCGGCCTGCGCATGGTCGCGGTGAACCTCTATGACGGCCATGGCTTCATGGTGCGGAAGGATGCCGGCGTCACCGAGCCGAAGGGGATGGATGGGATGACCATCTGCCTCTCGCCCGGCACGACCAACGAGCTCGTCACGACGGACTGGTTCCGCGCCAACAACCTGCGCTTCACCCCGCTGCTGCAGGAGCGGATGCAGGACAATGCGACGGCGCTGCAAGCCGGCCGGTGCGATGCCATCGGGACGGATGCGACGCAGCTCGCGGCGCTGCGCAGCCAGTTCACCACGCCGGGCAATTTCGTGATCCTGCCGGAGCGTTTCAGCAAGGAGCCCTATGGGCCGGTGGTGCGGCGGGACGACCAGGAATGGTTCGACGTCATCCGCTGGACGGTCTCGGCGCTGATCCAGGCGGAGGAGCTCGGCATCACCAGCGCCAATCTCGAGCAAATGAAGGGGAGCCCCAATCCGGAGATCCGGCGGCTGCTCGGGGTCGACCCGGTGCTGGGCAATGCGCTGAAGCTCGACCCGGCCTGGGCCGCCAACGCGATCAAGGCGATCGGCAACTACGGCGAGCTGTTCGAGCGCCATCTCGGGCCGCAGACGCCGATCGGGCTGGAGCGGGGGCTCAACCGGCTCTGGACCAATGGCGGATTGATGTATTCCTGGCCGATGCGGTAGTCGGGGGCGGGCCGCGCCTCCGCTGTTGCCGCCGGGCGGGGGACGGCCTAGTTTCCCGCCCCTGATCGGGGCGTGGCGCAGTCTGGTAGCGCATCTGCTTTGGGAGCAGAGGGTCGGAGGTTCGAATCCTCTCGCCCCGATACCTGTATCGAAGGTGCCTCATGCCGCAGCTTGCCCGTATATTCGTGCTGCCCCGCTCCACCATGCAGTCCGGCCGGGGCCGGTCGCAGGGCTGGACCCTGGCCTTCGAGCCGGGCGAGAGGCAACTGCTCGACCCGCTGATGGGCTGGGCCGGCTCGGGCGACACCAATGCGCAGGTGTCGCTGCATTTCGACAGCAAGGAGGACGCCATCGCCTATGCCGAGGCGAACGGCATCCCCTATGAGGTCGAGGAGCCGAAGCCGGTCCGCATCAAGGCCAAGGTCTATGCGGATAATTTCCGCTATGGCCGGCCGGAGAACTGGACCCACTGACCCGATTTGCGCCCGTAGCTCAGCTGGATAGAGCACGCGCCTTCTAAGCGTGTGGTCGTGGGTTCGAATCCCGCCGGGCGCGCCATTCTCAGAGCAGGCCGACCGTCCAGCCCGCGCGGTATTCGCCGCCGGGCGGCAGGGTGACGAGGCCGGGCTTCTCCGCGAATTCCCCGTCCCAGCCGAGCGGGCTGGCGAAGCCCTGCCAGGGCTCGATGCAGAGGAACGCCGCCCCCGGCTTCGACCAGAGGCCGAGCTGCGGGAATCCCGAGAAGGCGAAGCGGAGGCCGGGGCCGCCCTCGGCGCGGTAGTCGAGGCTGCGGCTGCGCGGCTGGTCGAGGATCACCGCATCGGGCTCGAAGAGGGCCGGAGCGAGGTCGAGGCGGCGACCGGCGATGGGGCTCGGCTGCGGCTCGGGCAGGAGCAACCCATCCTGCAGGCGGCGAATGGGCGCCGGCTCGTCCTCGTCGAAGAGCAGGGCGTGGGGGCGGCCCTCGGCGCCGGGCAGCGGCCAGCGGAAGGCCGGATGGGCGCCGAGCGAGGCGGGCAGGGGTACCGTGCCCGGGTTGGCGAGGCGGTACTCGACCGAGAGGCGGGGGCCTGCGACGGCATAGTGGAGCTCGAGCGCGAAGGCGAAGGGGTAGGCGGCACGGGTCGCGTCGTCATCGGCGAGGCGGAAGGCGCAGCTCTCCGGCGTCCGGTCGATCACGGTGAAGGTGCGGTCGCGGGCGAAGCCGTGCTGGCGCATCGGGTAGCGCCGCCCGGCTTGGTTGAGGCCGTCGCCGGCGAGGCGGCCGACGATGGGGAAGAGCACCGGCGCATGGCGCGGCCAGGCGGGGCCGGCATCCCAGAGGAAGTCCCGGCCCGCGGCATCCCGCAGCCGGCAGAGTTCGGCGCCCTCCGGCTTGAGCTCGGCCGTGAGCGCCGCGCTGGCGATGCGGATCATGTGGCCCCCCGGATGACGGTGCGGATGGCGAAGCTCGACTGGATGCGGGCGACGCCCGGCATGCGTGACAGCGCCTCCTTGTGGATGCGCTCGTAATCGGCGGCGTCGCGGGCCTCGACGCGGAGGAGGTAGTCGGCGATGCCGGTCATCAGGTAGCACTCCCGCACCTCGGGGCAGCGGCGCACCGCCTCCTCGAAGCGCTTCAGGTGGTCGTCGGTTTGGCGGTCGAGGGTGATCTGCACGATCACCACCACCAGGTCGCGCGGCGCAGCCTCCTCGATCAGGGCGGTATAGCCGCGGATGATGCCGCGATGCTCGAGCAGCCGCACCCGGCGCAGGCAGGCGGAGGCGGAGAGGCCGACGGCCTCGGCCAGGTCGGCATTGCTCATGCGGCCGTCGGCGCGGAGCAGGCGGAGGATGGCGCGGTCGGTCTCGTCCAGGGTCTGCATCGAATTATCTGCGGATTCGCCGCAGAACATGCGCCATTCCGGTTCCGGTTGGCAGCCCCTGCGAGGGTCTGGCGTGAAATTCGCACCCCGGCGCTCCTAGTCTGGCCGGATAAGACGGCGGAGGCGGCAATGCGCGTTGTGGTGCTCGGCAGCGGCGTGGTCGGGGTGACCAGCGCCTGGTATCTCTCCCGCGCGGGCCATCAGGTCACTGTCATCGATCGGCAGCCGGCCGCCGGCATGGAGACGAGCTTCGCCAATGCCGGGCAGGTCTCGCCTGGCTATTCCGCGCCCTGGGCGGGCCCTGGCATCCCCGTCAAGGCGCTGAAATGGCTGATGATGCGGCACCGGCCGCTGGTCTTCTGGCCGCAGGCGAAGGGCGGGCTTTATCCCTGGCTGGCGCGGATGCTCGCGAACTGCACCGAGGACGCCTATGCGACCAACAAGGCGCGCATGGTCCGCCTCGCCGAGTACAGCCGCGACTGCCTGCGTGACCTGCGGGACGAGACCGGCATCGCCTATGACCAGCGGACCCAGGGCACCCTGCAGCTCTTCCGGACGCAGAAGCAGCTCGATGCCGTCGAGGGCGACACCGCCGTGCTCGATGCCTTCCGGGTGCCCTATGAGGTGCTTGATCCGAAGGGCTGTGTCGGTGCCGAGCCGGCGCTCGGCCTGGTCGAGGGGAAATTCGTCGGCGGCCTGCGGCTGCCGGGCGACGAGACGGGCGATGCGCATGTCTTCACCCAGCGTCTGGCGGCCATGGCCGCGGCGGCGGGGGTGGAGTTCCGCCAGGGCGTGACCATCCAGGCGATCGAGAGCGAGGGCGACCGGATCACCGGCGTCGCCACCGACCAGGGGCGCGTCACGGCGGATGCCTATGTGGTGGCGCTCGGCAGCTATTCGACGGCGCTGCTGCGGCCGCTCGGCGTCGCCCTGCCGGTCTATCCGGTGAAGGGCTATTCGCTCACCCTGCCGGTCACCGAGGCGGCGGCGGCGCCGGTCTCCACCGTGATGGACGAGACCTACAAGGTGGCGATCACCCGGCTCGGCGACCGCATCCGCGTCGGCGGGACGGCGGAGCTGGCGGGGTTCAACCTGAAGCTCCGCGGGCCGCGGCGGGAGACCCTGGCGCATTCGGTGGGCGACCTCTTCCCGCGCGGCGGCGACATCGCCCAGGCGCAGTTCTGGACCGGGCTCCGGCCGATGACGCCGGACGGCACGCCGGTGGTGGGGCCGACGCGCTACCGGAACCTCCATCTCAATACCGGGCACGGCACGCTCGGCTGGACCATGGCCTGCGGCAGCGGGCGTCTGCTGGCGGACCTCGTCACCGGGCGGAGGCCGGAGATCGACTCCGCCGACCTGGCGCTGACGCGCTACGCGGCGGCTTGACGCGCGGCCAGGGGGCGGCCTGACTGGCGGCCTCTCGGGAGGCGCTCATGGAATACCGCACCCTCGGCCGCAGCGGCCTCAGCGTCAGCCGACTCTGCCTCGGCACCATGATGTTCGGCGGCCCGGCCGACGCCGACACCAGCCAGCGGCTCATCGCGCGGGCGGCGGAGGCGGGGATCAACTTCCTCGACACGGCGGATGCCTATAATGGCGGCCGGTCGGAGGAGGTGGTGGGGCGGGCCATCGCCGCGCGCCGCCATGACTGGGTGGTGGCCACCAAGATCGCCAACCCGGTCGGCAAGGGGCCGAACGAGGGCGGGCTCTCGCGCAAATGGGTGATCCAGGGGGCGGAGGCCTGCCTCAGGCGGCTCGGCACCGACTTCATCGATATCCTCTACCTCCACAAGGAGGACCATGCGACGCCGCTGGAGACGACGGTGCGGGCGCTGGCCGATCTCGTGCGGGCAGGGAAGATCCGGCATTTCGGCGTCTCCAACTACCGGTCCTGGCGGATCGCCGAGATCTGCCGGCTCTGCGACGAGGCGGGGATCGACCGGCCGGTGGTCTCGCAGCCCTACTACAACGCCATGAACCGGCAGCCGGAGGTCGAGCAGCTGCCGGCCGCGGCGCATTACGGGCTCGGCATCTTCCCCTATTCGCCGCTGGCGCGCGGGGTGCTGACGGCGAAGTACCGGCCGGGTGCGGAGCCGGAGGCGGGCAGCCGGGCGGCGCGGCAGGACAAGCGGATGCTGGAGACGGAGCTGCGGCCGGAATCGCTCGAGATCGCCCAGGTGATCCGCGAGCATGCGGAGCGGGCCGGCACCACGCCGGTGCATTTCGCCATCGGCTGGGTGCTGAACAACCGGCTCGTCACCGGCACCATCCTCGGGCCGCGGACGGAAGCGCATCTGGAGGACTACCTCGCGGCGCTCCGTTATCGCTTCACGGCGGAAGACGAGGCGCTGGTGAATCGCCTGGTGCCGCCCGGGCACCCCTCGACGCCGGGCTACAACGACCCGCAATACCCGATCGAAGGGCGGGTGGCCGCGACCAGCTAGGTCCCGACCAGGGCGACGTCGAGCAGGCGCTCCAGCACCTCCGGCTCCTGCGCGCCGGCGATGGCGTGGCGGCCGGCGACCACGAAGCAGGGCACCCCGTTGATGCCGAGCCGGTGGGCGCGGAGGTTGTCGGCATGCACGGCCTCGACCTCGGCGACGGTCGAGAGGAAGCGGCGGGCGAGCGGCGCGTCCAGCCCCTGCTGGCCGGCGATGGCGGCGAGCACATGGGCATCGCCGATATCGGCGCCCTCGGTGAAATAGGCCTCGAAGATCGCCTCGACCAGCTGGTCGGCGGCGTTGAACCGGCCGGCCCAGCGCACCAGCCGGTGCGCATCGAGCGAATGGGGCACGCGGCGGATGCGGTCGAAGCGGAACTCGATGCCCTCCACCCGGCCGAGCTCGGCGATGGTGCCGTGCAGGCGGCGGGCGCGGTCCTCGCCGCCGAATTTCCGCACGAGATAGTCCTGCCGCGGCACGCCCTGCGGCGCGAGGTCGGGATTGAGCAGGAAGGGGCGCCAGAGCAGCTCCGCCGCCACGTCCGGGCGTGAGCGCAAGGTCCGCCGCAGCCGCCTGATGCCGAGGAAGCACCAGGGGCAGACCAGGTCGAAGACCACCTCGATCGGCAGGCGGGCACGGGGCGGGGCGAGCAGGTTCACCGGCCCATCATAGTCCGAAGCGGTGGCGGGGGCGAAGCCTCTGTCGCCACGGGAGGCCCTGACCGTCTCCGCGAGGCGGCGAAAGGTGGTTGACAAGCTTTGATGACAGTCCCAATCATTCGCTTTTGAATGACGTTCGTCATCAATAGGAGCCGTGATGCACACCCTCTCCGGCGGCGCCGAGGTCATCCGCGGCCGTTGCACCCCGCGGGGCGCCCCGCACTCCGAGGCCGAACATGCGATCGGGAGTCTGATCCGCCGCGGGCGGGAGCACGGGATCGACGCGCCGCCGCTCGCCGCCGCCTTAGCCCATCCACAGGTCCGTAACGTCCGCGGCGCTGCCCGCGGCAGGAGCACGCCATGACCATCGAGACCGCCCTCATCACCGGTGCTTCGACGGGGATCGGCGCCGTCTATGCCGACCGCCTGGCGCGGCGCGGTCACGACCTCATCCTGGTCGCGCGCGACCGGGCCCGGCTCGAGGCGCTGGCCGCGCAGCTCGGGGCGGCGACCGCGCGGCGCACCGAGATCCTGGCCGCCGACCTGACCGACCCGCTCGACCTGCGCCGGGTCGAAGGCCGGCTGCGCAACGACGCGGCGATCGGCCTGCTCGTCAACAATGCCGGCATGGGCGCCTCCGGCACGCTGGCCGAGGGCGACCCTGACCTGCTGGAGCGGATGGTGCGGCTCAACAGCATCGCGCCGATGCGCCTCGCGGCGGCGGCGGCGCAGGGCTTCCTCGCCCGCGGCCGCGGCACCATCGTCAACATCGCCTCGGTGCTTGCCCTGGCGCCTGAGCAGTTCAACGGCGTCTACAGCGGTACCAAGGCCTTCATGCTCAATCTCAGCCAGTCGCTGCAGCAGGAGCTGGGCGGGCGGGGCATCCGCGTGCAGGCCGTGCTGCCGGGCGCGACACGGACCGAGATCTGGGGTCGCGCCGGGATCGACATCGGCCAACTCCCCGCCGAGATCCTGATGGATGCGGGGGAAATGGTCGATGCGGCGCTCGCCGGCCTCGACCGCGGCGAGGCGGTTACCATCCCCGCCCTGCCGGACCTGGCGGAATGGGAGCGCTTCACGGCAGCGCGGCTCGCCATGGGGCCCAACCTCTCGCGCAGCCAGGCCGCGGCGAGATACCGGACATGAGCGCCGCCGCCACCCTCGCGCCGGCCGCGGCGATGAACCCGCGGACCCGGCTGTTGCTGCACGGGCAGGTGGTGCCAACCCTGCTGCGCCTCGCCTGGCCGAACACCCTCGTCATGCTGGCCCAGGCCTCGGTCGGGCTGATCGAGACCTGGTGGGTGTCCCAACTCGGGACCGATGCGCTGGCCGGCATGGCGCTGGTCTTCCCCGGCTTCATGCTGATGCAGATGCTCTCCGGCGGCGCGATCGGGGGCGGTATCGCCTCCGCCATTGCCCGCGCGCTCGGCGCTGGCCGGCGGGAGGATGCGGATTCCCTGGTGCTGCATGCGCTGGTCATCAACCTGGTGCTGGGGCTCAGCTTCACCGCGCTGCTGCTCCGCTTCGGCCCTGCGCTCTATGCCGCGATGGGAGGGGAGGAGGGGTCGCTGCGGGCGGCACTCGCCTATTCCGACGTGGTCTTCGGCGGGGCGGTGCTGGTCTGGCTGAGCAATGCCTTCGCCAGCGTGCTGCGCGGCGCGGGCAACATGATGCTGCCCTCGGTCGCCATCGTCATCGGCGTCGTCGTGCTGGTGCCTCTCTCGCCGCTGCTGATCCATGGCTATGGGCCGGTGCCTGCCCTGGGGATCGCCGGCGGGGGCTGGGCGGTGGTGGCGGGCACGGGGCTTTCGACCGCGATCCTCGGCTGGGCGATGCTGTCGGGGCGGAGCATCGCGCGGCTGCGGCCGGGGCGGCTGCGCTGGCCGCTGTTCCGCGACATCCTCGGCGTCGGCGCCGTTGCCTCGGTCAGCACCCTGCAGACGACGCTCACCATCGCACTGACGACCGCGGTGGTGGCGCGGGCCGGCGGGCCGGATGCGGTGGCCGGCTATGGCACGGGGACGCGGCTGGAATACCTGCTGATCCCGCTGGTCTTCGGCCTCGGCGCGCCGCTGGTGGCGCTTGTCGGGACCAATATCGGGGCGGGGCAGAGGGCGCGGGCGCTGCGCATCGCGCTGGCCGGCGGGGCGCTCGCCTTCGTCGCGGCTGAGGCGGTGGGGCTGGCGGCGGCGGCCTGGCCGGAGGCTTGGCTCGGCCTGTTCGGCGACGATCCGCAGATGCTCGAGACGGGGGCGGCCTATCTGCGGACGGTCGGCCCGGCCTATGGGTTCTTCGGGCTGGGGCTGTCGCTCTATTTCGCCTCGCAGGGGGCGGGGCGGCTGGGCTGGCCGCTGCTGGCCGGGCTGGTCCGGCTGGTGGTCGCGGTGGGCGGTGGCTGGCTGGCGCTGCACCTCACCGGCTCGCTCACCTGGGTCTTCGTCGCGCTGGCGGCGGGGCTGGTCGCCTACGGGGTGGTGCTGTTGGCCGTGATCCGGGGCGGCGCCTGGTTCCGCTAGGCCATGGTCCGCGATCGCCGGATCGCGGACCATGGCTCCGCTTTCTGCTCCGTTGCTTGCCTCGCACGCCTTCCGGTCTTCGGCGATAACGGCCTAGCCGGGTCCGCCCGCGAAGCTGGTGATGAGGCCGTCGCCGCCGGCCCGCCGTGCCGCCTCGCGCAGGTCCCGCGCCCGGTCGAGCAGCGCCGGGGCCTGCTCCTCGCCGCCGCGGCTCAGCACGAGGCCGGCGCTGCAGGTCAGGGCAAGGGCGCCGATCGGCGTCGGCACCGGCGTGGCGCGGATGGAGCGCAGCAGGCGCTCCGCCGCCGCCACGGCCTGCGCCGGGAAGATGTCGGCGAGGCAGATGCCGAAGCCGCTATCGACCCGCCCGACCAGGTCCTGCACCCGGATCCGCTCGTTCAGCCGGTCGGCGACGCCGAGCAGCGCCGCATCGCGGACCGCGATGCCGTGCCGGACGGTGATGCCTTCCAAGCCGTCGATGCCGAGGCAGAGCATGCCGACCTGCGGCCCGACCGGCTCGGCCATGCCGAGCACCGCCTCGAGGAAATGCAGCATGGCCTCCTCGGTCACCGCGCCGGTCACCGGGTCGCGGTGGCGGCCATTCGGGTCATCGCTCAGCGGAGCGGGGGTCATCGGATGCGGAATCCTGCAGGGCTGGTCCTGGAGAGTGGTGTCGACCAATGCCGTTGCTGCCTGATTAATCCGCTGCAAAACCGGACCGGACACCCCTTGCGGGGGGCGGCGCGGCGGGGTCTCCTCGGCGCGAGAGAGCCGCAAGGACCCGCCGCATGACCGCCTTCGACGCCATCGCCCGCCGCCAGGCGGAGCTTGCCGCCATCCGCCAGGACATCCATGCCCATCCTGAGCTCGGCATGGAGGAGCACCGCACGGCGGGGCTGGTGGCCCGCAAGCTGGAGGAATGGGGGATCGAGGTGCACCGTGGCGTCGGCGGCACGGGCGTGGTCGGCGTGCTGCGCTCGGGCAACGGCGAGGCGGCGATCGGGCTGCGCGCCGACATGGACGCGCTGCCGATGGAGGAGGCGAACGACCTGCCCTATCGCAGCACCCGGTCCGGCCGGATGCATGCCTGCGGCCATGACGGGCACACCACCATGCTGCTCGGCGCGGCGCAGTACCTGGCGGAGACCCGGGCCTTCAACGGCACCGTGAATTTCATCTTCCAGCCCGGGGAAGAAGGCTGCGGCGGGGCGCTCGCCATGCTGCAGGACGGGCTGTTCGAGCGCTTCCCCTGCAACCAGGTCTTCGCCATGCACAACCGGCCGGGCCTGCCCGTCGGCGAATATGCCATCCGCAGCGGGCCGACGGCGGCGGGCGGGGCCTTCTTCGACATCCTGGTCGAGGGGAAGGGCTCGCACGGGGCGCGGCCGGAGGCGGGGGTCGATCCGGTGCTCGCCGCCTGCCACATAGCGACCGCGCTCCAATCCATCGTCGCGCGCAACATGCCGCCGATGGAGACCGCGGTGCTCAGCATCACCAAGGTCGCGGGGGGCGATGCCTACAACGTCATCCCGCAAAGGGCGACGCTCTCCGGCACGGCGCGCTTCTTCAGCGACCGGGCCCGAGGGCTGCTCGAGGAGGGGATGAAGCGCGTGGCGGAGGGGGTCGCCGCCGGGCTCGGCGCGACGGCGAGCCTCGACTTCCGGCTGATCTTCGCGCCCACCATCAACGCGCCGGAGCAGACCGAACGCTTCGCCGCCGCGGCGGCCGAGCTGGTGGGCGAGGCCAAGGTGGACCGGACCAAGGCGCCGGGCATGGGCTCCGAGGACTTCAGCTTCATGATGGAGCGGGTGCCGGGCGCCTATCTCCATGTCGGCAATGGCCCCAGCGCCACCGTCCACAACCAGCACTACAATTTCAACGACGCTGCCATCCCCTATGGCGCCGCATTGCTGGCCCGGCTGGTGGAGCGCGAGCTGCCGAAGGGCGCGGCCGGCTGATGCCGCCGTCGCGGCGGGCGGTGCTTGGCGCCGTCGGCGCGGCGGCGCTCGGCGGCGGGGCGGCCGCGCAGGACGGGGCGCCGGTGGCGCTGCCGGGGATGCGGCAGTTCGACCTCGCCCCGCGGGCAGGCGGGCGGCCGCCCTGGCGCATCTTCCTCCGCCGCCCGGATGGGCCGGCGCCGGCCTCGGGCTGGCCGGCGCTCTTCCTGCTCGACGGCAATGCGGTGATGGGCATCGCCAGCGACGCGTTGCGCGTGCAGGCGGCCTTCCCCGGCGAGACCGGCCTCCGCGACGGGGTGCTGGTCGGCATCGGCTACCCGACCGAGGCGGCCTATGACGACCGCCGCCGTGCCTTCGACCTGACGCCGCCGCCGGAGAAGGGGCGCACCGGTGGGGCGGAGGGCTTCCTCCGCTTCATCGTCGAGGAGCTGCAGCCCTTCATCGCGTCCCAGCTGCCGCTCGACCGGTCGCGGCAGGGGATCTTCGGCCATTCGCTCGGCGGGCTCTTTGTGGTCTGGTCGCTGATGACCCGGCCGCGCGCCTTCACCCATTGGGTGGCGATGAGCCCCTCGCTGCAATTCGACGCGGAGCTGATCGGCCAGGCGCAGCAGCGCTTCGCCGCCTTGCCGGCGGCGGAACGCGGGCAGCCGCGGGTGCTGCTCGGCGCCGGGGAATTCGAGGAGCGGCTGGCGTCCTTCCAGGCAGCGGCCGGCGATGCGGCGATGCGGCGCGAGAGCATCGGCCGGCTCCGGATTCCCGCCCGGGCCCGCGAGATGGCGGACCGGCTGCGTGCCCTCGGCATTGCCGCGGGCTTCGAGCCGATCTCCGGGGAGACGCATTTCTCCGGGATCCCGGTCGCGGTGAACCGGGGGCTGCGCTTCGTGCTAGGGCCCGATCAGTAGGCCGGCTCGGGGCGCAGCCAGACGGCGGTGTCGTGGAAGACGGCGCCGCCGGCGGGAAGCGCCGCCTCGTCGCTGGTCAGCGCGTTGATGCCGCAGGCCGCGCCCCCGGCATAGAAGGCGGCGGGCCAGACACCCTCCGCCACCAGCGTGCCCGGAAGCTGGCCATCCACCACCTGCGCATGCAGCAGCACCTCGCCGCGGGCATTGCCAATGCGGACGAGGGCGCCCTCGGCGATGCCGAGCCGCGCGGCATCCCCGGGCGCGAGGCGGAGCGTGGGGCGGATCTCGCGGCGCAGGGCGCTCGGCGTCTCGGTGAAGGTGGAGTTGAGGAATTGCCGTGCGGTCGGGGCGACGAGGCGAAAGGGGCACTCCCCGGTCGCCGCGTCGTGCAACGGCGCCTGGTCGGGCAGGGGGGGCAGCCGCCCCTCGGCATCACCGAGCGCCTGCCAGTCGGCGCGGAAGCGGAAGCGCCCGTCCGGGTGGCCGAAGCCGTCGAGGAAATGCGCCCGCTCGAAGGAGGGCTGCACGTCCAGCCAGCGCCGCTCCGTCAGCTCCTCGGCGCCGGGATAGCCGGAGGCGCGCAGCGTCGCATCGGCAAGCTCGAGCGCGCTCATCCGGAAGCTTGGGTCATCGAGGCCGAAGCGCTGCGCCAGGGCGCAGACGAGGTCGTGGTTCGAGATCGCCTCGCCGGGCGGCTCCACCAGCTTGCGCCCGATCTGCACATGGCTGTGGCCGCCGGCCTGGTAGATGTCGTCGTGCTCGAGGAACATCGTCGCCGGCAGCAGGATGTCGGCGTAGCGCGCGGTCTCGGTGAGGAACTGCTCGTGGACGACGGTGAACAGGTCCTCGCGCAGCAGCCCGGCGCGGACCCGGTTGCTGTCGGGGCAGACGGCGGCCGGGTTGCCGCTCTGCACCAGCAGCGCATGCACCGGCGGGCCACCCTGCAGCGCCGCCGGGTCGTTGGCGAGGATGCTGGCGATGCGGCTCATGTCGAGCTCGCGGATCGCGGGATCGCGCAGCGCATGGCCCTCGATCAGCGACCTGTCCCAGGCATAGATGCCGCGGTTGTTCCAGAGCGCGCCGCCGCCCTCGTATCGCCAGGCGCCGGTGACGGCGGGCAGGCAGGTCACGGCATGCATCGCCGCCGCGCCGCCGCGGCCGCGGGTGAAGCCGAAGCCGACGCGGATGTAGGAGCGCCGCGTGCCATTGTAGAGCCTGGCGAATTCCTCGATCGCGGCGACGGTAAGGCCGGTGATCTCCGCGGCCCAGGCCGGGCCGCGGGTGGCGAGATGGGCCTCAAGCGCCGCGGCATCGGCGGTGTGGCGGGCCATGTAGACGCGGTCGGCAAGGCCGTCGCGGAAGGCGCAATGCATCACGGCGCAGGCGAGCGCGGCATCCGTCCCCGGCCGCAGCGGGAGGTGCAGGTCGGCGATGGCGGCCGTGCCGGTGCGGTAGGGGTCGATGACGACGAGCTTCGCCCCGCGCTCCTTCCGCGCCCGCGTCACATGCGCCATGACGTTCACCTGCGTGGCGACCGGGTTGCCGCCCCACACCACGACCAGGTCGGCGAGCGCCATCTCGCGCGGATCCGTGCCGGAGACGCGGCCGCAGCCGGCCATCCAGCCCGCGGCGGCGATCGCAGTGCAGATCGTCGACTTGCGGCCGGACCAGCGCATGGCATGGCGCAGGCGGAAGATCCCGTCGCGGTTGACGAGGCCCATGGTGCCGGCGGAGCTGTAGGCCCAGGCGGCCTCGCTGCCATGGGCGGCGGCGACCTCGGCGAAGCCCGCGGCGATGCGATCCAGCGCCTCGTCCCAGGAGATGCGGCGGAACTCCCCGCTGCCCTTCGGCCCGCTGCGGAGCAGGGGGTGGGTCAGCCGGTCCGGATGGTGGATGCGCTCGGCATAGCGCGAAACCTTGTTGCAGATGACGCCGGCCGTGTACGGGTTGTCCGCGCCGCGCACCGCACCGATCCGCCCGCCCTCCAGCACCTCCACGTCGAGCGCGCAGGTGCTGGGGCAGTCATGCGGGCAGACGGACGGGCGGAACTGGACGGTCATCGATGACACCTCGCTGCGGCCGGAACAATGCAAGACCTGCGCCACGGACCGGAAAGCCCTTGTCCTGGCGCCCGGCTGCGCATCTTATCGTCCTCCCATGGTCGAGGCACCCGTCCATCGCATGAGCCAGCCCGCCCCCGCCTGGATCGGCCTCTTCGATCTGTTCCGTATCGGCATCGGTCCCTCCAGCTCGCATACGGTCGGGCCGATGCTGGCGGCGGGCCATTTCGTCGCCGGACTCGACCCGGCCTGGCCGGTCGGACGGATCAGCGTCGCTCTCTACGGCTCCCTCGCCCTCACCGGGCGCGGGCATGCGACGGATACGGCGGTGCTGCTGGGCCTCGCCGGCGCCCGGCCAGAGGCGGTCGACCCGGACGAGGCGGCCATGCTCGCCGCGGCGGTGCGGCAGTCGCAGCGGCTGACCCTGCCGGATGGGCGGCGGATCGGCTTCGACCCGGCGGCGGACATCCTCTTCCGCCCGCGCGAAACCCTCCCGCTGCACCCGAATGCGCTGCGGATCGAGGCGGAGGCACCGGGGCAGGGGGCGATCGCGCGCGTCTATTACTCGGTGGGCGGAGGCTTCGTGCTGGACGAGGCGGGGGCGCCGCTCGGCGACGGGGCGGCGGCCGTGGCGGAGGTGCCGCATCCCTTCGCCAATGCGGCGGAGCTGCTTGGCCAGGCGGGGGAGACGGGGCTCGGGATCGCGGGGCTTATGCGGGCGAACGAGCTGAGCCTTCGCAGCCCGGCCGCGCTCTCCGCCGGCATCGCCAGCATCCGCGAGGCGATGCGCGCCTGCATCGCCCGTGGCCTGCGTGGTGAAGGCGAGCTGCCCGGCGGCCTCCGCGTCCGCCGCCGCGCGCCGGGGCTGCACCGCCGGCTGGAGGAGCGGGCATCGCGGAACGAGGCGGACCCGCTCGGGGCGATGGACTGGGTCAATCTCTGGGCGCTGGCGGTGAACGAGGAGAATGCCGCAGGCGGCCGGGTGGTGACGGCGCCGACCAACGGCGCGGCGGGCATCATCCCGGCCGTGCTGGCGTATTACGAGCGCTTCGTGCCCGAGGCGGATGTCGCGGGGGTCGAGACCTTCTTCCTCGCCGCTGCCGCGATCGGCGCCATCATCAAGCGGAATGCCTCCATCTCGGGCGCCGAGGTGGGATGCCAGGGGGAGGTCGGCTCGGCCTGCGCCATGGCGGCGGGGGGGCTGGCCGCAGCGCTCGGGGGCACGGATGCACAGGTGGAGAATGCGGCGGAGATTGGCCTCGAGCACAATCTCGGCCTGACCTGCGACCCGGTGGCGGGGCTGGTGCAGGTGCCCTGCATCGAGCGGAACGCCATCGGTGCGGTGAAGGCGATCAATGCAGCGCGGCTCGCCCTGCATGGTGACGGGCGGCACCTGGTCAGCCTCGATCAGGTGGTGGCGACGATGCGGCAGACCGGGCTCGACATGTCACATAAGTATAAGGAAACCTCGCTCGGCGGGCTGGCGGTGAACGTGGTGGAGTGCTGACGAGGCCGGCGGATGGAGCGGGATTGGAGCACCAGGGGCGCGTCTGCGCGCCCGTTGCGGCGTCTCGCGGCTCCGAGCCGGCAGCTTTCACGACGTCGGCGGATGGGGTGGGATTCGAACCCACGAACCCTTGCGGATTGGCGGTTTTCAAGACCGCTGCCATAGACCACTCGGCCACCCATCCTTTTCGTCCGGCGTCCGAAGGGGTACATCTACCGCTTCTGCTGGGACGGGACAAATGACGCGATCGGTTGCCGCTGCACTGCCTGCCCTTCTGTTGCTTGCCGGCACCGCCGCCGCGCAGGATCTCCCGGCGCCGGACCGTCGCGGGGCCCTCAGCATCGTCTCCGAGAACGACAGCTACGCCCGCAACACGGACCGCTGGTACACCAACGGCTTCCGCTTCAACTGGGCCTCGGCCGAGGACAACCTGCCGGGGCCGATGGCGGCGCTGGACGAGGCGCTGGCCAAGCTTTTCGGCCCGGCGCGGAGCCGCTGGGGGCTCGGATTCGGCCAGAGCATGTTCACGCCGGTCGATATCCGGAGCCGCGACCCCGATCCGCGCGACCGGCCCTATGCCGGCTATCTCTATGGCGAGATCTCGCTCGACCGGCGGACGCAGACGACGCTCGACCGCTTCAGCCTGCAGGTGGGCGTGGTGGGGCCAAGCTCGCTCGCCCGGCAGACCCAGGACGTGGTGCATACCTTCCTCGGCGACCGGGAAGCGCGCGGCTGGCGCTACCAGCTGCGCGACGAACCGGTCTTCAACCTGAACTACGACCGTATCTGGCGCCTCCCGGTCGCCGCGCTGCCGGGCGGGATCGCAATGGACACGCTGCCGAGCGTGACGCTCGCCGCGGGCACGGTGCAGACCTATGCGGGCATCGGCGGGCGCATCCGTGTCGGCCAGGGGCTGGAGCGGGATTTCGGCGCGCCGCGCATCCGCCCGACCATCGCCGATACCTCGGCCGCGGTGGGGGAGGGCTTCGGCTGGTACCTCTTCGCCGGCGCTGGCGGGCGGGCGGTGGCGCGGGACATCTTCCTCGACGGCAACACCTATCGCGACAGCCGCTCCGTCGATCACCGGCCCTTCGTCGGCGACCTCGAATTCGGCGGGGCGGTGTTCTGGCAGAATGTCCGGCTGAGCTACACGCAAAATTTCCGCAGCAAGGAATTCGTCGGGCAGAAGAAGGAGTTCGTCTTCGGCGCCCTGTCGCTCTCGGTGTCCTTCTAGGCGAGGGTGAAGCGGATGGAGACCGCGGTGCCGCCAGGCCCCGCGCTCTGCGTCACCATCCCGCCGACGCTCTGCGACAGGCTCTCGACGATGCGGCGGCCGAGGCCGGTGCCGGTCGTCAAGGGCTTGGCCGCGATGCCGATGCCCTGGTCCTGCACCGCGAGCAGGCCATGGTCCTCGCGCCGCTCCAGCCGCACGGTGATCGGGCCGTCCTCGCCCGCCGGATAGGCGTATTTCAGCGCATTGGTGACGAGCTCGGTGAGGATGACGCCGAGCGAGACGGCGCGGTCGGTCGGCACCTCGATCGGCTCCGCCTCGAAGCCGATCGGCCGGCCGCCGACCGAGCGGGCGATCTCCGCCACCAGCCCGGCCAGGTAGTCATGCAGGGCGACGCTGCTGACGTCGTCCGATGTGTACAGGCGGCGATGCACCTGGGCGACGGCGGCGATGCGGTTGCGCATGGCGGCCAGCGCCTCGCGCGCCGCCGGGTCCTGCACCGAGCCCTCCTGCAGCCGCGTCAGGGAGGCGATGAGCTGGAGGCTGTTGGAGACGCGGTGGTTCACCTCGCGCAGCAGCATGGCGCGCTGGCTGGCAAGCTCCTCCGCGCGGTCGCGGGCCTCGCGCACTGCGGCCTCCGCGGCATCATGCGCGCGGCGCAGCGCCTCGCGCTCGATGGCGCTGTCGATCGCCGAGCGCAGCAGCAGCAGGAACTCACCGCCGGCTTCCTTGATGACGTAGTCCGCTGCCCCGGCGCGCAACGCGGCGACGGCGATGCGGCCCTCGTCGGAGCCGGTGACGTAGATGATGGGCGGCCGCTCGGCGAGCTGGCGCAGCTGGGCGATGGTGTCGAGCCCGTCCTGTCCCGGCATGTAGTGGTCGAGGCAGATGGCGTCGAACCCGCCCTCGGCGGCGAGGACGAGGCCCGCAGGCCCATCGGCCGCGGTGACGACGGCATAGCCGTGGCGCTCGAGGTCGCGCTGCACGAGGCGGCGCAGCCCAGGCTCGTCGTCGATATAGAGGATCCGGCGGGCTGGCGGGTTCATCGTGCTGGCAGGGGCATCAGGGGGTGGGCGGCACCTGGATCACGGCCAGGAACAGGCCGAGCTGGCGCACGGCCTGGGCGAATGTCTCATAATTGACCGGCTTGGTGATATAGACGCTGCAGCCCAATTCGTAGCAGCGGCGGATTTCCCGCTCGTCATCCGTCGTGGTCAGGACGATGACGGGCACGGGCTTGAGCTGCGGGTCGGCCTTCAGCCGCGCCAGGATGTCGAAGCCCGACATGTCCGGCAGGTTGAGGTCGAGCAGCACCAGCAGCGGCCGGTGCTCCGGCCGGCCATGGCCGACGAGGAAGTCGAGCGCCGCCGTGCCGTTGAGGAAGTGGCGCACCTCGTTGAAGACGCCGGCACGCTTGAGGTTCTTCTCGATCAGCCGGGCATGGCCCTCGTCATCCTCGACCATGACGATGGTGACGGCCTGGGGGGCGGCGTTCATGCGGGGCTGTCCTCTGCGCTGGGCGTCTGGGTGTTGGCGGGTGCGGTGAGCGCCAGGGTGACGCGGAAGGTGGAGCCGAGGCCGGGCGTGGAGCGGCATTCGACATCGCCGCCGAGCCGGCGGGCGAGCGCCCGGACATAGGCGAGGCCGATGCCCTCGCCCGGCCGGTCCTGCCGGCCGGAGCGACGGAAGAGCTCGAAGATGCGGCCATGGTCGCGCGGGTCGATCCCCCGGCCGTTATCCTCGACCTCGACCAGCACATGGCTGCGGGTGGTGCGGCCGCGGATGGTGATGCGGCCGGGGCGGCCAGGGTCGAGATACTTCACCGCATTGTCGACCAGGTTGCCGAAGATCTGCTCGACCGCCAGCCGGTCGCTGTGGATCCGCGGCAGGCCGGGGGCGAGGGCGAGGCTGGCGCCGGCCTCGTCCAGCTGGTGCTGCTGTGTCGCGGCGAGGCCGGCGATGAGCGCCTCGAGGTCGATCGGCTCCGGGTGGAGCAGCCGGCGGCCCTCGCGGGAGAGGCGGAGGATGGCGTTGATCAGCCGGTCCATCCGCTGGGTCGAGGAGCGGATGAAGCCGACTGCCTCCGGGATGTCCTCGAGTACGGCGGCGCGGGCCTCGGGCGTGATGAGCGCGGGCGCCTCCCGCTCCACGGCGGCGATCAGCGCGCCGAGGGGTGCGACGGCCGCTTCGAGTTCGGTGGTGAAGCCCATGACATTCACCAGGGGCGCGCGCAGATCATGGGAGACGATATAGGCGAAACGTTGCACCTCATCATTGGCCGCCGCGAGGGCGGCGGTGCGTTCGCCGACCCTCTCCTCGAGCGAGGTATTGGCGGCGGTGACCTCGGCCTGGGCGGCCTCCAGGGCCTGCGTGTAGCGGCGGGCGAGGAGGCCGGCGCCGATGGTGACGGCGAGCATCAGCAGGAAGGCGGCGCCGGCCCCGGCCAGCAGCAGGCGGGCGTTGCCGGCCAGCCCCTCGCTGCGGGCCTCGCCGCGGGCGAGGCTGCGTGACTCGATGCCGGCGACGGCCTGGCGGATGGCATCCATCACCACCTTGCCGCGATCGGTGAGGACCACGGCAAGGGCCTCCTCCACCGCGCCGGACTGGGCGAGGGAGACGGTCTCGGCCAGCTCGGCGAGCTTCGCCTCCACCTGCTGCTGGAGGGCGCGGGCGGCGGCCGCATCGCCGCCATCGGCGATGATGCGCTCGACCAGGGCGGGCAGCTCCCGCGGCAGGTCGGCGACCGCGCGGCGATAGGGGGCGAGGTAGCGCTCCTCGCCGGTCAGCAGGAAGCCGCGCTGGCCGGTTTCGGCATCCTGTACCAGCGAGAGGAGCTGGCTGGCAGCGATCCGGACATCCTGGCTGGAGACGACGCCGGTGGCGAAGCTCCTGGTCTCCCCGACAAGCCAGACCATGCCTGCCCCGCTCGCCAGCAGGGCGGCGAAGCCGGTCGCCATCAGCAGCATCGACAGGCGGCCGAACATGGACTTGTCGATCGGCATGACGCCGGCTGGAGCCCCTCGCGGCGGTTTCGGTCGAGCGGATTAGCCAGAGCGGGGCCTCGCCGCAAGCGAGATGGCGGGCCTGCCAGCGGCTGCGCCCTTGCCGAGCGGGGGCAGGCGGGGCCAGATGCGGCTTGTCCGAGAATGCGGGAGGGCCCCCGGTGAACGTCCTGGCGAATGGCGCATCCAACCTGGTGCGGGCCGACCGCGAGTCGGAGGGCGAGCGGCTGCGGCTGATGCATGCCCTGGAGCGGAAGCTCCTGTGGCTCTCGGCCTGGATGATCCACCACGCCAACCATGTGCGCCCGAACCGGGACGGGCTGAAGGTGGGCGGGCACCAGGCCTCCTGCGCCTCGGTCATCTCGATCATGACGGCGCTCTATTTCGAGATCCTGAAGCCCGAGGACCGGCTGGCGGTGAAGCCGCATGCCGGGCCGGTCTTCCATGCCGTCAACTACCTGCTCGGCCGGCAGGAGCGGGCGAAGCTCGAGACGCTGCGGCAATTCGGCGGCATCCAGCCCTATCCCTCCCGCGTCAAGGACGGGGCGGAGGTGGATTTCTCGACCGGCTCGGTCGGGCTCGGCGTCGCGCTGACCAGCTTCGGCAGCCTGGTGCAGGATTATGTCCACCTGCACGGGCTGGCGCGGCCCGGCGTGCCGGCGGGACGCCACATCGCCATCGTCGGCGATGCGGAGCTGGACGAGGGCAATATCTACGAGGCCCTGCTGGAGGGCTGGAAGCACGACGTCCGCAATGTCTGGTGGATCATCGACTACAACCGCCAGAGCCTCGATTCCGTGGTGCAGGACCGGCTCTTCGGCCGGATCGAGGGGCTGTTCCGCGACATGGGGTGGAATGTCGTCACCCTGAAATATGGCCGCAAGCTGGAGGCGGCCTTCGCCCGCGAGGGGGGCGAGGCGCTGCGGCGCTGGATCGATGATTGCCCGAACAGCCTTTACTCGGCGCTGACCTTCCAAGGGGGTGCCGCCTGGCGGGCGGCGCTGCTGACCGATCTCGGCCGGGAGGAGGGGACCCGCGCCATCATCGACCCGCTCTCCGACGAGGAGCTGGGCGCGCTGATGACCAATCTCGGCGGGCATGACGTGGCGGCGCTGCTGGAGGCCTTCCGGGCGCAGGATGCCGCGGGCGATCAGCCGACCTGCTTCATCGCCTACACCATCAAGGGCATGGGCCTGCCCTTCGCCGGGCACAAGGACAACCATGCCGGGCTGATGACCCGCGAGCAGATGGCCGGCTTCAAGCAGGAGATGGGCATCGCGGACGGGCAGGAATGGGAGCCCTTCGCTGGCCTCGACGTGCCCGAGGCGGAGCTGCGCGCCTTCATCGAGGGCGCGCCCTTCACCCGCAAGCTGGCCGAGGAGGGACGGCGCCTCGCGGCCCCGACCGTCCCGGTGCCGGAGAACTTCCCGCTGCCGCGGGTGCCGGCGGGGCGGAAGCTCTCGACCCAGGCGGCCTTCGGCGAGGTGCTGGCGGAGCTGGGGCGGGGGCAGGGGGCCGCAGCGCCGATCGCCGGGCGGATCGTCACCACCAGCCCGGATGTCACCGTCTCGACCAATCTCGGCGCCTGGGTGAACCGGCGCGGCGTCTTCGACCGGCACCTGAAGAACGACGTCTTCCGCGACGCGAAGCTCGCCTCGGCGCAGCGATGGGGCATGTCGCCGGAGGGGCAGCATATCGAGCTCGGCATCGCGGAGCAGAACCTTTTCCTGCTGCTGGGGGCGCTCGGCCTGTCGCATTCGCTCTACGGGGCGCGGCTGCTGCCGGTGGGGACGGTCTACGACCCCTTCGTCAACCGTGGCCTCGATGCGCTGATCTACGCCTGCTACCAGGATGCGCGCTTCATGCTGGTGAGCACGCCCTCCGGCCTGACGCTGGCGCCGGAGGGCGGACAGCACCAGTCGATCAACACGCCGCTGATCGGCATCGCCCAGGACCGGCTGGCAAGCTACGAGCCGACGCATGCGGATGAGCTCAGCATCCTGATGCGCTGGGGCTTCGAGCATATGCAGAAGCCCGAGGGCAGCGCGGTCTGGCTCAGGCTGTCGACGCGGGGGCTGGAGCAGCCTGCGCGCAAGCTCGACCCCGCGGCGGTGATCGCGGGCGGGCATTGGGTGGTGCCGCCGGCGCCTGGGGCGCGGATCGCCATCGCCTATCAGGGGCCGGTGGCGCCGGAGGCGGTCGCCGCCTTTGAGGAGCTCAGGACGGAAGAGCCGGGGGCGGGGCTGCTCGCCATCACCAGCCCGGACCGGCTGCATGCGGAGTGGCTGGCGGCGCGGCGAAAGGCGCGCGGCGGCTTCGGGGCGCCGAGCTGGGTGGAGCTGCTGCTGGCGCCGCTCGCGCCGGATGCGGCGCTGGTGACGGTGCTGGACGGGCATCCGGCGGCGCATGCCTGGCTCGGCGCGGTGCGGGGCCAGCGGGTGGTGCCGCTCGGCGTCGACCACTTCGGGCAGGCGGGGGACATCCCCGACCTCTACCGCGAGTACGGGCTCGACGCCGACAGCATCCTCGACGCCTGCGCGCAGGCCTTGCTGGGCTAGAGCAAACTCCGATCAGGCGGAATCATCTGATCGGAGTAATTTGCTCGACAAAACAACAGGCTAGAGCGGATTCCGTGACCCAGGTCGAACGGAAACCGCTCTAGCGCAGGGCAGGCGCCAGGGCGCGGCGGAAGAAGTCGATGAAGCCCGCCTGATCCGGGCCGATCTGGCTCAGGATCAGGTGGTCGAAGCCGGCCTTGCGGAATGTCTCGATCCGCTCGAGGTAGGGCTGTGGCTCGGGCCCGGTGGGAACCTGGGCGGCCATCATCTCCGGTGCAACATGTTCGGTGGCGGCGGCGAAGGCCTCGGTGGTCGGCAGTTCCGCCATCACCTTCCAGCCCGTCACCGACCAACGGGCATAGTGATGGGCGGTCTTCAGCCCCTCCTCCTCGCTCGGGGCGAAGCAGAGCGAGATCTCGGCATAGCAGGGGCCGGTGCCGCCGGCCTTGCGGTAGGCCTCGACAAGCTCCGGCTTCGGCTCGGTGGCGATCAGCCCATCGGCCTTGCGGGCGGCGAGGCGGGAGGCCTCGGGCCCGCCGGAGGCGAAGATGACCGGCGGCTTGCGCTGCGGCCGGTCGAACAGCCTTGCATGGTCGAGCTGCAGGTAGCGGCCGCGGTAGTTGCTCAGCTCGCCGGTGAGGAGCCCCTGGATGATCTCCAGCGCCTCGCCCATGCGGGCATGGCGCTCGCCGACGCCGGGCCAGCCTTCGCCGACGACGTGCTCGTTCAGCCGCTCGCCGGCGCCGAGCCCGAGGGTGAAGCGGTCCTCGCTCAGGATGGCGAGTGTGGCGGCGGCCTGGGCGATGATCGCTGGGTGGTAGCGCATGATCGGGCAGGTGACGGCGGTCATCAGCCCGATGCGGCTGGTCGCCTGGGCCATGGCGCCGAGGACGGACCAGGCGAAGGAGGCATGGCCCTGCTCCTCCAGCCAGGGGGAGAAGTGGTCGGAGATGGCGGAGAACTCGAAGCCGGCCGCCTCGGCGGCGACGAGGTTGCGGACGAGGGCACGCGGGGCGTGCTCCTCGGCCATCAGCTTGTAGCCCAGGTTCGTCATGCGCGAGCTGCCTTGCCAGGAAGGGGGGTGCCCTTGGCAACGTGGGGCGGCGGGGAGCGGTTGCGGCGGCCTCGCGCCGCCGGGTAATGGCGGAGGTACCTCCTTGCTCTCCCTGCCCAACCCGGCTGCCCTCCTGCTCACCCTCTCGGCCGGCTTCGGTCGGATCAACAACCGCGTCCAAGGCGGGTCGTGCCGCCGGTGAGCTGACTTAGCGCTTGGCCGCTCGCTGCGTTTCCGTTATGACCTCCCTTCCCGCCGCCTTGAGGGAGCCGTGCGAACCCTTTTCAAAATGCCGCTCGCCGCGACCGCTGCGCTCATCCTCTTGGCGGCGCTCTCGGCCTGCGCTCCGTTGCCGCGCGACTGCTCGCCCCAACCTGACCACTTCGACAGCAATCGCGGCTTCACGCGCGAAAACTACGCACGGGTGCATCCCGTCACGGTCGTGGCGGCGGTGATCTTCACCACTGTCAGCACGCTCACGGGCCGCGGCGTGGGATGCCGGGGGTAACCGGGACGAAGCGGCTTTTAGCAATGGCCAAGCCGTTTGAGCTTATCAACCGCCGCAACACCACGAGGTCGTGCAAGGCGGAGAGACCCCCCTCGACGTAGTCCAAGCTCTCGAACTCGCGCCCCCAGCGCTCGCGCGTGAAGGCCGGCGTTTGGAAGGCGGCGCGGTAGTATTCAGGCGCGACGCCATCGAGGGCGGGGTCCAGGGTCTCGTCTAGGATCCCGGCGTGTTCCAACCGGTCCAGGAAAGCCGGTGCGCGGACGCGGCGAAGACGCCGCCGGGGACAAGGACGCGGCGGATCTCGGACAGCCACCGCTCCTGCAACGGCCCCGTCAAGTGCGTCATCACGGAGTGGGCGACACTTGAATACTGTATAATCGTCCTGTCATGCCGGTGTCATCCGGGTGTTGTTCCGGGCCCTTAGCCTCCGCCGCGAAGGCCGCGCCGAGGCGGACCGGGGAAGGGGAACCGATGAGCGATTTCAACATGTTGGACGGCGAGGCGCCGGAAGTCATCGGCCATCGCGGGGCGAGCGGCTATCGGCCGGAGCACACGCTCGAGGCCTACAGCCTCGCCATCGAGCTGGGCGCCGAGGTGATCGAGCCGGACCTCGTCGTCACCAAGGATGGCGTGCTGATCGCACGGCATGAGAACGACCTGAGCGGCACCACCGACGTCGCCGACCGTCCGGAGTTCGCCGACCGGGAGACGACGAAGGAGATCGACGGGGAAGAGGTGACCGGCTGGTTTGCCGAGGATTTCACCCTCGCCGAGATCAAGACCCTTTATGCGCGGGAGCGCATCCCGGAGATCCGGCCCGACAACACCGAGTACGACGACCTCTACCGCATCCCGACCCTCGACGAGGTGATCGAGCTGGTCAGGGAAGAGGAAGCGAGGACGGGGCGGGACATCGGGATCATCCCGGAGACCAAGCACCCGACCTTCTTCGCGCAGGAAGGCACCTATCTCGACGGCACGCTGATCCGGCAGGATACCAGCCAGCTGCTGATCGACACGCTGGTGCGGGCCGGATTCACCGATCCGGAGCGGGTTACCATCCAGTCCTTCGAGCTCGGCAACCTGATCGAGCTGCAGAAGGAGATCATGCCGGAAGCGGGCGTCGACCTTCCGCTGGTGCAGCTGCTTGGCGGCTCCTATGACTTGGCTTTCAACTTCGACCCGGACAAGGCAGGGCTCGGCGCCGACCCGTCGATCTATGACGAGCTCGGCCTCGACCTCTCGATGGAGAGCGCGATCAACGAGGACCTGCTGAGCGCCGAGGCGCTGCAGGCGATGGCGCGCGTCTATGCCGAGGCGATCGGGCCTTACAAGGATTACATCCGGCCGGTCGTCGAGCTGGAGACGCCGGTTGACGGCGATGGCGACGGCACTGCGGAGATCACCCGGCAGCTCACCGGCGAGACGACCTCGCTGGTCGAGGATGCGCATGCGGCCGGGCTGGAGGTCGTGCCCTATACGCTGCGGCGGGAGGAAGCCTTCCTGTCCCTCACGCCCGAGGGCGAAGTCGAGACGATGACCGAGGAGGCGCGGGCGCTGATCGACATCGGCGTCGACGGCTTCTTCACCGACAACCCGGATGTCGGCCGCGGCGCGGTGAACCAGGAGTTCGAGGAACGCGACTGGGAAGGCGCCGACTGGAACGCCATCGCCGCGGAGGCGACGCGCAATTTCGAGCGCACCGGCACCTGGTACGTGTCGGGCATTGGCTTCGGCGACCCGGACCGCGCCGAGGTGACGGACTGGAATGCCGTCGCGGCGCAAGTCGAGGCCAACTACGCCGCGACGGGGCAGTGGTTCGTCTGAGCCGGGAACGGCGCGCCCCTTCCACGGGGCGCGCCAGCCGGCTCAGCCCATGTTTACCATGATGGTCTTCTTGTGGGTGAAGTGCTCGAGCATGGCCTCGAGCGAGGCCTCCTTGCCGAGGCCGCTCGACTTCACGCCGCCATAGGAAAGGTTGGCCTGGACCACGAGGTTCTGGTTGATCTGGACGAGGCCGGCCTCCAGCCGGTGCGCCAGGTCGAGCCCGACCTTCAGGTTGTTGGTCCAGAGCGAGGCGGCGAGGCCGAACTCGCTGTCATTCGCCTCCTCCAGCACCGACTCCGGATCGTCGAAGGGGGCGATGACGGTGACCGGGCCGAAGATCTCCTCGCGCACCAGGCGGCTGTCGCGGCCGAGGCCGGTGAAGATGACGGGCTGGATGAAGAGGCCCTTCCTCAGCGCCTGGTCCTGCGGCATGGCGGAGCAGACATGGGCGGTGGCGCCTGGCGTCGCCTTGCCCTCCTCGATGAAGCCGCGGACCTTCTCGAGCTGGCCCTCGCTCACGATGGTGCCGATATCGGTCTTCTCGTCGAGCGGGTCGCCCATGACCATGGCGTCGACGGCGGTCTTCATCGCCTGGACGAAGCGGTCGAAGATCGGGCGCTCGACATAGATGCGGCTCGCCGCCGTGCAGCTCTGGCCCTGGCGGGTGAAGCGCATGGAGGTCAGCGCGCCGTTCACCGTCTTGTCGAAGTCGCAATCGGCGAAGACGATCATCGGTGACTTGCCGCCGAGCTCGAGCGTCACCGGGATCAGCTTCTCGGCGGCGGCGCGGGCGACGATCTTGCCGGTCTCGACGCTGCCGGTGAAGGTGAGCTTGCGGACCAGCGGGTGCTCGACCAGCGGCGCGCCGCAGTCCGGGCCGAAGCCGGAGAGCATGTTGAACACGCCGGCCGGCAGGACGCGGTTCATCAGCTCGCAGATGCGGAGCACGGCAAGCGGCGCTTCCTCGGCGCTCTTGACCACCACCGAGTTGCCGGCGACGAGGGCGGGCGCCACCTTCAGCGCCATCAGCAGCATCGGCACGTTCCAGGGGATGATGGCGCCGACCACGCCGAGCGGCTCGCGCACGGTGACGCTGAGCACGTTGGGCGCGAAGGGGACGCTCTCGCCCTTCAGCTCGCTCCCCAGGCCGCCGAAGAATTCGAAGATGTCGGCGACGACGCCGGCCTCGACGCGGCTCTCGGTGCGGAGCGCCTTGCCGGTCTCGAGGGCGATGAGGCGGGCGAGCTCCTCCTGGTGCTCCTTCAGCAGCGCGGCGCATTGGTGGACGAGGGCGCCGCGCTTGCGGGCGGGCATCTTTGCCCAATCCTTCTGCGCCTTCGCGGCATTCTGCACGGCGGCGTCGACATCGGCGGCATCGCCCTCGGCGGCGCGCGCCACCTCCTCGCCGGTCGCCGGGTTCACAACGGCGAAGCTCTTGCCGTTGCGGCCGGGGACATAGCCGCCGCCGATGAAGTGATGGCCGGAGAGCGCCTTCGCCAGGGCGAAGGGGTCGAGGCTGGGGGCGGCGGGGGTCGGCATGGGCCGGTCGAGCATGGTTTCCTCCAGGGCTAGCCGGCGGTCGCCCCGGGTGGGTGCCCCAGGGCGCGAACCGCCGGCTCGTTCACGGCGGGCAGGCATCGGCCCGGCACAGGCCAGGACGATGCGGCACCTGGGCGGACCATGGCGCCGGGGTGGGGCTTCCGCAAGGCCGGGCGGTCAGCCGGCCTTGCCGCGCCAGCGGAGCGATTGCAGGTTCAGCGGCCGCAGCAGCGCCGGCTCCGCGCGGATGCGCTCGGCCACGGCAACCGCCGCGGCGAGCTGCGCCTCCGTCAGGTGGCGGATGGCGGGCCGGCGCACCGCCTCATGCCAGGGCCGGCCGATCGCGGCGTCGAGGCAGACCCGCATGAAGCAGTGATCGAGCCGGATCGGCCAGCGTTCGGCCCCGGCCATGCCGGGCAGCGTCTCCCGCGTCAGCTCCAGCCAGCGGGCCAGCAGGGCGGCGCGGGGGCTCGCCGGGTCGGGCGGCATCGGCGCGCTCCTCCTGCCGTCGTTGGGTTCCGCCGGGCTGAGATACGGCGTAAGCCGGGCGCCGCCAGAGGGAGGACCCCATGCCGCCTGACGCCGCCCCCAGCCCCAGCCTGCCCGAAAGCCGCACCTGGCTGGAGCGGCTCTGGTCCAGCATTGCCGATCGCGGCCGGGCCTATGCCGATGTCCCCTCGGACCGCTTGCCGCCGCTCGACCGCGCCCGGCGCCTGGCCGAGGCGCTGCTCTCCGAGCGCGGCGAGGCCTCGGGCGCCGCGGTGGCGCGGGAGCTGCACGAGAGCCTGCTCCAGCTCGCAGGCGAGGACCGCATCGCCTTCTTCCGCTTCCTCGCCGAGGGCTTCGCACCCGACCCCGACCGGTTGCGCGAGGCGGCGGAGGCCTGGCTGGCGGAGCCCTCGCTGGAGGCGGCCGCCCGCCTTGCCGACCTGGCCGAACCGCCCCGGCAGGAGCTGCTGCGGCGGATGAACATGGCCCCGGGCGGCACCGCCGCGCTGGTCGGCCTCCGGCAGGAGTTGACCGGCCTCACCAGGGCGGAGCCGGCGCTGCGCGTGCTGGATGCGGATTTGCGCCACCTCTTCGCTTCCTGGTTCAACCGTGGTTTCCTGGACCTGCGGCGGATCGACTGGCAGACGCCGGCGGCGGTGCTGGAGAAGCTGATCCGCTACGAGGCGGTGCACGAGATCCAGGGTTGGGACGACCTGCGCCGGCGGCTGGAGGCGGATCGCCGCTGCTTCGCCTTCTTCCACCCCGCCCTGCCGGGAGAGCCGCTCATCTTCGTCGAGGTGGCCCTGGTGAAGGGCATGGCCGCCGCCGTGCAGCCCCTGCTGTCGCGCGGCGAGCGGCCGGCCGACCCGCGCGAGGCGGATGCCGCCATCTTCTATTCCATCTCCAACTGCCAGGAGGGGCTGCGCGGCATCTCCTTCGGCAATTTCCTCATCAAGCAGGTGGTGGAGGAGCTGAAGGCGGAACTGCCGCAGCTGGCGACCTTCGCCACCCTCTCGCCCGTGCCCGGCTTCCGCCGCTGGCTCGATCGGGAGATGGACTCGCCGCCGGAGGAGGGGCTGTTCCGCGCGGAGGAGGCTGCGCTGCTGACCGCGACCGCCGGGGCGGAGGATGCGACGACCGCACTCAGGGCGCTGACAGAGGGCGAGTGGTGGCAGGAGGAAGCGCGGCGGGAGGCGCTGCGCGGGCCGCTGCTGCGCCTGGCCGCCGCCTATCTCACCCGCCCGGCGGCGGGGAAGACCAGCATCGACCCAGTGGCCCGCTTCCACCTCGGCAACGGTGCCCGGCTCGAGCGGATCAACCCGCTCGGCAATGTCTCGTCCCGCGGCATGCGGGAAAGCTTCGGGGTGATGGTGAACTACCTCTACGACCGCGAGGAGATCGAGGCGAATCACGAGCGCTTCGTCCATTCCGGTCACGTTGCGCGTTCCGCCGCGGTGGAGGCGCTGCTGCAGGCGTCGAAGGCCGGGGCTGCGCCCTCCCGCTCCGCCCTTGCACGGTTGCTGGGCGGGGAGGAGAAGGCTGGCGGCAAGCCCGGGTGATTCGATCGGCACGGTTGCCCATGTCATTGCAGGCGCCACCATCCTCGGGCTGGTCGACTGCATTTCGCCCGGCAATACGGGATCAGCCCGCTGATGATGGGGCTGCTGGTGATCCACGGGGCGCAGGGCGGCGGGTTCTCGCCGGATCAGCATCGATGGCGGGATCACCAACCAGAACATCGCCCGCTTCGGCCTGCCGGTGCAGGACAGGATGCTGTCATTTCGGCGTGCTGTAAAGTCGGGCGCGATCGACAGCGTAAGGCAGGGGGTGTCCGGCCCCGGCTCGCCGCTGCTGCGGAGCGCGAGGGGGTGTACCGGCGTTTCCTGGTCTACGGCATCCTCGTCGGGATCGCCGGGCCGCTGCTCGCCGGGCTGGTCTGCATCCTGCCGGGCTGGATGTAGCGGTGTGCCTGGTGCATCAACGGGTCGGATCATCGCGCTGGCGCAAGGGAGAGGGTGATGCAGGACGGACGGGACGGTGGGGCGGGCGGGCCGCTGCGGGGGCTCAAGGTGCTCGACCTGACGCGGGTGCTGGCGGGGCCGACCTGCACGCAGATGTTGGGCGACCTCGGCGCCGAGGTGTTCAAGGTCGAGCGGCCGGAGGCCGGCGACGACACCCGCGGCTTCGCGCCGCCCTTCGTGCCGAACACGCGGGAAAGCGCCTATTTCGTCGGCGTCAACCGGAACAAGAAGTCGGTCACCCTCGACATCGCCAAGCCCGAGGGCCAGGAGGTGATCCACCGGCTGCTCGGGCATTGCGACATCCTGGTCGAAAACTTCAAGGTCGGGGCACTCGCCAAGTATGGGCTCGGCTGGGAGCAGCTGCGGGAGCGGTATCCGCAGCTGATCTACTGCTCGATCACCGGCTTCGGCCAGACCGGGCCCTATGCGCCGCGGCCGGGCTATGACGCGCTGATCCAGGCGATGGGCGGCGTCATGTCGCTGACCGGGGAGCCGGGTGGCTCGCCGCAGAAGGTCGGCATCCCCGTCGCCGACCTCTTCGCCGGGCTCTATGGCTGCATCGGCATCCTCGCCGCGGTGAACCACCGGAACACGACGGGCGAGGGGCAGCAGATCGACATCGGCATGCTCGACACCCATGTTGCCTGGCTGGCCAACCAGGGGATGAACTACCTGGCGACCGGCGAGAACCCGCCGCGGCTCGGCAACCAGCACCCGAATATCGCGCCCTACCAGGAATTCCCGACCAGGGATGGCTACATCATCCTGGCCGTCGGCAACGACCCGACCTTCGAGCGCTTCTGCAAGGCGAACGGGCTCGAACACCTGCTGGCCGACGAGCGCTTCGCCACCAACCCGAAGCGCGTCGCCAACCGTCACCTCGTCACCGAGACGCTGACGCCGGTGATGCAGTCGAAGACGACGGCCGAGTGGATCGAGGCGCTGGAGGCGCTGAAGATCGGCTGCGGCCCGATCAACACGCTGGAGCAGGTCTTCGCCGACCCGCATGTCCAGGCCCGCAACATGGTGCTGGAACTGCCGCATGCCTCGGGCGAGACGGTGAAGGTGATCGCCAATCCGGTGAAGCTCTCGGCGACGCCGCCCGAATATCGCAGCCCGCCGCCGGTGCTCGGGCAGCATACGGAGGAAGTGCTGGGCGGGCTGCTCGGCATGACGGCAGCGGAGATCGCGGCGCTGCGCGAGAAGAGCGTCCTGTAACCGCGGCGGCGGCAGCGCGTTGGCGTTGGCATGATGCCGTCGCCCGTGCCCTTCCGCCCGCGGCCGCCCTGGCTGGGTGGCACCCTGCAGACGCTCCGAGCCTTGCGTTGGCCCTGGCCGGCGCGGCTGCCGCCCGGGCATCGCCTCTGGCTGCCGATGGCGGATGGCGATGCGCTGGCGGCCATGCTGCACCTCCCCGCTGCCTCGGCGGCGCGGCCGCTGGCCGTCCTCGTCCACGGCCTCACGGGGACGGAGGACGACCCCTATCTCCGCGACGCCGCGGCCGGGCTGCTGCGCCGGGGCTTCCCGGTGCTGCGGCTGAACCTGCGCGGCAGCGCCCGGAGCCTCGCCCGCAGCACCAGCCACTATCATCTCGGCCGCCATGAGGATCTGGCCGAGGCCCTCGCAGTGCTACCGGAGGCGCTGACGGGGCAGGGGGTTGTGCTCGCCGGCTGGTCGCTCGGCGGGGCCCTGGTCCTCAACCTGCTCGCCCGCGACGAAGAAAGCTTGCCCGCGATCCTCGGCGCCGCCGCCATCGGCCCGCCGCTGGAGCCGGAGGCGGCCTATGCGGCGATCGACGCCAACCCCGTGCTTGGCCGGGCGCTGCTGGCGCTCTACCGGCGGGAGGTATTGGCGGTACCGGCCAACGACCTCCCCGATCCGCTGCGCCGGGCGGCGCGGCAGGCCGCCTCGCTGATGGAATTCGAGGCGCAGGTCACGGCGCCGCGCTTCGGCTACCCCTCTCTCGCCGTCTTCTTCGAGATGAATCGCCCGGCCGCCGCCCTGCCGCGGCTCCGCCGGCCGACCCTGCTGGTGATGGCGGAGGACGATCCGCTGGTGCCGGTCTCGATGATGGATGCCATCGACTGGGCCGAATGTCCGGCGGTGCTGCCGCTGCGGGTCGCGGGCGGCGGGCATTGCGGCTTCTACGACCGGGGCGAGGAGAGCCTCGCCGTCCGGGCGGTCGGTTCCTTCTTCGAGGGGCTGGAGACATAATCCGCAGCCACCGGATTGCGGGTCGTGGTCCCGCTCGTTGGGCCGTCGCGGGGTGCAGGCCTCCGGTCGCCCCAACCTTCGGCGACCACGCGCGAGTTGCTCGGACTAGTAGCCCGGGCGCGGGGTGAGCTCCATGATGACCTGGCCGAGGCCGCCATCGACCAGGATCTCGCCGCCGGTGACGTAAGCGGCCCGCGCGCTGGCGAGGTAGATCACGGCATCGGCAATGTCCTGCGGCGTGCCGATGCGGCGGAGCGGCAGCATCGCCTCCCGCCGCTCCTTCACGCCCGGCGCCTGGTAGAAGCTCTCCGACATCGGCGTGCGGATGAGGCCGGGGCTCACGACATTGCTGCGAATGCCGTCCGGCCCCCATTCCAGTGCGAGCTGGCGGGAGAGCATGGCGACGGCCGCCTTGCTCGGGCTGTAGCCGCCGCTGCGCGGCTGCGGGTTGCTCGCCGCGATGGAGGCGATGTGGACCAATGCCCCGCCGCGGCCGAGCATCTGCGGGCGGAAGGCCTGGGCGCAGAGCAGGTAGCCGGTGAGGTTCACGCCGAGCAGCGTGTTCCACTCCTCGAGGGGGAGGGTGGCCAGCGGGCCGGCACGCAGGATGCCGGCATTGTTGACCAGGATATCGGCCGGGCCGAGCTTGTCGGCCGAGGCGCGGGCGGCATCCGCGATGCTGGCCTCTGATCCGGTGTCGCAGGGGATGGCGGCGACGCGGCCGCCGGCGGCGGTGAGCTGGGCCTCGAGCGCCAGCAGCCCCTCCTTCTCGCGGTCGAGCAGGGCGACGGCGGCGCCCGCCTCTACAAAGGCTGCGGCGATGGCGCGGCCCATGCCGCCCGCGGCGCCGGTGACGACGGCGATTCTGTCGGCAAGGCCAAGCCAGTCGGTGTTCATCGCCTGAGCCTCCTCCGTCAGCGGGACCTGAGCAGTCGCGCCGCCTCCACCGCAAAATAGGTCAGCACGCCGTTCGCCCCGGCCCGCTTGAAGCCGAGCAGGCTCTCCAGCATCGCCCGCTCATGCTCCAGCCAGCCATTGCGCACGGCGGCCATGATCATCGCGTATTCGCCGCTCACCTGATAGGCGAAGGTGGGAACGCCGAAGCGGTCCTTCACCCGGCGCACGATGTCGAGATAGGGCATGCCCGGCTTGACCATGACCATGTCGGCGCCCTCGGCGAGGTCGAGCGCCACCTCGCGCAGCGCCTCGTCCGAATTGGCCGGGTCCATCTGGTAGGTCTTCTTGTCGCCGCGGAGCGCACGGCCGGACCCGACCGCGTCGCGGAAGGGGCCGTAGAAGGCGGAGGCGTATTTCGCCGCGTAGGACATGATGCGGGTATCGACCAGCCCCGCCTCGTCCAGCGCGGCACGGATGGCGCCGATGCGGCCATCCATCATGTCGGAAGGTGCGATGACGTCGATGCCGGCCTCTGCCTGGTTGACCGCCTGGGTGACGAGGATGGCGACGCTGTCGTCATTGTGGACGTAGTCGCCCACCGGGGTCTCGCGGATCACGCCGTCATGGCCATGGTCGGTATAGGGGTCGAGCGCCACGTCGCCGACCAGGCCGAGCCCGGGGAATTCGCGCTTCAGCAGGCGGGCGGCGCGGCACATGAGGTTGTCGGGGTTGAGTGCCTCGGTGCCTTCCGCATTCTTCAGCTCGGGCGGCGTCATCGGGAAGAGGGCGATGGCCGGGATGCCGAGGCTCGCCGCCTGCTCCACATGGCCGGCCAGCCGGTCGAGCGTCACCCGCACCACGCCGGGCATGGAGGCGACGTCGCTGGTCTGGCCGGTGCCCTCGCGGATGAAGATCGGCCAGATCAGGTCGTCGACCGTCAGCGTATTCTCGGCATTCAGCCGGCGCGTCCAGGCATCCCGCCGGTTGCGCCGCATCCGCGTCGCGGGGAAGGCCCCGGCCGGGGTGCCGATGCTCATGCCGCCTCCAGCGCCTGGGCGAGGTCGGCGATGATGTCCTCCACATGCTCGATGCCGATGGAGAGGCGGACATAGCCGGGCGTCACGCCGGTCGCCGCCTGCTCCTCGGCGGAGAGCTGGCTGTGGGTGGTCGTCGCCGGATGGATGGCGAGCGAGCGGGCATCGCCGATATTGGCGACATGGTAGAGCATCTTGAGGCTGTCGATAAAGCGGGCGCCGGCCTCGGCGCCGCCCTGCATCTCGAAGCCCATCAGGCTGCCGTAGCCGCCATGCAGCGCCGCATCGGCGCGGCGCCTCGCTTCGCCGGTCTGCACGCTCGGGTGGATGACCTTGGTCACCTTGGGGTGGGAGGAGAGGTAGGCGGCGACCTTCAGCGCATTGGCGCAGTGCCGCTCCATGCGCAGCGGCAGCGTCTCCAGCCCTTGGAGGAACATGAAGGCGTTGAAGGGCGACATCGGGGCGCCCATGTCGCGCAGCAGGCAGGTGCGCATGCGGAGGATGTAGGCGATGGGGCCGAGCGGCTTCGCGGCCTGGCTCCAGACCGCGCCGTGGTAGCTCGGGTCCGGCTGGTTCAGCGTCGGGAAGCGGTCACCGCCCGCCTCCCAGTCGAAATTGCCGCCATCGACCACGATTCCGCCGATGCTGGTGCCATGGCCGCCGATGAACTTCGTCGTGGAATGCATGACGACGGCGGCGCCGAGGGCAAGCGGCTTGCAGATGATGGGCGCCGCCGTGTTGTCCATGATCAGCGGCACGCCGAGGCGGCGGCCGATGGCGGCGACCTGCTCGATCGGGAAGACCTGCAGCTTCGGGTTCGGCAGGACCTCGGCATAATAGCAGCGGGTGCGGGCGTCGGTGGCGCGGGCGAAGCCCTCCGGGTCGGCGGGGTCGACGAAGCGAACCTCGACGCCGAACTGCTTCAGCGTGTTGGCGAAGAGGTTCCAGGTGCCGCCATAGAGGTCGGTCGAGGAGACGATGTTGTCGCCGGCCGCGCAGAGGTTCATCACCGCGAAGCTGGTCGCCGCCTGGCCGGAGCCGACCGCGAGCGCCGCCACACCCCCTTCGATCGCCGCGATCCGCGTCTCGAGCGCGTCGCAGGTCGGGTTCATGATGCGGGTGTAGATGTTGCCGAGCTCGGCCAGGCCGAAGAGCCGGGCGGCATGCCCGGTATCCTGGAACTGGAAGCTCGTCGTCTGGTGGATCGGCACGGCGACCGAGCCGGTGGTCGGGTCGGCCCGGTGGCTGCCGCCATGCAGCGCCAGGGTCTCGGGATTGGTGCTGTGGACCATGGGTTGCTCCTCCGCTGGCCTATCCGTGCCATGTCCGGGGCCGGGACGGAAGCGGGATGAGGAGGGCGCCGGTCGGGGACCGGCCCGGCCAGGATGCGGGCCAGGGTTGCGCCCAAGCCCTTGTGGGCACCATATCCCGGCGTGCCCATTGCATGGTAGGGACGCCGTATGACCCAGCTCACCATTGCCATCGGCGGGGACCATGCTGGCCTGCCGCTGAAGTCCGCGCTGCAGCAGGCCCTGGCTGAGGCCGGGCACCGGCTGGTCGATGTCGGGACCAATTCGGGCGAGAGCGTCGACTACCCGGATTTCGCCCATCGCGTCGCCGCCGCCGTCGAGGCTGGGGAGGCGCGGTTCGGCGTGCTGGTTTGCGGGACGGGCATCGGCGTGCAGATCGCCGCCAACCGACATGGAGGCATTCGCGCCGCGGTGCTGCATTCGGCCACCGAGGCGCGGCTGACCCGGGCGCATAACGACGCCAACGTCGCCTGCTTCGGCGCCCGGACCACCGGGCCGGAGCTGGCGCTCGACGCGCTCAGGGCCTTCCTCGCCACTGAATTCGAGGGCGGGCGGCATGCCCGGCGCCTCGCCAAGCTTGCTCCGAACGGGTGACGCCATGAACGAGACCACTGCTTATCGCATCCCGGACCGTTTCTTCAGCGCCTCGGTCGCCGAGGCCGATCCGGACCTCGCCGCCGCCATCGGGCAGGAGCTGGCCCGGCAGCAGGACGGCATCGAGTTGATCGCCTCAGAGAACATCGTCTCCCAGGCGGTGCTCGAGGCTCAGGGCTCTGTGCTGACCAACAAGTATGCCGAGGGCTATCCTGGCCGGCGCTACTATGGCGGCTGCGAGTTCGTCGACGTGGCGGAGACGCTGGCGATCGAGCGGGCGAAGAAGCTCTTCGACTGCGGCTTCGCCAACGTCCAGCCGCATAGCGGGGCGCAGGCCAACCAGGCGGTGTTCCTGGCCCTGTTGCAGCCGGGCGATGCCTTCATGGGCCTCGACCTGGCGGCAGGCGGGCACCTGACCCATGGCTCGGCGGCCAACCTTTCGGGCAAGTGGTTCAAGCCGGTGCCCTATACGGTGCGCCGGGAGGACCAGCGGATCGATATGGCAGAGGTTCGCCGGATCGCGCTCGAGAACAAGCCGAGGCTGATCATCGCGGGCGGCTCGGCCTATGCCCGGGTCTGGGACTTCAAGGCCTTCCGCGAGATCGCCGACGAGGTCGGCGCCTGGTTCATGGTCGACATGGCGCATTTCGCGGGGTTGGTGGCCGGTGGGGCGCATCCCTCGCCCTTCCCGCATGCGCATGTGGCGACCACCACCACGCACAAGACGCTGCGTGGGCCACGCGGCGGCATGATCCTCACCAATGACGAGGCGCTGGCCAAGAAGTTCAACTCGGCTGTCTTCCCGGGCTTGCAGGGCGGGCCGCTGATGCACGTGATCGCCGCCAAGGCGATTGCCTTCGGTGAGGCGCTGAAGCCGGAGTTCCGCGCCTATGCCCGGGCCGTCGTCGCCAACGCGGTGGCGCTGGCGGAGGAGCTGAAGGCGCAGGGCCTCGACCTCGTCACCGGCGGGACGGAGAATCACCTGCTGCTGGTCGACCTGCGGCCGAAGGGGCTCACCGGCAAGGCGGCGGAGGGGACGCTCAACCGGGCGCACCTCACCTGCAACAAGAACGCCATCCCCTTCGACCCGGAGAAGCCGATGGTCACCTCCGGCGTCCGCCTCGGCACGCCGGCCGGCACCACGCGCGGCTTCGGCGAGGCGGAGTTCCGCGAGGTCGGTAGGCTGATCGGCGAGGTGCTGGACGGGCTGGCGCGGGCCAATGACGCAGCGGCCAACTCGGCGGTGGAGGAGAGCGTGAAGGCGCGGGTCCTCGCCCTTTGCCAGCGCTTCCCGATCTATCGATGAAATGTCCGTATTGCGGCAGTGACGATACCCAGGTGAAGGACAGCCGCCCGGCGGAGGACGCGGCGGCCATCCGCCGCCGGCGCTCCTGCCCGGCCTGCGGCAGCCGCTTCACGACGTTCGAGCGGGTGCAGCTCCGCGAGCTGACGGTGTTGAAGACCGATGGGCGCCGTGCGCCTTTTGACCGGGAGAAGCTGGCGCGCTCCATCCGCGTCGCGCTGCGCAAGCGCCCGGTCGACGAGGACCGGGTGGAGCGCATCGTCAACGGCATCCAGCGACGCCTGGAGACGGAGGCGGATGCCGAGGTGACCTCGCGCCAGATCGGCGAGATCGTCATGGAGACGCTGAAGGAGGTGGACCAGGTGGCCTATGTCCGCTTCGCCAGCGTCTACCGAAATTTCGGCGAGGCGCGGGACTTCCGCGCCTTCCTCGGGCAACTCGAGGACAAGTAGGCTGGTACCCTTCCGCGGCTGAGCCGCGGAAGGCGGGGTGAGGCTTCGGGGGTTTGGAGCGCCGACCGGGGCCCCCGCGAAGCCGCGCAGCGGCTTTGTGGGGAATGCTATTCCCCGGCCAGCCGTGCCGCCATCATCGGCGCGCCGAGCCGCAGCATGCCGTTCACATCCGCCGCGCGGTCTAGGCCGATCACCGCATCGGCCAGCTGCACCGCCCGGTCGCGGCCGAGCACGGCATCGACCAGGCCGTGGAACTTCGCCCGCAGCTCCGCCTCGGTGAGGAAATTCTCCGGCTCGCCCTTGGCGATCCTCACCAGGCGGACATGCTCCTGCCCGCGCGCCCGCAGCGTCAGCTTGCCGGACATGTAGTCGGGGAACAGGGCCTGAATCTGCGGATCCTCGAGGCAGGTGACCTTGGGGAGGACGCTGCGCACGGCCGGATCCTGCAGATGGGCGTAGCTGTCCCAGCCCATATGGCCATGGACGAGGCCGCAGGCGACGACGAAGGGGCCGCTGAACTGGCCATCGACCACGTTCTGCGGGTTCTGCTTGTAGGCGAGCGGCGCGCCGACCAGCAGCATGCCCTTGTTCGGCAGGCCCATGGTGACGGACTCGATCTCCTCGGCCTTCAGCCCGAGCTCGTTATGGAAGGCGATCGCGGCATCGACGCAGGCATGGCCGTAGCGGCAGGAAGGATAGGGCTTCACCGCCGTGTTCATCAGCTCGTACTGGTGGCCAAGGCCCTGGAGGGCGCGCTCGGGCACCGGGTTCGGGGCATAGGCGCGGAGGAAGCCGGCCTTGCCCTCGAAGGCCTCGGAGGCGCCGCGGAAGCCCTCGCGGGCCAGCGTCGCGGCGGCAAGGCCGTTCATCGCCGACCAGCCAACCTGGAAGCGCTTGGTCCAGGCGCCGTTCGCCAGGAATTGCAGGCTGCCGGCGGCCTGGGAGAGCGCAATGCCGAAGGCGTCCTGCATCCCCTTGGCATCGAGGCCGAAGACCCGCGCCGCGGCGGCGGCCGCGCCGAAGGCGCCGCAGGTGGCGGTCGGGTGGTAGCCGCGGTCGTAATGGTCGCCGCCCGGCAGGGCGAGGGCGAGGCGGCAGGTGACCTCGTAGCCGGCGACGATGGCCGAGAGCACGGTGCGGCCATCGGCGCCGACCATCTCGGCCGCCGCCAGCGCCGCCGGGATCACCGGCGCGCCGGGATGCAGCGTGCCGGCTGCGTGGGTGTCGTCGAAATCGAGGCTATGGGCCAGCGCGCCGTTCAGCATGGCTGCTCCGGCCGGGGTGTAGCGGGCGCTATCGCCGAGCACGGCGGAGCCGCCAGCCGCCAGCCCGAGAGCCCGGGCCGTGGCGAGCAGGGCAGGGGTGCTCTCCGCATCATGCCGGCCGCGGATGATGTTGCCGACGAGGTCGAGCACGAGGAAGCGCGTGCGCTCCTGCACTTCCGGCGGCAACGCCGCGAAATCGAGCGTCGCGCAATAGTCGGCAATGGTTTCGGTGATGGCGGCCATGACGTTTCCCCTTCTGTCCCGTGATCCTAGCACCCCCTTTCCGGCTTTGAAGAGCACGTCATGGTTGCGGAAGGGGTGGGGCTCATGGCACCTGTCGCGCCATGCTCCAACGCCGATTGTTCCTTGCGATTCCGGTGGCGCTTGCCGCGCCGGCCCGCGCCGCCACCGCCTCCTTCGATGCCTTCCTCGACGGCGTGCGCAGCGATGCCCGCCGCGCCGGGGTCTCGCCCGGCACAATCCAGCGGGCGCTCGCCGGCCTCCGCCCGAATGACCGGGTGCTGGAGCTCGACCGGAAGCAGCCCGAGGGGTCGATGAGCTGGGAGGAGTACCGCGACCGCATCGTGTCCCAGACCCGGGTCGAGAACGGGCGGCGAAACTACGGCGAGAGCCGCAGCCTGCTCGCCGCCATCGGCACGCGCTACCGGGTCGATCCACGGGTCATCGTGGCGATCTGGGGGATGGAGACGAATTTCGGCAGCAATACCGGCGGCTTCGGGGTGATCGAGGCCTTGGCGACCCTTGCCTGGGACGGGCGGCGGTCGAGCTATTTCCGCACTGAGCTCATGGCCGCGCTCAAGGTGCTCGATGGCGGCCACATCTCGCCCGCGCGGATGAAGGGAAGCTGGGCCGGGGCGATGGGCCAGCCGCAATTCATGCCGACCAATTTCGAGCGGCTGGCCGTCGATTTCGACGGCGACGGCCGGCGGGATATCTGGGACAGCCGGGCCGATGCGCTCGCCTCAATCGGCAACTACCTCGCCCGCCATGGCTGGCGGGAGGAAGAGCCCTGGGGCCAGGCGGTGCTCGCCCCGCCCGGCTTCGACCAGGAGCGGGCGGAGACGGACAGCAGGCGGCCGCTGCGCGATTGGGGCCGCATGGGCTTCCGGCGGCAGGATGGCGGGCCGCTCCCGGCCTCGGACATCGAGACGGGCCTCGTCCTGCCGCGCAACGGCACCAGCCAGATCTTCCTGTGCCACAAGAATTTCCAGGTGATCCGGCGCTACAACCCGCCGGTGAACTACGCGCTGGCCGTGGGGCTGCTCTCGGACCGCGTCGGTTGAGGCTGGCCGCCGCGCTGGCGCTCGTCCTGCTGGCGGGGGGCTGCGAGCGCCAGGCGCCGCCGTCGGCGTCGACCGGCCGCTACATGCTGGGCGAGCCCTATGCGATGGGCGGCGTCTGGTCCTATCCGCGCGAGGATTTCGGCCTGGAGGAGGGCGGCATCGCTGCCGTGCTGCCGAGTGGCCGCCCGAACCAGCGCACCGCCAACGGCGAACTCTACGACCCGGAGCGGCTTGTCGGTGCGCACCGGACCTTGCAGCTTCCGGCGATCGTCTCCGTCTGGAACCTCGAGACCGGGCGGGAGATCCGCATCCGGGTGAACGACCGGGGGCCGGCACAGCCAGGACGGGTCATCGGCCTGTCGCCGCGGGCGGCGCAGCTGCTCGGCGTCCCGCCGGGCGGGGCGGCGCAGGTGCGCATCCGCGTCGAGACCGGGCCGAGCCAGGCTCTCGCCGGCGCCCTGCCGAGCCCGGACCGGCCCGCCCTCGCGCTTGCCGCGGCGCCCCGCATCGCCGTCGAGCGCGAGGCGCTTCCGCCGCCGCCCGGTGCGCGGGAGGCAGCGGTTCGCCCGATCGTCGCCCAGACCACCGCCCGGGCGCCGGCCGAAGCCCGCCCGGAGCTGCCGCCCGATCCCCTGTCGGAGGCCGTCACGACCCGCGCGGTACGGCCGGGTCGGTTGCTCGTCGAGGCCGGCAGCTTCTTCCGGCGCGACCTGGCGCAACGGCAGGCGGCGCGGATCCCGGGCGTGTCGCCACGGGTCGAGCCCTTCGGTGGCGGGCGGCAGCCACAATACCGGGTCGTCGCCGGCCCCTTCGCCGATACCGCCGCCGCCGACCGGGCGGTCGGGGCGGTGCTGCGGGCGGGGCTGGCCGAGGTGCGTTTGCTGGTCGAATAGCGCTGGAAGAGCGTCCTGCAAGCCACGCCAGTGTCTCGTTTTTCGGCAGGCACACACAAGGCCTTGAGCGGCGAGGGTGCAACGGCGTATGCGGTGCGGACCGCACCGGAGTCCGCCTGCCATGTCCTCCCGCCCTGATGCCCCGAAGCCCGGCGTCCTGGGTTCCACCCGCCGCGGCCTGATCTTGCCTGCCGCGGCGGCGCTGACTGCTGTCAGCCTGCCGGCGCTGGCCCAGCCACGGAGCGGCAACGCGCCGAGGCCCGGCGCCGGGCGCAACCTGCCCGCCGGCCCGGCGCCGAGCCCGGCCAACACGCCACTGGGCCCCTTCGACACCATCGCCCGTCATGCGCTTATCATCGACGCCGACACCGATGCGGTGCTGCTCGACAAGAATGCCGATGAGCGGATGCCGCCTTCATCCATGTCGAAGATGATGACCATGTACATGGTCTTCAGCATGCTGAAGGAAGGCCGGCTCAAGCTCGACCAGGAGCTGCCCGTCAGCGAGCGCGCCTGGCGCATGCAGGGCAGCAAGATGTTCGTCCAGATCGGCGCCACCGTGCCGGTCGAGGCGCTGATCCGCGGCGTCATCGTGCAGTCGGGCAATGATGCCTGCGTCGTCCTCGCCGAGGGCATCGCCGGCTCGGAGCAGCAATTCGCCGAGATGATGAACGAGAGGGCGAAGCGGATCGGCCTGACCGACAGCACCTTCCGCAATGCCACCGGCTGGCCCGACCCGGAGCACCGGATGACCTGCCGCGATCTCGCCCGCGTCGCGCGGCACATCGTCACCGAGTTCCCGGAATATTATAAGTATTATAACGAGCGCAGCTTCACCTGGAACAACATCACCCAGGAGAACCGCAACCCGACCCTGGCCCGTGTCCCCGGCGCCGACGGGCTGAAGACCGGCCATACCGAGGAGGCCGGCTACGGCCTGACGGCCAGCGCCAAGCGCGGCGACCGGCGGCTGATCCTCGTCTTCAACGGGCTGCCCAGCATGCGGGCCCGCGGTGAGGAGAGCGAGCGGCTGCTGGAATGGGGCTTCCGCGAGTTCGAGAATGTCGTGCTGTTCCGCGCCGCCGATGTGATCGAGGAGGTGCCGGTGCATCTCGGCGACCGCAAGACGGTGCCGCTGGTCGGCGGCAAGGATGTGGTCGTCACCCTGCCGCGGCAGTGGCGGCAGCGGTTGCAGGCCAAGGTTCGCTACGATGCGCCGATCGCCGCGCCCGTCCTCAAGGGCCAGGAGCTCGGGCGGCTGGAGGTGGCGGGGCAGGGGGTGCCGAACCTCTCCCTGCCGCTGCTGGCCGGCGCCGATGTCGACAGGCTCGGCCTCGTCTCCCGCATCCCGGCGGTGATCGGCCGCTGGATCGGCGGCTGATGGAAAGGGGCCGCTTCATCACGCTGGAAGGCGGGGAGGGGGCCGGGAAGTCCACCCAGGCGGGGCGGCTCGTCGCGGCGCTGGCGGCGGAGGGCATCCCCGTCCTCCGCACGCGGGAGCCGGGTGGGGCACCGGGGGCGGAAGCGATCCGCGCGGTGCTGCTGGAGCAAGGACCTTGGGACGGCATCGCCGAATGCATGCTGCATTTCGCCGCGCGGCGGGAGCATGTGGAGCGGACCATCCGGCCGGCGCTCGAGGCCGGGACCTGGGTGGTTTCGGACCGCTTCGCCGACTCGACGCTTGCCTACCAGTGCTTCGGCCAGGGCGTGCCCCGCCGGGTCTTCGACGCGCTGGCGGCGGTTGCGCTGGAGGGGCTGCGGCCCGACCTTACGCTGGTGCTGGAGATCGATCCCAGGGCGGGCCTCACCCGCGCCGCCGCCCGCGGCGATGCCAATCGGTACGAGGCCATGGATGCCGCCTTCCATGCCCGCGTCCGCGACGGCTTCCGCGCCATCGCCGCGGCGGAGCCGGATCGCTGCCTGCTGCTGGATGCGACCGGGACGCCGGAGGGCGTCGCGGGCGAGATCCTGAAGGCCGTCCGCGCCCGCCTGCTGCCATGACGCCGCCCGAGCCCCGCGCCAACCCCGAGCTGGTCGGGCATGACGATGCCGCGCGCACGCTGGAGGAAGCGGCACGCTCCGGCCGCTTGCCGCATGCCTGGCTGATCGCCGGGCCCGCCGGAGTCGGGAAGGCGACGCTCGCCTATCGCTTCGCCCGCTGGCTGCTGGCCGGGCTGCCGGCGGCGCCGCCGGGCGCGGTGCCGCTCCATCTGCCGGAGGAGCACCCGGTCTTCCGCCGTATCGCAGCCGGCGCCCATGCCGACCTCTTCAGCATGGCGCCGAATACAGGCGAGCGCGGCAAGAAGGAGGTGCTGCGCGCCGAGGATGCCCGGGCCGCTCTCCGCTTCATGGCGATGACCGCGGCCGAGGGTGGCTGGCGCGCCGTCGTCGTCGAGGAGCTGGAGCGGGCGGAGCGCGAGGTCGTCCCCAACATCCTGCTGAAGACGCTGGAGGAGCCGCCGCCGCGCACCGTGCAGCTGATCGTCACCAGCGCGCCGGACCGGTTGCTGCCGACCATCCGCAGCCGCTGCCGGCGGCTCGATCTGGCGCCGCTCCCGGCGCCGGCGATGGAGGGGCTGCTCGGCCGCTGGCTGCCGGAGCTCGGCGGGCCCGAGCGCGCCGGCCTCGCCCGCATCGCCGATGGCTGCCCGGGCCGGGCGCTGCTGCTGGCGGAGGGCGAGGGGCTAGCCCTTCAGTCCCTCGTGGATGAGGTGATGGCGGGCCTGCCGCGGCTCGACCCACGCCGGGCGCAGGACATCGCCGACCGGGTGACGGCGCGGCGGGACGCGGCGGCGCTGACCACCTTCATGGCCCTGCTGCGCCGGGCGATGGCGGCCGGGCTGCGCGCCGCGGCGCGCGAGGGGGCGGCGTTGCCCTGGGCCGAGGGGCGCTCGCTTGCCGAGTGGTCCACCCTGTGGGAGAAGCTGGGCCGCCTCGCGGACGAGACGGAGCGGTTGAACCTCGACCGCAAGCAGGCCGTTCTGAGCAGCCTCGGGATGCTCTCGCTCCGCTGAAAGACGCAGCCATGGCCACGAGATACTTCACCACCCCGATCTATTACGTGAACGACCGGCCCCATATCGGCCATGCCTATACCTCGCTCGCCACCGACGTGATGGCGCGCTGGGCACGGCTCGCCGGTCATGAGGTCTTCTTTCTCACCGGCACGGACGAGCATGGGCAGAAGGTGGAGAAGGCGGCGCAGGATGCGGGGATGGACCCGCAGGCCTTCACCGACCAGGTGAGCCGCCATTTCCGCGACCTGGCCGCGACCATGGGCTTCTCCAACGACGACTTCATCCGCACCACCGAGCCGCGGCACAAGGCCACCTGCCAGGCGCTGTGGGAGGAGCTGGCCCGGCGCGACGAGATCTATCTCGGCCATTACGAGGGCTGGTACGCGGTGCGGGACGAGGCCTTCTACGGCCCGGACGAGATCGAGGAGCGGGATGGCAAGCGCTTCGCCCCGACCGGCGCGCCGGTCGAATGGGTGCGGGAGCCGAGCTACTTCTTCCGCTTGTCGAAATGGGGCCCGTGGCTGCTCGACTTCTACCGGGACAATCCGGACTTCATCGCGCCTGCCTCGCGCCGCAACGAGGTGATGCGCTTCGTCGAGGGCGGGCTGCAGGACCTCTCGATCAGCCGGACGAGCTTCACCTGGGGCATCCCGGTGCCGGGCGACGCGGCGCATGTGATGTATGTCTGGCTCGATGCGCTGGCCAACTACATCACGGCGGCCGGCTACCCCGACACCTCCGCCGAGCGGTGGCGGTTCTGGCCTGCCGACGTCCATGTCGTCGGCAAGGACATCGTCCGCTTCCATGCCATCTACTGGCCGGCCTTCCTCGTCGCGGCGGGGCTTGCGCCGCCGCGCCGGGTCTTCGCCCATGGCTGGTGGACCAACGAGGGGCAGAAGATCTCGAAGAGCCTCGGCAATGTCATCGACCCGGTGAAGCTGGTCGAGGAGTACGGGCTCGATCCGGTGCGCTATTTCCTCCTGCGCGAGGTGCCCTTCGGCAATGACGGCGACTTCTCCCGCGCCGCACTGACCGGGCGGCTGAACGGGGAGCTGGCGGACACGCTCGGCAACCTGGCGAACCGGACGCTTTCGCTGATCCAGCGGAATTGCGGCGGCGCGTTGCCGGCGCCGGCCGGGGTGGCGGAAGGCGATGACGGGCTGCTCGCCGGCCTTGGGAGCCTGCCGGGGCGGGTCGGCGCGCATGTCGAGCGGCAGGAGTTCCACCTGGCGCTGGAGGCGATCCTCGCCGAGGCGCGTGCGGCGAACGGCTACGTCACCCTCCAGGCGCCCTGGGCGCTGAAGAAGACCGACCCCGTCCGCATGGCGGCAGTGCTGCGGCACCTGCATACCGCGCTCCGGGTCTTCGCCACGGTGCTGCAGCCCTTCATGCCGGGGACCACGGCGGCGATGCTCGACCAGCTCGGCGTGCCGGCGGAGGGCAGGGGGCTCGACGCCCTCGCCACCCCGCTGCCCGAAGGTACCCCGCTGCCGCCGCCCGCCCCGCTGTTCCGCAAGGTCGAAGCCTGAGCCATGCTCGTCGACAGCCATTGCCATCTCGACTACTTCACCGAAGCCGAGATCGAGGGGATCGTCGCCCGGGCCCGAGACGCGGGCGTCGGCATGCTGGTCACCATCGGCGTGCGGGTCGGGCAGGCGGCGGCGGTGAAGGCGCTTACCGAACGCTTCCCGGATGTCTGGGGCACGGTCGGCGTCCATCCGCACAATGCCGGCGAGCCGGAGGGGCTGCCGACGGTCGAAGAGATCGTGGCGCTGGCTGACCATCCGCGCATCATCGGCATCGGCGAGAGCGGCCTCGACTACTTCTACGACAAGTCGCCGCGCGAGATGCAGCAGGAGGGGTTTCGCCGGCACATCCGCGCCGCGCGCCTGGCCGGCCTGCCGCTCGCCATCCATGCCCGGCAGGCGGATGAGGACATCTTCCGCATCCTGCGCGAGGAGCGCGAGGCGGGCGGCGATTTCGAATTCCTGCTGCACTGCTTCTCTTCCGGCGCCGAACTGGCGCGGCAGGCAGTGGCGATGGGCGGCTACGTCTCCTTCTCCGGCATCCTGACCTTCCCCAAATCCCCGGAGATCCGCGCGATCGCTGCGGAGCTCCCGGCCGACCGGCTGCTGGTGGAGACCGATAGCCCGTACCTCGCCCCGGTGCCGCTGCGCGGGAAGCGCTGCGAGCCGGCCTATGTGGCGCATACCGCCCGCGTCCTGGCCGAGGCCCGCGGCCTCACCGGCGCCGAGGTCGAGGCGCTGACCACGGCCAATTTCCGCCGCCTCTTCCGGCGGGTCGCCTAGGGCGTGCTGCGCGTCACCATCCTAGGCTGCGGCGGCTCCGGCGGGGTGCCGCTGATCGGCGGGGCGGGCGAGGGGGGCGAGTGGGGCGAGTGCGACCCCACCGAGCCGCGCAACCGCCGCACCCGCACCTCCGCCCTGATCGAGGCGCCGTCCGGCGGGCGGCTCCTGATCGATGCCGGGCCGGACCTCCGCCAGCAGCTCCTTGCGGTCGGCGCCGGACGGCTGGATGCGATCCTCTTCACCCACGCCCATGCCGATCACTGCCTCGGCATCGACGACCTGCGTCAGGTGAACCGCATCATGGGCCGGGCGCTCGACGCGTACGGAACAAGAACGACGCTGCAGAGGCTGGATGACCGCTTCGACTACGCCTTCATCGGCCCGACTCCGCCATTCTTCTACCGGCCGGCGCTCGAGGGCCGGCGCGTGGAGTATGGGGACCGCTTCGAGGTGGCCGGACTGCCGGTGGAGGTCTTCCGCCAGGACCACGGGGTGATGGATACGCTCGGCCTCCGCATCGGCCGCTTCGCCTATTCGACGGATGTGGTGATGCTGCCGGAGGAGAGCATGCCGCATCTCGAGGGGCTGGATACCTGGGTGGTCGGCTGCTTCCAGCGCGGTCCGCACAAGGTGCACGCCAATCTCGACCAGGTGCTGGATTGGGTCGCACGGCTCAAGCCGCGGCGGACGGTCCTGACGCATATGGGCACCGGCATGGACTACGCCACGCTGAAGCGGGATCTGCCGCCGGGCATCGAGCCGGCGCATGACGGCCTGGTGCTGGAGATCCCGCTGGACTGAGGCACTCGCGTCACAGCGTGCTGCGGGAAAACCACGGTCAACGGGCCGAACGCGCTGCCCACAGGCTTAGCCACAGACTTATCCCCACCTCTTTTCTTTCCATAATATATCTTATCCAACAAACGTGCCTGTGGACAAGGGCCGGGACAGACAAGGCCATCGGGATCTGCCGGGCCATTGCACGGCGCCGTCCCTTCTGCGACGGGAGCCCCGAACCGACCGAGGAGCCGCGCCATGCCCGACCAGCCGAAGCCTGCCCCCGACGCCGCCTTGCTGCGCCTGCTCGGCATCATGGCCCGGCTCCGCGCGCCGGATGGCTGCTCCTGGGACCAGGTCCAGGACTTCGCCAGCATCGCGCCCTATACGATCGAGGAAGCCTACGAGGTGGCGGATGCGATCCGTCGCGGCCCGGATTATCCGGCCTTGCAGGATGAGCTGGGCGATCTGCTGTTCCAGGTCGTCTACCATGCCCAGATGGCCTCGGAGCTCGGCCGTTTCGGCTTCGCCGATGTGGCGGAGACCATCAGCGAGAAGATGGTCCGCCGCCATCCTCATGTCTTCGGCGAAGCCGCCGCGCGCGATGCCGCGGCCCAGACCGCCGCCTGGGAGGTGCAGAAGGCTGCGGAGCGGGCTGCGCGGGCCGAGACCGGGACGCTGGCCGGCGTGCCGCCCGGCCTCCCTGCCCTCACCCGCGCTGCCAAGCTCACCCGTCGCGCCGCCCGGGTCGGCTTCGACTGGCCGGACGCCGCGGCCGTGCTCGACAAGCTTGAGGAGGAGGCCGACGAGCTCCGGGCGGAGCTTCCGGGCGCGGATCCGGCGCGTCTGGCCGATGAGGTCGGCGACCTGCTCTTCGTTCTCGCCAACCTGGCCCGGAAGCTGGAGCTGGATCCGGAGGAATGCCTGCGGGCAGCCAATTCCAAGTTCGAGCGGCGCTTCCAGGGCGTCGAGGCGCGTCTGGCACAGCGCGGGATGGCTCCGGCCGACGCCTCGCTCGAGGCGATGGAGGCCGAGTGGCAGGCGGTGAAAACCGAGGAAAAACAGAGTTTGTAAACAGCTTCACAGCTGGTCTGGGCTGGTCGCGGCCTGAGCATGAAAGCTTTTCACATCACCTTGTCAAATCTTGACTGATCTCAGTAAAGGCTTTCCACGCCTGCCTGCCGGCGTTCAGGCAGTAGAGAATCTTTGGTGAACTAACCAGGAACGTCGGCGCTCAGCTCGGCTTCGCTGCGCAGCAACGCGTCCAGCTCCTCGACGCGGAAGGGCTTGCGGAGAACCGGCAGGCCCACCGCCTGCACCTCCTCCAGACGCTCGCCATAGCCGGTGACCAGGATCACCGGCAGCGCCGGCCGCCGCGCCCGGATGGCCTGGGCGAGATCGACCCCGCCCATCCCGCCCGGCATCATCACGTCCGTCACCACGGCATCGATGCGCTGGCCGCTTTCCAGCGCCGCCAGCGCCGCCTCCGCCCCGGCGGCATAGGTGACGCGATGGCCGAGCGCCTCGACCGACTCCGTTAGCAGCAGCGCCACATTGGCATCGTCCTCGACCAGCAGGACGGAAAGACCCTCGCCAGGCGGCGCCTCCACCACGGCTTGCTCGACACGCGCCCCGGGCGCCATCTCGCCGCTGCGAGGCAGCAGGAGCGTCACCACCGTCCCCTCGCCCGGCTGGCTGGCGATCCGCACCGTCCCGCCGGACTGCCGGGCGAAGCCATAGACCTGGGCCAGGCCGAGCCCGGTCCCATGGCCGAGCGGCTTCGTGGTGAAGAAGGGCTCGAAGACCCGCACCATCACGTCCGGCGCCATGCCGGCACCGGTATCCGTGACCTCGACCGCGACGAATTCCCCCCGCAGCCCATCGGCCAGCCCAGCCGGCTCCGCCATGCGCCGTGCCTCGGCCCGCACCACCAGCCGGCCGCCGCGGGGCATCGCATCCCGCGCATTCACGGCGAGGTTGAGCAGCGCCACCTCGAACTGCACGCTGTCCAGCTCCACCGGCAGCGTCTCGGCCGGCAGTTCCAGCCGCAGCTCGATATCCGGCCGCAAGGCGCCGGCGATCAGCGACCGCATGCCGCGCAGCTGCTCCACCGCGTCCACCCGCTCCGACAGCAGGGCCTGGCGCCGGGCGAAGACCAGCAGCTGGCGGGATATGCGCGCCCCGCGGTCGAGCGCCTGGCGCATGGTCCGGCGGATCTCCTGTCGCCGCGCCTGGGGCGTCGTGTCCCGCTCCAGCAGGGAGAGTCCGGAGGACACGACCTGCAGCAGGTTGTTGAAGTCATGAGCGATGCCGCCGGTCATCTGTCCGACCGCCTCGAGCTTCTGCGCCCGCAGCAACGCTGCCTGGCTGCGCTCCAGCTCGGCCCGGGCCAGGGCCACCGCGCTGCGGAGGAAGAGGCTCAGGCCGCCCACCGCCAGCACCACCAGACCAGCGGCCGCCAGCGCCCAGAGCAGCATCGCCCGCTGCCGCTCCCGGCGTTCCGCCTCCGTCCGCTGCGGATCATAGAGGAAATCACCGAGGTCGAGCATTCCCTCCACCACCCCGGCGCGGCGGAGCTGGGCGAACATCCGCTCCCAACGATCCGGGTTGGTATTGCCGAGTGCGACGATCGGGTAGAGCGTCAGCTGCCGCACCCCCTCGGCCTGGAAGAGGTCGAAGCCGAGCCGGTCCTGCAGCGGCAGGGTGCGCGGCAGCTCGGCCGAGATGCGCCGCGCGATCTCCTCCGGGTGGTCCAGCGCATAGCGCCAGCCGCGCAGGCTCGCCTCGCGGAAGCGGCGGACCATCTCCGGCTCCCGCCGCACCAGGTCGGTATGGGTGAAGAGGCTGTCACCATAGAAGGCGATGCCGTAATCGGCCGGCCGCAGCTCGCCGAGCGCCATGCCGATCTCGCGCGCCTCCCAGGGTGCCGAGAGGCTGTAGCCGAAGACCATGTCGTAGGTGCCGGCGGCGAGCTCGGCGAGGACGCGGTTGGGCGGGAAGCGCACCACGGCGATCTGCTGCGGGTCGATCCCCTCGGCCGCGAGCATGGCCCGCAGCTCCACGTCCAGCAGCTCGTTGCCCTCGTTGCGGCCGAGCTTCAGCCGCACCAGGTCCGCCGGGCTCGAGATCGGCGTCTCGCGGCGGAAATAGAGCCGCGTGCCGCTCTGCTGGAAGACCGAGGCGACCACCGTCACCGGCCGCCCTGCGGCGCGGGCCAGCAGGATACCGGCATTGCTGGTGCCGAATTGCGCCCGCCCCTCCGCCACCTCGGCGACCGGGTTGCGCAATGCGCCGCCCTCCGGCGGGAAGGCGCTGCGGATCTCGACCCGCTCGAACCCGGCCTCGCGGTAGTAGCCCTGCCAGAGCGCGGCATAATAGCCGGCGAACTGGAACTGGTTGTCCCATTGCAGCTGGAGGACGACCGGCTGCGCCGCCGCCCCCGCCGGGAGGCCGAAACTCAGGAGCAGCAGGGACAGCCGCGCCCAGGCGGTCCTGCGCCGGCCCGGTCCGTGTTGCATGCCTCCCGCTCCGCCTCCGACTCACGCTGGCGCCTTCGGGATGCAATGTCGCGCGGATCGATCCAGCTTCGACATCACGGTGGGTTGAGGAGCGGCGTCTCAGCCGCGTGCGCGCACCGTCTCCGGCAGCGGGATGAACTCGACCGAGTCGGTCGGCACCTTGGGGAAGCGGCCGGCCTGCCAATCCTCCTTCGCCTGCTGGATCCGCTCCTGCGAGGAGGAGACGAAATTCCAGAAGACGTAGCGCGGCCCGTCCATCGCCGCCCCGCCGAGCAGCAGCAGCCGCGCCCCCTCCGGCCCCGCCCGCAGCGCCAGGCCGGAGCGCGGGTGGAAGACCAGCATCCGACCCGCCTCGTGCCGGTCGTCGCCGACCGTGACCGCGCCCTCGACCACATAGGCCGCGCGCTCCTCGTGCCCGTCGGGCATCGGCACCACGGCCCCGGGCGCCAGCACCGCATCGGCGTAGAAGAGCGGCGAGGAGACCGCGACGGGCGCGCGCATCCCCCAGCCCTCGCCCGCGACCAGGCGGAGCCGGAGCCCGGCTTCCTCCACCAGCGGCAGGGTCGCCGCGGGGTGGTGGGCGAAGTCGGGCGCCGTCTCCTCGGCCTCCTTCGGCAGGGCGACCCAGGACTGGATGCCGGCCATCCGCCGCCGGACCTGCCGGCTCTCCTCGCTGCTGCGCTCGGAATGGGTGATGCCCCGGCCGGCCGTCATCCAATTCACGTCGCCCGGGACGATCGGCAGGTCGGAGCCGAGGCTGTCGCGGTGCTGGATCGAGCCCTCGAAGAGATAGGTCACGGTGGAGAGACCGATATGCGGATGCGGCCGCACATCGAGTCCCTTGCCCTCGAGGAATTCCCCCGGTCCCATCTCGTCGAAGAAGATGAAGGGCCCGACCATCTGCCGCTCGCGGGCCGGCAGGGCGCGGCGGACCTCGAAGCCGCCCACGTCATGGGCGCGGGGCAGGATGACCAAAGCGGGCGCGGCGTCGGACATGGCATGGCTCTCCTCGGTTTCGGCCGGGAGACTAGGCTGCGGCGGCGCTACTCCGCTAGCAGGGCCTCGCGCAGTTCCTCCCAGCCGGCGCGGTCCGGGGCGACGATCAGCCCGCCGGTGATGGTGTGCGGCCCATAGGGCGTGCCATCGAAGCGGGCGGCATAGCCGCCGGCCTCGCGGTGCAGCAGCCAGCCGGGCGCATGGTCCCAGGGCATCAGCTTGTTGTAGACCAGCGCATGCGCATGGCCGCCGGCGGCAAGCCGGTACTCATGCGCGGCGCAGCGGAAATTCACCGTCGCCGCCAGACGCGGCAGGCGCGAGGCGACGCGGCTCTTCAGCGGCTCGGGCATGTAGCCCCATGAGACCCCGGCGACCATCCGCCCGACCGGCGCCGGCGCCGCGACCCGGAGCGCGGCCCGGTGCCCGTCCGGCGCCTCGATCCAGGCGCCCTCCCCCCGCAGCGCCATCGCCGTGTCGTCGCCGAGCGGGTCATGGATCCAGCTGGCGACAATCTCGCCGCGGATGATGGCGGCCGCCATGCAGCCGAAGACCGGCAGGCCGGCGGCGAAATTCGCCGTGCCGTCCACCGGGTCGACGACGAAGGCGAGATCGGCCCCGGCCAGCCGGCCGAGCACCAAGGGGTCCGCCGCCGTCGCCTCCTCGCCGACCACGACGCAGCCGGGGAAGCGCGCCTGCAGCCCGGCGGTGATGACCCGCTCCGCCGCCTCGTCGGCGTCGGTGACGAGGTCGAGCGGCCCGCTCTTCGCCCGCACCGCGCCGGCGGCGAGGCGGCGGAAGCGCGGCAGGATCTCCGCCCGGGTCGCCTGCCGGAGCAGCGCGGCGACATCCGCCATCGCCCGGCTGTCGAGATGCGGGTTCACGGCGAGGGCTGCTCGAAGCGGGCGCGGTCGGTGGGCGAGAGGCGCACGGTCACCTGGACATCCTCCTCGGTATCGGCGCGCTCGATCACCTCGCCATGGCGGTATAGCCAGGCGAGCCGCGCCCCATCCGCCGAGGGGATGGCGTAGCGCACGACCTCCATATTGGCCGAGAGCCGGGCATCGAGCGCCTCCAGCAGCTGGGGCAGCCCCTCCCCGGTCAGGGCCGAGACGGCGACGGCGCCATCGGCCGAGCCGCCGGGCACGGCGCCGACGCCGCCGAGCAGGTCGGCCTTGTTCAGCACCTCCAGCACCCGGCGCTGCCAGCCCTCGTCGAGCGGGGCATTGGCGCCCTCGGCCATCTCCTCCAGCACGGAGAGCACGTCGGCCCGCTGCGCCGCGGTGTCGGGATGGGCGACGTCGCGCACGTGGAGGATGACGTCGGCCGCCGCGACCTCCTCGAGCGTCGCCCGGAAGGCCTCCACCAGCTGGGTCGGCAGCTCCGAGATGAAGCCGACGGTGTCCGACAGGATCGCCCGCCGCCCCGAAGGCAGCCGGATGCCGCGCATCGTCGGGTCTAGCGTGGCGAAGAGCTGGTCCTGGGCATAGACGCCGGCGCCGGTCAGCGCGTTGAACAGCGTCGACTTGCCGGCATTGGTGTAGCCGACCAGGGCGATCACCGGGTAGGGCACCTTCTCCCGCTGGCGGCGGTGCAGGCCGCGGGTGCGGCGCACCTGCTCCAGCTCCTTCTTCAGCTTCACCATGCGGTCGGTGATGAGGCGCCGATCGATCTCGATCTGCGACTCGCCGGGGCCGCCGAGGAAGCCGAAGCCGCCGCGCTGCCGCTCAAGGTGGGTCCAGGACCGCACGAGCCGGGTGCGCTGGTAGTCGAGATGGGCAAGCTCGACCTGCAGCGAGCCCTCCTTGGTGCGCGCCCGCTCGCCGAAGATCTCGAGGATGAGCCCGGTCCGGTCGATGACCTTGCAGCGCCACTCGCGCTCCAGGTTGCGCTGCTGCACCGGCGAGAGCGCGGCGTCGACCACGACCACCGCTACGCGCTGGTCATCGATCGCCTGCCGCGCTGCCGCGACCTGTCCCTCGCCCAGGTAGGTGCTGGGGCGGCGTTCGCGCAATGGGAAGATCGCCTGATGGACGATGGTCACCCCGATGCTGGCGGCGAGGCCGACGGCCTCCGCCAGCCTGGCCTCGGCCGCCCGGGGCGCCGTGTCCTGCTGCGGGCCGAGCCCACGGGGGTGGCGCTCATGGGGCAGGATGACGGCGGCCCGGGTGGGCCCGGTCTCGGTGCCGTCGCCCCGGTCATTCGCTGGGGCCGGAAGGCCCGTTTCAATCTCCGCCGACAGGATTGGCCTCACGGTTCATGGTCAGGGTGGTGCCCTCGCGGCTCACGGAGGCCCCTTCACGGGCGGCCGCGGTGGCGTCGAAGAGCTGGATCGGCGCGCCCGGCATCACGGTGCTGATGGCGTGCTTGTAGACCAATTGGGTATGCCCGTCCCTGCGGAGAAGGACGGAGAAGTTGTCGAACCAGGTAATAATTCCCTGAAGCTTGACGCCGTTCACGAGGAAGATCGTGACCGGGGTCTTGCTCTTGCGAACGTGGTTCAGGAAGACATCCTGCACGTTCTGGGACTTCTCGGCTGCCACGGCTCTGTCCTTCTTGTTCTTGGCGGCCACTCTGATATGGCGGCGCGCCCGAGACGGGTCGCCCCGCCGGAGGCCGCACCATCCATCCTCATGTCGCCGTTTGCAAGGCGGGCCTGGCGACGCATCCGCGCCCGACGGCAAGGCCTGCCGCCGCCCCGGGCATCAGCCCTGGCGAGCGCCTCGGAGATAGGCAGCGAGCGCCGTCGCATCCGGAAAGGCGAGGTCCGGCGCCGCGGCTTCCGGCCCGCCGTCATGCGCCGCGTCGCCCAGCAGCACGGCGGTACAGCCGGCCCGCCGCGCCGCCTCCATGTCGAGCGCGGTGTCGCCGACATACCAGACCGCCTCGGCCGGCAGGCCGAGCGCCGGCAGCGCCATGCGGAAGGGCGCCGGGTCCGGCTTGTCCGCCGCCGCATCGCCGGCGCCGAGCAGGATACTGAAATGACCGCCCCAGCCGAGATGCGCCGCCTCCGCCCGCAGCAGCGGCCCCTGCTTGTTGCTGATCACCCCCTGCGGCAGGCCGAGCGCGGCGACGGCCGCCACCGCCCCGCCGGCCCCCGGCATCGGCGTCAGGACGCCGAGGTGGCGGGCGCGCACCTCGGCATAGAAGACGTCCCGCGCCGCCTCCCAATTCTCGCCGAACATCTCGGGGAAGCTCTCGCGCAGCGAGCGGCGGACGCGGCCCCGCACCTCCTCGAGCGTCCAGCGCGGCAGGCCGAAGCGGTCGAAGGCGGCGTTGAGCCCGGCGGCGATGGCGAGCCAGCCATCGACCAGGGTGTTGTCCCAGTCCCAGAGGATTCCGCGCGGTGCCGTCACGCCGCATTCCTCGGCGCGCCCTTCACATGGCGAGCGAAGAGGTCGAAGAGCCGCCGCACCACCGGCCCGGCCTGCCCGTCGCCGACCGGATGGCCGTCCAGCGCCAGGATCGGCTTCACGAAGGAGGTCGCCGAGGTGAGGAAGGCCTCGCGGGCGCCCCTCGCCTCCTCCAGGCTGAACGCCCGCTCCTCGAAGCGGAGCCCGGCCTGTGCCATCTCCGCCATCAGCGCCGCCCTCGTGCAGCCGGGCAGGATGACATGGTCGAGCTCGCGGGTGCGGATGACGCCCCCGGCATCGACGATCCAGAATGTGGTCGCCGCCCCCTCCGTCACCATCCCCGTGGCCTCCTCATAAAGGATGGCCTCGATCGCCCCCTGCTCCCGCGCCGCCTGCCGGGCCAGGCAGTTGGGCAGCAGGTTGATCGATTTGATGTCCCGCCGCGCCCAGCGCAGGTCGGGCAGGGTGATGGCCTTGGCGCCCCAGCCCTCGACGCTGGCCGGATAGGGTGGGATGCGCTTCACCGTGATGACGAGGGCCGGCGGCACCGGCGGCTTCGGGAAGGCGTGGTCGCGCCGCGCCACGCCGCGCGTGACCTGCATGTAGAGCAGCCCCTCCGTCACCCGGTTGCGCCGGGCGACCTCGGCCAGGACATGGCGGAGCGCCGCCCGCGGCATGGGCATCGGCAGGCGGATCTCGGCGAGGGAGCGCTCCAGCCGGGCCAGGTGGTGGTCCTCGTCGATGAAGCGGGCGTCATGGAGGTGGACGACCTCGTAGATGCCGTCGCCGAACTGGTAGCCGCGATCCTCAATGTTCACCTCGGCCAGCCGCTGGTCGACATAGCGGCCGTTGACGTAAGCGATGCGCGACATGGAGGACCCCGGCTAGCCGTTCCGGCAGGATGTCACAGTGCCGGCCCGGCCGGCACGCGGTCCTCGGCATGGACGCCGAGGAATTTCAGCTTCCGGTGCAGCGCGCTCCGCTCCATGCCGACGAAATTGGCGGTGCGGCTGATATTGCCGCCGAAGCGGAGAAGCTGGGCCTCAAGATACTGCTTCTCGAACAGCTCCCGCGCCTCGCGCAGCGGCAGCGTCATGATCTCCGAGCTGCGGTCCAGCTTCAGCATGGCCGGCGCGGCGGAGCCCACCTCGGGCGGCAGCATCTCGGCACGGATCGGCTCGCGCGCCTCCCCCGGCGCCATGATCAGCAGCCAGTCGATCAGGTTCCGCAACTGGCGGACGTTGCCCGGCCAGTCATAGGCCTGGAGCGCGGCCATGGCGTCTTCGGCGAGCTCCCGCGGCGGCATGCCGGAGGTCTCGCCGGAGCGGGCCATGAAGTGCCGCGCCAGCGCCGGCACGTCCTCCCGCCGCTCGCGCAGCGCCGGGATCCGCAGCGGCACCACGGCGAGGCGGTAGAACAGGTCCTCGCGGAAGCGCCCGGCCGCGATCTCGCCCTGCAGGTCGCGGTTGGTGGTGGCGATGACGCGGACATCGACCTTCACCCGGGTCGCGCCGCCGATGCGCTCGAAGCCCTGCTCCTGCAGCGCGCGGACGATCTTGCCCTGGGTCTCGAGCGGCATGTCCGCCACCTCGTCCAGCAGCAGCGTGCCGCCATGGGCGCGCTCCAGCACGCCGGCGCGGCGCGGCGCGGCCTGGGCATCCGCCCCGGCCTCGGTGCCGAACAGCTCCTCCTCGAAGCGGGCCGGGTTCAGCGTCGCGCAATTTAGCGCAACGAATGGCCCGTCGGCGCGGCGGGACCGGGCATGGATCATCCGCGCCGCCACCTCCTTCCCGGCGCCGGCCGGGCCTGCGATGAGCACGCGGCTGCCGGTCGGCGCCACCCGCTCGATCGAGGCGCGGAGCTGGGCGAGGCTGGCCGAGGTGCCGACCAGGTCGGTCTCCGGCCCGGCCCGGAGCCGCAGCTCGGAATTCTCCCGCCGCAGCCGCGCCGCCTCGAGCGCGCGCGCGACCACCAGCAGCAGCCGGTCGGAGTTGAAAGGCTTCTCGATGAAGTCGTAGGCGCCCTGCTGGATCGCCCGCACCGCCGTCTCGATCGTCCCGTGGCCGGAGATCATGACGACCGGGATCTGCGGTTCCTCCTTATGGAGCTCCGCCAGGATCCCAAGTCCGTCCAGCTTCGAGTTCTGCAGCCAGATGTCGAGCACCACCATGGACGGCCGGCGCTGCTTGAAGGCCGCCACCGCCTGGTCGGAATTCGCCGCCTGCCGCGTCTCGTAGCCTTCGTCCGAGAGGATGCCCTCGATCAGCGCCCGGATGTCCGGCTCGTCGTCCACGATCAGGATTTCATGCGCCATGCGCGCGCCTCATGCTGCCATCCGGGAAGGGGTCCATCGTCTCGGTCTCCGTGCCGGCCGGGCGCTCCGCCATGCGGTCGGTGCCCGGTCGCCACGGCAGGGTGAGAACGGCCCGGGCCCCACCGCGCCCCGAGCCGGCCTCGCGGGGACGGTCCTCCAACCCCAGCCTGCCCCCATGGTCCTCCATGATCTTCTTCACGATGGCAAGGCCGAGGCCGGTTCCTTTCGGTTTATGCGTCACATAAGGTTCGGTAAGCCGGTCCCGCTCATCCCCCTGGGGCAGGCCGATTCCGTCATCCTCGATGGCGATGGCGACGCTGTCCTCGCCCTGCTCGATGCGCACGGTGATGTGTCCAAAGGCTTGGCCGGAGGCGGGGCCGGGAGCCTCGCCGGCCTCCCGCTCGGCCTGGGCACGCATCGTGACGGCGTCGGCGGCATTCATCAACAGGTTGGTCAGCGCCTGGCCGAGCAACCGGCGGTCGCAGGCAACGAGCGGGCCGCGCACCCCCTCGGGCAGGTCCACCTGGTAGCGGATGCCGGGATGGGCGTCCCGCTGCAGCACGAGCGCCTCGCGCAGCACCTGGGAGAGGTCCTCCGGGCGGATCACCGGCTGGGGCATGCGGGCGAAGGCGGAGAACTCGTCCACCATCCGCCCGATGTCGCCGACCTGACGGACGATCGTGTCGGTGCAGGCGACAAAGGTCTCCGGATCGTTGCTGATCTGCTTCAGGTAGCGCCGCTTCAGCCGCTCGGCCGAGAGCTGGATCGGGGTCAGCGGGTTCTTGATCTCATGTGCGATGCGCCGCGCCACGTCGGCCCAGGCCGCCTTGCGCTGCGCCGAGAGCAGCTCGGTGATGTCGTCGAAGGTGAGGACGAAGCCGGCCAGCTCCCCCTGTCCGCCCGCCTGCCGCTCTTCGCCGATCTGGGCGAGGAGCGTCCGGCGGTTGCTCGGCGGGCCGATTCGGATCTCGGCCGTGCGCTCGGCCCCGCCGGCCAGCAGCGGCGCGAATTCCGGCACCACCTCGGCCATCGGCCGGCCGATGGCGGCGTCGAGCTCGATGCCGAGCAGCTCGCTCGCGCGGCGGTTCGGCAGGTTGATCCGCCCATCCGTCTCGAGGCCGATGACGCCGGCGGAGACGCCGGCCAGCACAGTCTCGGTGAAGCGCCGCCGCTCGTCGATCTGGCGGTAGGCCTGCAGCAGCTCCGAGCGCTGCGCGGCCAGCTGGTTGGTCATGCGGTTGAAGGCGCGGGCGAGGCTGGCGATCTCCTCATCCGCCGCGCCCTCCTCGACCCGGGTGGCGAGGTCGCCCCCCCTCACCCGCTCGGCCGCGACGATCAGCCGCCCGATCGGCCGGGCCAGCTGGTTGGCCAGCACCAGGCCGATCAGCACCGCCGCCAGCAGCACCAGGAGCGCCGCGATGGCGAAGATCATGACGAAGGTGATCTGCAGCCCGGAGCGGTTGTTATCGAGCTCGACATATTCGGCGACCGCCTTCTCGACCGATCGCTGATGCGCCAGCACCGTCGCGTCGAGCGGCCTGCCGATCAGCAGCATCCAGCCCTGGCCGAAATCGAGCGCGACCACGGCCCGCACCCGGTCCTCCGCCGGGAGGACGGCGACCTCGCCAAGCCGGGCCTGGGCGATCGCATCCTCTGGCGGCGGGTCGAGCACGAAGCTCGTCGTGTAACCGGCATGGGCGATCACCTGCTGCGTCGCCGGGTCGAAGACGACGGCCTCCGTCAGGTTGCGCAGCGCCGTATGCGTCGCCAGCACGCGGGCGAAGGCGAGGCCGTTGTCGGGCAGCAGGACGCGCGCGCGGGAGAGGTCGGCTGCCATGGCCAGCGCATCGCCGCGGATGGTGTTGCGGTGCTCCTCGAGGTAGCCGCGGCTGGCCTGGAGGCTCGCCTCCAGCGCCGTCCGCACCCGGTCGCTGAACCAGGTCTCGATGCCGAGGTTGAAGAAGAGCGCGGCGAAGGCGGCGACCAGCATCGCCGGCACCACGGCGACCACGCCGAAGAGCAGCACCAGCCGCACATGGAGGCGGGACCCCGCCGAGCCGCGCCTGCGCTCCGCCCAAACCCGCACCAGGCGGCCAGCGAGCGAGGCCATCAGCAGCAGCAGCACCGCCGCGTTGACGAGCACCAGGCCGACCACGGCGCCAGGCTTGGTCGGCCCGAGCGGGCTGCCATCCGACAGCACGGAGAAGGTGGCGATGCCGAGCAGCAGGGCGCTGACCGCGAGGCCGAGGGTCATCCCCCGGCCCAGCAGCACATCGGCGATCCGCCGGGGCAGGCCGCGCTGGTGCGGCTCGCCGGCCGCCATCAGCCGAGCCCGCGCACCACGGGCAGGTCGAGCTCGCGGATCTTCTTCCGGAGCGTATTCCGGTTGAGGCCGAGCATCGCCGCCGCCTTGATCTGGTTGCCGCGCGTGGCGCCGAGGACGAGGCGGAGCAGCGGTCGCTCCACCTCGGCCAGGACGCGGTCATAGAGGTCGCGCACCGGCAGCCCGTCCTTGTGCGCCGCGACGAAGGCCTTCAGGTGCCGCTCGACCGCCTGTTCGAGCGTCTCCGGGCGACTGAGGCCGGCCTCGGCCGGGGGCTCCGCCTCGGAGAGCTCGGAGGCGACGGCCTCGGCGTCGATCGTCTCCTGCGGGTAGAGGGCGGCGAGGCGGCGCATGAGGTTCTCGAGCTCGCGGGCGTTGCCGGGCCAGGCATGGCCCTTCAGCCGCTCCAACGCCTCGGTGCTGAGCTGCTTCAGGGGCAGGCCGGAGGCGCGGGCCCGCTCGAGGAAGTGGCGGGCGAGCAGCGGGATGTCCTCCATCCGCTCGCGGAGTGGCGGCAGGCGGATGGGGACGACGTTGAGGCGGTAGAACAGATCCTCTCGGAAGAGCCCCTGCCGGATCGACTGGCGGAGGTCGCGATGGGTGGCCGCCACGATGCGGACATTCGCCTTGATCGGGTTGCGGCCGCCGACCGTGGTGAACTCGCCCTCCTGCAGCACGCGCAGCAGGCGGGTCTGCGCCTCGGGCGGCATGTCGCCGATCTCGTCGAGGAAGAGCGTGCCGCCGGCCGCCTGCTCGAAGCGGCCGATGCCGCGGTTCAGCGCGCCGGTGAAGGCGCCACGCTCATGGCCGAAGAGCTCGCTTTCGATCAGCTCGCGCGGGATGGCCGCCATGTTGATGGCAACGAAGGGACCGCCGCGGCGGCGCCCGTAATCGTGCAGGGCGCGGGCCACCAACTCCTTGCCGGTGCCCGACTCGCCGGTGATCATGACAGTCAGGTCGGTCGTCGTGAGCCGGGCGACGGTGCGGTAGATCTCCTGCATCGCAGGACTCCGGCCGACCAACGGCAGGCGCTCCTCCGGCTCCTCCTCCTCGGCGGGCGCAGGGGCCTGGGGGGCGGCGAGCGCGCGCTCGACGACCGCCAGCAGCTCCTTCAGGTCGAAGGGCTTGGGAAGGTACTCGAAGGCGCCGCGCTGGGCCGCCTTCAGCGCCGTCATGAAGGTCGACTGGGCCGACATCACCACGACGCGCATCTCCGGGCGGATGCGCTTGATGCGGGGGACGAGGTCGAGGCCGTTCTCGTCCGGCATGACCACGTCGGTGATGACGAGGTCGCCCTCGCCATCCTCCACCCAGCGCCAGAGCGTGGAGGCGGAGGAGGTGGCGCGCACCTGGTAGCCCGAGCGGCCGAGCGCCTGGCTGAGGACCGTGCGGATAGCCCGGTCGTCATCGGCGATGAGGATGGTGCGGCTATCGCTCATGGACGGTCCATCTGCTTGGCATCGGCACGAAACCCCGCCGGCGGCATGGCGAGCGACAGGCGGAACAGGGTGCGGCCCGGGCGGCTGTCGCATTCGATCAGCCCGCCCTGGTCGGCGACCAGCTTGGCGACGAGGGCGAGGCCGAGCCCCTGCCCGCCCCGCTTGGTGGTGACGAAGGGCTCGAAGAGGGTGGCGCGCACCGCCTCCGGGATGCCGGGGCCGTTGTCGCGCACGATCACCTGGAGCGGCACATGCACCCGCTCCTTGCTGCCCGGCACGGCAATGCGGACGCCGTGGTGGTAGGCGGTGGCGAGGATGATCTCGCCGGACAGCGGATCGACCGCCTCGGCGGCGTTCTTCACCAGGTTGAGCAGGATCTGCACCAGCTGGTCGCGGTTGCCCCAGACCGGCGGCAGCGAGGGATCGTATTCCTCGACGATCCTGAGATGGGAGGCGAACCCGGTCTGCGCCACGCGCCGCACATGATCGAGCACCTGGTGGATGTTGACCGGGGCCAGTTCCACCGGCCGGTCGGAGAACATGTCCATCCGGTCGACCAGGTTGCGGATGCGGTCGGCCTCATCCTGGATGAGCTGGCAAAGCTCCCGGTCGGACTCGGCGGCGCCCTGCTCCAGCAACTGGGCGGCGCCGCGGATGCCCGACAGCGGGTTCTTCACCTCATGGGCCAGCATCTCGGCCATGGCGGAGGTGCCGCGCGCCGCGCCGAGGAAGTTCAGCTGGCGGTTCATCATCTGCGCCGTGGAGCCGTCCTGCAGGGTCAGCACCACGGCGCCCGGCATCTCCGGCAGCGGGGCGCCATGGGCGGCGACGCCGCGGCGGTTGAGGCGGGGGCTGTCGAGCGTCAGGTCATGGTCGGAGACCGGCGCCTCGTGCTGGCGGACCTGGGCGAGCAGGGCGAAGAGCCGGCTGTCGGGCGGCAGCAGGTCGCCGAGCCGCATCGCGGCGAGGGTGGAGAAGGAGAGCTGGAAGAACAGCTCCGCCGCCGGGTTGACGTAGCGGAAGCGGTCCTCGGCATCGAACACCACGGCCGGCATCGGGAGCGCGGCCAGGATCGCACCGAATTCCGGCAGCGGGGCGCTGCGGGCCGGCAGGGGCATGACCCGGGCGCGGGCGGCGACGGCACCGCTCATGCCGCGATCCGCTCCAGCCCCTGGGCGTGGAAGCGGGCGCGGGCGGCCTCCAGGCCGAGGTCCAACAGCGGCCGGTAGAAGCCCTCGATCAGCCGCACGACCTCCTCGGCCGTCTCCACCTGGTTGACCTGCGAGCGGAACTCGGCCGAGCCCGGCAGGCCCTTGGAATACCAGGCGATGTGCTTGCGGGCGAGGCGGAGGCCGGTCTGCGTCCCGTGATGCGAGAGCATCTCGGCATAGTGCTCCAGCAGGATGGCGAGCTGCTCGGCAAGGCCGGGCTCGGCCGGCGTCTCGCCGGTGCGGAGGTAGTGGGCGACCTGGCGGGGGAGCCAGGGGCGGCCGTAGCAGCCGCGGCCGATCATCACCCCGTCGGCGCCGGAGAGGCGGAGTGCCTCGGCGGCGTGCTCCGGCGTCAGGATGTCGCCATTGGCGAGGACGGGGATGGAGACGGCCTCCTTCACGCCGCGGATGAAGGCCCAGTCGGCGCGGCCGGTGTAGAGCATCTGCCGGGTGCGGCCGTGGATCGTGACAAGCCGGATGCCGCAGGCCTCGGCGATGCGGGCGAGGTTCGGGGCGTTGAGCGAGGCATGGTCCCAGCCCATGCGCATCTTGAGGGTGACGGGCACCTGGACCGCCTTCACCACCGCCTCGAGGATGGCGGCGGCGCGGATCTCGTCGCGCATCAGGGCGCTGCCGGCCTGCTGGCCGACCGCCACCTTCTTCACCGGGCAGCCGAAATTGATGTCGATGATGGCGGCGCCGCGGTCGGCGGCGAGCTTCGCGGCCTCGGCCATCACCGCAGGCTCGCAGCCGGCGAGCTGGACGGCGGAGGGGGCGCCGAAGCCGTCCACCTCGGCCATCTTCAGCGTCTGGCGGTTCTCCCGGACCATGGCCTGCGAGGCGATCATCTCGCTCACCACCATGCCCGTGCCGAGGCGGCGGGCGAGGCGGCGGAAGGGCAGATCCGTCACGCCGGACATGGGGGCGAGGTAGACGGGCGTATCGATGCGCACCTCGCCGACGAGAATTGGCGGCAAGCCGCCTGCATCGGGGGCATTCGGCTCCGGGTGGGCCTGGGAGTCGGGCATGCTCGTGCTCATGATTTGGGCAAACTAGGCGAAGTGCTGCGTTTCGGCAACGCCCGCCTGGGCGGAAAGCCGAGAAACGTTCCAATTTTTCGGCGCGATTTCGTCCCCGGCCGTTCTGCGATAGGGTCCGGCGATGAGCATCGCCGCCCTATTGATGGCCGCCGGAAGCGGCACGCGCTTCGGCGCCGCAGAGCCCAAGCAGTACCTGCCCCTGCTGGGGCGCCCCGTCATCCGCCATGCCGCTGAGGCGCTGCTCGCTGAAGGGCTGGTCGACATCCTGCTGCCCGTCTGCGCTGCCGGCGAGGAGGGGCGGATCGCGGTGCTGCTCGACGGGCTGCCGGTGCTGCCGGCGGTGGCGGGCGGGGCGACGCGGCAGGCGAGCGTCCGCGCCGGGCTGGAGGCGCTGGCGGAGCGGGCGCCCGAGGTGGTGCTGGTGCATGACGCGGCGCGGCCAGTGGTGCCGCGGGGGACCATTCCCGCAATTCTCGCGGCATTGAAGGGCGTGCCAGGGGCGATCCCCGCCCAGCCGGTGGCGGATACGCTGAAGCGGGGCGAAGGCTCGACGATCGTCGAGACGGTGCCCCGGGCCGGCCTCTACCGGGCGCAGACGCCGCAGGGCTTCCGCTTCGGCCCCCTGCTGGATGCGCATCGAGCGGCGGCGGGCGAGGCGACGGATGACGCGCAGCTGCTGGAGCTCGCGGGCGAGAGGGTGGTGCTGGTGGCGGGATCGGAGACCAATGTGAAGATCACCTTCCCCGAGGATCTGGAGCGGGTGGCGGGACATATGCAGGCCCGGCTGCTGCCCCGCATCGGCACCGGCTTCGACGTGCACCGGACGGAAGCGGGGCGGCGGATGGTGCTCTGCGGCGTCGTCGTGCCCTGCGAATTCGGGCTGGAAGGGCATTCGGATGCGGATGTCGGCATCCATGCGCTCTGCGACGCGATCTATGGTGCCCTGGCGGAGGGCGATATCGGGCGGTGGTTCCCGCCCTCCGAGATGAAGTGGAAGGATGCGGACAGCGCGCAGTTCCTCCGGCATGCCGCGGGGCGGGTGGCGGCGCGGGGCGGCGTCATCGCCAATGTGGATGTGACGCTGCTCTGCGAGCGGCCGAAGATCGGGCCGCACCGCGAGGCGATGCAGGCGAGGCTGGCGGAGCTGCTGGGCGTCGATCCGGGAATCGTCGGCGTGAAGGCGACCACGACGGAGAGGCTGGGCTTCACCGGGCGGGGCGAAGGAATTGCGGCGCAGGCGGCGGCGATGGTGCTGGTGCCGGGTTGAGGCGCTCCAAACGGCTTCGAACCGGCGTGCATTATAGGTGAGGTTTCTCCCGCAAGTTCCTGCTCTTGAAGTATTTCTCCTCCGCTGAATTCGGGAGTTGAGGCGCCCTGCGAATGCCGGCCGGGGCCTCAGCACCGGCGGTGTGGAATGCGCCAGGCATGATGAGCGAAGGGCAAGGGCGACCCGGTGCCGACCCGTGCCCTGTCCCGCTCAGGCGATCTCCCGGCGCTCGACGGCTTCCTCGGCAGCCTGGCGCAGCTCGACCACCTTGCCGGTGAGGGTGGACTCGGCGGTGAATTCCACCGCGCAGACGACCTGGGCGAGGTTCACCGTCGCCTCCACCGCGCCGGGGACCGGGGCGCCGAGATAGTGCTTCGACTGCCAGGCGACATCGGCCAGGGTCGGCACGCCAGCATGGTCGAGCACCAGGTCGAGCAGGATGGTGCCGTCCTCCGAGATATGCGCGGCGCGCAGCCCGGCAATCCGCAGCACGTCGCCGGTCGTCAGCAGCAGGCCGAAATGGCCCTCCGTCGCGCCGAGCATGCGCTGGACGAACCAGGCGGGGAGAAGCTCGGCATCGGTCGCGGGGTCGGCAACGCGGGTCCAGCGGGACATGGCGGTTTCCTGAAAGGGTCCGGGTCGTAACGCCGGGGCGACGTGACTGTTCGCCGGGGAAGGCTTCTGGCAGGGCTCGGGGCTTGGACGGAGCGAGGGCGATGCGGGAACTGACCGAGGCCGGGGAGCGGCAGGTGGCGGCGATCGCGGCGCAGCATGGGGTCGGTCGGGAGGTGGTGCTGCTGCATGCGCTGGCAGCCGGCGGCGGGGCCATGGCGCAGTTCAGCCATCCGGAGCTCGGCGGCATGGGCCAGTGGTCGCAAGGCGGGATGGTGATGGTCGGCGACATGTTCAATCACGGCCTCAAGGCGCGGGTGGATGCGCTGTGCAGGGCACTGGCTTCGGCGCTGCGCGGGACGGAACCGGTCTTCGTCGAGGCCGCGCCCGGGGTCGTCTCAAGTGGATGGTGGCCGGCGGAGCTCGGCAGCCCGGCGGCGAGCGGGACGCAGAACGACCTGGGCTATGCGCTCTTCCCGGCGACCCGGCGGCTGGCGGTGCGGCAGGAGGGGCGGGTGCGGACCTTCGATACCGGGGAGCACCGGATCGGCGGGGTGTCACAGCGGCAGGGCTCCGGGCAGGTGCTGGCCTTTGGCAGTGACCAGGGGGAGATCCGGCTGGAGTCGCTGCGGGAGGTGGGGGGCGAGGCCACTGGCGCATCCCCTATCCCATCCCCTTCCCCATCCATTGGCCCATCCCAGGCGGCGCCTGCGGCGGCGGCTTCGCAGCCGACGGCCGCGGAAGGCGATCCGCTCGCCACGATCCAGCGGCTGGCGGAGCTGCACCGCCAGGGGGTGCTGACCGAGGCGGAATTCCGGGCAAAGAAGACGGAGTTGCTGGGACGGCTCTAAAGTGGGTTCCGTTCGACCTGGCTCCGGAACCCGCTCTGGCCTGTCGTTTGGGCGAGCTAATTACTCCAGGGCTCAGCCGGGCCTGGCCTGGTCCCTGACCCAGGCCAGGAACCCGGCATCGCCGGCCGTGGCCGGCAGGGCGAGGATCGCGGGCAGGTCGTAGCTGTGCAGGGCGCGGATGCGGGCGCAGAGCCCCTCGAAGCGGCTCGCAGTGGTTTTGAGGATGAGGGCGGATTCCGCATCCTCCCTCACCTCGCCCTCCCACCGATAGATGGCGGTGTGGCCGGGGAGGAGGTTGGCGCAGGCGGCCAGGCGCTCTTCCACCACCGTCCGGCCGATGCGGCGGGCCTCCTCCGCATCGGCCGCGGTGACCCAGACCCAGAGGACGGGATCGGCCGCCTCCATCCTCAGGCGCGTTCGAGGATGGAGACGTAATTGGCGACGGCGGCGCCGCCCATGTTGAAGACGCCGCCGAGATCAGCCTTCGGCAGCTGCAAGTCGCCGGCGGTGCCGGTGAGCTGCATCGCCGTCAGCACATGCATGGAGACCCCGGTGGCGCCGATCGGGTGGCCCTTGGCCTTGAGGCCGCCGGAGCGGTTGACGGGAAGCTTGCCGTCGGCGGCGGTCCAGCCCTCGAGCACGGCGCGGGCGCCCTGCCCTTCCGGCGTCAGGCCCATCGCCTCGTACTCGATCAGCTCGGCGATGGTGAAGCAGTCATGCGTCTCGACGAAGGAGAGGTCGGTCGCGGCGCCGAGCCCGGCCTGGTCGAGGGCGCGGGACCAGGCCTCGCGCGGTCCCTCGAAGCGGATGATGTCGCGCGCGGCGATGGGGAGGTAGTCGTTCACCTGCACGGCGGCGCGGAAGCGGACCGCCTTCTGCATCGACTTCGCCGTCTCGGCGTCAGTGATGATCATGGCGGCGGCGCCGTCGGAGACGAGGCTGCAATCGGTGCGCTTCAGCGGCGGGGCGACGAAGGGGTTCTTCTCCGACTCCGCGCGGCAGAAGGCGTAGCCGAGGTCCTTCCGCATCTGCGCCCAGGGGTTGTCGACGCCGTTCTTGTGATTCTTGGCGGCGATGGCGGCGAGGGCGTCGGACTGGTCGCCATGGCGCTGGAAATAGGCCTCGGCGATGCGGCCGAAGACGCCGGCGAAGCCGCCGCGGATATCCTGCTCGGTCTTGCGGTAGCTGGCGTTCAGCAGGATCTCGCCGACCTGGGGGCCGGGCGTCGCGGTCATCTTCTCGGCCCCCAGCACGAGGGCGAAGCGGCCGCGCCTGGCGGCGAGGAAGTCGAGGGCGCCGTGGATGGCGGCGCTGCCCGTGGCGCAGGCGTTCTCATAGCGGGTGATGGGCTTGAAGCGCAGCTCCGGGATGGACTGGAGCACCAGCGAGCTTGGGAAGCCCTGGTTGGTGAAGCCTTCGCCGAAGACGCCGAGGAAGCCGGCATCGATATCGGCCGGCGAGATGCCGGCATCCTCGACGGCGGCGCGGCCGACCCGGGCGAGCAGGCTCTCGATATCCGGCTCCTCCAGCTTGCCGAAGGGGGTATGGGCCCAGCCCACGATGCAGGCGTCCAGCGTCTCGGCCATCAAGGTGCTCCGTTCCTCTCCCCGCGGAAGATAGGCGCGGCTAGCATCCGGGGAAAGGCATGGAGGGACGGATGAGCTGGCAGCCGGAGCTGGAGGACCTCGCCCGGCGCGAGGCCATGGCGCAGGCCATGGGCGGGCCGGAGAAGGTGGCGCGGCAGCATGCCGGCGGGCGGCTCACGGTGCGGGAGCGGGTGGACCGGATGCTCGATGCAGGCTCCTTCCATGAGGTCGGGGCCATCGCGGGCAAGGCGCAGTACGGGGCGGATGGAGAGCTCAGCGCCTTCACGCCGTCCAACTGCGTGATGGGGCGGGGGCGGGTCGAGGGGCGGCCGGTGGTCGTCGTGGGGGACGACTTCACCGTGCGGGGCGGCAGCGCGGATGCCACGATCCGCGAGAAGCCGATCATGGCGGAGCGGATGGCGCGGGAGCTGCGGCTGCCGATCATCCGGATCATCGAGGGCTCGGGCGGCGGCGGCTCGGTCAAGACGATCGAGACGACCGGACGGGCCAACCTGCCGGGCGGGATCGGCGGGGAGGCCATGTATCACCTGACGGGCGACAACCTCTCGGTCGTGCCGGTGGTGGGGCTGGGCTTGGGGTCCGTCGCGGGGCTCGGGGCGGCGCGGCTGGCGGCGACGCATTTCTCGGTGATGACCAAGGAAGGCTCGGCAATGTTCGTCGCCGGGCCGCCGGTGGTGAATGCGCTGGGGCCGCGGCAGTTCACCAAGCAGGAGCTCGGCGGATGGGAGACGCAGACGCGGGCCGGGTCGGTCGACCATGCCGTCGACAGCGAGGAGGAGGCCTTTGCGGCGGCGCGGCGGTTCCTGAGCTACCTGCCGAGCTCGGTGCATGAGCTGCCGGCGCGGACCGCCTGCGAGGATGACCCGGCGCGGGGGGAGGAGGGCTGGCTCTCGGCCATCCCGCGGGAGATCCGGAAGCCCTACCGGATCCGGCCGCTGATCGAGGGGCTGCTCGATGCGGGCAGCGTCTTCGAGATGGGGCGGTATTTCGGGCGCTCGGTCGTGACCGCGCTGGCGCGGCTCGATGGGCTGCCGGTGGCGGTCATCGCGGGCGACCCGATGTTCTATGCGGGGTCCTGGACGGCGGATGCCTGCGCCAAGATCATCCGCTTCGTCGACCTCGCCGATACCTTCCATCTGCCCGTCGTGCACCTGATGGACTGCCCGGGCTTCATGATCGGGCTGGAGGCGGAGCAGCGGGGGACGATCCGCTGGGGGGTGCGGGCGATGGCGGCGATCAACCAGAGCCGGGTGCCGTGGTGCACGGTGATCCTGCGCAACGCCTTCGGCGTGGCGGGGGCGATCCACCAGCCGGCGGGGCGGTTCTCCATCCGCTACGCCTGGCCCTCGGCGCGCTGGGGGTCGCTGCCGCTGGAGGGCGGGATCGAGGCGGCCTACCGGGCGGATATCGAGGGTGCGAAGGATCCGGCCGCGAGGCTCGCCGAGATCGAGGCGCGGCTGCAGAAGCTCCGCAGCCCTCTCCGGACGGCGGAGGCGTTCTGGGCGGAGGAGATCATCGACCCGCGGCAGACGCGGCGGCTGCTCTGTGAATTCGCGGGCTTTGCCGAGAAGCTGCGGGAGCCGGGGCGGATCGGGCGGGGGGTGCGGCCGTGACCTTCTCGCTGATCGGCCGCTGCGCGCGGACGGGGCAGATCGGGGCGGCGGTGACGACCTCCTCCATTGCCGTCGGCAGCCGGGTGCCCTTCTGTGCGGCCGGCGTCGGGGCGGTGCTGACGCAGCATCGGACGGATCCGGGGCTGGGCCCGCGGGGGCTCGACCTGCTGCGCTCGGGCTGCGGGGCGGAGGCGGTGGTGGCGGCGCTGGTGGCGTCGACGCCGCATCATGCCTGGCGGCAGATCGCCGTGCTCGATGCCACGGGCGGGACGGCGCATTTTCATGGGGCGAAGGTGAAGCCGGAGCTCGGCGCGGCGCAAGGCGACGGCGTGGTGGCGATCGGCAACATCCTCTCCACCGACCGGGTGCCGGGGGCGATGGTCGGGGCCTTCCTCGCCACGCCGGGGCTGCCGCTGGCGGAACGGCTGATGCGGGGGCTGGAAGCGGGCGAGGCCGCCGGCGGCGAGCATGGGGCGGTGAGCTCGGCGAGCCTCATGGTGGTGTGGCGGCAGGCCTTTCCCCATGTCGACCTGCGCGTCGACAAGGCGGAGGCGCCGCTGCCGGCCCTGCGGGCGTTGTGGGAGGAGTACGCGCCGATGGCGGATGGCTTCCTCGCCCGGGCGCTGGAGCCGGATGAGGCGCCGCTTATCTGATGAACCGAATGGGGCGCGGATCGTTGGGCCTCAAGAGTCCAGGGAGTGATCCGCATGAGTTGGTTCGGTCGAATTCTCGATAAGCTGAAGGGGCATGCCGAGGCAGCCCCCGCCTCGCAGGGCGGAATCGCGGGGGGGCCGCCGCAATCACCGGGGCCGGCCGATGACCTGCCCGCCTCGGGCGGGGCGGCCGCCGCGGCGCCGATCGACGTGACCGGCATCCTCGACGGCCTGGCGTCGGAGCAGCGGCAGCGGCTGGACTGGCGGCATTCCATCGTCGACCTGATGAAGCTGCTGGAGCTGGACAGCAGCCTCGAGAACCGGAAGGAGTTGGCGAGGGAGCTCAACTACACCGGGGATACGGGTGATTCGGCGGCGATGAACATCTGGCTGCATGGCCAGGTGATGCGGAAGCTTGCCGAGAATGGCGGCAAGGTGCCGGCCGACCTGAAGGGCTGACCGCGCTTCTGGACCCTTGTCGGGACTGGCGGCAGAGTGCGGCCAAGACCGGCAGGGGGACCAGCCCATGAAGACGCGCGCGGCAGTGGCCTGGGCGGCGGGAAAGCCGCTCAGCATCGAGACCATCGAGATCGAGGGGCCGAGGGCGGGGGAAGTGCTCGTCGAGGTCATGGCGACCGGCCTCTGCCATACCGACCAGTACACGCTGAGCGGGCGGGACCCCGAGGGGCTGTTCCCCGCCATCCTCGGGCATGAGGGGGCGGGCATCGTGCGCGAGGTGGGCGCCGGCGTCGCCAGCCTGAAGCCGGGCGACCATGTGATCCCGCTCTACACGCCGGAGTGCCGGCAGTGCAAAACCTGTCTCAGCCAGCGGAGCAACCTCTGCACCGCGATCCGCGCGACCCAGGGCAAGGGGCTCATGCCGGACGGGACGAGCCGCTTCTCCTGCGAGGGGACGCAGGTGATGCACTACATGGGCTGCAGCACCTTCGCCAACTTCACCGTCCTGCCGGAAATCGCGCTGGCGAAGATCCGCGAGGACGCGCCCTTCGACAAGATCTGCTACATCGGCTGCGGCGTGACGACCGGTGTGGGTGCCGTCATCAACACGGCGAAGGTCTGGCCGGGGGCGAATGTCGCGGTCTTCGGGCTCGGCGGCATCGGGCTCAACGTGCTGCAGGGCGCGCGGATGGTGGGCGCCGACAAGATCATCGGCATCGACCTCAACCCGGCGCGCGAGGCGATGGCGCGGAAGTTCGGCATGACGCATTTCGTCAACCCGAACGAGGTCGGCGCGGACAAGGTGGTGCAGGCGATCGTCGACCTGACGGGCGGCGGGGCCGACTTTTCCTTCGAATGCATCGGCAACACGAAGGTGATGCGCCAGGCGCTGGAATGCACCCATCGCGGCTGGGGCGAGAGCATCATCATCGGCGTCGCCGGGGCGGGCGAGGAGATCAGCACGCGGCCCTTCCAGCTCGTCACCGGGCGGAACTGGCGCGGCACGGCCTTCGGCGGGGCGCGCGGACGGACGGACGTGCCGAAGATCGTCGACTGGTACATGGAGGGGAAGATCGACATCGACAGCCTCATCACCCACACCATGCCTCTCGAGCAGATCAACCATGGCTTCGAGCTGATGGAGCGGGGGGAGAGCATCCGCAGCGTCGTCATCTACTGACGCGGCAGCCAGGCCGCGTCGCCGGACGGCGGGGGACGATGCGGGAGCTGCGGTGGACGGGGGCGCCGGCGATCCGGCGGCAGCTGACGGACGGCCGGCCAAGGCGGAGCCGAGCGCGAGCCCCAGGGAATCCGCCCGCCTCGGCGCCAGGGAACAGGGCGCCGGTGGCCCACCGCGCTGGGATGCGGGTGGAGTCGACCGGTCCCCTGCCCTATGCTCGCCGGGCAAAACGAAAAACGGGGAAACGTGCCATGGATCGTCGTACCCTTCTGCTCGCAGGCGCCGGGCTTGCCGCGCCGCGCCTCAGCCTTGCGCAGGCGCAGGGCCCCTACCCGTCCCGCCCGGTGCGGCTGGTCGTGCCCTGGCCGCCGGGCCAGGCGACCGACCTCATGGCGCGCGTCGTCGCGAACCAGCTCTCGGGGCAATGGGGACAGCCGGTCGTGCCCGACAACAGGGCCGGTGCCGCCGGGATGATCGGGACCGATACGGTCGCCAAGGCGGCGCCGGATGGCTACACAATCCTCGCCGCCTCGACCGGGCCGATCACCACCGCGCCGTTGGTGCAGCGCACGCCCTATGACCCGGAGAAGGATCTGGCGCCGGTCGCGATGATCGGCGTCTCGCCCTACCTGCTGACGGTGACGAACAACTTCCCGGCCAAGGATACGGCGGAGTTCATCCGCGTGGTGAAGGCGAATCCGGGCAAGTTCACCTATGCCTCCTCGGGGACTGGCGCGGCGGCGCATCTCATCACCTTGATGTTCCTGAGCAAGACGGGGCTGACGGATGCCGTGCATGTGCCCTTCCAGGGCAGTGGGCCGGCGCTGACCTCGGTGGTGGCGGGGCAGGTGGATTTCGCCATCGACACGCTGGCGGCGACGGGGCCGCTGGTGCGGCAGGGGGCGCTGCGCTCGCTCGGCATCACACTCGCGGCGGGGAGCCCGCTGGCGCCGGGCATCGCGCCGCTCGCCAGCGTGCCGGAGGCAGCTGGCTTCGATGTTGGGGCATTCGGCGGCTACATGATGCCGGCGGGGACGCCGCCGGAGATCATCGCGCGCCTCGCCGAGGAGACCGGGCGGGCGATGGCGACGGAAGAGGTGCGCTCGCGCCTGGCCGCGATCGGCTTCCAGCCGGAGCCGCGGGGGACGGCGGAATTCACTGCCTTCCTCAGGACGCATCGGGAGCAGTTCCGTCAGGTGATCGAGGCCAACAAGATCCGGGTCGAATGAGGGCGCCTCTCGCAGAATGGCCGGGGCGACCCGATCTTCGGCTGACCGTGATGGAAATGGATCAGAGAGATGCCCGATAGCGCTCCGCAGGCGACCCGCCGGGCCGATTACCGGCCGCCCGCCTTCCTCATCGACACGGTCGAGCTGGAATTCCGGCTCGACCCGGCGGCGACGCTGGTGCGGGCGCGGCTCGGCTTCCGGCGCAACGGGCCGGGCGAGTTCCGGCTCGACGGGGACGGGCTCACGCTGCTCGAGGCGAAGCTCGACGGGGTGGCGCTGGCGGAGGGGCGGGCACGGCTCGGCGCGGACGGGTCGCTCACCATCGCGGATGCGCCGGAGGCTGGGCTGCTGGAGACGCTGGTGCGCATCGCGCCCGAGAAGAACACCGAGCTCTCGGGGCTCTACACCTCGGGGGGCAATTTCTACACGCAGTGCGAGGCGGAGGGGTTCCGGCGGATCACCTTCTTCCCGGACCGGCCGGATGTGATGGCGCGCTACACCGTCACCCTCCATGCCGAGCGGGCGCGGTGCCCGGTGCTGCTCTCCAACGGCAATCCGGCGGGGACGGGGCTTGGCGAGGACGGGACGCACTGGGTGCGCTGGGTCGATCCGCATCCGAAGCCGAGCTACCTCTTCGCCCTCGTCGCGGGCGACCTGGTCGACGTGCGCGACAGCTTCGTCACGAAATCCGGGCGGCGGGTGGCGCTCAACATCTGGGTGCGGCGGGGCGACGAGGACCGCTGCGGCCATGCGATGGACAGCCTCATTCGCTCGATGAAGTGGGATGAGGAGGTCTTCGGACTCGAATACGACCTCGACGTGTTCAACATCGCCGCCGTCTCCGACTTCAACATGGGGGCGATGGAGAACAAGGGGCTCAACGTCTTCAACACCAAATACGTCCTCGCCAAGCCGGAGACGGCGACGGATGGCGACTACCAGGGCATCGAGACCGTCATCGCACATGAATATTTCCACAACTGGACGGGCAACCGCGTCACCTGCCGGGACTGGTTCCAGCTCTCGCTGAAGGAGGGGCTGACGGTCTTCCGCGACCAGGAGTTCAGCGCCGACCATGGCAGCCGGGCGGTGAAGCGCATCCGCGACGTGCGGGGGCTGCGGGCGGCGCAATTCCCCGAGGATGCAGGGCCGATGGCGCATCCGGTGCGGCCGGACAGCTATATCGAGATCGACAATTTCTACACGCCGACGGTCTACCAGAAGGGCGCCGAGGTGGTGCGGCTGATCCATACGCGGATCGGCGCGGCAGCCTTCCGGCGCGGGATGGATCTCTACATCGCGCGCTGCGACAACCAGGCAGTGACGATCGAGGATTTCGTCGCGGCAATGCAGGAGGCCTCGGGCGTCGACCTCTCCGGCTTCATGGGCTGGTACGACCAGGCGGGAACGCCGGAACTCACCGCCGAGGACCGCTACGAGAAGGAGGCGCGGCGTTGGGTGCTGACCTTGCGGCAGCGGATACCGCCGACGCCGGGGCAGGCCGGGAAGCACCCGGTGCCGATCCCGGTCGCGATGGGCCTGCTCGATGCGGGCGGGCGGGAGGTGGCGACGCGGCTCGCCGGGGAGAACGAGGCGAAGCCGGGGACGCGGGTGCTGCTGCTTGAGGAGGATGAGCAGGAATTCGTCTTCGAGGATGTCGATGGGCCGCCCGTGCCGTCCCTGCTGCGCGGCTTCTCGGCGCCGGTGAAGCTGAAGGGCGTCGCGCCGGATCGGTTGCGCTTCCTCGCCGTGCATGACACGGATCCCTTCGTCCGTTGGGAGAGCGGGCTGCAATATGCCGCGGGGCTGATGCTGCAGATGGTGGCCGCCCATCTGCGGGGCGAGGCGCTCGGCTTCGACGCCGCGTTGGAGGAGGCGGTGCGCAACACGCTGCGCGGGGCTGAGGCGGACCCGGCCTTCGCCGCGGAGGCGCTGGCGCTGCCGGGCGAGGGTTTCGTCGCCGACCAGATGGAGGTCGCCGAGCCGGCTGCGGTGCATGCCGTGCGGGAGCACCTGCGGCGCGAAGTCGGGCGGCGCTGCGGCGACGTGCTGCGCGAGACCTATGCCGCGCTGGCCGATGCGGGCGAGTACCGCGTCGATGGCAGGAGCATCGGGCGGCGGGCGCTGCGCAATTCCTGCCTCGCCTATCTCGTCGCGGCTGGCGATGTCGGCCTCGCCGAGGCGCAGTACCGGGACGCGGGGAACATGACGGACAGGCTGGCGGCGCTCTCGCTGCTTGCCGATGCGGAAGGGCCGGCGCGGGAGCGGCCGCTCGCCGATTTCCATGCGCGCTGGCGGGGCGACGACCTGGTGCTCGACAAGTGGTTCTCGATCCAGGCGATGTCGTCGCGGGCGGATACGATGGAGGCGGTGCGGACGCTCTATGGCCATGCGGATTTCGACCTGCGCAACCCGAACCGCGCGCGGTCGCTGGTCGGAGCCTTCGCGGCGGGGAACCCGCTGCACTTCCACCGCGAGGACGGCGAGGGCTACCGCTTCCTCGCCGATGCGGTGATTGCGCTCGACCCGATCAACGGCTCGATCGCGGCGCGGATGGTGGGTCCGCTCGGGCAATGGCGGCGGCAGGCTCCGGCCCGCGCGGCGCTGATGCGGCGGGAGCTGCAGCGGGTGCTGGCGGTGCCGAAGCTCAGCAAGGGGACCTTCGAGAAGGCGTCGAAGGGGTTGGCCTAAAGCGACGCGAGGATCGAGGTCGCCATCGCCACCAGCATCGCGGCCGAGACAAGGCGGATGGGCCGCTGCCAGGCCAGGGCGAAGCGCTGGCAGGCGGGCCTCGCCAGGAGCGCGGCGAGGCCGAGCGAGACCGTGAGGGCGGTGCCCGCCACCGCCAGGGGCAGCACCGGGATCAGGCAATCCGCCAGGGCGAGTGGGCCGAGGAGTTGCGCGGCGAAGAAGGCGGCGGTGATCGGATTGGTCAGCGCGGTGCAGAAGCCGGCGCCGAACTCCGCACCCTGGGCGCGGCGGGCGGCGCGGCCGGCCCTGGGTGGGCGGGTGCGTACGATGGCGAGGGCGACGACGAGCAGCAGCGTGGCCGCCGCCATCCGGCCGAGCCCGGTCCAGCCCGCCGTGGCGACGGGGGCGGTGAGCAGCGTCGCCGCCAGCGCCGCATTCAGCGTTCCGGCGCCGAGCGCGATGCCGAGGCAGATCGGCAGGGCCCCGCGCAGGCCGCGCAGTGCGGCCACGCCGGCGATGACCAAGAGGTTCGGGCCGGGCGTGACCAGGATCGCCAGATAGGCCAGCAGGAAGTCACGCACGGGCATGGCGTCATTCGGCGACGGTGCAGGCCGTGCCGATGAGGAGAAAGCCCTCGGTCGCCTGCTCCGGATTGGCGCTGGCGGGGCCTATGGCCATGGCGGCCGGCGCATAGACCGGGCGGCAATCGACCAGCGGCGGCTGGGGCAGGCTGACATCCGGCTGGATGGCGGCGGAGACCCGGGCCGGCTGCGGCGTGGTGGCCTCGGCTGTTGCGAGGCCAGGGACCAAGGCGAGCGAGAGCACGGCCAGGGAAAGGCCGAATAATACATGGCGCATGGCGGAGGAGCCTTTTCTCGGAAACGCACATATGGTCGCAGATTCTTCAGCCAATCCGAGTAGATAATTGAAATATGCCCCGGATGTGAGGGTTGTTTCATAAGGAATACTTGGTCGTTCTCGCCGGACAGGGCATCGCGCATGGCGCGGGATTCGGTTGGCCGGCATTCCACGCCGTGGGACGGGCTTCGATCCATGGCTCGGGCGGGCATCCGGCGCTTTTCGTGTGACGGGCGGCGCCATCGGCGCAATGCTGGCGGGAACGCCGCCATGCGACGGGAGGAGAGGATGGCCATCCAGGCGCTCGGCTATGTCGGGATCGAGGCGAGCAGCACGGAGGATTGGGCGGATTTCGCCACCGGGCTGCTCGGGCTGCAGCTTGCCGAGCGAAGCGGCGCGCAGCTCACCTTCCGCATGGATGACCGGAGGCAGCGGCTGCTGGTCGTGCCCGGCGCGGGCGACGGTGCGCGCTTCTTCGGCTGGGAGGTGGCGGATGGGGCGGCGCTCGATGCCCTTGCCGGGCGGCTGGAGGGCATGGGCGTGACGGTCGCGCGGGGGGATGCAGGGCTGGCGGCGCAGCGGCGGGTCGCCGGGCTGATCGTCACCGAGGATCCGCTCGGCAACCGGTTGGAGATCGTCCATGGGGCGGAGGTGACGGCGGAGCCCTTCCGGCCGGGGCGCTGCATCAGCGGCTTCCGCACCGGGCCGCTCGGCCTGGGGCATGCGGTGCTGACGGTGCCGCGGATGGAGGCGGTGCTGCCCTTCTACCGGGATGTGCTGGGGTTCCGGGTCTCGGACTTCGTCACGCATCCCTTCAAAGCAACCTTCCTGCACGTCAATCCGCGGCACCATTCGCTGGCGCTGATCGAGACCGGGCAGGCCGGGCTGCATCACCTGATGCTGGAGCTGTTCAGCCTCGACGATGTGGGCCAGGGCTATGACCTGGCGATGCTGGAGGAAGGGCGGGTCGGCACCGGCCTTGGGCGGCACACCAACGACTTCATGACCAGCTTCTATGCCCGGACGCCGGGCGGCTTCATGGTCGAGTATGGCTGGGGCGGGCGGGCGATCGACCCTGGCTCCTGGCAGGCGGTCGAGATGACCTCGGGGCCGAGCCTCTGGGGGCATGAGCGGCGCTGGGGAGCGCCCGGGATGCGGGCGGAGGCGCGCCGGATGCGGCTGAAGGCGGCGGCGGATGGCGAGCGGGCCCCGGTGCAGGTACTGCCGGGAAACCACGCCGTCATGCCGGGGGAATGCGCCTGGTGGGATCAGCTGAGGGCGGCGGAGTGATGCGGCCGGAGCGTCGCCTCCCCTCCCCGCGCGCCATGGTCGTCGCGCCGCAGCCGGAGGCGGTGGAGGCCGGCGCCGCGATGCTCGCCGCCGGCGGCAATGCGCTGGACGCGGCGCTGGCCTGTGCGCTGACGCAGGGCGTGGTCGATCCGATGATGTGCGGCATCGGCGGAATCGCCACCTTGCAGATCCTCGATCCCGCAAGCGGGACGCATGTGGTGCTCAACGGGCTCGGCACCTGCCCGGGCGCGGCGCGGGCGGATATGTGGGAGGCGGATTTCCTCGGCGAATGCCCCGACGGCTTTGGCTACCGGGTGCGGGGCTACGAGAACGAGTGCGGGGCGAAGGCGGTGACAGTGCCGGGGGCGGTGCGGGTCTTCGCCGATGCGCATGCCCGGCTCGGGCGAAAGCCCTGGGCGAGCCTGTTCGAGGCGGCGATCGGCTTCGCCGAGGATGGCTGGATCATCCGGCCGCATGTGCAGGCGATGTTCACCCTCGACGAGCGGCCCTACGGGCGGATGAGCTATCCGGAGAAGCTTGGCTACACCGAGGATGGGCGGCGGCTTTACCTGCGGGAGGACGGGACGCCGAAGCGGCTTGGGGAAGCCGTGCGCAATCCGGAGCTGGCAGCAACGCTCCGGGTGCTGGCCGAGGACGGCGCGGAGGAGTTCTACCGGGGGCGGATCGCACGGGCGATCGTCGCGGCGATGGAGGAGCGGGGCGGGCTGATCTCGGCCGCCGACCTCGAGGGGTTCCGGGTGGCGGAGGGGCCGCCGCTGCTCGTGCCCTATCGTGGCTATGAGCTGGCCCTGCCGGAGCCGCCGGCGGGGGGTGTCGTCGTCGGCGAGATGCTGAGGATCCTGGAGCGGTTCGACCTCGTCGCGCTCGGGCACAACACACCCGACTACATCGCGGTGGTGGCGGAGGCGATGAAGATTGCCGGCATCGACAAGGAGGCGCATGTCGGCGATCCATCCTTCCAGGACGTGCCGGTCGGGCGGCTGCTGTCCGATGCCTATGCCGATGAGTGCGCGGCACGCATCCGGCGGGGGGAGCGGGCCTCGCTGACACGGGCGGGGAGCGATGCGCCGAACACCACCCATGTCTCCTGTGTCGACGCCGAGGGCATGATGGTCTCGATGACGCACACGCTGGCCGTGCCCTCCGGCCTCATCGTGCCGGGGATGGGGTTCATGTTGAACGGGGCGATGAACTGGATGGACCCGCGGCCGGGGCGGGCCGGGTCGATCGCGCCGGGGAAGCGGCGTTATTCCTCGATGACGCCGACGATCGTGCTGCGGGAGGGCCGGCCAGTCGCGACGCTCGGGGCGCCAGGCGGGGCCTGGATCACCGTCGCGGTCGCGCAGGTGCTGCTCAACCTGCTCGATTGGGGAATGGGGATGCAGGAGGCTGTCATGGCGCCGCGCTTCTCCGCAACGAGCGAGACCATCGATCTGTCAAACCGCATCCCCCGCGCGACGGAGCGAGCCTTGCAGGCGATGGGCTACCCGACGAAGCGGAGCTACCAGAGCTATGCCTTCGCCGGCGTGCATGGGATCGCCGTCTGGGACGGCACCGCCGAGGGCGGCGCCGATCCGCAGCGGGATGGGTATGCCGCCGGCGTCTAGCGGTATCCCGGATCGCTGAGGTTGGTCAGCGGAAAGGCGCTGTGGACGTGCGGCGGCACGACTGGTGCGACGGGATGGAGGTAGCTGCCATCGAGCTGGCCGAAGCTGTTGACGCCGAGCAGGCCAAGGACCTCGTGGACCTCCTCCTGCAGGAGCTGGAACATGCGGACGACGCCGGCCTCGCCGGCGGCGGCCAGGGCATAGCAATACATCCGGCCCATCCCGACCAGCTCGGCGCCGAGGATGATGGCCTTCACGATATCCGTGCCGCGGACGAAGCCGCCATCGACCCAGACCTTGGCGCGGCCCTCGACGGCCTTCACCACCTCGGGCAGCACGGCGATGGAGCCGCGGCCGTGGTCGAGCTGGCGGCCGCCGTGGTTGGAGACGTAGACCACCTCGACGCCGTGCTCGACGGCGAGGACGGCATCCTCCGCGGTGGCGATTCCCTTGAGGGCGAGCGGGGTACTGGGGAAGCGGTCCTTCCAGCGCTTCACATCGTCCCAGTTCAGCGCGGCCTGGAAGTGCTGCCCGGTGGCGCGCTGGCGCCAGGGCTTGACGAAGCGCTTGGCGATGTCGCGCTCGCGGCGGCTGTAGATCGCCGTGTCGACGGTGAGGCAGAAGGCGTCGTAGCCGGCATCGATGGCGCGCTGGCTGATCTCCTCGATCCAGGGCCAGTCGCCGCGAACGTAGAGCTGGAAGACCTTGGGTCCCTGCCCTGCCTTTGCCATCGGCTCCAGCCCCGGCATCGAGACGGAGGAGACCATGATGGGGACGCCGAATTCGGCCGCGGCGCGGGCCGCTGGGGCGCCACCTTCGGGATCGAAATTCTCGAGGCCGCCTACGGGGGCGAGCATCAGCGGCAGGGTGATGGGCTTGCCGAGAAAGCGGCCGGAAAGGTCGATGCTGGAGACGTCGCGCAGGACGCGGGGGCGGAAGGCGAGGCTGTCGATGGCGGCGCGGTTGCGCATCATCGTCGTCTCGGTCTCGGTGGCGCCGACCAGGTAGTCCCAATTGCCGGGGCTGAGGCGGCCCTTCGCCTCCTTGACGAATTCATGGAGGGTCTGGAAGGGGCTTTCCGCCGTATTCGACATCTCTAGTTTCCTCCGAGGAAATCTTTCGTCCAGCGCTTGTAGTCGGCGTCGCGGGTGATTCGGGGCATGAGCTCGGCACTCGGCAGGCCTGGCAGGTCGGCGGGCTGCACGCCGTCGCGGAGCGCCTTCAGCGTGGCGTAGACGGCCTGCTGCGCGGCCATGATCGGCTGGTGGCCCTGGAGGGCGATGCGGACGCCGCGGGCGGCGAGGTAGTCACGGTCCTTCAGCTCCGTGCCCTCGATCCCGCCGAGGATGAGCGGGAGGGTGGCGACGGCAGCGACGGCGTCGAGCTCGGCACGGGTCCTGATGCCGGTGTAGAACAGGGCGTCGGCGCCGCTCGCCGTATAGGCCTTGGTCCGGGCAACGGCATCCTCCACGCCATTGACCGAGACGACGCCGCTGCGGGCGACTATGACGAAGGAGGGGTCGTCGCGTGCGGCGAGCGCTGCGCGCAGCTTGCCGAGGCCTTCCTCCAGCGGGATCAACGTGACCTTGCCATCGCCATGCGGACGCGGGAGGACGGTGTCCTCCAGCGTCATGGCGGCAACGCCGGCATTCTCCAGCTCCTCCACCGTGCGCATGGCGTTCAGCGCATTGCCGTAGCCGTGGTCGGCATCGACCAGCACGGGCAGGGTGCGGACGGCGCGGCAGATGCGGCGGGCCTGCTCCGCGAATTCGCTGAGCGTAAGCACGATGAGGTCGGGGGCGCCGAGCACGGTCAGCGAGGCGGTGGAGCCGGCATACATGCCGACCTCGAAGCCGAGATCCTCGGCGATGCGGGCCGACATCGGGTCGAAGACGGAGCCGGGATGAATGCAGGCGGAGCCGGCGAGGATGCCGCGGAAGCGGCGGCGGCGGTCGGTGACGCTGGACATGCGGTTCACTCCGGACGGTGCAGCGTGACGGGCTGGCGCGTCGCGCTGCGGCGGCCGCGCTTGAAGGCGGCGAGGACCGGCGCAACCTCGCGGATGGCCGCGACCGGGTCGGGCGCGTCGACCAGGGTGAGGTCGGCGGGGTTGCCCACTGCCATGCCGTAGCCGGGGCGGCGCATCAGCCTGGCTGACTCGGTGGTGAACATGGACCAGGTCTCGCGCAGGTCGTCCGGCATCGCGTGCTGGGTGACGTTGGCATAGAGGTTGGCCATGCGGATGAGCTGGCCGTCGCCCATCGGGGTGAAGGCGTTGAGGATGTTGTTCGATGACAGCGAGCAGGTGACGCCGAGGCGGTGCAGGCGGTTGGCATCCGCCACGCTGCGCTCGATGCGATGGTCCTTGTCGCGGCCGCCGAGATAGAGGTCGGTCGCGGGCAGGACGGTGAGCGCGACGCCGGCATCGGCCATGCGACGAGCCATCTCGTCCAGCTCCGGCAGCGGCATGACGGAGAGCTTCGTCAGGTGGCCGCAGGCGACGCGCCCGCCCCAGCCATACTGCTCGGTCAGCTCGCAGACCAGGCGGATGTCGAGATGGGCGGCGGAGGAGCCGCTGTCGACATGCATGTCGATATCGGCGTCGAACTCGCGGGCCAGCTCGAAGACGCGGCGGATCTGGCCGGCTGGGTCGCTGTCATAGGAGGGGGCGGCGCCGACCACGCGGGCGCCGTTGCGCAGCGCGGCCACCATCAGCTCATCGGTGCCGGGGTTGTTGAGCAAGCCCTCCTGCGGCATCACGCAGATCTCGATGTCGATGGCCCATTTGTATTCGTCGACCAGGGCCTTGACGCCCTCGAAGCCGCGCAGGCCGACCTTCGGGTCGACCTCGGCATGGGTGCGCATCAGCGTGGTGCCGTGGCCGATGCACTTCTCCAGCGTGCGGCGGGCGCGGGAGGTGACGTCCTCCACGGTGAATGTGTGCTTGATGGTGCTGGTGCGTTCCATCGCGTGGTGCGGGAATCGGGCGGTCTCGCAGGCGCAGCGGTCGATGGTGCAGGTCTTGTCGAGGTGGATATGCGTCTCGACGAAGCCGGGGGAGACGAGGCGGCCGGCGCAGTCGATCACCTCCGCCGCATCGGCTGCGAGGTTCGGCGCGAGGGCGGCGATGAAGCCGCCCTCGATGCCGATATCGGTGGCGGTGCCGTCGGGCAGGCGGGCGTTGCGGAGCAGCAGGTCGAGGGCCATTAGCGCTTCTCGGCCGCCGTGGCGTAGGGGATATTGCGGCCGCCATAGCGGCGGACGCGGATATTGGCCTGCTCGGCATGGCCGGCGAAGCCCTCCAGCATGCAGAGGCGGGAGCAGGCCTCGCCGATCATGGCGCTCGCCTCGTCGGTGAGAACGCGCTGGTAGGTGACGGTCTTCAGGAACTTCCCAACCCAGAGGCCGCCGGTGTAGCGCGCCGCCTTCTGCGTCGGCAGGGTGTGGTTGGTGCCGATGACCTTGTCGCCATAGGAGACATTGGTACGGGGGCCGAGGAAGAGCGCGCCGTAGTTCGTCATGTGGCGCAGGAAGTGATCGTCGTCGCGGGTCATCACCTGGACATGCTCGGAGGCGATGCGGTCGGCTTCCCGCACCATCTCCTCGAGGCTGTCGCAGACGATCACCTCGCCGTAATCCTGCCAAGCCTTCCGGGCGATCTCGGCGGTCGGCAGGATCTCCAGCAGGCGCTCGACCTCGGCCATGGTCTCGCGGGCGAGTTTCTCCGAGTCCGTCAGCAGAATGGCGGGGCTGGTTGGGCCGTGCTCGGCCTGGCCGAGGAGGTCCGTCGCACAGAGCTCGGCATCCACCGTCTCGTCGGCAATGACGAGGGTCTCGGTCGGGCCGGCGAAGAGGTCGATGCCGACGCGGCCATAGAGCTGGCGCTTGGCCTCGGCGACGAAGGCATTGCCGGGGCCGACCAGCATGTCGACCGCGGCGATGCTCTCCGTCCCCAGCGCCATGGCGCCGACGGCCTGGACGCCGCCGAGGCAGTAGATCACGTCGGCGCCGGCCAGGTGCTGGGCGGCGACGATGGCAGGGGCCGGCTTGCCCTTGTAGGGGGGCGCGCAGGTGACGATGCGGGGAACGCCGGCGACCTTCGCCGTCACCACGGACATATGGGCGGAGGCGAGCAGCGGGTACTTGCCGCCAGGGACGTAGCAGCCGACCGAGTTTACCGGGATGTTCTTGTGGCCGAGGACGATGCCGGGCAGCGTCTCGACCTCGATGTCCTTCAGCGCCGCCTTCTGGTGCTCGGCGAAATTGCGGACCTGGGCCTGGGCGAAGCGGATATCCTCGAGGTCCTGGCCGGTGAGTTGATCCAGGCACTCGCGGATCTCGGCATCGGTCAGGCGGTAGTCGGCGCGGTCCCAGCCGTCGAACTTCACCGAGTAGTCGCGCACGGCGGCGTCGCCGCGCTGTCCGATATCGGCGAGCAGGCCCTCGACGATGGCGCGGGTCTTGGTATCCGCATCGGCCTTTTCGGCGGCGGGGATGCTTTGCTTGAGCCAGCGGGCCATGGTCGGACGTTTCCCTTACTCGGCGGTCCAGCCGCCATCGATGAGCATTGCGGAGCCGGTCATCAGCGCGGAGGCGTCGGAGGCGAGGAAGACGACCGGGCCCATCAGGTCCTGCACCTGACCGAGGCGGCCGAGCTTGATCTTGCTCAGCACCCAATCGGCGAATTCGGGGCGCTCGAAGAAGGGCCGGGTCATGGGCGTCTCGATGAAGGTGGGGCCGATGGTGTTGGCGCGGATGCCAAGCGGGCCGAGCTCGATCGCCATCGCCTTGGTCCAGCCCTCCATCGCCCATTTGCTCGCGCAGTAGACGCTGCGGTTGGGGCCGCCGACATGGCCCATCTGCGAGGAGATGTTGATGATGGAGCCGGGGATGCCCTCGGCCGCCATGCGGCGGGCGACCGCTTGCGCCGCGAAAAAGCAGCCGCGGAGGTTCAGCGCCAGCACGGCATCGAAATCGGCCTCCGTCACCTCGAGGAATGGGCCGTGGCGGGAAGTGCCGGCATTGTTGACGAAGGCGTGGAAGGCCGGGCGCGCCGCGATGGCGGCCTGGACGGCGGCGGTATCGGCGACATCGAGCGTCAGGGCCTCGGCTTGGCCGCCCCCGGCGCGGATGGCGGCGGCGGCGGCCTCCACCTCCTCCGCGCTGCGGGCCGCAAGCGTGACCGAGGCCCCTGCCCCGGCCAGCGCCGCGGCGGCGGCGAGGCCGATGCCGCGGCCGGCGCCGGTGACGAGGGCGCGGCGGCCGTCGAGGCGGAAGCTCGGGGTCTCGGGCAGGGCAATCATGCCTGGCAGGCTACACCGAGCGGCGGCGCGGTCCAGGCCCCCCCTTGCCAGCGGAGGCGGCAGTGGGACAGCCTTTCCCGCCATGGCCGCGGGGAACGCGGCGGAGGGAGGACTCGTCATGCATCGCCTGTTCACCGCGCTCGCCGGCGCGGCGCTTGGCCTGGTCGCGGCATCGGCCGCGGCGCAGACCCGCTGGGTGATGGCGACGCCCTATGCGGAGGCCAATTTCCACACCCGCAACGTGCGGGCCTTCCTCGCCGATATCGAGCAGGCGACGGCCGGCAGGCTTGCCGTGCAGGCGCATCCCAACGGCACGCTGCTGGCGATGCCGCAAATCAAGCGCGGGGTGCAGACGGGGCAGGTGCAGCTCGGCGAGATCCTGCTCTCGGCCTATGGCAATGAAGACCCGTTCTTCGAGGTCGACAGCGTGCCCTTCCTGGCCGACACGGTCGCGGCGGCGGGGGCGCTGCACCGGGCGACGGAGCCCTATATCCGCGCCCGGTTCGAGCGGCAGGGGCTGACCCTGCTCTACATGGTCAACTGGACCGGCCAGGGCTTCTACACGCGGGAGCCGCTGCAATCCGTCGAGGCGCTGAAGGGGACGAGGCTCCGGGCCTTCAACAACCTGACCTTCCGCTTCGCCGAGCTGCTCGGGGCGCAGCCGGTGACGGTGCAGGTGCCGGAGATCCCGCAGGCCTTCGCCACCAATGTGGTCAATGTGCTCTTCACCTCGGCACAGACGGGGGTGGATGCGAGCGCCTGGGATTTCTCGCGCCACTTCACCGATGTGGGCGGGATGCGGCCGCGCAATGCGGTCTTTGCCAATAGCCGGGCGCTGGCCGCGCTCGACCCGGCGCTGAGGGCGGCGGTGACGGAGGCGGCGGGGCGGGCGGAGGCGCGCGGGGCGGAGTACTCGCGCGCGGCGGAGGTCGAGATGGTCGGGAAACTGCGCAGCCACGGGGTGCAGGTGGTGGGCGCGACGCCTGCGATGCAGACGCAGCTCCGCGCCATCGGCGAGGCGCAGACGCGGGAATGGCTCGGCCGGGCCGGGAATGACGGCGGGCAGATGCTGGAGCGGTACCGGGCCCTCCTCAGCCGCTGAGCCGGGCCGCATAGTGCGTCGCAGCATGGGTGGAGGATCGAAGCATGGTGGCCTTGGTGACGGGGGCGCAGCAGGGGATCGGGCGGGCCTGCGCGCTGGCGCTGGCGGCGGCGGGGCATGACGTGGCCATCAACTGGCTGGATGACCGGGTGGCGGCGGAGGCCGTCGCCGAGGGTGTGCGGGCGGCGGGGCGGAAGGCCGTGCTCGTCCAGGGCGATGTCGGCGCGGGGGCGGCGGCCTGCGCGGCGCTGGTCGAGGAGGCCGCCGCCGGGATCGGGACCGTCGAGGTGCTGGTCAACAATGCGGGGATCTTTCCGCGGACCGGATTCCTCGAGATGGAGGAGAGGGAGTGGGACCAGGTCTTCGCCGTGAACCTGAAGGGCAGCGTCTTCTGTGCCCAGGCGGCGGCCCGGGCGATGGTGGCGAAGGGGGTGGAGGGCTGCATCGTCAACCTCGCCTCCTCCGCGGTGCGGGGGACGCCGGTCGGGGTGCATTACAGCGCGACCAAGAACGGCGTGGTCGGCATCACCCGCTCCATGGCGCTGGCGCTGGCGCCGCATGGCATCCGGGTGAATGCGGTCGCGCCGGGCCTCACCGATACGGCGCAGCCGCGCCATGGCAATACCGATGAGGAAGTGCGGGCGATGGGGGCGGCCCTGCCGCTCGGGCGGCTCGGGCGGCCGGAGGATATCGCCGACATGGCGGTGTTCCTGGCCTCGCCCGGGGCGGCCTGGATCACCGGGCAGGTCTATCACGTCAACGGCGGCGGCTATATGCCCTGATCATTCCAGAAGCAGGTCGCGGAGCCGGGCGAGGCGCGGGGCGGTGAGGCCGAGCCCGCGCTCGAGCAGCAGCGGCATGGCGCCGCCATGGGCCTCGACGGCGGCGTCGAGCGCAGCTTCCAGCAGCTCGGGATGGGTGGCATAGAGCGCATCCGCCAGGGGCTTGGGCGTGCCGGGAGGCAGGGCCAGGTCGCGGCGCCAGATGCGGTCGGTGGCGCGGTAGTCCTCCATCACCGTCTCGCGGGCGGCGCCGAGGGCGGTGAGGATCAGCGCGGCGGCGAGCCCTGTTCGGTCCTTGCCGGCGGAGCAGTGGAAGAGCAGTGCGTGGCGGTCAGGCTCGAGGAGCAGGTCGAACAGGTTGCGATAGGCGCCGATGAAGCGGGTGCCGTAGTCGAGATAGGCGCGGCGGAGGAGGTCGACGACATCCTCGCCGGTGGACAGCTCGCGCCGCATGAGGTCGGCGAGCGAGGCGCCGACGGTCGGCTCGATGGGGAGGTGGATGCGCTCGGCGCCGTCGGGCAGGCGGGAGGGGCGGTGCGCGGCCTCCTCCACGCCACGGAGGTCGCAGACGGTCCGCAGGCCGAGGCCGGCGACGGTCGCCACGTCGCGCTCGGTCAGATGGGCCAGCGTCGCCGAGCGGTAGAGGCGGCCGCGGCGGAGGCGACGGCCATCGGCCATCACCCAGCCGCCGAGGTCACGCAGGTTGGAGGCGCCGTCGAGGGGGATGGCAACGGGCAGGCTTTCGGTCATCTCGCATCTCCTCGGCGGTGCAGGGGGATGGTTGTAGCAGGTTGACGCGGGGCGGAAGCGGCGGGGACACTTCCCTCAACAACCACGGAGGAACGTCCCGATGCCCTCATCCCCGCTCTTCGATCTCAGCGGCAAGGTCGCCATCGTCACCGGCGGGTCGCGCGGCATCGGCCGGGCGATCGCGGAGCGGATGGCGGAGCACGGGGCGAAGGTGGTCGTGTCCTCCCGCAAGCTCGATGCCTGCCAAGTCGTGGTGGACGGCATCACGGCCAAGGGGGGCGAGGCGGTGGCCATGGCCTGCAATATCGGGCGGAAGCCGGAACTGCAGGCGCTCGCGGACGAGACCATCGCGCGTTGGGGCGGGGTCGACATCCTGGTCTGCAACGCGGCGATCAACCCGCATTTCGGGCCGGCCATGGGCATCCCCGACGAGGTCTTCGACAAGATGATGGCGACCAACATCAAGTCGAACATGTGGCTGTCGCATATGTGCATCCCGAGCATGGAGGCGCGCGGGGGCGGGGCGATCGTCATCATTTCCTCCATCGGGGGGTACCGCGGCTCGGTCAATCTCGGCGCCTATGCGATCACCAAGGCGGCGGACCTGCAGCTGGCACGGAACCTGGCCTGCGAGTGGGGGCCTAAGAACATCCGGGTGAACTGCATCGCGCCGGGGCTCGTCAGAACCGACTTCGCCCGGGCGCTCTGGGAGGATCCGGCGAACTACAAGAAGCGGACGCGGGACACGCCGCTGAAGCGGATCGGGGAGCCGGACGAGATCGCCGGGGCGGCCGTATTCCTCGCCTCGCCGGCGGGGAGCTTCATGACCGGGCAGAGCATCGTCATCGACGGCGGCGTCACCTGCGGCGTGCCGGCCAACGCGGAAGACTAGTCGCTGGCGCGGGGATTGCTAGATAGTTGCAAGGCTATCCGCCGGCGCAATGGGCCGGCGGCTGCGCATGGTTACTGGCGTTATGCAGCCCGGTATCGAAATGTTACAGCGACTACGCAAGGCTTGGTGAATCGTGATTTCGTGCCAGGCATGTCCTGTCATGAAGTGTCACAGACCGAGTGGCCGATGGTGATTTGCCACCGCGGCGGCGACCCCTGCCCATGACTTGGAGCAGGCGCGTGCCAGCGGTCTGCGGAGGGCTGCTGCCCTGCCCTCCCCTTCCCGTGATTTGCAGTCTACAGGAACGCGGTGCGCCGCAGCAATAAAAGTTTACCGCACTCGGCTGGCCCATTCCGCACACTGTCTGCGTTGCCATCTAACTGGCAGCGCTTGCAGGGGCGGCCGATGAACAGCATGCAGGACATCTTCGCCGATTACGCCAGGGCCTATGAATCCCGGCGCGAGACAGACATGTCCATCTCGGAATATCTGGAAGGCTGCCGGAAGGATCCGGGTTTCTACGCGAGTGCCCCGGAACGCATCCTCAAGGCCATCGGCGAGCCGATGGTCGTCGATACCGCCAAGGATGTCAGGCTTGGGCGGATCTTCCTGAACCGGACCATCCGCGTCTATCCGGCCTTCTCCGAATTCTACGGGATGGAGGAGACGATCGAGCGGATCGTCGGCTTCTTCCGCCATGCCGCCCAAGGGTTGGAAGAGCGCAAGCAGATCCTCTACCTCCTGGGGCCGGTGGGCGGCGGTAAGTCCTCGCTCGCCGAGCGACTGAAGGCGCTGATGGAGGCCGAGCCGATCTATGTGCTGAAGGCGGGCGACGAGATGAGCCCGGTCTTCGAGAGTCCGCTCGGCCTGTTCGACCCGGAGCGGATGGGCTCGATGCTCGAGGAGCGCTACGGCATCCCTCGGCGCCGCCTCACCGGGCTGATGAGCCCCTGGGCGCTGAAGCGGCTGGATGCCCTCGGCGGCGACATCTCGCAATTCCGGGTGGCGAAGGTCAGGCCGTCCCGCCTCCGGCAGATCGCCATCGCCAAGACCGAGCCGGGCGACGAGAACAACCAGGACATCTCCTCCCTGGTCGGCAAGGTCGATATCCGGAAGCTCGAGATGTTCGGGCAGAACGATCCGGATGCCTACAGCTTCTCCGGCGGCCTAAACCGGGCGAACCAGGGCGTCCTGGAATTCGTCGAGATGTTCAAGGCGCCGATCAAGATGCTCCACCCGCTGCTGACGGCAACGCAGGAGGGCAATTACATCGGCACCGAGAATATCGGCGCCCTGCCCTTCCAGGGCATCATCCTGGCCCACAGCAACGAGTCGGAGTGGCAGAGCTTCAAGAACAACAAGAACAACGAAGCCTTCATCGACCGCATCTACGTCATCAAGGTGCCCTACTGCCTTCGCGTCACCGAGGAGCAGAAGATCTACGACAAGCTGGTGTCCTCCTCGGAGCTCTCGGCCTCGCCCTGCGCACCGGCGACGCTTGAGATGCTGGCGCGGTTCACGGTGCTCTCGCGGCTGAAGAAGCACGAGAACTCCAACATCTACGCCAAGATGCGGGTCTATGACGGCGAGTCGCTGAAGGAGACGGACCCGCGGGCGAAGAACCTGCAGGAATACCGGGATGCGGCCGGGCCCGACGAGGGGATGGAAGGGGCCTCGACCCGCTTCGCCTTCAAGGTGCTGGCGGCTGCCTTCAACTACGACACGACCGAGATCGCGGCCGACCCCGTCCACCTGATGTATGTGCTGGAGCAGACCATCCGGCGCGAGCAGCTGCCGGACGAGACGGAGAAGCGCTACCTCGAGTTCATCAAGGGCGAGCTGGCCCCGCGCTATGCCGAGTTCATCGGCAACGAGATCCAGAAGGCCTATCTCGAGTCGTACAACGACTACGGCCAGAACCTCTTCGACCGCTACGTCGCCTATGCCGATGCCTGGGTCGAGGACATGGACTTCAAGGACCCGGATACCGGCCAGATGATGAACCGGGAGCTGCTGAACCAGGAGCTCACCAAGATCGAGAAGCCGGCCGGCATCGCCAATCCGAAGGACTTCCGCAACGAGGTTGTGAAATTCGCCCTCCGCGCCCGGGCTAACCGGGGCGGGCGCAACCCCTCCTGGACGTCCTACGAGAAGATCCGGGAGGTGATCGAACGGCGCATGTTCAGCCAGGTGGAGGACCTGTTGCCGGTGATCTCCTTCGGCTCGAAGAAGGATGGCGAGAGCGAGAAGAAGCACGGGGAGTTCGTGCAACGCATGGTCTCAAGGGGCTATACCGAGAGACAGGTACGCCGGCTTGTCGAATGGTACATGCGCGTGAAGCAGGCCGGCTGACCCAGAACTGGACCGCGAGGCGCCTGCTCGATGCAGATCCTGGACCGCCGGCTGAATCCAAGCGGCCGTAGCCTGCCCAACCGGCAGCGTTTCCTGCGCCGGGCGAAAGCCCTGGTGCAGGAGGCGGTGCGGGACGCCTCTGCCAAACGGGACATCCGCAGCGCCGATGAGGGGGGCGAGGTCTCGATCCCCCTGCACGGCATCCGCGAGCCGAGCTTCCACCATGGCGCCGGCGGCCTGCGCGACCATGTGTTGCCGGGCAACAAGGAGTACCGCGAGGGGGACGAGATCCAGCGTCCGCCGAGCGGGGGCGGCGGAGGGGGCTCCGAAGGCTCGCCCGAGGGCGGCGGGGAGGATGCCTTCCGCTTCGTCCTGACGCGGGAGGAGTTCCTGTCGCTCTTCCTCGATGATCTGGAACTGCCGGACCTCGCCAAGCGGCGGCTGGTCGAGGGCGCGGACCCGGCCTGGCACCGGGCGGGGTATTCGGTGGCGGGGACACCAGCAAACCTCTCTCTCGCCCGGACCATGCGGAACAGCCTGTCGCGGCGGATCGCCCTGAAGCGGCCGAAGCCGGAAGCGGTTGCGGCGCTGGAGGCGGAGATCGCCAGCCTGGAGGGGCAGCCGGGGAGCGAGGAGAGGATCGCGGAGCTGAAGGCGGAGCTGGAGGTGCAGCTCAAGCGGAGCCAGCGCATTCCCTGGATCGACCCGATCGACGTGCGCTACCGACGGTTCGAGCCGGTGCCCCGCCCGGTGGCGCGGGCCGTCATGTTCTGCCTGATGGATGTCTCGGGCAGCATGACCGAGGACATGAAGGACCTCGCCAAGCGCTTCTATACGCTGCTCTATATCTTCCTGCAGCGCCGCTACAAGCATGTGGACATCGTCTTCATCCGCCATACCCATGAGGCGGCGGAGGTCGACGAGGAGACCTTCTTCCACAGCCGGGAGACGGGCGGGACCCTGGTCTCGACCGCGCTTGAGGAGATGCGGAAGGTGGTCGCCGACCGCTACCCGCCGAGCGACTGGAACATCTATGCGGCACAGGCCTCGGATGGCGACAACGCCGCCGGCGACAGCCAGCGCACGGCGCGGCTGCTGATCGATGAGGTCCTGCCGGCCTGCCAGTACTATGCCTATATCGAGGTCGGGCGCGACGGCGAGCATGGCATGCCGGGCTTCCCACGCGGGCCGACGGACCTGTGGCGGACCTATGAGCAGCTGGTCAGCGCCGGCGCGCCGATGGCGATGAAGAAGGTGCGCAACCGACGGGACATCTTCCCCGTCTTCCGCGAACTCTTCGCCAAGCGCGGATTGCTGGAGGAGGCCAAGGCATGAACGCGCCCGTATCCACGCCCGGCCTGCTCTACGAAGGGGCGGACTGGGACTTCGCCACCCTCATGCGCATCCACGATGCCTGCGAGGAGGTGGCGGTCCGCGACCTCGGCCTCGACTGCTACCCGAACCGGATCGAGATCATCAGCGCGGAGCAAATGCTGGATGCCTATGCCAGCACCGGCCTGCCGCTCTTCTACCGGCACTGGTCCTTCGGCAAGCAATTCGCCCAGCACGAGGCGCTGTACCGCAAGGGGCTGCGGGGCCTCGCCTATGAGATCGTCATCAATTCCGATCCCTGCCTCTCCTATGTGATGGAGGAGAATACCGCGACGCTGCAGGCGCTGGTGATCGCGCATGCGGCCTTCGGGCACAACCACTTCTTCAGGAACAACCGCATCTTCCGCGAGTGGACGGATGCGAAGGGCATCCTCGACTACCTTGAATTCGCCAAGGGCTACATCGCGGACTGCGAGGACAAGTACGGCGAGATCGCGGTCGAGCGGGTGCTCGATTCGGCGCATGCGCTGATGAATTACGGCGTGCACCGGCATCACCGGCGGACCATCGACCTGCGCTCCGAGGAGCAGCGGGAGCGCGAGCGCCGGGCGCATGACGAGCAGATGTACAACGTGCTCTGGAGCACGCTGCCGGAGCGGGCCAACCAGGCCATCGGCGCCGACGAGGTCGAGAAGCGGCGGGCGATGCTGCAGCTGCCGCAGGAGAATGTCCTCTATTTCCTCGAGAAGTCGGCACCAAGGCTGGCGCCCTGGCAGCGCGAGGTGATCCGCATCGTCCGCAACGTGGCGCAGTATTTCCACCCGCAGCGGCAGACCAAGATGATGAACGAGGGGTGCGCAACCTATGTGCACCACCGCATCCTCAACACGCTGCATACGGAGGGGCAGCTGAGCGACGGGGCGCTGCTGGAGGCGCTGCATTCGCATACCAGCGTCATCATGCAGCCGGATTTCGACGATCCGCGCTATTCGGGCATCAATCCCTATGCGCTCGGCTTCGCCATGATGGAGGATATCGAGCGCATCTGCCGCGAGCCGACGGAGGAGGACCGCGAGTGGTTCCCCGACTTCGCCGGCTGCGGGGACCCGATGCCGGTGCTGCGGCATGGCTGGGCGGAGTTCCGGGACGAGAGCTTCATCCTGCAATTCCTCAGCCCGCACCTGATGCGGAAGATGAAGTTCTTCCACCTGAAGGACGATGCGGCGCAGCCTGTGCTGCGGGTCGATGCCATGCATGACGAGCGCGGCTACCGCCGGGTGCGGCGGGCGCTGGCGAAGCAGTATGACCCGGCCTGGATGGACCCGGACATCCAGGTGGTGGATGTCGACCTGGCGGGCGACCGGCGGCTGATCCTCGAGCATCGGGTGCAGGACGGGCGGCTGCTGGAGGAGCAGGAGGCGCGGCAGGTGCTTCGTCACCTCGCGAGCCTCTGGAGCTATGACGTGCTGCTGCGCGAGGTCGATCCGGCGACGGGGGCGAGCCTCCGGGAGCATGCGGTTTCGCCGCCGCGCTGAGCTGCGCATCCAACCTGCGATCGCGTTCGTAGTCCTTCCGCATGGATGCGGGAGGTTGCGATGCGGCGATTGCTGATGCTGGCCCTGATGGGCTCGGCCCTGCCGGCCATGGCGCAGGAGCGGGATTTCGAGCGCTGGCCCCTGCTGACGCCCAGCTTCCCGAGCACCGGCGGCGGCGGGGTGATGATCGGGCATTATCGGCCGGTCGTCTCCGGGGCGAGCTGCAGCACGGATTTCACCGCGACCATGCCGGACGGCGCGGTGTACCGGAACCATGTGGTCTTCGATGCCATGCCGGTCGCCGGCGGGGTGCTCTGCACCAATGGCCGCTGGCGCTCCCTTGAGGGCGATGCCAGCGGCACCACGCCGCTTGAGGTCTTCCTCAAGGATGGCGTGGCCCGGCGCTCGCACTGATGTCGGCGGGAATTCTACCGCGGCCCGGGCACGGCGAGGGCTACGACCGCTACTGAAGCGCGCTGTCTCTCCGCCTGCCTCACGCCTTCGGCCGGTCCAGCCTTCGGCGATCATGCTCCGAGCGTTGCAGCCATGAAGCCGTCGAGCTTCGTCTGATCAACCCACCGGAGCACGGCGGTGATCCCGTCCTCGGGATCGACCCAGGTGATGTTGCCGCCTGCGCCGGAGAAGCACCAGCTTCGCGCACTGGCCGAGGGCCAGCGGGTGCGGTCGGTGTTCAGCCACCAAAGCAGGCCGTAATGCGGATTGAGGGCGCAGGGGGTGACGCATTGCGCGACCCAGCCCTCGGGCAGCAGGCGGCGGCCCTCCCAGACGCCATCCTGCAGGGCGAGCTGGCCGATCAGGGCTTGGTCCTCGGCATGAATGAAGACGCCGCCGCCCCAGTGGCCGCCGCCGGAGACGCTCTGGACGCGGCGACCCTCGACCTCCACCCAGGAGGTCTCGTAGCCGAGCCAGCGCCAGTCCTGCGAGCCGCCGACCGGGCGCATGATGCGCTCGGCGAAGACCTCCGGCAGAGGGCGGCGGAAGACGCGGAGCAGGGCGAGGGAAAGGCGGTTGACCCGGACGTCGTTGTATTCCCAGTACTCGCCGGGCTTCTGGAGCGGGCGGGGGAGTCCTTTCTGCCCCTGCCCTTCCACCGTGAGGTTTCGGCCGCGGTCGATCAGGTCCGACTTGCCGAAGAGGCTGCCTTCCCACTCCGAGGTATTGGTCAGCAGGTGGCGCCAGGTGATGGGCGCGTTTTGCGGGCTGTCGAAGCCGCCATCCTCGACCAGGGCGCGGACCGGCGCGTCGAGGTCCGGGATCAGGCGGTCGCCATGGGCGATGCCGGTGAGGAGGGCGAGGTAGGATTTCGCCACGGAGAAGGTCATGTCGACGCGGCGCGTGTCGCCCCATTCGGCGACGCGGCGGCCGTGACGGAGGATCAGCCCATTGGGCGCGCCGCGCGGGGCGACGGGGCCGATGATGGCGTTGTCCGGCGGCGGCTCGAAGAAGCCGCCCTCCAGATGGGCGCGGATGTCCTCCGGCCAGGGTGACTCATGCGCCAGGGCGAAGTCGACGGCGGGGGCGAAGGCGGGAAGGGTCGGCATGCGGCGAAGCTACCACGCTGCACGGGAGACGGCGCCAGGGGGTGCGAGACACGTTCCCACGGCTCCGTGATATCCTTTACATGGCGGCGCGCCGACTGAGGGCGCTCCCGGAGAAGCCGCATGTCGCAGGGCCAGCTTGCCGCCCCCTCGAGTTCCCCCCTCACCCGTGTCGCGGAATGGCTGCGGCCGCGGCGGCGGCTGGTGCCGGTCACGCGGCTTGCCGGGCCGGCTGGGCCGGCGGAGGCGGCGGTGCGCGCCATGGCGCAGGCGGTGCCGATGGCGGGCGAGACGCTGCTCTGCCGCACCCTCGGGCGGCACAAGATGCTGGTCGATGCCGGCGATTTCACCCATGCGCCGCATCTTGCCATCGACGGCTTCTGGGAATGGTGGACGACGCGCTTCCTGATCGAGCGGCTGAAGCCGGGGCAGGTCTTCGTCGATGGCGGGGCCTGCTACGGCTATTTCAGCCTGCTGGCGGCGGAGCTGGTAGGGCCGGCCGGCAAGGTCCTCGCCTTCGAGCCGCATCCGCGCTCGGCGGCGTTGCTGCGCCGGAACCTGGCGCTCAACGGCATGGAGGGACGCGCGCAGGTGGAGGAGCTGGCGCTGGCCGGACCCGATTCGGGGCGGGTGATGCGGTTCGTCCTGCCGGAGGGAAGCCCCATGAACGCGCATCTGCTGCCGGAGGAGCTGTCGGGTGGCGGCGGCGCGACCGAGACCCGCAGCCCGGGGTTGGCGATGGTGGCGACGCGGCCGCTCGACCGGCATGCGGCGCTGAAGCCGGATGTTGTGAAGCTCGACCTCTGCGGCGCGGAGGAGGCGGCCTTCGCCGGGATGCAGGCGGTGATCGAGGCGAATCCGGCGGTGCAGATCCTGCTCTGCTTCAACCCGGTGCGATCGGCGGCGCCGGCGGATTTCCTTGCGCGGCTGGCCGGGCAGTTCACGCTGCGGCGGCTGACGGTGCGCGGCGAGGCGCGGGACTGCACGCCCACCGAGGCGATGGGCGGGGGGGACGTGATGCTCTGCCTGGCGCGTTAGCGGCACCAGGCAACGGATCAGCTCGCGGCAGCCTGCCGCCCGGTCGAGGGCGCGGGCAGTTCGATCTCGATGGCGAGCGTCGACATGTCGCCGCCGCGGTCGAGGTCGAGCTTCACCTTGCCGGGGTCGATCGCCACGTAGCGGGCAACGACCGCCACCAGCTCCTGCTGGAGCTTCGGCAGGAAGTCCTCCCGCGTGCGGCCGATGCGCTCATGGGCGAGGACGATTTGCAGGCGTTCCTTGGCGGCGGAGGCGCTGGGGGGCGCCTCTTCCTTGCGGGTGGCGCGGAAATAATCGAGCCAGCTCATCAGGCGGCCCTCCCCCCAAACAGGCGCCTGAAGAGGCCGGGCTTCTTCTCGGGCTCGAGGAAGCGGTGCGGCAGGTCCTCGCCGAGGAAGCGGCCGACCGCGTCCTTGTAGGCCTGGCCGGCGACGCTCTCGGTATCCATGATCACCGGCGTGCCGGTGTTGGAGGCGCGCAGCACGCTCTCGTTCTCCGGGATGACGCCGAGCAGCGGAATGGCCAGGATCTCGCGCACGTCCTCGAGCTTCAGCATCTCGCCGCGCTCGACCCGGTTCGGGTCGTAGCGGGTGACGAGCAGGTGCTCCTTCACCTTGTCCTGCTTCTCCTCGGCGCGCCGCGACTTCGACTGCAGAACGCCGAGGATGCGGTCGCTGTCGCGGACGGAGGAGACCTCGGGGTTGGTGACGACCACCGCCTGGTCGGCGAAGTAGAGGGCGAGGAGGGCGCCCTTCTCGATGCCGGCCGGGCTGTCGCAGAGGATGTAGTCGAAATCTTTCGACAGCTCCTCGATGATCGTCGCCACGCCCTCGCGGGTCAGCGCGTCCTTGTCGCGGGTCTGGCTGGCGGGGAGGATCGCCAGCGTATCGACGCGCTTGTCGCGGATCAGCGCCTGGTTGAGGCGGGCCTCGCCCTGGATGACGTTGACGATGTCGAAGACCACGCGCCGCTCGACGCCCATGATGAGGTCGAGGTTCCGCAAGCCGACGTCAAAATCGATCACCACCGTCTTCTTGCCCCGCTGCGCGAGGCCGGTGGCGAAGGCAGCGCTGGTCGTGGTCTTGCCGACGCCCCCCTTGCCGGAGGTGACAACGATCACTTGCGCCATGGACGCATCCCCTTCATCCCCAATCCCATTCCATCACCCGAGCGGCGCGAACCGCATCTCCTCGCCTTCGAGCCGCACCTGCGTCGGCTTGCCGATGGGCGCGTCGCCGAGCCCCTCGCGCACCGCGTAGTAGCCGGCGATGGCGACGAGCTCCGGGTCGAAGTTCAGCGCGAAGATCCGCGCTGTCGCATCGTCCGCAGCACCGGCCACGGCGCGGCCGCGGAGTGCTCCGTATACGTGTATATTGCCGTCGGCAATGATCTCGGCACCCGCATTCACCGTGGCGGTGACGATGAGGTCCGCTCCCTGGGCATAGATTCGCTGGCCGGAGCGGACCGGCTCCGTCACGAGCATGGCGGCGCGGCCGGAGCCGGAGAAGTCGGGGCGCGGAGCGGCCTCCGCCGTGGCGGGCGGCGCGGGCGCGGCCTCGGCGGGCGGCGGGGCCGGCTCGGTGTCGACGCCGCCTACGGCGCGCAGCGGCGGGAGACCGGCGGATTGCGCGGCCTGCTTCATCGCCTGGCTGCCGCCGGAGGTGCCGATCGGCACGATCTCCAGCTTGTGCAGCCCGTCGACGAGGGCGCGGAAATCGACCTCCTCGGGCGCCGCCTCGAGATCGGCGAGGCCGATGACGATGGGGGCGAAGCGCAGGAAGCCGGGCGCCCGGCGGAACTGGTCGCCGAGCGCGGGCAGCACAGCCTCCGGCCGCGGGTCCAGCAGGCGCAGGACGAGCAGGTTGAAATTGCCGGCGCGGAGGCGGAAGGCTTCTGGAAGCGTCTGGCTGCTCAAGGCGCTCTCGGACCTGGCTGCGGCGGTGGGGTTGCGATCCTATCGTCTATAGCCGCGCGGCGGCGGGGGGCGAAGCCCGAATACGCCGAAGCCTCACGGATTGGCGTGGCGGCTGGCCGGTCCATAATGCCAGGGCAACCGGGGAGCGCGACGTGCCGCCTTCTGACCTGACCCCAGCCCACCGACTCGGCGGGACCGTGGCATGAGCCGGCCGCTCGTCGGCACCCGCGCCGACTACCGCTGGTTCACCCCCATCCCGACCCGCTGGATGGACAACGACGTCTATGGGCATGTGAACAACGTCACCTATTACAGCTGGGTCGATACGGCGGTGGCGCAGTTCCTGATCGAGCAGGGGGTGCTCGACCTGGCGGCCAGCGCCGAGGTCGGGCTGGTGGTGGAGACGGGGTGCCGGTACGTCGCCCCCATCGCCTTCCCCGACATGGTGACCTGCGGGTTGCGGTGCGGGCGGCTCGGAACCTCCTCCATTCGCTACGAGATCGGCATCTTCCGCAATGCGGAGGATCGGGCGAGCGCCGAGGCGCATTTCGTCCATGTCTATGTGGCGCGGGCCGAGCAGGGGCGGAGCGTGCCCCTCCCCGCCCGGCTGCGCGAGGCGGCGACGCGGCTGCTGCTGCCGCAAAACGGATAAAGGGGAGGTGTTTCCGATGCCTGGACTGAGCCGCCTGGCGATCCTCGACGACTACCAGGGCGTGGCGCTGACGCGGGGGCCGTGGGACCGGCTGCCGGACACGCTCGCCATCGAGGTGTTCCGCGATACGGTCACCGACCCGGAGGCGCTGGTGGCGCGGCTTGCCCCATCCGATGCCATCCTCATCATGCGGGAACGCACACCCTTCCCGCGGGCGCTGCTGGAGCGGCTGCCCAATCTGCGGCTGCTGATCACCACCGGGACGCGGAACCGGAGCATCGACCTGGAGGCCGCGGCGGAGCGGGGCGTCACGGTCTGCGGGACGCCGGGCTTCGGCCACCCGACGGTCGACCTGACCTGGGGGCTGATCCTCTCGCTCATGCGCCGCATCCCGGAGCAGCAGGCCTCGCTGCGGGCCGGTGGCTGGCAGGTGGCCCCGGGCGGGAGCGTCGGCTCGACGCTCGAGGGGAAGGTGCTCGGGGTGATGGGGCTCGGCAATCTCGGCAGCCGGGTCGCCAGGGTCGGGCAGGCCTTCGGGATGGAGGTGGTCGCGTGGAGCCAGAACCTCACCGCCGAGCGTGCCGAGGCGGCGGGGGCGCGGCTGGTCGAGAAGGCGCAGCTGATGGAGGAGGCGGATGTGGTCAGCCTCCACCTCATCCTCTCCGAGCGGTCGCGCGGAATCGTGGGCGCGGAGGAGCTCGGGCGGATGAAGCGCTCGGCCTTCATCGTCAACACGAGCCGGGGGCCGCTGATCGACCAGGGGGCGCTGGTCGCGGCGCTGACCGAGGGGCGGATCGCGGGGGCGGGCATCGATGTCTTCGACCGGGAGCCCCTGCCGGCCGGGCATCCGTTGCTGGCGGCGCCGAACACGGTGCTCACGCCCCATCTCGGCTACGTCACCGAGGAGAATTACGCGCAATACTTCCTGGGCGCGGTGGAGGCGGTGGAGGCCTTCATGGCGGGACGGCCGATCCGGGAGTTGCGCGCGGGGTGAGCGGCGTGCCGCATTCAGCGGCAGTCCGGACCGGGGCCGCGCGTTGAGCGGCGCGCATGGGCGGCATGGGCGTTGCATGGGCGGGCGCAACATCCCGTCCCTGGAGGATCGCCCCATGGCCATTGCCCGTCGCACGTTGCTCGGCGCCGCGTCCGCTGCCCTCGCTGCTCCGGCGCTGCATGCGCAGGGCGTCACGGTGAGGATGGGGGCGCTGCGGCTGATCCATTCCATCGCGCCCTATCTCTATGAGCGCTTCCAGCCGGCGGGGATGCGGATCGAGGTCATCCCCTTCGAGAGCCCGACCGAGGGCAAGAATGCCGTCGTCACCAGATCGGTCGATTTCGGCGCCTTCGGCATCGCGGCCGGCATCCTCGGCGCCGCGGCGCGGGAGCCGGTGACGGTCATCGGCTCCTGCTGCGACCGCGGCATGGCGGTAGTGGCGAAGAAGGAGAGCGGCATGGAGAAGCTCGCCGACCTGCGCGGGAAGCGCGTCGGCATCTGGCCGGGCTCGACGCAGGAGGTCTTCATCCTCGAGCGGCTGCGGATGGAGGGGATGACCATCCGCGACGTGCAGTCGGTGCGCGTCTCTTTCTCCGAGATGCCGATCGCCCTCGCCCGTGGCGACGTCGATGCCTATGTCGGGGCGGAGCCGGGGCCGGGCGTTTCAGTCGCTTCCGGAATCGGCAAGATCGTCGAGTATCCCTATTCGACGCCGATGGGCTCGCTGAACATGATCTTCGCCACGCATCCGGACACGATCGCGCAGCGGCCGGAGCTGGTGCGGGCCATGCTGAAGGTGCATCGCCAGGCGAGCGAGTTCGGCATGGCCAACCGCGCCGTCACCGTCGAGACGGCCGTGGCGAAGCTCGGCATGCGGCGGGACGCGCTGGAGGTGAGCCTGCCCAATGTCGAGCTGAACTGGCAGATGACGCCGGAGATGGTGACGCGGGCGAAGACCTATGCGGAGCAAATGCTAAGCCTCAAGCAGATCCGCGCGCTGCCGGATTTCGCCACCTTCTTCGACGCCAGGTTCTCGGACGAGCTGGCGAAGCAGGCGGCATGACGGCGCTGGCGGCACGTGCCGCCGCCTCGCGCCAGGCGCTGCTGGCGGTGGCGGCGCCGGTTCTCGGCCTCGCCGCCTGGCACATGGCGACGAGCGGACCGGGCTATCACCTGATCCCGCCCCCCTGGGACGTCGCGGTACAATGGTGGGACCTCGCCTTCGGCGGCGTCTGGGACGACCTCTATTCGGCGACGCTCGGGACCCATGCGATGGCGAGCCTCGGCCGGGTCTACGGCGGGTTCGCCCTCGCCGCGCTGGTCGCGCTGCCGCTTGGGATGCTGATCGGGCGCATCCCGGTGGTGCGGGACCTGCTCGATCCCTCGCTGCAGATCCTGCGGCCGATCCCGGTGACGGCCTGGCTGCCGCTCGCCATGATCGTCTTCGGCATCGGACCGCGGAGCGCCTTCTTCCTTGTCTTCCTCGGCGCCTTCTATCCGATCCTGCTCAACACGGTCTTCGGCGTGAGGAGCGTCGAGGGGCGGCTGTTCGAGGCGGCGGCGATGCTTGGCGTGGGCCGGCAGGCGGTGTTCTGGAAGGTGGTGCTGCCGGCCTCCCTGCCCTCCATCTTCACCGGGCTCCGCCTCGGTCTCGGCTTCGCCTGGGTGGTGATCGTCGTCGGCGAAATGACGGGGGTGCAGACCGGGCTCGGCGCCATCATCATGGAGGCGCGGCAGCTCTCCCGGACGGAGATCGTCATCTCGGGAATGGTGACGATCGGGGTGCTCGGCTTCCTCTCCGACCGGGCCGTGCAGTTGCTCGGGCAACGGCTGCTGCGCTGGAGTCCGCAGCATGGATGAGGTCCTGGCGAGGCCGAAGGCGGCGGCGGGGACGATGCTGCCGATCCTCGACATCCGACAGGTCGACAAGCGCTTCGCCTTCGGGGCGGAGACGATCACGGCGCTCTCGGATGCAACGCTCAGGATCGAGAAGGGCGAGTTCGTCTGCCTGATCGGGCCGTCAGGCTGCGGCAAGTCGACCCTGCTGCGGATGGTCGCCGGCTTCGAGGCGGTGAGCAGCGGCGCGCTGCTGATGTGGGGCAAGCCGGTCAGCGGGCCTGGGCCGGACCGGGGGATGGTGTTCCAGGATTACGGGCTCTTCCCCTGGCTGACGGTCAGCCAGAACATCGCCTTCGGGCCCGTCGCGCGCGGCCGGCCGAAGGCGGAGGCGGCGGCGACGGCCAGGCGCTTCGTCGAGATGGTGGGACTGCAGCGCTTCGCCGACGCCTATCCGCACCAGCTCTCGGGCGGGATGAAGCAGCGCGTTGCCATCGCGCGCGTTCTCGCCAATGACGCCGAGGTGGTGCTGATGGACGAGCCTTTCGGTGCGCTCGATGCGATGACCCGCGAGCGCCTGCAGGAGGAGCTGCTGGAGATCTGGGCCAAGGCGCGGCTCAGCATCATCTTCGTCACCCATGCGATCGAGGAGGCGATCCTGCTCGCGGACCGGGTGGTGGTGATGTCGCCGGGGCCGGGGCGGATCATCGCCGATGAGCGCATATCGCTGCCGCGGCCGCGCGACCCGACGGGGGTGGAGTTCAACGCGCTGCGGCGGCATCTTTCGCGGCTGCTCGGCAGCCATCATTGAGGATTTCGCCATGCCCCATCATCCGCTGCCGCCCTTCTGGGCCGGCGCCAGCAAGGCCGAGCGCAGCGCGGCCTATGACAACAGCGGCGCGGTCGCGGACAGCCCGGCGCTGATCGCGGCGCGGAATGCCGAGGCTGCACCCTTCCGGACGGCGAGGCCAGCGCATCTGGACCTCCGCTACGGGGCGACGGAGCGGACGGCCTGGGACCTGTTTCCGGCTGGAGACGCCGCGGCGCCCTGCCTCGTCTTCATCCATGGCGGATACTGGCAGCGGAACCGGCGGGAGGATTTCTGCGCCTTCATGGCCGGCGCGCTGGAGCGTGGGTGGTCGGCGGCGCTGCCGGGCTACACGCTGGGGCCGGAGGCCTCGCTGACGCAGATCGTCGGCGAGATCAGGACGGCGCTGGACTGGCTGGCCATCCACGGCAGGGAGCATGGGATCGGGGGGAAAGTGGTGCTCTCCGGCTGGTCGGCGGGTGGGCATCTGACGGCGATGGCGCTCGACCATCCGCTGGTGGCGGCAGGCCTCGCCGTCTCCGGCATCTTCGAGCTGGCGCCGATCCGGGATACCGACCTCGACGAGAAGCTCGGGCTCACCGAGGCGGAGCTCGCCGCGCTCTCGCCGATGCGCCTGCCGGTGGTGCGGAAGCCGCTCGCCATCGCCTATGGCAGCGGGGAGCTGCCGGAGCTCCGGCGGCAATCGCGGGAATTCCATGAGCTCAGGGCCGAGGCGCATGCGCCGGGGGCGCTGATCCCGGTGAGCGGGGCGGATCACTTCCGCATCCTCGAGGCATTGAAGGCGGCGGACGGGGAACTGCTCAGGGCGGCGGACGAGCTGCTGAGGTTCGGCTGATGGTGCCGGCGGCCTTCACCTTTCCGGCGCTCGGCGGGTTCTATGCGAACGGCGGCAGCCCGGCGGCGGTCGCGGAGGCGGCGCTCGCCCGGATCGCGGCCTGGGACGATCCCGCGCTGTTCCTGGCGCGGGTGCCGGAAGATGACCTGCTGGCGCGGGCGGGGGCGCTGGCGGCGGAGGGGCCGCGCGGGCGGCCGCTCTACGGCCTGCCTTTCGTCGTGAAGGACAATATCGATTGCGCGGGGCTGCCGACGACGGCGGCCTGCCCGGACTATGCCTATGCGCCCGCGGCGGACGCGCCGGCGGTCGCGCGGCTGCTGGCGGCGGGGGCGGTGCTGCTCGGCAAGGTCAATCTCGACCAGTTCGCCACCGGCCTGAACGGGACGCGGAGCCCCCATGGCACGCCGCGCAACCCGGTGATGCCGGACTGCATCCCGGGCGGCTCCTCCTCCGGCTCGGCGGCGGCGGTGGCGGCGGGGATCGCGGCCTTCTCGCTGGGCACGGATACGGCGGGGTCGGGGCGGGTGCCGGCCATGGCCTGCAACATCGTCGGGCTGAAGCCGAGCCTCGGGCTGGTGCCGACCATCGGCGTCGTGCCGGCCTGCCGGTCGCTCGACTGCGTCTCCGTCTTCGCGCTGACCGTCGCGGATGCCTGCGCGGTGCTCGGGGTGATCGCCGGGGCCGCGGAGGGGGATCGGTACGCGCGGCCGGCGCCTCCGGCCTGGCGGGCTGCACCGGCAGTGCAGCCGGCTTGGCGCGTTGCCGCGCCGCTCGCGGAGCAGCTGGTTTTCGACACGGCAGATGATGCGGCGCTCTACGAGGCGGCGCTGGCGCGGCTCGGGCCGGTGCGACGGGTGGATGTCGCGCCCTTCCTGGAGGTCGCGCGGCGGCTCTATGACGGGGCCTGGGTGGCAGAGCGGACGGCGGCGCTGCGGGACTTTCTCGCCGCGCGGCCGGGCAGCGTGCATCCGGTGACGCGGGGCATCCTGGAGGCGGGCTTCGGCAAGCTCACCCTCGATGCCTGGGAGGATTTCCATGCCGCGGCCGAGGCGCGGCGGCTGGCGCGGCTGCTCTTCGAAGGCGTCGACGCGCTGGTGCTGCCGACGGCGCCGGGGGTGCCGAGCCTCGCCGATCTCGCCGCCGAGCCGGTGGCAGCGAACAGCCGGCTCGGAACCTACACGAACTTCGCCAATATCTGCGACCTGGCCGCACTCGCGGTCCCGGCCGGGTTCCGCGGCGATGGGCGGCCCTTCGGCGTGACGATGGTGGGGCCGGCCTTCAGCGAGGCGCGGCTGGCGGGGCTGGGCGCGGTGATGCATGCCGGGGCGGGCCTCGGCCTCGGGACGCTCGGCGGGGCGGTGCCGGAGGCGCCCGAGCCCCCTGCCCTCGCCGCCACGGAGTTGCCGCTGCTGGCGATCGGGGCGCATATGGCGGGGCTGCCGCTCAATCCGCAGATCCTGCGGCATGGCGGGCGGTTCCTCCGCGAGGCGCGGACAGCGCCGGTCTATCGGCTGCACGACCTGGGCGGCCGGCCGGGAATGGTGCGGGTCGGCGAGGGTGGCGTCGCGGTGGCGGGCGAGGTCTGGGCCGTGCCGGCGGCAGCGGCCGGACCGTTCCTGGCCGAGATCCCGCCGCCGCTCGGCTTCGGGCGGGTGGAAATGGCGGATGGATCGCGGCCGCTCGGCTTCCTCTGCGAGGCGGCAGGCGCCGTGGGGATGCCGGACATCTCGGCGACGGGCGGGTGGCGGGCCTATCTGGCGGCGAAGGAGGGTGCGTGATGGAGGTCGACCTGCCGGAGGTGCTCGCCGAGATGCAGGCGGCCTTCGCCGAATATGAGCGGGCGCTCGTCACGAACGACGTGCCGGTGCTGCAGGCGCTGTTCCGGCGGGATGCGCGGACCCTGCGCTACGGGCCGGCGGAATGCCTCTATGGTTGGGAGGCGATCGCGGCCTTCCGCAGCGCTCGCTCGCCGGCCGGGCTGGCGCGGGAGCTGGAGAACACCGTCATCACCACCTTCGGCCACGACTTCGCCGTGGCCAACACGGAATTCATGCGAGCGGGGAAGCGCGGGCGGCAAAGCCAGACATGGGTGCGCTTCCCCGACGAGGGCTGGCGGATCGTCGCCGCGCATGTGTCGCTGATGGGCTAGCCCCTGAGGTAGGTTTCGGCGGCGTCGGCAAGGATCTGGCAGCAGAGGGCCAGGTCCTCCTCCCTGGTGTCCTCCGCCCAATGGTGGCTGATGCCGCCGATGGAGGGGGTGAACAGCATCGAGACGGGCATGACGCGGGCGATGTACTGCGCGTCGTGGCCGGCGCCGCTCGGCATGCGTTGCCAGAGGCCGGGGGCGTGACGCTCGGCGGCGGCGTCGAGCGCGGCCATCATGGCCGTGTTGCAGGGGGCGGGGAGCGACTTGCTGACATTCGTCAGCGTCACGGTGCAGCGCTCGCGGCGGTTGCTCTCCTGCACGCTGGCGCGGAGGCAGGCTTCCATCCGCTCCAGCGTGGCGACGTCGATGTCGCGGAACTGGAAGAGGATGTCGGCACGGCCGGGGATGATGCTTGGCGCACCGGGCTCGACGGCGATGCGGCCGGTGGTCCAGGTGCTGCGGTCGCCGCAGGCCTTGGGCATCTCCTGGTCGAGCATGGCCAGCAGGCGGACGGCGGTGAGGCCGGCGTCGCGGCGCTGGGCCATGGTGGTGCCGCCGGCATGGTCCTGCATGCCCTCGACGGTGATGCGCCACTGCCAGATGGCGACGATGCCGGTGACGACGCCGGCGCGGAGGCCGGCGCGCTCCAGCTGCGTGCCCTGCTCGATATGCATCTCGAAGAAGCCCTTGTGGCGGCCGGGCTCCAGCTGCATCCGCGGCTTGCCAGCGAGGCCGGCGGCGGCAAGCGCCTCGCGGAGCGGCGTGCCGTCGTTGCGGCTGCGGCTGCGGTCGATCTCCTCCTCCGGCAGCAGGCCGATGATGGACTTGCTGCCGAGGAAGCCGCCCTCGAAATGCCCCTCCTCGTCGGCGAAGGCGGCGACGTCGACGGGGAGGCCGGCGCGGGCCAGGGCGAGCGCGGCCATCACGCCGAGCGCGCCGTCGAGCCAGCCGGCCTGGTTCTGGCTCTCGATATGGCTGCCCGCGAGGAGATGGGGGCCAGGGCCGCGATGCCGGCCATAGACATTGCCGATGCCGTCGATGCTCGGCTCAAGCCCGATCTCGGCCATGCGCTCCATCAGCCAGCTGCGGCTTTCCATGTCCTGCGGCGAGTAGGTCGGGCGGTGAACGCCGGTCCGGTACGCGCCGATCCGGCGGAGCTCGTTGAGGTCGCGGAGGAAGCGGTCGGCGTCGATCTGCGGCATGGTGGCCCCCGGTTGCGGCGCAGCATGCTTGCGCCGAAGCGGCGGCGGCGCAACGGGGGCCCGCCGTTACTCCTCGATGATGGCGACGGCCCGCGTCCAGCCGGCGGAGCCGCGATGCACCTTCACCGGAAAGCAGACGACCTGGAAGCCGTCCGCCGGCAGGGCTTCGAGATTGTGCAGCTTCTCGAGATGCGAGTACCCGATCTCGCGGCCGGCGCGGTGCCCCTCCCAGATCAGCGAGGGGTCGCCGCCCTCGGCGATCTTCCGCCGCGTGTGGCTGAACGGGGCGTCCCAGGACCAGGCATCGGTGCCGACCAGGCGGATGCCGCGCTCCAGCAGCCAGAGCGTTGCCGCACGGCCCATGCCGCAGCCGCGGTCGATGTAGTCCTCCTCGCCGTAGCGGGTGCCGGCGGCGGTGTTGACGACGACGATCTCGAGCGGCCTGAGTTCATGGCCGATGCGCTTCAGCTCCGCCTCGACATCATCGGGCTGGACGACATAGCCGTCCTCCATGTGGCGGAAGTCGAGCTTCACGCCGGGGTTGTGGCACCACTCCAGCGGCACCTCGTCAATGCGCCAGGAGGGCTCGCCGCCGGGCACCAAGCGTTCGTTCATCCGGGAGAAGTAGTGGTAGGGCGCGTCGAGATGCGTGCCGTTATGGGTGCTGATCTCGACCCGCTCGACGGCGGCGTACTCGCCGTTCGGCAGGGCGGAAACGGGGACGCCCATATACGCCGCCATGCGCGGCGCGGACATGTGGTGGTCGACATACTCGATCTTCGGCAGCATCTCCGGCGGGTCCGAGCGGATGCCCGCCTTGAGGGGCACGGAGATGTCGATGAAGCGGCGGGCCATGCTGGTGCTCCCTAGAAAAGCGAGTAGCCGCCGTCGATGACGAAGCTGTCGCCGGTGTGGAAGGCGCTCGCGGCGCTCATCAGGTAGACGGCGATGCCGCCGAAATCCTCGCCCGTGCCCCAGCGGCGCATCGGCACGCGAGGCAGGACGTTGCCGGCGAATTTCGGGTCGGCGACGGAGCGGGCGGTCATCTCCGTCTCGATCCAGCCGGGGAGGATGGCATGGGCGCGGATGCCGTGGCGGGCCTGCTCCACCGCGAGCGCGCGGATCATCGAGACCATGCCGCCCTTCGATGCGCCGTAATGCTCGTTGCGGGCAGCGCCCTCGATCGCAGCGAGCGAGGCGGTGCCGACCAGGACGCCGCCCTTGTCGCCCGCATCGGCACGGGCGCGCATGTGGCGGACGGCGGCGCGGAAGGTGAGGAAGGCGCCGGTGAGGTTCACGCGGAGCACGCGGTCCCACTGCTCCCTCGTGCGTTCGACGAAGGGGCCGGAGCGGCCGCCTGAGATGCCGGCATTGGCGAAGCAGCCATCGACCCGGCCGAATTGCGCGAGGGTTTCGGCGAAGGCGGCCTCGACCTCCGCCTCCTCGCCGACGTCGCAGCGGAGTGCGAGGATGCGGCGGCCGGTTGCGGCGAGGCGGGCGCGGGCGGCCTCGTTCTTCGCCTCGTTGGTGCCCCAGATGGCGATGTCGGCCCCGGCCTGCGCCAGGGCTTCCGCCAGGCCGAGGCCGATGCCGCCATTGCCGCCGGTGACGAGCGCCACCTTGCCTGCGAGGTCGAAGGGCGCGTAGGCCATGCTGGTTCCTCCCCGGGGTTTGGGTCGGCAGGTTGCACCCTCCGCCGGGGAGCGCCAAGGAGGGCCCCGTATGCCGCAAATCACCTTCCTCCTGCCCGACGGGGGCGCGCGGACCCTGGAGGCGGATGATGCGCCGACGGTGATGCACCTGGCGATCCGCCATGACCTGCCGGGGATGCCGGCGGAATGCGGCGGGCAGCTCGCCTGCGCGACCTGCATGGTGGAGGTGGCGGAGAACTGGCGCGACCGGCTGCCGGAGGCCTCGCCGGACGAGCGGGACATGATCGAGGACAGGATCGGTCGCCTGCCGGAGGGACGGCGGCTCTGCTGCCAGATCGCGGTGACGCCGGCGCTCGATGGGCTGGTGGTCCGCATCCCCGAGCGGCAGGGCTGAAAGCAATGGCCGATCAGCCGGAGATCGTCACGCTCGGGACCAGGCTGGTCTACGAGAATCGCTGGATGCGGGTGCGGGAGGATGCCATCCGCCGGCCGGATGGCTCCGAGGGCATCTACGGCGTCGTGGAGAAGGCGGATTTCGTCGCCATCCTGGCGCGGGAGGCGGATGGTGCGGTCCACCTGGTGGAGCAGTACCGCTACCCGATCGGGCGCCGCGTCTGGGAGCTGCCGCAGGGAGCCTGGGAGCAGGTGCCGGGCGCCGATCCCGCGGAGGTGGCGCGGGGCGAGCTGCGGGAGGAAACGGGCCTCGCCGCGGCACGGATGACCTATGCCGGGCACTTCTTCCAGGGCTACGGCTACTCGACCCAGGGCTGCCACGTCTTCCTTGCCGAGGGGCTGAGCCGGGGCGAGGCGGCGCTGGAAGCGGAGGAGCAGGGGCTGGTGACGCGCTGCGTCCCGGCCGCCGAGTTCGAGCGGATGCTGAGCGAGGGCGAGATCGCCGATTCGACGACGCTCGCCGTGGTGGCGCCGCTGCGGGCGAAGCGGATGGTCTAGCGGAAGCCGGGCAGCAGCGCGCCGAGGTCGATGCTGTTGCCCATCGCCAGGTAGCCGGCGCGGTTGGGGTGGAGGCGGTCGCCGGGGCCGCCGGTGGTGCTGTCCGGCACCATTTCCGGGCGGATGCCGCCGGTCGCCGGGTCGAGCGTTGCGGCATCGAAGTCGATCACCGCGTCGAAAAGGCCACCCTGGCGGATGAAGTCGTTGAGGGCGCGCCGCTTCTCGTCCTGCTCGCGGAAGCCGTGGGGCTGGCCCTCGGTGCTCAGGGCGGAGGTGAGCGTCGCGCCGATCACCCGCACGCCGGGCAGGCCGGCGCGGAGCCGGGCGACGGTGTCGCGCATCGCGGCCTGCACCGTCTCGACGCTCGCATTGCCGTTGCGGCTGAAGTCGTTGATGCCCTCGAGCCAGATCACCGTGTTGACGCCGGAGAGGGAGAGCACGTCTCGCTCCAGCCGCTGGACCGCGGCGGGGCCGCCGCGGAAGGGTTTCTGCGGCGAGTACTCGGTCGGGCCGGCAACCTGGTTGCCACCGATTCCGGCATTCACCACCGCGACGCGGTTGCCGAAGCGGGCGAGGAGGCGGCGGCCGAGCACGTCCGGCCAGCGGTCGTCGCCATTGAGGGTGCTGGCAGTGCCGTCGGTGATGCTGTCGCCGAAGCAGAGCACGACGGGCGTGCCGGCAGGCGCGCGGACATCGAGTGCGTCGAGGAAGAACCAGCTCGTCGTGCTGAAGGGGAAGGCCCCCTCGCCTTCCTCATGGCCGAGCGAGCCGGCGCCGGGCGGGGTGGCGTAGGAGGTCTGAAGGGCCTTCGCGTGCCAGGTCATCGGCCCGCTCTCGCCGGCGACATGCAGGCTGACGGCGAGCTTCCGGCCCTGCATGGTCCCAGGCCCGGCTTCGGGGACGAAGGCGAGGGTGACGGGGTCGCTCCAGGCGCTCTCGCCGGGGGGCAGGGTGAGCCGGTCGCGCCCGCCGAAGCGGACCGGCTGGTTGCTGCCGGGCGCGAGGGCGGCGCCGCCGAGGTGCAGGCCGATATGGATGCCGTCCAGCGTCAGCGGGCGGGTGCCGAAGGCGTTCGAGAAGCGAAGGCGCACCTCCCTTCCCCAGAGGCTCGGACGGAGGACGAGGCGAAGGGTCTGGTCGCTTGCGCCGCGCGCCGGGTCGGGGAAGGCGAAGCGCTGGTCGGGCTGCGCGGAGGGGTTGCCGGCGGGATAGGGCCCCTGGACCGAGGCGGCCCAGCTGGTCGCCCAGCCGGTCGATATGCCCTGCGCCACGGCAGGCATCGCGAGGCTCATGGCGACGAGGAGTGCGGCGACGAGGCGCATCCGGATCCCTCCTGGGCACGAGTTACGATCACCGGCTCACGGATCACGCTCATGCCTGTTGTCGTGTCGCAGGCTTCACGCCTCCGGCCGGCGGAGACCCTGTCCCGGCGTTCGGGCCAGCCCGCAGGGCGGGCGGAGGCGCGTCCGGTCATGTGGGGAGGCGGCCGAAGACGGTTTCGGCCTCGATCTGCGCCACGTTCTCCGGGCGGGGAAAGGGCGCGGGCGGCGGCTCGCCCTCGCCGCGCGGGCGGCCGATGCGGGCGAAGAAGGTCTCGAGCCCGCCGGGGAGGATCAGCCAGACCAGGGTGAGCGGACCCTGCCCCGTATTGTGGAAGCTGTGCGGGAGGTTGCGGGGCAGGAAGAGGCAGGTGCCGGGGCGCATGGGGTGGGGCTCGCCGGCGAGACGGGCCTCGCCCTCGCCTTCCTGGACAAGGATTACCTCCTCATGCGCGTCGTGCAGGTGCTCGCGGATATGGCAGCCGGGGTCGACCGTCTGGGTTCCCATGGCGAAGGGCGTCTCGGCGGCGGTCGCAGCCGGGTCGAGCAGGCAGCGGACGAAGCCGTTGGCGGGGACGGGCTGCCAGAAGCTCGGCGCCTCGCCGGGCTGGCGGATGACGAGGCGGGCATCGGTCTCGGGCATGGCTGGGATCCTCCCTCGCCATGATCCCGGCGCCAGGGGCGGGCGTCCAGCGGTTCAGCGCCAGCCGCGGTAGTACCCACCGCCATAGCCACCGCCATAGCCACCGCCGTAATACCCGCGGTTGTACCCGCGGTTATAGCCGCCGTAGTAGCCGCGGTCGTAGCCGCCGCCATAGGCGTACCGGGATGGCCCGCCATAGCCATAGGCGCCCTGGCGGTAGCCGCCGGTATAGGCGACGCAGCCGCCGAGGCTGGCGGTGACGGTGAGCAGGGCCAGGATCTTGAGCAGCCGGCGGGGCATGGCGACCTCCTTGGAGGAGCGGCGGTTGGGGGCGGGCCTTCCTCCTCCGATCATGAAAGCCCGGCACTAAGGCTCCAGCGCGGCCGGGCGGTGCCGGTTTCGGGGCAGCACAGCCTTGTTTCCGCCTTACCTCCGAGGTCATGGCGGGGCGCTGGGGTCCCAGCTAGCCTCAAGGGATGGAGACGCAGCGGAATTTCGGGCGGATGCTGAAGGAGTGGCGCCGGGCGCGGCGGCGCAGCCAGCTCGACCTGGCGCTGGATGCCGATATCTCGGCGCGGCATCTGAGCTTCATCGAGACCGGACGGGCGAGGCCAAGCCGGGAGATGGTGCTGCGCCTCGCCGAGCAGCTGGACATGCCGCTGCGCGAGCGGAACCTGCTGCTGCTGGCGGCGGGCTTCGCCCCGGTCTTCCCCGAGCGGGGCTATGGGGACCCGGCGCTCGGCCCGGTGCGGGCGATGGTGGAGCGGGTTCTGGCGGGGCATGCGCCCTTCCCCGCCGTCGCCATCGACCGGCATTGGACCCTGCTGGCGGCGAATGCGGCGGTCGGGCCGCTGCTTGCCGGCTGCGATGCGGGGCTGCTGCAGCCGCCCGTCAACGTGCTGCGGCTCAGCCTGCATGAGCGGGGGCTGGCGCCGCGCATCGCCAACCTGCCGGAATGGCGGGCGCATCTGCTGGCGCGGCTCAGGCGGCAGCTGGCGGAGACGGCGGATCCGGTTCTGGCGGCGCTGCTGGAGGAGCTGGTCGCCTATCCCGCGCCGAGCACCGACCGGCGGGCGGGGGAGTCGGCCGACATCGCGGTGCCCTTCCAGCTGGCGACGCAGGCAGGGGTGCTGAGCTTCCTCAGCACGACGATGGTCTTCGGCACGCCGCGCGACATCCTGCTCTCGGAACTGGCAGTAGAGGCCTTCCTGCCGGCGGACGACTTCACCTTGGCGACCTTGTCCCGCGGGCCCTAGGTCAGGCCCGGCCGAGCAGGCCGGCGGCGGTGACGGCGAGGCGGTCCGCGACGCCGCGGGTCGGCGGAATGGGCTGGCCCCGGGCGAGGCGGCGCAGGTCGCGGCGGGCGAGCACCAGCGGCAAGGCGGCGGCGATGGCGCCGCGCGGCAGGCGGGGGCGGAGGCTGCGGGCCCGCTCGAGGCCGCGGCCCGCGAGGGTGGCGACGACGGGCGCGGCGCTGGCCGGATCGGCGATGACGGCCTCAGCGGCGAGGCCCTCGGCGGCAAGGGCCTCGGCGGGCAGGAGGCAACGGCCCTGGCTGGCCAGGGCTGCGGTGCTGCGGAGAACCCCTGCCAGGCCGAAGGCGGCGCCCGCCTCCTGCAGCGCCGCCAGGCCGGGGCCCGTGGCGCCGAGCAGGCGGCCGACAGCGACGGCGAAGCCCCCTGCGCTCGCCCGCAGATAGGTGGCGAAGGCGGCATCGGTCGGGATGCCCTCCTCCTCCGCCTCGGCCTCCCGGGCATCGGCCATGGCGTGCAGGTCGGCCGCATCGAGCAGGCCGGCGGTGATTGCCGCGTGCAACGGCCCGGCGACCTCGTGGCGGCGCGGCGGCTTGCCGGTCGTCGCCTCCTCCACCGCATCGCGCCACCATTGCAGGCGGATGAGCGCGATCATCGGCGTGCGGGCGGCCTCGCGGGCGCGGGCCAGCTCATGGTTGAAGGCGATCAGGGTGAAGAGCGCCTCGCGCCGCTCCGCTGGCGCGAAGAGCGCGCAAAGGAAGCGGTCAGGGTCATGCGTACGGGCGAAGGCGCCGATGGGGGAGAGGGTGCTGGGCATCGGAGGCTTCATGCCCGCTTGCTTGACGGGCGGGAAGCCGCCGCCTAGCTCTCGCCCTAGCTCCCGGGCTTGCCGGGTGCCGACCCCACCATAACGGGAGAGATCCAATGGCCTTCAGCCTGCCGCCGCTGCCATACGACACCAGCGCGCTCGCCGCCCAGGGCATGTGCCAGGAGACGCTCGAGCTGCACCATGGCAAGCATCACAACGCCTACGTCACCGCGCTGAACGGGCTGATCGAGAGCAAGGGCCTCGCCGGCAAGTCGCTCGAGGACATCGTCGCCGAGGCGGGCAAGGCCGGGGCCGATGGGCTGCCGGTGCTCAACCAGGCGGGCCAGCACTGGAACCACATCCTGTTCTGGCAGGTGATGTCGCCGAAGGGCGGCGGGGACAAGCTGCCCTCGACGCTCGCGGCGAAGATCGACCAGGATCTTGGCGGCTTCGCCCAGTTCAAGGAGGCCTTCAAGCAGGCCGGCGTGACGCAGTTCGGCTCCGGCTGGGCCTGGCTGATCGTCGCCGCCGACGGCAAGCTGAAGGTGACCAAGACGCCGAATGGCTCCAACCCGGTCGCCACCGGCGAGGGCACGCCCATCCTCGGCGTCGACGTGTGGGAGCACGCCTATTATCTCGACTTCCGCAACGTGCGGCCGAACTACCTCGACAACTTCCTCAACAAGCTCGTCGATTGGGAAGTGGTCGAGACGCTGCTCAAGAATGGCGGGCTGAAGTCCGGCCAGTCGGCCTGATCCAGACGACGACGCTGCGCCTTGCGGCGGGAGGCCCGATGGTCAAGGGGCTCCCGCCCGGCGGCGTGCCACTTCCCGCGGCGAAGCTGCGGGGGGTTCTCAGCGCAGTGCCGAGACCGGAACCACCACGGCAAAGCGGTCGGCCAGCTCGGCGAGCGCGATGCGGTGGATCTCGGCTCCGCTGAGGGCGGGGCCGCCCATCGGGTCCGGCAGGGCCCGCGTCGCCGCGGCATCGGCCGCGATCGTCACCCGGTAGCCGAGATCGAGCGCCGCACGGGCGGTGCTGCTGATGCACATATGCGTCTGGAAGCCGGCGAGGACCAGCTCCTTCCGGCCAAGCGCGGCCAGCGCCTCGGCGAGGCCTGTCTGGGCGAAGGCGTTCGGCAGCGGCTTCTCGATCACCGTCTCGCTGCCCTGCGGCGCGGCCTCGGCGACGATCGCGCCGCCCTCCGCCTCGCGGTCGAAGAGGCTGCCGGGGCGGCCCTTGTGGGCGATGTGGATGATCGGCGTGCCGGCGGCGCGGGCGGCCTGGAGCAGGGCGGCAAGGCGCTCGAGGGCGGGCTCGACCCCCTCGAGCGGCAGCTTGCCGGTGCGGTATTCGCCCTGGGCATCGACCACCACGAGCACGGCTTCCGCGAGCGGCGGCGGGGCGAGCGGGGCGCCGGCCATCTGCAACAGGGTCTTCGGGTCGGACATCGGCTGTTCCTCTAATCCACGAAACGGGGATGGCTGGCGAGGCCGGGGGCGAAGCGGGCGAAGGGCTCGGCCAAGGCCTCGGGCCAGGGAGCCTGGCGGCCGGGGGCAAGGTGGACCGGGCCGCCATCGACAAGCAGCAGGAGGAAGAGCTGCTCGGCCCGCCAGTCGAAGGCGAGGAAGAGGCCGCGATCCCCGTCCCGGCCCCAGCCGACCAGCCAGCGTTCGGCGACCAGCGCGACCGGCGGCCCTGGCAGGCGCAGGCCCTCATAGACCGATTGCTGGCGGCCGCGGGCGGCGCCGCGGAGCGGCAGTGAGACGGCCGGCTCGGCGGCGAGTTGCACCAGGCTGCCGCCCTCGGCGCGCCGGGCGTCCGGCTCGGCCGCGAGCGCCGGGGCGGGCAGCAGCAGCGCCGCCAGCGCCCGGCGGGGGATCACTCCCGGCTCAGCCCTTGGCGGCCGGGGCCTCGGCCCCGATCGGCTTCAGCACGTCGCCGATGGTCTGGCGCAGCACGCTGACGCGGACATTGGGGGCGATCTCCACCTCCACCTCGTCCACGCCCTCCTTCACGGTCACCACCTTGGCGATGATGCCGCCGGCGGTCAGCACGCGGTCGCCGCGCTTGAGGGAGGCGAGCAGGGCGCGGTGCTCGCGCTGCTTCTTCTGCTGCGGGCGGATCAGCAGGAAGTAGAAAACGCCGAAGATCAGCAGCAGTGGCGCGATCTGCGTGATGAGCGCGGCGGCGCCGCCGGCGTCCTGGGCGTAAGCGGGGGAGATCAGCATCCCGGGCAATTTCCTTGTTGGGCCGGCTTGCCGTATGCGGCGAGCGCAACCTAGCTTTCGCCCCCCGCCCGTCAAGCCTCCCCCGTATCGGAAGACCGCATGGACACCGCACTGCTGACCCGCATCGCCGAGGCGCTGGAGCGCCTGGCGCCGCCGCCGCCGCCGCCGCCCTCGCTGGAGGGAGCCGATGCCTTCGTCTGGCACCCGGAGCCGGTGGCGCGGCTGGCCCCGGTGCCCAAGGTAGCGCGGGTGGAGATCGGCCTGCTGCAGGGCGTCGACCGGCAGAAGGGCATCCTGCTCGAGAACACGCTGCGCTTCGCCCGCGGCGTGCCGGCCAACAACGTGATGCTCTGGGGCGCCCGGGGGATGGGCAAGTCCTCGCTGGTGAAGGCCGCCCATGCCGCAGCGCTGGCGGAGCGGGCGGGGAGCCTGGCGCTCATCGAGATCCAGCGGGAGGACATCCGCAGCCTGCCGGCGCTGCTGAACATCCTGCGCGCCCAGCCGCGGCGGTGCCTCGTCTTCTGCGACGACCTCTCCTTCGAGCGGGAGGATGCCGACTACAAGGCGCTGAAGAGCGTGCTCGACGGCGGGATCGAGGGGCGGCCTGCCAATGTGCTGTTCTACGCGACCAGCAACCGGCGTCACCTGATGTCGCGCGACATGATCGAGAATGAGCGCAGCACCGCCATCAACCCGGGCGAGGCGGTGGAGGAGAAGGTCTCGCTCAGCGACCGCTTCGGACTGTGGCTCGGCTTCCACAATTGCGACCAGCCGACCTACTTCGCCATGGTCGAGGGCTATGCACGGGCGCTGGGGCTGGAGATCGAGGCGGAAGAGCTGAAGCGGCAGGCGAATGAGTGGTCGGTCACGCGCGGCGGCCGGTCGGGGCGCGTGGCCTGGCAGTTCATCCAGGACCTGGCGGGGCGGATGGGCGTGGCGGCCTGACCGTCCCGGTCAGGCGATCCGCTCCAGCCCGCCCATCCATGGGCGCAGGACCTCGGGCACCAGGATGCTTCCGTCCGCCTGCTGATGCGTCTCCATCACCGCGATGAGGGCGCGGCCGACGGCGACGCCGCTGCCGTTCAGCGTGTGCAGGAAGATGTTTCCCTTGCCCTCGGCGGGCTTCATCCGCGCATTCATCCGCCGGGCTTGGAAGTCGCGGCAGTTGGAGCAGGAGGAGATCTCCCGCCACGCCCCCTGCCCCGGCAGCCAGACCTCGAGGTCATAGGTCTTGGCCGCGCTGAAGCCCGTGTCGCCGGCGCAGAGCACGACCCGGCGCCAGGTGAGGCCGAGCTCGGTCAGCACCCGCTCGGCGCAGCCTGTCATCCGCTCATGCTCGGCGGCGCTGTCCTCGGGGCGGGTGATGGAGACCATCTCCACCTTGTGGAACTGGTGCTGGCGGAGCATGCCCCGCGTGTCGCGCCCGGCGCTGCCGGCCTCGGAGCGGAAGCTCGGCGAGAGCGCGGTGTAGCGGAAGGGCAGCGCCGCCTCGGGGACGATCTCGTCGCGGACCAGGTTGGTCAGCGGCACCTCGGCGGTCGGGATGAGGTAGCGGCCATCCGTGGTCTTGAAGAGGTCCTCCTCGAATTTCGGCAGCTGGCCGGTGCCGTACATGCTGGCGGCGTTCACGAGATAGGGCACCGCCGTCTCGGTGTAGCCGTGCTCGGTGGCGTGGAGCGTCAGCATCCATTGCCCGAGGGCGCGCTCCAGCCGGGCGAGCGCCCCGCGCAGCACGGTGAAGCGGGCGCCGGCCAGCTTGGTCGCGGCGGCGAAATCCATCAGGCCGAGGGCCTCGCCCAGCTCGAAATGTTGCTTTGGGGCGAAGTTCGGACGTGGCGGCTCGCCATGCTGGTGGAGGACGACGTTGTCGGCCTCATCGCGGCCATCGGGGACGTCGGGGTCGAGGATGTTGGGAAGGGTGGCGAGGCGGTCGTCGATCTCGAAGCGCTGGGTCTCGAAGGCGTCGAGGAACAGGCGGAGCTCGCGCGCCTCATCCTCAAGAGCCGCGGTGTCCTCGCCCTTGCGTTTCAGCGTCCCGATCTGCTTCGCCAGCTCGTTGCGGCGCGTGAGCGCGTCCTGCTGGCGGGTCACTTGGTCGCGGCGGGCGGCGTCGAGGCCGAGGAGCTCGGCACTGAGCGGGGCGAGGCCCCGCCGCGCCATGGCGGTGTCGAACCCGGCCGGGTCGGTGCGGAGGGCGCGGATGTCATGCATTGGTCAGGTCTTCGTCCCGCCATCCTTCTTCCGCCCCATCCAGGTCGCGGCGAGGATCGAGATCTCGTAGAGGCCGATCATCGGCACGGCGAGGCCGATCTGGCTGATGACGTCGGGCGGCGTGATTATGGCGGCGAAGACGAACATCCCGACGATGGCGTAGCGGCGGCCCTTCCTCAGCGTCTCTACGCTGAGGATGCCGACCCGGCACAGCAGCGTCAGCAGCACCGGGAGCTGGAAGGCGATGCCGAAGGCCAGGATCATCTGCATGACCAGCGAGAGGTATTCGCTGACCTTGGCCTCGAGCTGGATCGGCAGCGCGCCCTCGCCGGGCGGCGTCTCGAAGGTGATGAAGAAGTGCCAGGCGAGCGGGAAGATGAAGTAGTAGGCGAGCGCCGCACCCAGGACGAAGAGGAAGGGCGAGGCGACGAGGAAGGGCGTGATCGCCCGCTTCTCGCTGCGGTAGAGGCCCGGGGCGACGAAGAGCCAGAGCTGCGTCGCCCACATCGGGAAGCTGAAGAACACGGCGCCGAAGAAGGCGACCTTCAGATAGGTGAAGAAGGCCTCGTAAAGCGCGGTGAAGATCATCCGCCGCTCGCCGCCGCCCTGGTTCTGCAGGATGTCGGCCAGCGGCCGGGCGAGGAAGCCGTAAATCTGCGCGGAGAAGTAGTAGCAGATGGCGAAGGCGATGGCGAAGGCGCCGACCGACCAGAGGAGCCGCGTGCGCAGCTCCATCAGGTGGTCGAGCAGCGGCATCGGCTTGTCGTCGATGGGGTCGTCCTGGTCGCGCGGCACGGGTGCGGGTGCTCAGCTCTGTTGGGTCGGTTGGGCCGGGGCCGGCTCGGCCGGCGGCACGAGGGCGGACGGCGCCGGCGGCGCGGCGG